>NZ_JBEPNM010000003.1:0-589745 GCF_040546285.1 Pantoea sp. UYEF8 | reverse complement strand
CTCGTGAGACTTGATATTTTTTACGTCCGGAGACGCTGATATCAATCCTGCGAGTGCCCACACAGATTGTCTGATAAATTGTTAAAGAGCAGTGCGAACAGTGCGTTAGCGTCCTGTCGCGAGGAGGCGTATATTACGCTTTCCTCCCTCAGAGTCAACCTCTTTTTCAGAAGCTTTTCTCCGGCGGCACAGTCTCCTGTGCCTGCTGACCCGTCTCTCCGTAAGCCGGTGTTCCGTGTCAGTGGAGGCGCATTATAGGGAACGCTTCAGATAGCGCAAGTGCAAATTCAAACTTTTTTGCTGTTCGTCTGAAATTTGCACAAAAGCGCCGTTTTAGCCCTGTTTGATGCGTGCCGGCAGCGCGGCAAGGCTATCAATTACCCAGTCTGCTGCGGCTTCGCCTTCGGCGGTGACCGGCTTACCGCTGCGCACCAGTACTTTTTTACCGACACCCGCAGCCTGACCCGCCAGCATATCTTCCAGCTTGTCACCCACCATATAAGAAGCGGCCATATCAATATGCAGTTCCTGCTGGGCGGTTAACAGCATGCCCGGCTGCGGTTTGCGGCAATCACACTCCTGGCGGAACTCTTCGACCGCCGCCTCAGGATGATGCGGACAGAAATAGATGCCATCCAGATCCACATCGCGATCGGCTAATGACCAGTCCATCCACTCGGTCAGGCGCATAAAGGTATCTTCAGTAAACATGCCGCGCGCAATGCCAGACTGATTGGTCACCACCACCAGCGCAAAACCCATCTGCTTCAGTTGCTGCAGCGCCTCAATAGTGCCGTCAATGAACTGGAAATCATCAATTTCATGGACATAGCCATGGTCGACGTTAAGGGTGCCATCGCGATCAAGAAAAATGGCTGGGACTTTATTCGCCACGTAGAAACTCCTGCTGTAAAAATTGCCGATCAGTATCGCATGATTGCTATAAAAGGGAGAATGCCAGATTGAATCACTTCCATTGATTTAGACGTCTGGATGCCTTACCATCCATCCAGCTTTGACAGCATATCAGGCTTAACCGCCTGCCACACCACGGACAACGCAACACGATAATAAATAACGTAATGATTAAATTAGAAAATATCACCAAGGTGTTTCAGCAAGGCAACCGTACCATTCAGGCGTTATCTGACGTCAGTCTGCACGTGCCTGCCGGACAAATTTATGGCGTCATCGGGGCTTCCGGTGCCGGCAAAAGTACATTGATTCGTTGCGTTAACCTGCTTGAACGCCCTACTTCGGGCCGGGTACTGGTGGATGGCGCTGACCTGACCGCGCTTAACGAACGCCAGCTGACCCAGGCGCGTCGTCAGATCGGCATGATCTTTCAGCACTTTAACCTGATGAATTCCCGCACCGTCGCCGGCAACGTTTCGCTGCCGCTGGAGCTGGGTAACCTGTCACGCGAGCAGATTAAGGCGCGAGTCGCTGAACTGCTGGAGCTGGTCGGCCTGTCCGATAAGCATGATGCCTGGCCTGCAAACCTTTCCGGCGGCCAGAAGCAACGCGTCGCGATTGCCCGTGCCCTGGCCAGTAATCCTAAGGTGCTGCTGTGTGATGAAGCCACCAGCGCCCTCGATCCGGCCACGACCCGCTCGATTCTGGAGCTGCTGAAAGACATTAACCGCCGGCTCGGCCTGACCATTCTGCTGATCACCCATGAGATGGATGTGGTGAAACGCATCTGTGACCAGGTCGCCGTCATCAGTCAGGGTGAACTGATTGAGAAAGATAGCGTCAGTGAAGTCTTCTCACATCCGAAAACGCCGCTGGCGCAGCAGTTCATTCAGTCGACGCTGCATCTGGATATCCCGGATGACTATCAGCAGCGTCTATCAGCCGCCGCCAGCCACGATAGTGTGCCGCTGCTGCGTCTGGAGTTCACCGGCAAATCTGTCGATGCGCCGCTGTTGTCGGAAGCGGCACGCCGTTACAACGTCAATAACAACATTATCAGTGCCCAGATGGATTATGCCGGCGGTGTGAAGTTCGGCATTATGCTGGCCGAAATGCACGGCACAGAAAGCGATACCCGTCAGGCCATCGCCTGGCTGCAGGAGAATCACGTGAAAGTAGAGGTGTTAGGTTATGTCTGAGGCGATGATGTGGTTGCTGGGGCGCGGCGTATGGGAAACGCTGATGATGACCTTTGTCTCGGGCTTCTTTGGCTTTGTGTTGGGTCTGCCAGTCGGCGTGTTGCTGTATGTCACCCGTCCGGGACAGATTCTGCAGAATCAGGGGCTCTACCGCGTGCTCTCGGCGCTGGTGAATATCTTCCGTTCGATTCCTTTTATTATCCTGCTGGTCTGGATGATTCCGTTTACCCGCGTCATCGTCGGTACGTCGATTGGCTTACAGGCCGCGATTGTGCCGTTAACCGTCGGCGCCGCACCTTTTATTGCACGTATGGTGGAAAATGCTCTGCTGGAACTGCCCACCGGACTGATTGAAGCGTCACGCGCGATGGGCGCTACGCCAATGCAGATTATCCGCAAGGTTCTGTTACCTGAAGCGATGCCTGGCCTGGTCAACGCGGCGACCATCACCCTGATTACGCTGGTCGGTTACTCCGCAATGGGCGGCGCAGTGGGAGCAGGCGGTCTGGGTCAGATCGGTTATCAGTACGGTTATATCGGCTACAACGCCACGGTGATGAATACGGTATTGGTGTTGTTAGTGGTTTTGGTGTATCTCATTCAATTCTGTGGTGACCGCATCGTACGTGCGGTGTCCCATAAGTAAGCCAGCAATATCACTATTAAGGAAAGGATATGTCTTTCAGATTTAAAAAAATTGCCGCTGTGGGTGCACTGATTGGCGCAATTGCGCTGGCAGGATGCGATCAAAAAGAGAAAGATCCCAACCATATTAAAGTGGGCGTGATTGTCGGTGCTGAGCAGCAGGTAGCTGAAGCAGCGCAGAAAGTCGCGAAAGAGAAATATGGCCTCGACGTTGAACTGGTGACGTTTAACGATTACGTGCTGCCTAACGAAGCGCTGAGCAAAGGCGACATCGACGCCAATGCTTTCCAGCACAAGCCGTATCTGGATCAGCAGATCAAAGATCGTGGCTACAAGCTGGTATCAGTCGGTAACTCCTTCGTCTACCCTATCGCGGGCTACTCGAAAAAGATTAAGTCACTGGATGAGTTGCAGGACGGAGCTCAGGTCGCGATTCCTAACGACCCGACCAACCTGGGCCGTACCCTGCTGCTGCTGCAGAAAGTGGGTCTGATCAAGCTGAAAGATGGCGTGGGCCTGCTGCCGACCTCACTGGATATCACCGAGAACCCAAAACATCTGAAAATTGTTGAGCTGGAAGCGCCACAGCTGCCGCGCTCACTCGACGATCAGCAGATTGCGCTGGCGGTTATCAATACCACCTACGCCAGCCAGATCGGTCTGACGCCGGCTAAAGATGGCATCTTTGTCGAAGATAAAGATTCTCCTTACGTGAACCTGATTGTGGCACGTGAAGACAATAAAGATGCGGAAAACGTGAAGAAGTTCGTACAGGCTTACCAGTCTGACGAAGTCAACGAAGCCGCAAACAAAGTCTTCAACGGCGGCGCCGTTAAAGGCTGGTAATTCGGTTACTCCTCTCTTCCAGGGCGGCGCTATGCCGCCCTTTCTGTTATTGGGTGCCCTGCCCGACTTGTTATTTATTCTGGTCCTTGTTTCAATAACGCCACTTTTTGAAACTTGAGGATGTTGCCATGCGTTTTTTACCGCTCTGCTTGTTAGCATTGATGCTGACCGGGTGTGTTCACGAATATCACCCAATAAGCAGCGCACCTTCTCGTCCGCAGCAATCCAGCGAACCGACCCGTAAACCTACGCCACGTCCTGCGCCGGTTAAGCTCTATACCGATGCGGCCGATCTGGTCAGCAAACCATTCCGCGATCTCGGCGAAGTCTCTGCTGAAGATTGTCAGATCAGTAATCAGAACTCACCCGCTAACATCGCCACTGCACGTAAACGCCTGCAGATCCGCGCCTCTCAGATGAAAGCCAATGCGGTACTGCTGCATAAATGCGAAATCGTAACCGGTACGCCAGGCTGCTATCGCCAGGCAGTGTGCCAGGGTTCGGCGCTGAAAGTCAGTAATCAATGAGTGACTTCGCCTTTGCGCAAATTGGGGTAATCCGCTCGCCGTGGAAAGAGAAGTTTGCCGTACCACGCCAGCCTGGTCTGGTGCAGGATGGCGGCGGCGAGCTGCACCTGCTGGCACCTTATAACCAGCCGGAAGCAGTGCGCGGGCTGGAAGCTTTCAGCCATCTGTGGCTGCTGTTCGTGTTCCATCAGACCATGGCGGGTGGCTGGCGACCAACGGTACGTCCGCCCCGTCTCGGCGGCAATGCGCGCATCGGGGTTTTCGCGACCCGCTCAACCTTTCGACCTAATCCGATTGGTATGTCACTGGTTGAGCTTAAGGGCATCCATATCGATAAACAGCAGGTCATCCTGCAACTCGGCAGTCTGGATCTGGTCGACGGGACGCCGGTAGTTGATATCAAACCTTACCTGCCGTTTGCAGAAGCCTTACCGCACGCCGAGGCAGGTTTTGCTCAGGCAGCGCCAGCCGCTGATATGCCGGTCCGCTTCTCGGATCAGGCGCAACAGCAATTGCAGCAGCTGCAGCCGCGCTACCCGCATTTAGCGCGCTTTATCAGCGAAGTCCTGGCGCAGGATCCCCGTCCGGCTTACCGTAAAGGCGAAGTGGAGCAGCGGGAATATGCCGCCTGGCTGATCGATTTTAATGTGCGCTGGCGGATCGACGCGGCCGGAACGGAAGTGATCGCCATCGACCCGCGTTAAAACCCGCTTTTGAGCCGGTGATCTCACTGGTACACTAGCCGCCAGCAAAATTCTGTCTGTGACTTTCCGATCAACTGGAATCGTAATCAATGCGTACTACTCAATATCTGCTCTCTACTCAGAAAGAGACGCCTTCCGACGCTGAAGTGATCAGCCATCAGCTGATGCTGCGCGCCGGTATGATCCGCAAACTGGCTTCTGGCTTGTATACCTGGTTACCGACCGGGGTGCGCGTGCTGAAAAAAGTCGAAAACATCGTGCGTGAAGAGATGAACAACGCCGGCGCGATTGAGATTTCAATGCCGGTCGTGCAGCCTGCCGATTTATGGCAAGAGAGCGGTCGCTGGGAAGAGTATGGCCCGGAACTGTTACGTATTGCGGATCGCCATGATCGTCCGTTCGTGCTTGGCCCGACGCATGAAGAAGTGGTCACTGACCTGATCCGTAACGAGCTGAGCTCCTATAAGCAGCTGCCGCTAAATCTGTATCAGATTCAGACCAAATTCCGTGATGAAGTGCGCCCGCGTTTTGGCGTGATGCGTTCACGTGAATTCATTATGAAAGATGCTTACTCGTTCCACGTTTCTCAGGAGTCGTTGCAGGAAACATACGAGGCAATGTACCGGGCTTACAGCCAGAGCTTCACTCGCATGGGGCTGGATTTCCGCGCGGTGCAGGCGGATACCGGCTCGATCGGCGGCAGCGCGTCACATGAGTTCCAGGTGCTGGCGCAGAGCGGTGAAGATGATGTGATCTTCTCTACTGAATCGGATTATGCGGCAAATATCGAGCTGGCCGAAGCGGTTGCCCCGGCCGGGGAACGCGCTCAGCCGACGCAGGAAATGCGCATCGTTGATACACCAGATGCCAAAACTATCGCCGAACTGGTAGAGCAATTCCAGCTGCCGATTGAGCAGACGGTGAAGACGCTGATCGTAAAAGGTGCCGAAGAGAGCGGCCATGCGCTGGTTGCCCTGCTGGTGCGCGGCGATCATCAGTTGAATGAGATCAAAGCGGAAAAAGCGGACATCGTGGCTGCGCCGCTGGTGTTCGCTACCGAAGAAGAGATCCGTGCTGCCGTAGGTGCCGGTCCAGGTTCTATCGGTCCGGTCGGCCTGAAGATGCCGATTATCGCCGATCGTACCGTGGCGAAGATGAGTGATTTCAGCGCTGGCGCAAACGTCGACGGTAAACACTACTTTGGCATCAACTGGGAGCGCGATCTGCCGCTGGCCAGCGTAGCGGATATCCGTAACGTGGTTGAAGGCGATCTCAGCCCGGATGGCAAAGGCACCTTGCAGATTAAACGCGGTATCGAAGTGGGACACATCTTCCAACTCGGCACCAAATACTCTGATGCGATGAAAGCCTCGGTTCAGGGTGAAGATGGCCGCAACCAGGTGATGAGCATGGGCTGCTACGGCATCGGCATTACGCGCGTGGTCGCGGCGGCAATTGAACAGAATCATGACGAACGCGGCATTATCTGGCCTGCGGCGCTGGCACCGTTCGAAGTGGCGATTCTGCCAATGAATATGCAGAAATCGTTCCGGGTGAAAGAGCTGGCGGAAGAGCTGTACGCGACGCTGCGTGCCAAAGGCGTGGATGTCATTCTGGATGACCGTAAAGAGCGTCCGGGCGTGATGTTTGCTGACATGGAACTGATTGGCGTGCCGCACACCATCGTGATTGGCGATCGCAATCTCGACAATCAGGAGATTGAATATAAAGCGCGCCGTGCCGGTGAGAAGCAGATGATCAAGCAGGATGAGATCGTCGACTTCCTGCTGAAAGCATTGAATAAGTAATCGTTTCAGACGCCCCGCTTGCGGGGCGTTTTTTATTGCACCTTACCGCGCATCGACTTAGTGGTACTACGCCGGGCTTTCCCCTCCAGCCGTCGTTCTTTAGAGGCGCGGGTCGGCCGCGTGGCACGACGAGCCTTTTCTACCGTACTCAGTTCCCGAATCAGATTAACCAGACGCTGCAGCGCCGCTTCGCGGTTCATCTCCTGACTGCGGTGCTCCTGCGACTTAATCACCACAATCCCTTCGCGCGTAATCAGATGGTGACTGGCGGCCAGCAGTCGCTGTTTATAAAAGGGTGGCAACGAGGACGCGGCAATATCGAACCGCAAATGTATCGCCGTGCTGGCTTTATTGACATGTTGTCCCCCGTTGCCCTGCGCCCGAATCGCGGTCAGCTCAATTTCACTCTCCGGGATTTCAACACTGCGTGACAGCATAATCATCTGCCACCTTCCCGTACGCTTAGGGTGTTTACTGCCGATAACCTGTTCATCAACTTAACCTTTTGTGCTTTGACTCTTTCCGCGTCAGACAGCGGAATCTGTCACTTTAGCAGTGTTTTGCGTGCTGTTCCTGCTTTAAGCGGGCTGATTTCCTGCAAATGGCTGTGATATAGTCGCCAGTTAACCAGAGTATTGACGCTCTGCTGAGGAGGGCCACGTGCAAAATTATTGTGAGTTAGTTCGCCGAAAATATGCCGAAATCGGCAGCGGGGATTTAGGTTACATACCCGATGCGATTGGCTGCGCATTGAAGGCGCTTAATGATATTGCCGCAAATACTGCGCTAAACTCTTCTGTCAGGGAACAGGCGGCCTACGCCGCTGCTAACTTATTGGTGAGCGACTATGTTGATAAATGAAGCGTACCAACCCATCAATTGCGATGATTACGACAACCTGGAACTCGCCTGCCAAAATAACTGGATGCTGTCGCTGGAAATGAAAAATGGCGAGCAGCTCAAAGCGAAGGCCAGCGAGATTTTTTCACGTAAAAATGTGGAATATCTGGCCATCGATCTTGACGGTGAAACCCGCGAGTTACGCCTCGACCATATCGCCAGCTTCACGCATCCGGAGCTGGGAACGGTAGTTGTCAGCGCAGAATAATCCACGCTTTCCGGGCGGGACTTCCCCGCCCTTTCCTCTTTCAGGGCTGTAACGAACCGTAGTACGCCGCTAAATCCGCCATATCTGCATCACTTAATCCCGCGACAAACGCTTTCATCACCTCGGCCTGACCCCCGCTGCGTTCACCTTTTTTGTACGCCTGCAGGGCATGCTCAAGATAGGCCGCCTGTTGCCCTGCCAGGTTAGGATAGAGCGGCACCGAGGCCTTTCCTTCTGCACCGTGACAGGCCATACAGCTGGCTGCTTTCTGCGCCCCGCTCTGCGCATCACCCGCCGCCCAGGCCGGTAGCGCGGCGGCCAGTAAACACGCCGCGATCCACGTTTTCATCATTGCTCTCCTGCGTTTTTATTTTGAATGCCAGACAGCCTGCCAGCCATGCTGGTCGATGGCCGCGCCCTCACGGGTAATGAAGAGATCCGGCGCGCAGACCAGCGTCTGGTTGTAAAAAATTAACGGAATCCGTTCGCGTTGCCACGGCGGAATGTGCAACGCCTGCCACACCTTCTTCATTTCCCGTCCGCCGCTGCGCCCCACCAGATGAATCTGGCCGTGGGCGTGAAACCGCACGCTGATCTGCTCATCCTGTCGGGGAAGACGTAACGGGCGCTGAGACTGGCTGGCCTGCAACGTGCCCAGATCGTCAGGCAACCGCAGCGGCTGGTGAAGATCGGGCCACGCCAGCTGGATATCGCGTAACGCGCTGAGCCGCGGCAGCCAGTAGAGTTGCTGGCGATAGCGTCGCAGTTCAGCCTGACCAAACTGCAACCGCGGCTGGGCATCTTCGCGACTCGCCATCACCTCATTACGGATGCGGTTCAGGCCATCTCGTGACGGCATCACCCCGCTCTGACCCGCGATCCAGCGGCGCAGCAGCGCATTGGCGCGCGCCTCACTCATCGTCAGTAAGGGCGGAAAGTGCAAGCTGCCGTCAGGCTGGATCAGCGCACTGAGCTGTTCAGCCAGCAGCTCATCCAGCAACTGCTCCTGCTCGCTGCAGAGTGCCGCGCTACGGGCCGTCGCCTCGGCAAAATGGGGCCAGCGCTGACTGAGTTCAGGCAGCAGACGCTGGCGCAGAAAGTTGCGGTCGTAGCGCAAATCCTGATTGCTCTCATCCTCAACCCACACCAGCTGATGCGTCCGGGCATACTGCTCCAGCGACTGGCGGGAATGATTGAGCAACGGCCGTAACAGACGATGCGCGCCCAGCGAGCGGGATTGCGGCATCGCGGCTAAGCCGGCCGGGCCGCTGCCACGCTTCAGCGCCAGTAACAAGGTTTCACATTGATCGTCGAGATGCTGAGCCGTCAGTAAAATTTCGCCCGGCTGCAGCGCCGTGCTCAGCGCCTGATAGCGAGCGGTGCGGGCGGCTGCTTCAATGCCGCTGTCACGCCCATCGACCCTGACCCGCAACACCTCACACGGTAACTGCCATTGCTGGCAGAGCGCCATGCAGTGCGCTGCCCAGCGATCGGCGTTCGGACTCAGTCCGTGATGCACGTGCAGTGCCCGCAGGCGGGATTGAGGAGAGTGCTGTTGCCATCGCCATGCCTGATGCAGCAGCACGGTTGAATCGAGTCCGCCGCTGAATGCCACCACCAGCGCGGCATCCGGTTGCAGCAGTGAATTAAAAGCAGACAAAGACATGGCGCAATCCAGACAATCGGGCCACCGGATGTGGCCCACTGAGCGCGCTATTTTACGCCTGATAAAGCTCCAGCGGCAAACCATCTGGATCGGCAAAGAAAGTACACTGTTTGCCGGTCAGTTCATCAATGCGGATTGGCTCGCACACGACGCCTTTCTGCGCCAGCGTTGCGACCGCTGCCTCAACATCCGGCACGGTGAACGCCAGATGACGCAGGCCGCAGGCTTCAGGATGGCTGACCCGTGCCGGTGGCTGAGGAAAAGAGAACAGTTCAATCGTGTACTGACCCTGAAGCGCCAGGTCCCCTTTCCATGAGTCGCGAGCTTCGCGGTAATATTCGCCCAGCAGGCTGAAGCCGAGCACGTCACAGTAGAACGCTTTGCTGCGCTGATAATCTGACGCGATGATCGCAATGTGGTGGATAGCCGTTAACTGCAGCATTTCAATTCCTTAAGTTCAGACGAGTGCCTACCTTACGCAGGCACCCGGTAGCTGACAATCTACAAAGTTCTTAACCAGCGTCGTTTTTCAACACCCGAACGCGATATTCCCCTTCTTCGGTCAGCGTGGCGCCATGAATATCGGTTTCAAAGCCCGGATAGTTACGACCAATGCTGCACAGCATCAGCAGGAAATCGAGTACCGCACGGCTCTCTTCGGTAATCATCTCTCCCGGCATCACCAGCGGCACGCCCGGCGGATAGGGTAAAATCATGTTGGCTGAGATCCGTCCGACCAGCTGACTGATATCGACAGTTTCAATATTGCCTTTCACCTGCTGCTGGAACGCCTGATGTGGCGTCATCTTCATTTCCGGCAGCACATCAAACGCCTGCAGCATCAGCCGCGGCAGATCGTGATGGCGGATCAACTGATGAATGCCCTGCGCCAGCGTCTGGATCCGCATGTTGCGGTAGAAGTCGGGATCTTCAGCATAGAGATCCGGCAACATGTTTTTCACCCGCAGATTAAGATCGTAGGCGCGTTTGAACTCGGTCAGCCCGCGCAGCACGCTCATCGCTTTGGTTTTGTCGATGCCAATACTGAACAGGAACAGCAGGTTATAGGGACCGGTTTTCTCTACCACGATGCCACGCTCATCCAGGAATCTGGCCACCAGCGCGGCCGGGATCCCCTCGTCAGCCATCTCACCCAGTTCGCTCATGCCCGGCGTCAGAATGGTGACTTTGATCGGATCGAGATACATATGATCGCGATCGGCCTGGGTAAAGCCGTGCCACGCCTCGTCGCCTGGCTGGATCGGCCAGCATTGCGCCTCATCGATCTGTTCCGGCTGCCAGATATCAAAGAACCAGCTATCAGACTCTTCGCGCAGGCGCTGGATCTCGCGACGGAAATGCAGGGCGCGTTCCACCGAACGATTGATCAGTCGCTTGCCCGGGTTACCGCGCAGCATCGCCGCCGCGGTTTCAATCGACGAGACAATGGCGTAATTCGGTGAGGTGGTGGTATGCATCATGTAGGCTTCGTTAAAGGTCTGCTCGTCATAGTCGCCTTTAATGTGAATCATCGATGCCTGTGAAAAGGCCGCCAGCAGCTTGTGGGTTGACTGGGTTTCATACACCACTTTGCCCGGAATACGTTCACCACTCATGCCGCTTTTACCGGCGTAAATCGGGTGGAAGTTGGTATAGGGCACCCAGGCGGAATCAAAGTGAATCGACGGCACATCCAGCGTCTCTTTGATGTACTGGGTGTTATACAGCAGGCCGTCATAGGTCGAGTTGGTGATCACCGCGTGGACCGGCCAGCTGGCACGTTCGGTCGCCGCCACTTTTTGCGTGATGCTGGCGCGAGTGAATTCCTGTTTTGGAATACCGCCCAGAATACCCAGCGCGTTGCGGGTTGGCTTCAGCCAGATTGGGACCAGATCGCTCATCATCAACAGATGAGTCAGCGACTTGTGGCAGTTACGGTCTATAAGCACCGTGCTGCCGGCGGGTGCCGCGTACATCCCGACAATTTTATTGGAGGTCGAGGTGCCGTTGGTCACCATGTAACTCTGCTCAGCGCCAAAGGTGCGCGCTACATACTCTTCCGCCTCAAGATGCGGGCCGGTATGATCGAGCAGCGAGCCGAGTTCCGTCACCGAAATTGAGATATCGGACTTCAGGGTGTTGGCGCCGAAGAAATCATAGAACAGGCAGCCGACCGGGCTTTTCTGAAAGGCGGTGCCCGCCATGTGACCGGGCGTGCAGAAGGTGTACTTACCCTCTTTGACGTAGGTGAACAACGCTTTAGTCAGCGGTGGCGTGATGTGGTCAATATAGTCATCGGTGTACTGACGGATATGCAGCGCGATATCGTCGGCTGCGTTGAGCGCGTATTCAAAGAAGTGCAGCGGCATCCGCATCTCATTGACGCTGATATCCATCTGCGAATGGGTATTGATGAAAGCATAGAGCGGCAGGTATTCATTGAGCTGATTGATCTCGCCGCACAGTTCCGGGCTGTTGTGCGCATCCCAGTCAAAGATCACCCCGCTGATACGCGGATTGTGTTCAATCAGCTTGAGCAGATCGTCGCTGTTTCTCGGATAAAGTAGCTGAAAACCTTGCAGTTTTAATGCCGCGTCGAGTTCACGCAACGGCTCATCTTTATAAAACACGCCGTGCGCGCCCATGATCGCCAGAATATTCAATGCTCACCTCCCTTTGTCGTGGCATCGGGTAAGCATATACGCTAACCGATTGAAGGTGTAGGCGGAGAGCAGTGCAGGCGGCGGGGCATGCGGAATATCGGGCAGAGTGAGGCTGGCGGCATAAAAAAAGCGGACCGGAGTCCGCTTTGTTTTGACCATCAGCCTAATCAGGCGTAGCCGTAGCTCATCAGACGCTGATAACGACGATCCAGCAGCTCTTCAGTGCTCAGACCGTCGAGATCGGCCAGGTCGGCCAGCAGTTGCTGTTTCAGCGACTGCGCCATATCGACCGGATGACGATGCGCACCGCCTAACGGCTCAGGAATAACCGAGTCGATCAGCTTCAGCTCTTTCAGACGGTGAGCGGTAATGCCCATCGCTTCCGCAGCCAGAGGCGCTTTGTCAGCGCTCTTCCACAGAATCGAAGCACAGCCTTCCGGAGAGATCACCGAATAGGTGCTGTACTGCAGCATGTTAACTTTATCGCCCACGCCAATCGCCAGCGCACCACCGGAACCGCCTTCGCCAATCACCGTACAGATGACCGGCACTTTCAGACCCGACATCTCACGCAGGTTGCGTGCAATGGCTTCTGACTGACCACGCTCTTCGGCGCCCACGCCCGGATAGGCGCCAGGGGTGTCGATGAAGGTGATGATAGGCATTTTAAACCGCTCAGCCATTTCCATCAGGCGCAGCGCTTTACGGTATCCTTCCGGTGCTGGCATACCAAAGTTACGACGAATTTTCTCTTTGGTTTCACGGCCTTTCTGGTGGCCGATGATCATCACCGGACGGCCGTCAAGACGCGCAATACCGCCGACAATGGCTTTGTCATCCGCATAAGCACGGTCACCCGCCAGCTCATCGAAATCGTCGAATGCGTTACGGACGTAATCAAAGGTATAAGGACGCAAAGGATGGCGCGCCAGTTGGGCGATTTGCCATGCGCCTAAATCGGCAAAGATTTTACGGGTCAGCTCAACGCTTTTTTCGCGCAGGCGCTGAACTTCTTCATCCAGATTAACGTGTTTATCATCCTGACGACCAATCGACGTCAGCGAATCAATCTTCGCTTCCAGTTCTGCGATCGGCTGTTCAAAATCCAGGTAATTAAGACTCATAATGTTCCTGTTTTAGTCAAACTCCAGTTCCACCTGCTCCGATCCAATCAACGAGCGCAGATCGTTAAGTAAACGATCGCTGGGCGAAATTCGCCACGCTGCACCAAAGCGCAGCTTCGCTCGCGCGTCGGCTCTCTGATAGTAGAGATGCACCGGAATAGTCCCTGAGCGATGGGGTTCCAGGGACTGACGGAGTCGGTTTAATAGCTGGTCATCAATTTGCCTGTCCGTCAGCGATATAGCAAGTCCGCGCGCGTATTTTTCGCGCGCTTCGTCGATGTCCATGACTTCCCGGGCGGTCATTTTAAGGCCGCCGCTGAAGTCATCAAAGCTGACCTGTCCGCTGACGATCAGGATACGGTCTTTCTCCAGCAACTGCTGGTATTTGTCTAACGCATCGGTAAATAACATCACCTCAAGACGGCCGGAACGGTCGTCCAGAGTACAGATACCAATTCGGTTGCCGCGTTTGGTCACCATTACGCGCGCAGCGATCACCAGACCAGCCGCGACGGTAATTTTACCGCGATCGGTAGGATGCATATCTTTCAGTCGCACCCCGCCGACGTAACGCTCAATTTCTTTCAGATACTGATTAATCGGGTGGCCGGTAAGATATAACCCCAGCGTTTCCCGCTCGCCATCCAGCTGAACCTGCTCTGGCCACGGCGTAACGCTGGCGTAGGATTTCTCTACCTGCTCCGGCTCATCGGCCAGCACGCCAAACATATCTGCCTGTCCAATCGCTTCCGCTTTGGCATGCTGATCGGCTGCTTTCAGCGCATCGCTGAGGGAACTCATCAGCGCGGCGCGGTGCGGTCCAAGGCGATCGAAGGCACCGGACATGATCAATTTTTCCATCACCCGGCGGTTAATCTTTTTGGTATCGGTGCGGGCACAGAGATCAAACAGTTCGCGGAAGTAGCCGCCTTCGTTACGGGCGTCGATGATCGCTTCGATGGGCCCTTCACCGACGCCTTTGATCGCGCCGATACCGTAGACGATTTCACCTGCCTCATTGACGTGGAACTGATACAGACCGGAGTTGATGTCCGGCGGCAGGACCTTCAGCCCCATGCGCCAGCATTCATCGACCAGACCCACCACCTTCTCGGTGTTGTCCATATCAGCCGTCATGACCGCAGCCATAAACTCGGCCGGATAGTGGGCTTTCAGCCACAGCGTCTGATAAGAGACCAGCGCATACGCGGCGGAGTGTGACTTGTTAAAGCCGTAGCCAGCAAATTTTTCTACCAGATCGAAGATCTTCATCGACAGTTCGCCGTCGATGCCCATTCTTTCCGCACCGTCACGGAATACCGACCGCTGCTTGGCCATCTCTTCCGGTTTCTTTTTACCCATTGCACGGCGCAGCATGTCCGCTCCGCCAAGGGTATAACCGGAGAGGACCTGGGCGATCTGCATCACCTGTTCCTGATAGAGAATGATGCCGTAGGTCGGTTCAAGCACCGGCTTCAGGCTCTCATGCTGCCACTGAATATCAGGATAAGAGATCGCTTCACGGCCATGTTTACGGTCGATGAAGTTATCCACCATGCCGGATTGCAACGGACCCGGACGGAACAGCGCCACCAGCGCGATCATATCTTCAAAGCAGTCAGGCTTCAGACGCTTAATCAGATCTTTCATGCCGCGCGATTCAAGCTGGAACACCGCAGTGGTTTCCGAGCGCTGCAGCATGTCGAAGCTTTTTTTATCGTCCAGCGGGATGGCGGCGATATCGATCGGCTCCAGTCCCTGCTTTTCCCGGCGCGGATTGATCATCTTCAGCGCCCAGTCGATGATGGTCAGAGTACGCAGGCCGAGGAAGTCAAACTTCACCAGCCCGGCATATTCCACATCATTCTTGTCGAACTGAGTCACCGGGAACTGGCCGTTTTCGTCGCAGTAAAGCGGGGCAAAATCGGTAATTTTGGTCGGCGCGATCACCACGCCACCAGCATGTTTACCGGCATTACGCGTGACGCCTTCCAGCTTACGCGCCATATCGATCAGCGCCTTAACCTCTTCGTCCGCGTCATACATGGCCGGCAGCTGCGGCTCAGCGATAAAGGCTTTTTCCAGCGTCATGCCGGGATCGGGCGGGATCAGTTTTGAAATACGGTCGACGAAACCGTAAGGGTGCCCCAGTACGCGGCCAACATCGCGGATTACCGCTTTCGCCGCCATGGTACCAAAGGTAATGATCTGCGAAACCGCCTCACGCCCGTACATATCCGCGACATGTTCAATCACCTGATCGCGCTTTTCCATACAGAAATCGACGTCGAAGTCGGGCATCGAAACACGTTCCGGGTTAAGGAAACGTTCGAACAGCAGGTCAAATTCCAGCGGGTCGATATCGGTAATTTTCAGCGCATAGGCCACCAGCGAGCCTGCACCGGAACCACGACCCGGTCCGACCGGCACGCCGTTATCCTTCGACCACTGGATAAACTCCATCACGATCAGGAAGTAGCCGGGGAAACCCATCTGGTTGATAACGTTGAGCTCAATCTCAAGACGTTCATCATATTCCGGGCGTTTCTCTGCACGTTCCGCTTCATCAGGGAACAGGAACGCCAGACGCTCTTCCAGCCCTTCACGCGATTTCACCACCAGATAATCTTCGGTGGTCATGTCACCAGTCGGGAATTGCGGCAGGAAGTACTCACCCAGCCGGACCGTGACGTTACAACGCTTAGCAATCTCTACGCTGTTTTCCAGCGCTTCCGGGATGTCCGAAAACAGCTCACACATCTCCGCTTCGCTGCGCATATATTGCTGAGGACTGTAGTTGCGCGGACGTTTTGGATCGTCCAGCGTGTAGCCATCATGAATCGCAACGCGAATTTCGTGAGCGTCGAAATCCTCTTCATTGATGAAGCAGACTTCGTTGGTGGCGACGACCGGCACACCTTCAGCGATCGCCAGTTCAACCGCCGCGTGCAGATAGCTCTCTTCATCCTGACGACCGGTGCGCACCAGTTCCAGGTAATACCGATCGGCAAAATGCTGCTGATAAAACGCCAGACACTGCGAAACCAATGCCGTATTGCCACGCAACAGGCTGCGACCGACATCGCCCCGACGTCCACCCGACAACAGGATTAATCCCTCATTTAGCTCCAGCAGCCAGTCACGATCGATGATCGGTCCGGCCACACCGTAGCCTCGCTGATAGGCGCGTGAAATCAATAGCGTCAGGTTCTGATAACCGGTGTTGTTGGCGGCCAGCACTGTCAGCTGGGTCAACTCATCCCCCATCAGCTCACTGGCGACGTTGAAGTCGGCACCAATGATCGGCTTGATCCCTGCGCTGTGCGCACCACCGTAAAACTTCACTAAACCACACAGGTTAGTGAAATCGGTAATCGCAATCGCGGGCATGCCAAGTGCAGCCGCCTTCTTGATCAGCGGCCCGGTTTTCGCCAGGCCATCAACCATCGAATAGTCGCTATGGACACGCAGATGTATAAAACGGGGTTCAGCCATATCAGTTTCCGGTTAAAACAGTGTCAGGCTATTAAAGCGTATGGGGCTGGCGGGCAGCCAGTACGTCAGCATCGATCAGCGCGTTGCGTACCGGAGCAAAACTGCGACGGTGGTGCGGCGTGGCACCATGCTGCGTCAATTTTTCCATGTGCAGCGCGGTAGGATAGCCTTTGTGTTGCGCAAAGCCATACTGCGGGAACAGCAGATCGAGTTCCGCCATTTCGCGATCACGCGTCACTTTGGCAATGATGGAGGCAGCGCTTATTTCCGCCACCAGACTATCCCCTTTGACCACCGCCTGCGACGGCATCGGCAGCGCCGGACAGCGGTTGCCATCAATCAGCACGTAGTCGGGTAGGATCGGCAAACCGGCGACCGCGCGCTGCATCGCCAGCATGGTGGCGTGCAGAATATTAAGCTGGTCAATCTCTTCCGGCTCTGCGCGGCCCAGGCTCCAGGCCAGCGCCTTCTCTTTGATTTCGTCATACAGCGCCAGACGGCGTTTTTCTGACAATTTTTTCGAATCCGCCAGGCCGATAATCGGTTTTGCCGGATCGAGGATCACCGCGGCAGTGACGACCGCGCCGACCAGTGGCCCGCGCCCTACTTCGTCTACGCCGGCAATCAGCCCGACGGCAGGATAGATAAAATCAGGCATTCACCAGCTCCAGTACCGCATCCGCCGCTTGTTCGTCGGCGTTCCAGCGGATCTGTTGATGTAATTCATGAAACGTCTGTAGCAGAGTGTCGCGCTCAGGTCCGGCGTGCAGCAGCGGATCTAACGCCGCCGCCAGCGCGTCCGGCTGGCATTCATCCTGCAGCAACTCGGTAACCAGTTCGCGCCCGGCCAGCAGGTTCGGCAGCGAAACGTACGGCGTTTTCACCAGCCGCTTCGCCAGCCAGAAAGTGGCGGGCTTCATCCGGTAACCCACTACCATTGGGCATTTTGCCAGCATGCATTCGAGTGCGGCAGTGCCTGACGCCAATAATGCGGCGTCGCTCGCAATCATCGCCTCACGCCCATGCCCATCTAACAGATGCATCGGCAGTTCCGGCGCCACCTCGGCTTTGATTTTCTCAAACTGCTCGCGGCGACGGGCGTTAACCAGTGGCACCACGATCTCCAGCGCCGGATAGTGGCGGCGCAACAATTGAGCGGTTTTCAGGAAATCAGCGCTGAGCATTTCCACTTCCGCACCACGGCTGCCGGGCAACAGCGCCAGACAGAGCGCATCATCGGCAATCGCCAGATGGCGGCGCGCAGCCAGCTTATCGGGATGCAGCGGCATCGCATCTGCCATGGTATGGCCGATAAAACGACAGGGAACGTTATAACGATCGTAAAAGGCTTTTTCAAACGGCAGAAACGCCAGCACCAGATCGGTGTTGCGGCCAATCTTAAACACGCGTTTTTGTCGCCATGCCCAGACTGACGGGCTGACGTAATGAATAGTGCGAATCCCCGCACGCTTGAGGTTGCCTTCCAGCGTGATATTAAAATCGGGCGCATCGATGCCGACAAACACATCGGGGCGCAGTTCGCTGAAGCGCTGAGTGAGATCGCGGCGAATCGTCAGCAGACGTCGCAGTCGGCCGAGCACTTCGACGATGCCCATCACCGCCAGTTCTTCCATCTCGTACCAGGCTTCACACCCTTCCGCCTGCATCAGCGGACCGGCTACGCCAACAAAGCGTGCCTCAGGATGGCGCGCTTTTAACGCACGGATCAGGCCTGCACCAAGAATATCGCCGGAGGTTTCTCCGGCGACCAGGGCAATCATTAAAGGACGCGCTGACATGGATTAACGAATTAATCCACGGGTTGAGCGGGCAAAGAAATCGTAGAAAGGCTGCACTTCGCTGTGCTGCTTCGCGATCGCTTCAATTTCAGGCTTCACTTCATCCAGCGTTCTGCCGCTGCGATAAAGCAATTTGTAGGCATTGCGGATCGCGTGCAGTGACTCTTTACTGAAGCCACGACGTTTCAGACCTTCAATATTGATCCCGAACGGCGTGGCGTGGTTGCCTTGGGCAATCACATAAGGTGGTACATCCTGCGCTACGCCAGAACAGCCGCCAACCATCACATGCGCGCCAATCGTGCACCATTGATGCACCGCCGTCATGCCGCCAATAATGGCGAAATCATCGACCGTGACGTGACCACCGAGGGTGGCGTTGTTGGCGAAGATACAGCGGTTGCCGATCACGCAGTCATGCGCAATGTGCGCATTCACCATCAGCAGATTATCGCTGCCAACCTGGGTGACATGGCCGCCCTGGATGGTGCCGCGATGAATCGTCACGCTTTCACGAATGCGGTTACGATCGCCGATTTCAACACGCGTCGGTTCACCGGCATATTTCAAATCCTGATTCACTTCACCAATTGAGGCGAACTGATAGATCTGGTTATCTTTGCCGATACGCGTATGGCCATTAATCACGACGTGTGATTTCAGGACCGTTCCTTCACCGATTTCAACGTTGGCCCCAACAAAGCAAAACGGACCAATGTGAACATTAGCGCCAATGATGGCACCTTCTTCGATGACAGAACTGGCATGGATAGTGGCGGTTGGATCAATCACGAATTATGCCTCCCGGCTACGGGCACACATCATGGTCGCTTCACAAACGATTTTGCCATCGACGGTCGCCACGCCTTTAAAGCGGGTCAGACCACGGCGGGTTTTCTCGAAAGTGACTTCCATGATCATTTGATCGCCCGGCACAACCGGACGCTTGAAGCGAGCATCGTCGATGCCGGCAAAGTAGTAGAGTTCGCCCGGCTCCAGTTTACCCACGCTTTTAAACGCCAGAATACCGGTGGCCTGCGCCATCGCTTCCAGGATCAGAACGCCAGGAAAAATCGGTTTACCAGGGAAGTGCCCCTGGAAAAACGGTTCATTAACAGAAACGTTCTTCACTGCGCGCAGGTATTTGTGCTCTTCAAATTCCAGCACGCGGTCTACCAGCAGAAACGGATAGCGGTGCGGCAGCAGCTCTAAAATCTCTTCAATTTTCAGAGTATGAGTTTCAGTAGTCAAAATACTCTTCCTGTCCTAAAAATCTGATGACATCAATAACACGGCCTGCACAGATCAACATGATCTTCCGCAGGCCGCAAATAGGTTCTGTGGCGCCTGGCTTCCCTGCTTAACACTTTTATTATGAAAGCCGGTCAGTTTTGGGATGGCGGTCAGTCGTCTTTACCGACCTTGCGCTCGATGGCTTTTAAGCGTTTGCTCATGTCATCGATGTTCATCACCAGCGCTGCAGTTTTGCGCCAGGTTTTGTTGGGTTGTAGCGGAATGCCTGACGAGTATACACCAGGCTCTGTGATCGGACGCATGACCATACCCATACCGGTCACGGTGACTTTGTCACAGATTTCCATATGTCCGTTAATGACGCTGGCACCGCCAATCATACAATAACGACCAATTTTTAAACTACCCGCCATGATCACACCGCCTGCAACCGCAGTATTGTCACCAATAACCACGTTGTGGGCGATCTGACATTGGTTGTCTATGATAACACCATTGCCGATCAGAGTGTTATCCAGCGCACCGCGATCAATGGTGGTACAGGCACCTATTTCCACGCGATCGCCGATAATCACTGCGCCTAACTGAGGGATTTTCACCCAGTTGCCGCGATCGTTGGCATAACCAAAGCCATCAGAACCAATAACGGTGCCGGACTGAATCAGACAATCCTGACCGATCTGAATCTCGTGATAAACAGAGACATTGGCCCACAGACGCGTGCCGCTGCCAATGCGGGTCTTTTTGCCGACAAAACATCCGGCGCCAATCACCACGTTATCGCCCAGTTCGACCTCTGCTTCAATCACCGCATTCGCACCGATGGCGACGTTTGCACCAAGTCGGGCGCTGGGATCAATCACGGCGCTGGGCGCAATATTTTGTGCCGGTTGGGGGGTGGTATCGAGTATTTGCGCCATACGCGCATACGTCAGGTAAGGGTTTTTCACCACCAACGCTGCGGTGTGGCACCACTCCAGATCCGCTTCCGTCAGCACCACGGCTGAGGCCTTAATCAGGGCGAGTTGCTCGCGGTAACGGCTGTTTGCAAGAAAAGTGATTTGGGCAGTTGTGGCGGATTGCATAGAAGCAATGCCGGAGATGACGATATCGCCATCTCCGTGCAATTCTGCATCCAACTGCTGGGCTAAATCAGCCAGTCGAATAGATGACATCAATTATTTAACCTGTTTCAGCACGTCAGCAGTGATGTCTTTTGCGTTTGACGCATAAGCCACCGCGTTCGCGTCGATCACGACGTCGTAACCATCGCTGTCAGCGACTTTCTTGACGGCATCCTGAATACGGCTCAGCAGCTTGTTACGCTCTTCCATCTGACGACGACGGTTATCCTGCTCGAAAGCCTGCGCTTTAGAGGAGAAAGCTTCGCGCTGTGACATGACGTCTTTTTCCATGCGGCTGCGTTCGCTGGCCTTCATGGTTGAACCGTCACGCTGCAGACGCTGCATTTTGGTTTGCAGATCGCGTTCCTGGCTCTGCAGTTCAGTCGCACGGCCTTTGAACTCATTTTCCAGCTGTTTAGCAACAGTCGCACGTTGCGGTAACTGTTGGAAAATGCTGGACACGTTTACCACTGCAATTTTGTCAGCAGCCTGAACACCAGCGGAAACCGCTAAAGCAAGACCCAGACCTGCGGCACACAACAACTTTTTCACTATAAACTCCTTACCATCAACGTTTGTGTCAGCGACACAGTGTTTGCCCCGGAACAGCCACATGAGCTGCCCGGTGGCAATACTTCAGCTATGCATCCATGCGCAGAACATTACCAGGTTTTACCGATGTTAAACTGGAACTGCTCTGACTTGTCTCCCTCGATTTTCTTGATCGGCTGGGCGTAAGAGAACACCAGTGGGCCGAGCGGCGACATCCACTGCAGCGCAACACCGCTTGATACACGGATGTTGTTTGGATCGCTGTAGTCAGGAATGCCGGCAGCACGCGTCTCCGCGGTATTTTCCCACTTGGTATCCCACACTGTACCGGCATCGACAAACACCGAGGTACGGACCGAGTTAGCATACTTCTCGCTCAGGAACGGCGTTGGCGTGATCAGCTCCAGGCTGGCGATCGCCATGGCGTTACCGCCCACCGCATCATCCGACTTACAGACACCGTTTGGATCGGCAATCCGGCAGTTGGACGAGTTGTTATTGTAGTACGCAGCCTTCGGACCAATGGTATTGGACTGGAAGCCACGCACGGTGCTGGAACCACCGGCATAGAAGTTCTCATAGAACGGCATCTCTTTGCCATCGAGACCATCGCCATAACCGACACGGCCACGGCCTAACAGCACCCAGGTACGATCCTGGTTAATCGGCACATATTGCTGTGTATCCAGCGTGGCCTTATAGAAGCTGTTATCCGAGCCCGGAATCGTCACCTTACCGTTCAGGTTGGTGCGGTTACCGGAGGTCGGGAAGAAGCCACGGTCGAGGGTGTTGTAAGTCCAGCCGTAGTTAAAGGTGAAGTCATCTGCTGAGAAATCGCCTTCGTCATTGAGCTGTTGCGGCTTGCCGACCGAATTAAGATAACGCCACATCGCAACCTGCGGCTGCATGTTTGACAGGTCATTGTGGACATAGCCCAGACCGACACGCAGAGTGTTGTTTTCGTTAATCGGGAAGCCAAGCGTACCGTCCAGACCATAACTTTTGTTGGTATAGTCAGAAAGGTCAGCGTTATCCGCTTTAAAGTCGTTATAGAACAGGCGACCACCCAGACTCACACCGTCAACGGTGAAGTACGGGTCAGTCAGCGAGAACTCGGCATAGGTCTGGTAATCGTTTTTGGTACCGCTGATGCCAACGGTATTACCGGTGCCCAGCCAGTTATCCTGCGTGACGCCGACCTGGAAGCTGACGCCACTTTCGGTGCCGTAGCCGACGCCGAAGTTAAAGGTCCCGGTGTTACGCTCTTTAACTTTGTAGACCACGTCCACCTGGTCAGGTGAGCCTGGTACACGCTGCGTATCGACATCAACCGTTTCGAAGTAGCCGGTACGGTTCAGACGTTCTTTGCCCTGCTCAACCAGATCGCTGCCCAGCCATGCCCCTTCCATCTGACGCATTTCGCGACGCAACACCGAATCTTTTGAGGTGTCGTTGCCTTCGAAACGGACATTACGGACGTAGTAGCGGTTGCCGGCATCGACGTTGATATGCAGTTTTACTGTCTTATCCGCATCGTTGATTTCCGGCTGGGTGACCACGCGCGGATAGGCGTAACCATAGCGCCCCAGCAGCTTCTTGATCTCATCTTCCATCTTCGTGACTTTCGCGCCATTATACAGCTCGCCCGCCGGAATCTTGGTCAGATGTTCAATTTCTGCTGAATGGCCTGCCATGCTGCCGTTGACGATCACGCCAGCGATTTTGTACTGATCGCCTTCGGTGATGTTAACGGTGATGTAGATGCCCTTCTTATCCGGCGTCAGGCTGACCTGCGTGGAATCGATGTTGAAGCGGGCATAACCGCGATCGAGATAGAAGCTGCGCAGGGTTTCAAGGTCGCCCGCCAGTTTCTGTTTCTGGTATTTACGATCGCCAACCACGTTCCACCACGGCACTTCATCGCGCAGCTGGAAACGGGAAATCAGTTCATCAGAACTGAAGGCTTTGTTGCCGACGATATTGATCTGCTGAATTTTGGCAGAGACACCTTCGGTGAACACCAGCTTCAGATCGACACGGTTACGCGGCAGCGGCGTAACGACCGCTTTCACGCTGGCAGTATATTTACCGACGCTGTAGTAGAAGTCCTCCAGTCCCTTCTCGATCGAAGAGATCATGGTACGGTCCAGCGCTTCGCCGACCCGTACGCCTGAGGCTTCCAGATTTTGTTTGAGCTGATCCTCTTTCACCGCTTTGTTACCGGTGAAGGTAATGCTGGCAATGGTAGGACGTTCTTTGACCTGGACAATCAGCGTTGTACCGTCTCGCAGGACCTGAACATCCTCAAAGTTGCCAGTAGCGAACAGCGAGCGAATGGTATTTCTGACATCATCGTCATTCACCGTATCGCCAACCCGTACTGGCATGCTCAGCAGAGCCGCGCCGACGGCGACTCGCTGCAGCCCTTCGAAATGAATATCCTTCACCACGAAATCGTCTGCACCGTAAACGGTGGCGCTGCTAAACAGCAGCGACGCTATGAGCAACTTTTTCATCGCCATCGTTATTATGCGTTTTCCTAACACATCCCTCGAATGTTCGCGTTCCCGCGATTACAGACGTGAGAAATCATTGAAAAGTGCAAGCCCCATTAACAGCACCAGTAAAATCGAACCGATGCGATAACTAAAGTCCTGAACTCGCTCGGACACCGGTCCACCCTTGATCTTTTCGATCGCCAGGAAGAGCAAGTGCCCACCATCTAAAACCGGCAGAGGGAACAGATTGATGATGCCCAGGTTGACGCTAATCAACGCCAGAAACATCAGGTAGTAAATCAATCCATACTCTGCTGACAATCCTGCACCCTGCGCAATCGAAATTGGCCCGCTCAGGTTGTTCAGCTTTACGTCACCGGTTATTAACTTGCCCAGCATAGAGACGGTGAGCTTCATCAGTTGCCAGGTTTTTACACTGGCCTCGCCGATAGCCGCAAACGCGCCATACTGTCTTACCGTTTTATACTCTTCTGGCAGAGGAACAATTCGTGGGATAACCCCCGCAAATCCTTCCGCTTTATTGCCAGGTTTCGCTTCCGGCGTCATCGTCAGCGCGATTGAGTCACCGCCACGATCCACCTCAAGCGCCATGCTTTTGCCCGGGTTATCCCGGACCTGGGCGACAAAAGCCTGCCACTGCGATAATGGCTGACCATCGACTTTAACGATCCTGTCGCCTGCTTGCAAACCGGCTTCACTGGCTGGCGAATTCGCCTGAACTTCGGCCAGCGTGGTTTCTATCTGCGGACCGCGCGGACGAATTCCCAATGCCACCACCGGATCCTGCTTATCAGGTTCAAACTGCCAGTGACGCAAATCCAGCTGCTTCTGTTGCGTGGCATCTTCGCCGAAACGCGCCACGGTTAAGGTGGCATTGCTGTCGCCGATTTTGCCGACCAGCGCCATACGCACAGCATCCCAGTCAGGCGTTTCGATACCATCGACAGCCTTAAGTTCCATGCCGGGCGTAATTTGCGCTTCTGCAGCCACCGAACCGTTTAAAATTTCGCCAATCACCGGACGTACGCCAGGTACGCCGTGAATAAACACAACCCAGTAAGCAAAGATGGCGAAGAGGAAGTTGGCGACAGGACCGGCCGCAATAATCGCGGCGCGCTGCCAGATAGCTTTGTTGTTGAACGCCTGATGACGCAACTCGGCCGGCACGCTCTCGACACGTTCGTCGAGCATTTTGACGTAGCCGCCGAGCGGGATCAGCGCGATAACAAATTCGGTACCGTGACGGTCGCGGCGTTGCCAGAGTGACTTACCGAAACCGATGGAGAAGCGCTCGACTTTGACGCCGCAGCGACGAGCGACCCAGAAGTGGCCGAACTCATGTACGGTAATCAACACGCCCAGCGCGACGATAAAGGCGACAAAACTCCAGAGAATACTCAACATCGTTGCCTGTCCTTAAAGGGTGCGGAACACCAGCAGCAATAAACAGGCAAACACCGGCACCGCCGCAGTCAGACTATCGATGCGATCCAGAATGCCGCCGTGACCGGGAATCAGATGACCGCTGTCTTTAATGCCCGCTTCACGTTTGAACATGCTCTCGGTCAGGTCGCCCAGCACCGAGGCCAGAGTGGCGATAATGGCGCAGATTACCAGCGTGCCTGCTGACACCGTCAGCGGGGCCAGCGAGGCGAACAGCAGCGCAATCAGCGCCGACGAGACCAGACCGCCGAGGAAACCTTCCCAGGTTTTGCCCGGTGAAACGCGCGGTGCCAGCTTGTGCTTGCCAAACATTTTGCCAAACATATACGCACCGGAATCCGCACCCCACACCAGCAACATCACGAACAGTAACCACCAGGCACCGGCGAAATGATCGGTGTCGTAATGATACTGACGCAGCGCCATCATGCCCCAGAAGAAGGGCACCAGCGTTAACACGCCAAACAGTAATCGTAGCGGACGCGAATGGCGCCAGAACGAGGCTGACGCCGGATAAGAGAGCACCAACAGCAGCGCAACGACCCACCACACCAGCGACGCCCAAAGCGATGTCGCGACCTGCGGCAGATGCACATCATGTTGATAGGGTGGCAGAGTGAACAACATCAGCGCCAGCAGCAGCCCACAGAGCACAGCCAGCCAGATGCGTTGTTGACGGGACGCCATGCCGGCCAGTTGCCCCCATTCCCAGGCAGCCAGCATGCAGATGACGATAGTTGTAATTGCAAAACCAACCGGCGGTAACCAGAACAGAGCAGCAATTACCAGCGGAATTAATATCAACGCGGTAATCAGACGAGACTTCAGCAAAGGTTACCCCCAGATTGCTCAGGCGCCGCCTGGTGCAGCGCCGCCAAAACGACGCTCCCGCAGAGAGAATGCATTCAGTGCACCTTCAAAAACGTGTTCATCGAAATCCGGCCAGAGCACATCGGTAAAATAGAATTCAGCATAGGCAATTTGCCACAGCAGGAAGTTGCTAATCCGATGCTCTCCCCCGGTCCTTATCACTAAATCCACTGGCGCCAGCTCCTGCATGCAGAGCTGCGACGTCAGGCTCTCTTCGGTAATCTGGTCAGGACGCAGTAAACCTTCCTGCACCTGTTCTGCCAGTTTTTTCACGCCTTCGATAATATCCCAACGGCCGCCATAATTAGCAGCGATGTTGAGCGTCAGGCCATCATTATTTTCAGTCAACGCCTCAGAACGGCGAATCCGCTCCTGAATACGCGGACTGAAGCGGCTGGTATCGCCAATGATGCGTAAACGGACATTGTGCTTGTGCAGGCTCTTCACTTCACTGTCGAGTGCCCAGACAAACAGCTCCATTAATGCGGTCACTTCCTGTGCCGGACGGCTCCAGTTTTCGCTACTGAAGGCGTACAGCGTCAGGGCCTCAAGTTTGTTACTGACGGCAAAGCTGACAGCGCGGCGTACCGATTTCACGCCCGCTTTATGACCGGAAATACGCAGTTTTCCCTGATTTTTGGCCCAGCGACCATTGCCGTCCATGATGATAGCGACGTGGCGCGGACCGGTTCCCTGCTGGTCATCAATGTTGTTGTGATTGTTAGACGACATAACGCGTACTCTATTCCTTTCATCAGAAATGCTGTGGTTTCTGAATACATTGCGCCCGTTCTAAATCCCGACACGTTGTGCCAGGCTACACCGAATCCGGTGACAGACCGTGAAACGCGAGCCAGCGACTATACCATTTTCACCTGAAGCGAACAAATGGCCTCATAATGATCGGCTTCACGACGTGAAGCGCGACAACATTTCTGTCGCCAGCGCGCGTGCAGTGCGATCGATTTCGAGGACAGCGTCCACCGAATCCGGTTCCGGACACGCCTGCGCCGCCAGCACAGCGCTGTTCAGCGCGGCGATGTCGGTAAAGCGAATCTGGTGATTCAGGAAAGCCGCAACGGCAACCTCGTTGGCAGCATTGAGCGTGGTGGTCGCCGCCTGCCCTGCTTCGCAAGCATCAATCGCCAGCTTCAGACAGGGATAGCGACCAAAATCGGGTTCTGCAAACGTCAGCGCCGACATGCGGGTGAAATCCAGCGGCGTTACGCCAGCGTGAATACGCGCCGGCCAGGCCATGCTGTGGGCAATCGGCGTACGCATATCAGGAGAACCCAATTGAGCCAGCACGCTGCCATCGCAGTATCGCACCATGGAGTGAATCACCGATTGTGGGTGCAGTATCACTTCCATCTGCGCTGCGCTGGCATTAAACAGCCAACGGGCTTCAATGTACTCAAGACCTTTATTCATCATGGTGGCCGAATCAACGGAGATTTTTCGTCCCATTGACCAGTTCGGATGTGCACAGGCCTGATCCGGCGACATGGCGCTGAGATCCGCTAAATCTGTGTCACGAAAAGGACCACCTGATCCCGTAAGGATAATCGACTCGATGCCGTTATCCCGCAGGTCAGCGTAACCTAACTGATGCTGGATGGTAGCCGGTAAACTCTGAAAAATGGCGTTATGCTCACTGTCGACCGGCAGTAAACGGGCATTATGATGACGCACCGCCTCCATAAACAAACGGCCGCAGGTGACAAGCGATTCTTTATTCGCCAGCAGCACGATTTTGCCAGCGCGGATCGCCGCCAGCGTCGGCAGCAAACCTGACGCGCCGACTATCGCCGCCATCACCTGATCAACCTCATCCAGCGCCGCCAGCTCGCAGGCTGCCTGAACGCCGGAGAGCACTTCAGTGTTTACCTTGAGTGCTCTCAGTCGCTCACGCAGGGCGGCGGCGGACGCATCATCGGCCATTGCGGCATAGCGCGGCTGGAAAGTGGCACACTGTTCGGCCATCAGCGCCACGTTGTGGCCGGCAACCAGCGCGGTGACCTGATAAAGCTCGGGGTTGGCGCGAACCACCGCCAGGGTACTGGTGCCGATTGACCCGGTTGAGCCCAGCAGAGTTAATCGCTTCATGATGCTATCCATGTGAAGTCAACAGACGTGCCCGCAGACACAATGTAAAACGCCGCCAGATGTCGCATTCATACGAATACCTCTCTGTACGGCGTTTTTTCCGGCAGTGATGGGATTAGAAATCCATCAGCTCCGTCTCTTTTTCTGACAGTGCAGCATCAACTTTCTTGATGTGTGCATCGGTCATTTTCTGAATTTCATCCTGCGCACGACGCTCGTCGTCTTCGCTGATCTCTTTATCTTTCAGCAGCGCTTTGATTTTATCGTTGGCATCGCGACGGACGTTACGTACCGACACGCGGCCCTGCTCGGCTTCGCCGCGCACGATTTTGATCAGATCTTTACGACGCTCTTCCGTCAGCGCAGGCAGCGGAACACGAATATCCGTACCGGCTGAACTTGGGTTCAGACCCAGATCGGACGTCATGATCGCCTTTTCGACTGCCGGACCGAGTGAGCGATCAAACACGTTGATTTTCAGCGTGCGTGAATCTTCCACGGTAACGGAAGCAAGCTGACGCAGTGGCGTTGGCGTGCCGTAATATTCGACGACGATGCCGTCGAGCAGCGAAGGTGAAGCACGACCGGTGCGCACTTTGCTGATGGTGGTTTTGAATGCTTCGACGCATTTATCCATGCGCGTATCAGCATCTTTTTTGATGTCGTTAATCACGTTGAAACCCTTGGATTCGGTTTGACCTGGCCAGTTCCGGCATAACCGGAAGCGGGATCGATAATCATCGATAATCCTGACTGGTGCGCGATGCGTTATCATCGCGCTGACAGAATATACCTTATTTTATCTCGCCTCGGGTATTAATGCGTAATCAGGGTGCCTTCTTTTTCACCCATGACTACACGACGCAGTGCGCCAGGCTTATTCATGTTGAACACGCGGATCGGCAGTTTGTGGTCACGCGCCAGGGTAAAGGCCGCGAGATCCATCACTTTCAGCTCCTGATCCAGCACTTCGGCGTAGGTCAGTTGTTCATACAGCGTCGCGTCCGGGGTTTTCACCGGATCGGCAGAATAGACGCCATCAACCTTGGTCGCTTTCAGTACCACGTCGGCTTCAATCTCAATGCCGCGCAGACAGGCAGCAGAGTCAGTGGTGAAGAACGGGTTACCGGTACCGGCGGAGAAAATCACCACGCGGTTATTGCGCAGCAGGCTAATCGCTTCCGCCCAGCTGTAGTTGTCACAGACGCCATTCAGTGGAATCGCCGACATCAGGCGCGCGTTCACATAGGCGCGGTGCAGTGCGTCACGCATTGCCAGACCGTTCATCACGGTTGCCAGCATCCCCATGTGGTCGCCCACTACGCGGTTCATTCCCGCCTGCGCCAGGCCTGCGCCACGGAACAGGTTCCCCCCGCCAATCACAACGCCAACCTGGATGCCCAATTCAACCAGTTCTTTTACCTCTTGTGCCATACGGTCAAGCACACTCGCGTCGATACCAAAACCTTCAGCGCCTTGCAGTGCTTCGCCGCTCAGTTTTAGCAGGATACGTTGATAAACAGGTTTTGCGTTGGTCGCCATGGTCAGTTCTTCCTGGAAGATAGGGTGATAAGGAGAAGTAAAATCTGATCGATCATCCGCTTACCGCAATGAAATTGCTATTGGGATGAAACTGAAAACGTGTCTGTTGCGGTTCACAGACAAAAAAGAACCGCCTTCTGGCGGTTCTTTCAGAGCATTAAGACTGTTTGGACATGGCTGCAACTTCTGCAGCAAAGTCAGACTCAACTTTCTCGATGCCTTCACCCACTTCGAAGCGGATGAAATTGATGACGTCAGCGCCCTGCTCTTTCAGCGCCTGGCCAACGGTTTTGCTTGGGTCGATAACGAAAGCCTGACCGGTCAGAGAGACTTCACCGGTGAATTTCTTCATACGGCCTTCAACCATCTTCTCGGCAATTTCTTTCGGCTTGCCAGACTGCATCGCGATGTCCAGCTGAACCTGGTACTCTTTCTCTACCACGTCTGCAGACACGTCTTCTGGCTTAACGAATTCAGGCTTGCTCGCCGCAACGTGCATCGCGATCTGTTTGATCAGATCTTCGCTTGCGCCGGTGGTTGAAACCAGAACGCCGATACGTGCGCCGTGCAGGTAGCTGCCCAGCTCTGCGCCTTCCAGGATAGCAACGCGACGGATGTTGATGTTCTCACCGATTTTAGCAACCAGCGCAACGCGCTCTTCTTCGAACTGCGCTTTCAGTACTTCAACGTCAGTGATGCGATCCGCTGCAGCTGCATCCAGAACTTTGTCTGCGAATGCCTGGAAACCACCATCTTTTGCGACGAAGTCAGTCTGGCAGTTCACTTCCAGAATCACACCGTAGTCACCAACGATTTTGGTTTTGATTACGCCATCAGCAGCAACGTTGCCTGCTTTTTTCGCTGCTTTGATTGCGCCAGACTTACGCATGTTCTCAATCGCCAGCTCAATGTCGCCGTTCGCTTCAGTCAGCGCTTTTTTGCAGTCCATCATGCCCGCGCCAGTACGTTCGCGCAGTTCTTTTACCAATGCAGCGGTAATGTCAGCCATTCCAGAATCCTCGGTTCGTGCCTGTGTACGTTTGCACCAGCAGACACTTATTTGCGGAAAATTTACTCTGTCCCGCCGTCCGGTTGGGGGCGTGACAGACTTAGATAAAATAAAGGGGCCAGTATAGGCCCCTTACAGATCACATCTGAATGCTAAGGGCTCTTATGCAGAGCAAACCTTATTAAGCGTTTTCTAAAGACGCTTCTTCAGCTTGCTCAGCCAGGTCCTGAGAGCGGCCTTCGCGAACGGTGGTCGCAACGGCAGTCAGGTACAGGTTTACAGCACGGATCGCATCGTCGTTACCTGGGATAACGAAATCAACGCCATCTGGATCTGAGTTGGTATCAACGATAGCAAATACCGGGATACCCAGGTTGTTTGCTTCTTTGATTGCGATGTGTTCGTGGTCAGCATCGACAACAAACAGTGCGTCTGGCAGACCGCCCATATCTTTGATACCGCCCAGGCTGTTTTCCAGCTTGGCCAGCTCACGCGCACGCATCAGCGCTTCTTTTTTGGTCAGTTTGTCGAAAGTACCATCCTGAGACTGAGTCTCCAGATCTTTCAGACGCTTGATTGACTGACGCACGGTTTTCCAGTTAGTCAGCATGCCACCCAACCAGCGGTGGTTTACGAAGAACTGGTCGCAGCTCAGTGCAGACTCTTTTACCGCTTCAGCAGCAGCGCGCTTAGTACCTACGATCAGGATCTTACCTTTACGGGAAGCGATCTTGTTCAGTTCAGCCAGAGCTTCGTTGAACATAGGGACAGTTTTTTCCAGGTTGATGATGTGAACCTTGTTACGGGCACCAAAGATGAATGGCTTCATTTTTGGGTTCCAGTAACGGGTCTGGTGACCGAAGTGAACACCAGCCTGGAGCATGTCGCGCATGGAAACAGTTGCCATGATAACCTCTAAAGTTTGATTGGGGTTGGGCCTCCATGTATCCCATACGACCGACCTTTTTCAAGGCACCCCGGCGTATGTGTCGATACATGTGTGTTTTATTACACATAATGAGAGTTATGCGTTTCCTGCTGACCGAAACGGCCATACAGAGAATCGTCGGCGCGCTTTATACCACAATCAGCCCAGTGACGCCAATAAATGATCGCTGACCACGGCCAGCGTGTTCTCTATTTGGCAGCCCATTTGCTGACTGCTAACATGACAGCACAGAGTTCATTATTGTCGAAAATTTCGACAAATGCGGATTAATTTAATGGCAATTTCAATTAAAACCCCTGAAGAAATCGAAAAAATGCGCGTCGCTGGCCGTCTGGCTGCCGAGGTGCTGGAGATGATCGAGCCACACGTTCAGCCGGGCGTGACTACCGGTGAATTGGATCGCATCTGCCATGACTACATCACGCAGCATCAGCAGGCGATTTCTGCCTGTCTGGGCTATCACGGCTTTCCGAAATCGGTCTGCATTTCGGTCAATGAAGTCGTTTGTCACGGTATTCCCAGCGATGACCGCCAGCTAAAAGACGGCGACATCATCAATATTGATGTCACCGTAATTAAAGATAGCTATCACGGCGATACCTCTAAGATGTTTATCGTCGGCAAGCCGACCATCCAGGGCGAACGTCTGTGCCGCGTCACTCAGGAGAGCCTCTATCTCTCATTGCGTCTGATCAAGCCCGGTATCCGCCTGCGTGAGCTGGGCCGGGCGATTCAGAAATATGTCGAAGCGAATGACTTCTCGGTGGTACGTGAGTATTGCGGCCACGGCATCGGCAAGGGCTTCCATGAAGAGCCACAGGTGCTGCATTATGATGCCGACGATGGCGGCGTGGTGCTGCAGGCGGGCATGACATTTACCGTGGAACCGATGGTGAATGCGGGCGATTACCGCATCCGCACCATGAAAGATGGCTGGACGGTAAAAACCAAAGATCGCAGCTTGTCCGCGCAGTATGAGCATACTATTGTGGTGACGGAAAACGGCTGTGAGATCTTAACCCTGCGCAAAGATGACACCCTGCCTGCGGTGCTGGTTGCTGAAGGGTAATTCCCCCACTACAGAATCAAGCCGGCGCTAAGCCGGTTTTTTTTTGGCTGAAGAAGAGAAGAGCTGCATGAGCGTGAGCCTGTCGGAAGAGGTACAAAACGGTCTGATCGATTCCCCGGCCGAATGGGATGACGATCAGCTCACCCGCGACATTCTGAAACAGCGGCTGGAGCAGTTTCAGCACCATCTGTCTGCCGCTTTCGACGCCGGTGAAGCCGTCGAGCCGCTGATTGATGCCCGCACGCTGTTTATCGATCGCCTGCTGCGTCGTCTGTGGCGCTTTTTCGGCTTTGATCAGATGAGCGCCATCGCGCTGGTGGCCGTTGGCGGCTATGGCCGTGCCGAGCTGCATCCGCTCTCAGACATAGACGTGCTGATCCTCAGCCGTCAGCCGCTGGATGAACAGGCTGCACAGCGCACCAGCGAACTGCTGACCCTGATGTGGGACCTGAAGCTGGAGGTTGGCCACAGCGTGCGCACGCTGGAGGAGTGTCTGCTGGAGGGCTTATCGGATCTGACGGTAGCCACCAATCTGATTGAATCGCGGATGCTGACCGGTGACGTGGCGCTGTTCCTTGAACTGCAGAAAAACGTCTTCAGCGACGGCTTCTGGCCTTCATCGTGCTTTTTCGCCGCCAAAATTGAAGAGCAGCAGGAGCGTCATAAGCGCTATCACGGTACCAGCTACAACCTTGAGCCAGACATCAAAAGCAGCCCCGGCGGCCTGCGCGATATTCATACCCTGCAATGGGTGGCGCGCCGCCACTTTGGCGCCACCACTCTGGATGAGATGGTCGGCTTCGGTTTCCTCACTGAAGTGGAGCGCAGCGAGCTGAATGAGTGTCAGGAATTTCTCTGGCGGATCCGTTTCGCATTGCATCTTTCGCTGCCCCGCTACGACAACCGTCTGCTGTTTGATCGCCAGCTCAGCGTGGCGCAACGTCTTAATTATCAGGGCGAAGGCAACGAGCCGGTCGAGCGGATGATGAAAGACTTTTACCGGGTGACGCGCCGGATTGGCGAGCTGAACCAGATGCTGCTGCAGCTGTTCGATGAAGCGATTCTGGCGTTGTCCACCAGCGAAAAACCCTGCCCGATCGACGATGACTTTCAGCTACGCGGCGACCTGATTGACCTGCGCGATGAAACGCTGTTTGAGCGTGAGCCGCAGGCAATTCTGCGCATGTTCTACGTCATGGTGCGTAACGACAGCATCAAAGGCATCTACTCCACCACCCTGCGCCATCTGCGTCATGCGCGCCGCCATCTGAAGCAGCCGCTGTGTCAGATTCCGGAAGCGCGCCGCACCTTTATGTCTATTCTGCGTCATCCTGGCGCCGTCAGCCGGGCGCTGGTGCCGATGCACCGTCACAGCGTGCTGTGGGCTTACACCCCGCTGTGGGGCCATATTGTCGGCCAGATGCAGTTTGATCTGTTCCACGCCTACACCGTTGATGAGCACACCATTCGCGTATTGCAGAAGCTGGAAAGCTTCGCCAGCGAAGCCACCCGCTCGCAGCATCCGCTGTGCGTTGAACTCTGGCCGCGCCTGCCGCAGCAGGAGCTGTTGCTGATGGCCGCGCTGCTGCACGATATCGCCAAAGGGCGCGGCGGCGATCACTCGATTCTCGGCGCACAGGACGCACTCGACTTCGCTGAAATGCACGGCCTGAACTCGCGTGAAACGCAGCTGGTTGCCTGGCTGGTGCGCCATCATCTGCTGATGTCGGTCACCGCGCAGCGCCGCGATATTCAGGACCCGACGGTGATCCAGCAGTTCGCCGAGGTGATGCAGAATGAAAATCGCCTGCGCTATCTGGTCTGCCTCACCGTAGCGGATATCTGCGCCACCAACGAAAGCCTGTGGAACAGCTGGAAGCAGAGCCTGTTGCGCGAACTGTTTTTCGCCACCGAGAAACAGCTGCGACGCGGCATGGAGAACAGCCCGGACCTGCGTGAGCGGGTGCGTCACCATCGTCTGCAGGCGCTGGCGCTATTGCGGATGGACAATATTGATGAAGAGCGGCTGCATCAGATCTGGAACCGCTGCCGCGCCGATTATTTCCTGCGGCATACGCCGAATCAGATCGCCTGGCATGCCCGCCATCTGATGGGCCACGATCTGAAAAAACCGCTGGTGCTGGTCAGCCCGCAGGCCACGCGCGGCGGCACTGAAATCTTTATCTGGAGTCCGGATCGGCCGCACCTGTTTGCCGCAGTGGCGGGCGAACTGGATCGCCGTAATCTCAGCGTGCACGATGCGCAAATCTTTACCAGCCGCGACGGCATGGCGATGGATACGTTTATCGTGCTGGAGCCCGACGGCAGCCCGCTGGCACCGGATCGCCATCCGATGATTATTCAGGCGCTGGAGCAGGCGATTACCCAGTCAGACTGGGTGCCGCCGCGAACCCGTCGTCCGTCGGCCAGGCTGAAGCACTTCAGCGTCGATACCGAAGTCAATTTTCTGCCAACCCATACCGATCGCCGCAGCTACCTCGAGCTGGTGGCCCTTGATCAGCCCGGCCTGCTGGCGCGAGTGGGCGAAGTGTTTGCCGATCTCGGCGTCTCGCTGCACGGCGCGCGCATCAGCACCATCGGTGAACGGGTCGAGGATTTGTTTATTCTCGCCAACAGTGAGCGTCAGGCGCTGGATGAAGAAATGCGTAAAGCGTTGCAACAACGGTTGACAGAAGCCCTTAATCCAAACGATAAAGTGTGACCAAAGTCGATTTGTGAACCTTAAACTTTTTACTCGTGTCGGGTGATTATCCGGCACTGCACATGACAGATCAGGAAAAAAATATGCAACAGTTACAGAGCGTTATTGAATCCGCCTTCGAACGTCGTGCTGATATCACCCCAGCCAGCGTTGACAGTGAAACCCGTGATGCCATCAACCAGGTTATCTCTCTGCTGGACAGCGGTGCACTGCGCGTTTCCGAAAAGATCGACGGTGAGTGGGTAACGCATCAGTGGCTGAAGAAAGCGGTACTGCTCTCTTTCCGCATCAACGACAACCAGGTGATGGAAGGTGCTGAAACCCGTTTTTATGACAAAGTGCCGATGAAATTTGCTGGCTGGGATGAAGCGCGTTTCAAAGAGGCCGGTTTCCGTGTGGTTCCGCCAGCGGCTGTGCGTCAGGGTGCCTATATCGCCCGCAACACGGTGCTGATGCCCTCTTACGTTAACATTGGCGCATTCGTGGATGAAGGCACCATGGTGGATACCTGGGCAACCGTTGGCTCCTGTGCGCAGATTGGTAAAAACGTTCACCTCTCCGGCGGCGTAGGCATCGGCGGCGTGCTGGAACCGCTGCAGGCCAACCCGACCATCATCGAAGATAACTGCTTCATTGGCGCACGCTCTGAAATCGTCGAAGGCGTGATTGTTGAAGAAGGCTCGGTGATCTCAATGGGCGTTTACATCGGTCAGAGCACCAAAATCTATGACCGTGAGACCGGCGAAGTGCATTACGGCCGCGTGCCAGCCGGTTCCGTAGTGGTCTCAGGTAACCTGCCGTCTAAAGATGGCAGCTACAGCCTCTACTGTGCGGTAATCGTGAAGAAAGTCGATGCGAAAACGCTCGGCAAAACAGGTATCAACGAACTGCTGCGCACCATCGACTGATTTAAGTGACGGGCTGGAAACCGGCCCGTCATCTTTTCTTTACACTTCCCCGCCAACATCCTGTTTTGCGCCGCGAATTAACTGGTGCGTTTATTTTTTATTCAGGTCATAATCCGCGCCAGTTAAATCCCGTCGCGCAATGTTCATCCTGCTTATTTATGTCTACAGTTGTCAGACGTCATGAACAAGACTGCGCGCTTCTCACCTTTTGATGGAAACAACGCTATGTATGACAATCTGAAAAGCTTAGGTATCAGTAATCCGGATGATATTGATCGTTACAGCCTGCGTCAGGAAGCCAATAACGATATTCTGAAGATCTACTTCCGCAAAGATAAAGGCGAGTTTTTCGCGAAAAGCGTGAAATTCAAATACCCGCGTCAGCGTAAAACAGTGGTGGCCGATCACGCTACCCAGGGCTACAAAGAAGTACAGGAAATCAGCCCGAATCTGCGTTACGTGATTGACGAGCTGGACCAGATTTGCCAGCGCGACCAGGTTGAAGTGGATCTGAAACGTAAAATTCTTGATGACCTGCGCCATCTGGAAAGCGTAGTGTCACACAAAATTACCGAAATCGAATCTGACCTCGAAAAACTGACCCGCAACGGTCGTTAATCGGCTGTCAGTGACGAAAAAGGCCAGCTCTGCTGGCCTTTTTTATGTCGGCGTTACCGCCCCGCTCATCCCTGCTCATCCAGCTGCAGCGCCACATAGAGCAGCAGCCGATCGTCAAAGTGCCCGAGATTCAGCCCGGTTAACTCCGAAATCCGGTTCAGCCGATACTCCAGCGTATTACGGTGAATAAACAGCGCACGCGCAGTCGCGATCGGCTGCACATTATGGGTGAACCAGGCGATCAGCGTTCGCCGCAGCAAACCGTTGTTATCCATACTCTTGAGTTTCGCCAGTGGCCGCGCCAGTTCATTGGCCTGCCAGCCGCCACGCAGACTGTCGAGCAGTACCGGCAGCACCAGATCCTGATAAAAATAGCTGCGCACCTCGGGCATACGCTGTTTGCCAACCATCATGGTGGTGCGGGCGGTACGATAGGAACGCGCAATACTGCCGGGGCCGGTGAAAAAGTTTCCCAGCGCAATCCGCATCCGCAGATGGCCGCTCTCTTTCATTCGCTGTAATAACTGCTCGACCCGCCGACGATGATCCTCCTGATCGTAACGGCCGTGCCCATTCAGGGCCGGCTTCAGCACCACCATTTCGGTCAGCGAAACAATGGCGATCAGGTTGTCGCGCTCCGGCGTGATCAGCAACGTTTGCAGCTGCTGCAACTCTGACATTGCGCTATCGACGCCCAGCTGGCCGCTATCGACCTCAACCACGGCCACCACGCGCGGCTGATTAAGATCGATGCCGAGCCGCTGCGCCCATTCGGTCAGCTGCGGCGACAGGGTATCGCTGCGAATCAGATTCAGCACCAGCTCTTCGCGCAGACGGCTGTCCTGCGCCAGCATATGCAGCAGTCGCGCCTGCTCCAGCATCATCTCCGCCGTCATACAGACCAGCTCACCATAATGCCGCAGCGCCAGCGGCTCACCGGTCAGGCCGATGACCCCGACAATATCGCCGTCTATCCGCAGCGGCAGATTAATGCCGGGCCGCACCCCGTGCAGATGTTTCGCCACCGCTTCATCAATGTCCACTACCCGCCCCTGAGAGAGCACCAGCAGCGCGCCTTCGTGCAATTCCCCAATGCGCTCGCGATCGCCGCTGCCAATAATCCGGCCGCGCGCATCCATCACGTTGACATTGCTGTCAATAATTTTCATGGTGCGCGCCACGATATCCTGCGCCAGCCGGGCATCAAGATGATAGGTAGCCATCCATTACTCCTGAAAAAGAGGGGGAGAGATAGAATACGCATGCAAGGCGGCCAGAACATTGTGCAACTGCACAGAGCCAGGTGGGCATTTAGTGAATTTGCGGTCAGCATCACACTCTGACCGGCACGAATTGAGGCAATAAAAAAGGCGGACCGAAGTCCGCCTGATAGCAATGCCTTGCCGCTTACTGCATCAGCAGGTAGATGCTGCTGTCGCCGCGCTTGACGTTCAGCGCCAGCACCGACGGTTTGGAATCAAGGATTTTACGCAGTTCGCCCAGGTTGGTCACCGGCTGCTGGTTCACGCCCTGAATCACGTCGCCTTTTTTCAGGCCGATACGAGCGGCAGCGCTGCCCGCTTTGACGTTATCCACGCGAACCCCTTTATCGCCAGCGTCGCTATTGCTGAGATCGGCCCCTTCAATGCCGGTGTAGATGGTGGCCGACTGGACTTTCGCCTGGCTGCTCTGCTGCAGCTGAACCGACACATCCAGCGGTTTGCCATCACGCAGCAGACCCAGTTTCAGGGTGGTGCCAATCGGCAATGAACCGACTTCAGCACGCAGCGCAGCAAAGCTGGTCAGCGGTTTGCCGTTCATCGACACCACCACATCGCCCGCTTTGATACCGGCTTTCGCCGCCGCCGAACCTGGCAGTACCTGGCTGACAAAGGCTCCGCGCTGTGCATCGACCTTCATCGCTTTCGCCAGCTCAGAGTTAAGCTCGGTGCCCATCACACCCAGTTCACCGCGTTTAACCTGACCAAACTCCACCATCTGCGCCGTCAGGTTTTTCACCATGTTGCTCGGGATAGCAAAGCCGATACCGATGTTGCCGCCATCCGGTGCCAGAATCGCGGTGTTGATGCCGATCAGTTCACCGTTAAGGTTAACCAGCGCGCCACCGGAGTTACCGCGGTTAATCGCCGCGTCCGTCTGGATAAAGTTCTCGTAGTTTTCCACATTCAGGCCGCTACGGCCCAGCGCGGAGACGATACCTGAAGTGACTGTTTCACCCAGGCCATACGGGTTACCGATCGCCACGGTGTAGTCACCGACCCGCAGATTGTCAGAGTCGGCCAGTTTCACCGCCGTGAGGTTTTTAGCGTCCTGCAGCTGGATCAACGCAATGTCGGAGCTGGGATCTTTACCGATCACTTTGGCGTCATAGCGGCGGCCATCGCTCAGCTGGACCTGAATTTTAGTGGCATTATTCACTACGTGGTTGTTGGTCACCACATAGCCTTTTTCAGCATTGATCACCACGCCCGATCCCAGCGCACGGAATTTTTCCTGCTGGGTATTTGGTGCCGGCGCGCCGCCAGCAGAGCCGTCGCCGCTCTGGCACATCGGTGAACTCTGGAACGGCGAGCCATCCTGACAGAAAGGCGAGTTATCACCAAAGAATTGCTGGAACTGCTGCGGCATACGCGGCGTTTTCACCGTGGTGGTGCCTTCAACGCTGATACTGACCACTGACGGCATCACCTTCTCCAGCATCGGTGCCAGGCTCGGCAGTTGCTGACTATCAGAAGAGGCGGTTTGCGCAGCGGAAACCGTGACGGGCGCCAGGGCCATACTCAGGCTCAGGGCCAGCGCACTTAACATTAAACTCTTTTTTTTCATTTTTGGTTTCTCTTGAGGATAACTGTTCAGACCATTGCTGTGGTCGGTGTTGAGATAAATGTTTTAGCGCGAAGTTCCTTTTAAAGTTTCAAGCAAAGGTAAAAATTTATTCGCGCTCTTTACAATTGGTGATTATTCGACAGCCATCAGCCGCCGGTACTCATCCCAGGCATAGAGATCGGTCATTCCGCTAATATAATCCTGAATCAGACGAAAACGATAATATCGCTCCCACAGCAGGCGCTCATATTTATGTTCCACCACCAGGGTGCGCATTTTATGCAGATAAGCTTTACGATGCTTGCCGGAAAGTTTATGAAAAAGCCGGGTCTCAATCGGATGGTGCCGCAGAAAGTCTTCATTTATCAGCGTGGTAAACGATTCATAATTGAGCAGCATCAGCGGCTGATAAATTTCCAGTAATCCCTTAATAACCCGATATCCCTGTAATTCCAGCTGCTCGACTTCGGAATGATTAAATACCTGCTGGCGCGCCACCGTTTTGAACAACTGCAACAAACGGCCCTCTTCGCCATCATCTTCCAGCAAGGCATGATTGAAATTACCGTCAAATATGGCGGGCAGATTATCAACAAAACGCTTCACTGCATAGGTCACCAGCACGCTCTGAACATTTACGCGTAATGACATAAAGAATTGATCGCTACGGCTGCGGCGCTTTTTACTGCAGGCCTCACGCCAGGCTTCGCCGATGGTACGGCTGAAAGCGTCATTATTTTTCACCGGCCCCCAGGCTTTATTGAGAAACTCATACAAACTCTCAACATTAAATATATCTTTTTCTACAGCGTCGTCCAAATCGGCAATGCAATAGGAGATATCATCGGCGGCTTCCATTATATAGGTCAGCGGAAAGCGATGGTGCTCTGCCATATTGGTCGCGGCGCGCAGGTCGCTAATATAGTCCTGCTCGGAGAGATAAAAGCCCGGCTTTTTCATTAACACGCTGAATTCGGCGGGCTTCTCGCCCTGCCACCAGGCGGGCGCGGTATATTTAAGAATGCAGGCAACCTGCGAGTAGCTGAGGTTAAGTTGCAGCAGCGTATGAACCATACGAATCGCCTGCGCATTGCCTTCAAAGTGGCACAAATCCTGTCGAATCATCGCGTTTAGCTGATCGAAGGCGCGGCGTTGCGTCTCGCCTTCTACCCCCGCCACCAGCGGATCAACCAGTTCAGCCGGCAGATTATCTTCAAACCAGTCGTTGATCGCCGCCTCACCAAAATGCCCGAACGGGGGATTCCCCACGTCGTGCATCAGACAGGCCATCTCAATAAGGCTCTCAAACGCGCCTTCCAGCTCGTCCAGTCCATATTGCGCCAGTCCGCCCTGCATTTTCAGGGTCTGCAGGATCTCCTTGGTGATATAGCGTCCGGTCTGCTGCACCTCCAGCGAATGCGTCAGCCTTGAACGCACCGCGGCATTGCGCTCCAGCGGAAACACCTGGGTTTTTTGCTGCAAACGGCGAATCGCTGCGGAGTTAATAATCCGTCCACGATCGCTCTCGAAGTGGCGGGTAATGTAATATTCCCCCTCCGGATCTTTTCGACTGGTATAAGGGCGCGAGAAGCTGATCTTCTTCCTGAAATTGATCGCTGACATTCATTACCCCTTATTTTTTGGTGAATTAATCCCCTGTTAGCCATGGTAGACTATGCCTTAAATTATGACTTTTTACATTAGCGGGACTCACTATGAAAGCAGGCATTATTGGTGCGATGGAGCAGGAAGTTACCCTGCTGCGCGACAAAATCGAAAACCGTCAAACTTTATCGCTGGCTGGCTGTGAAATTTATACCGGCACCCTGAATGGCGTTGAAGTTGCGCTGTTGAAATCGGGCATTGGCAAAACCTCCGCCGCGCTGGGTACCACCCTGCTGCTGCAACTGTGTAAGCCAGACGTGGTGATCAACACCGGTTCGGCTGGCGGCTTAGCGGCTTCGCTGAGCGTGGGCGATATCGTGGTATCAGAAGAAGTGCGCTATCACGATGCCGACGTCACGGCTTTTGGCTATGAGCCCGGTCAGATGGCAGGCTGCCCGGCAGCCTTTGTTGCCGACAGGGGTTTGATTGCAGCAGCCGAAGCCTGCATTAAGCAGCTCGATCTGAATGCGGTGCGTGGTCTGGTGGTGAGCGGAGACGCCTTTATCAACGGCGCCGAGCCGCTGGCGCGCATTCGTCAGCAGTTTCCACAGGCTATTGCCGTGGAAATGGAGGCCGCAGCTATCGGTCACGTCTGCCACCAGTTCCAGGTGCCTTTTGTGGTGGTTCGTGCCATTTCTGACGTCGCTGATCAGGCCTCGCATCTGAGCTTTGATGAGTTCCTCAGCGTCGCGGCTAAGCAGTCGTCGCTGATGGTGGAGAACCTGCTGGCGCGTCTGGCGCGTGGCTAAAACTCTGCTGTTCTGCTGGCTGCTGCTGATCAGCGGCAGCCTGCTGGCTTCCCCTCCGCGCGTTATCACCCTCGCGCCCCATCTGACTGAACTCGCCTTCGCCGCCGGCATTACGCCGATTGCGGTCAGCGCCTGGTCCGACTATCCGCCGCAGGCGAAACCGATTGAGCAGGTAGCCAACTGGCAGGGGATTAACCTCGAGCGTATTCTGCAACTGAAGCCGGATCTGGTATTAGCCTGGCGTGGCGGCAATCCGCAGCGACAGATCGACCAGCTGCAGCAGCTCGGGTTGAAAATCGAATGGATCGATCCGGTCACGCTGGATCAGATGATTGCCACACTGGAAAAACTGGCGCAGTGGAGTCCGCATCCTGAACAGGCAGTTAAGGCCGCGCAGCAGTTGCGTCAGCAGCAGGCCGCACTGCGCCAGCGCTACGCTCACCTGCCGGTGGTGCCGCTGTTTTTACAGTTTGGTCAGCAGCCGCTGTTTACCGCCGCAAAATCGACCTTACAGAATGAGATCATTGAACTGTGTGGCGGCAGGAATATCTTTGCCGACAGCCGGGTCAGCTGGCCGCAGGTCAGCCGTGAACAGGTACTGATGCGGCACCCGCAGGCGATTGTGATCGGCGGCAGTGACCACCAGGCTGACAACGTCCGGACCTACTGGCAACCGCAGCTCAGCGTGCCGGTGATTGCGATTAATGATGACTGGCTCAGCCGTCCCGGCCCGCGCCTGTTACTGGCGGCAAAACAGCTGTGCGCTGCGCTGCATCCCGCACAAAAATCCAACTAATCGATTAAAGAAACAGCCTTTTTTGCCGTTAATCAAGATATGAGACGCGCGCGCCACGTATGCTCGCCGTCCTTTTTAGCGCTTAGCGCTTTTTGAACAACACCAGGAACTTTACATGACCAGAGCACTGCTACTGGCGATGGGGCTGCTGATCCCGGCGTACACGCTGGCGGGATCGGTCACCGGCTCTATTGGCGTCAGGCTTGTCATCTTTTCACGCTGTGAAATTCACAGTCCTGATGCGCAGGCTGTGCCGCAGATCGATTGCGGCAGACAGGCAAGCGCGCAACCGCGGGTGACACGCAGTGTCATTCAATCAGAGGGGAATCAGAGACGGAACCATCAGCTGGTAACGATAGAGTGGTAAACGAGGCCGTCAGGAAGACGGCCTGCGTCATCAGATACTGAAAGAAGAACCACAGCCGCAGGTGGTTTTCGCGTTCGGGTTAGTGACGATAAAACGCGATCCTTCCAGCCCTTCGGTGTAGTCCACCGAGCCGCCCACCAGATACTGCAGGCTCATCGGATCGACAACCAGCGAGACGCCCTGCTTCTCAATGGTCATATCGCCGTCATTCATCTGGTCATCAAAAGTAAAACCGTACTGGAAGCCGCTGCAACCCCCGCCGGTGATATAAACGCGTAATTTCAGCGCCGGGTTCTCTTCGTCGGCAATCAGGTTCTTCACCTTGGTGGCTGCTGCGTCGGTAAACTGCAACGGCAGTGCTGCTACATCATCACTCATGTTTTACTCCGCTAAACGTCCAGGTCAGAAAACGACCTTAATACCGCTATTATCTGCCAGCACCTCAGCGCAATCAAGCTCTGCCCTTCGCACTCTGTGCCGCTTTCACTAAGGTTAAGTATAGCGGCTGGTGAAACCGGCTTTCGTCTGCTGCGCCTCTTCCGTAGAATGGCGCGATATTTTTATGAACCGCTGGAGCCGAAAATGAGTAAGTCCGAACAACTGTTTGCCGAGGCACAACGCCTGATTCCGGGTGGCGTAAACTCGCCGGTACGCGCATTTACCGGTGTGGGCGGCGTTCCGCTGTTTATCGAACACGCCAACGGTGCCTACCTGTATGACGCCGATGGCAAAGCCTACATTGATTATGTCGGATCATGGGGCCCGATGGTGCTGGGGCACAATAACGCCGGGATTCGCAACGCGGTGATTGAGGCCGCTGAGCGCGGTCTGAGCTTTGGCGCACCAACGGAGATGGAAGTCACCATGGCGCAACTGGTGTGCGAACTGGTGCCGAGCATGGAGATGGTGCGCATGGTCAACTCCGGTACCGAAGCCACCATGAGCGCCATTCGTCTGGCGCGTGGCTTTACCGGCCGCGATAAAATTATCAAATTTGAAGGCTGCTACCACGGTCACGCCGATCATCTGCTGGTCAAAGCGGGTTCGGGCGCATTAACCCTCGGCCAGCCCAATTCGCCAGGCGTCCCGGCCGATTTCGCTAAGCATACCCTGACCTGCACCTACAACGATCTCGATTCGGTCCGCGCCGCCTTTGAACAATACCCGGAGGCTATCGCCGCGATCATCGTTGAGCCGGTGGCCGGCAACATGAACTGCATTCCGCCGCAGCCAGACTTCCTGCCGGGCCTGCGGGCGCTGTGTGATGAGTTTGGCGCGCTGTTGATCATTGATGAAGTGATGACCGGCTTCCGCGTGGCGCTGGGCGGTGCGCAGGAGTATTACAACGTCCGTCCTGACCTGACCTGCCTCGGTAAGATCATCGGTGGCGGTATGCCGGTTGGCGCGTTTGGCGGTCGTCGTGAGGTGATGGCGGCGCTGGCTCCGACCGGTCCGGTCTATCAGGCTGGCACGCTGTCGGGCAACCCGATCGCCATGGCAGCCGGTTATGCCTGTCTGACCCAGATAGCGCAGCCCGGCACCCATCAGACGCTGGATGCCCTGACCCGCAAACTGGCGACTGGCCTGCGTGATGCGGCGCAGCAGCAAAATATTCCGCTGGTGGTCAACCACGTTGGCGGGATGTTTGGCCTGTTCTTCACCGATGCTGACAGCGTGACCTGTTACGCCGACGTGACCCGCTGTGATGTTGAGCGTTTCAAAACTTTCTTCCACCTGATGCTGGAAGAAGGCGTCTACTTTGCTCCGTCGGCCTTTGAGGCTGGCTTTATGTCGCTGGCCCACAGCGAGGAAGATATTCAGCGCACCATCGACGCCGCACGTCGTTGCTTCGCGAAGCTGTAAAATGGGTATAAGACCGGCTGAGGCCGGTCTTTTTTAGCCTGAACGTCGCAGCAGCCAGATGAAGTAAGGCGCGCCGAGAAAGGTCGCCATCAGCCCGGCCGGAATCTGATCCGGAAACGCCAGCATCCGCCCGCACCAGTCCGCCAGCACCATCAGTCCCGCCCCAAGCAAGCCTGACAGCAGCAACTGCGGTAATGCCCGACGGAAGCCCAGCATCCGTGCCATATGTGGTGCCATCAATCCGACAAAACTCAGCGGGCCGATGGTCAGCGTGGCGCTGGCCGTCAGCGCGGCTGCCAACAGCAGCAGGCTGAGGCGGGCCGGGGTTAACGCCATGCCAGCTGAGCGTGCCGTGGCACTGCCGAGCGGCAGCAGCGTCAGCCAGCGGCTGGCCAGCGGAGCCAGCGCCACCAGCAGCAGCGCGCAGCCAGCGCTCTGTATCGCCTGGCTGGCACTGATATTGTAGGTTGAGCCGGAGATCCAGCTCAGCAGGCCGCCCATGCGCGGATCGCCACTGGCCAGCAGCAGCATCAGCAGCGTGACAAACGCGCTGTTCAGCGCCATCCCCGCCAGCAGCATCCGCTCCGGTGAAAAACCGCCACGGCTGGCCACCAGCATAATCACCATCAGGGTCAGCGCCGCGCCGATTGCGCCGGCTGGCAGCAGCCACATCAGCGCATCGCCGGGCACCAGGAACATCATCACCACCACACCACAGGCGGCACCGGAACTGATGCCAAGCACTTCCGGGCTGGCCATCGGATTGCCGGTCAGCCGCTGGATCAAGCTGCCCGCTACGCCCAGCATCAGGCCGGTCACCAGCGCGGCCAGTACCCGCGGCGCGCGCCACGGCAGCAGCTGATGGAGCATATCGCCCGCAGACCAGATCCAGCCCTGGGCATTGCGGCCAAACGCCAGGCCGCCCCACGCCAGCAGCGCCAGCGCCAGCAGGCCAGTCAGCACCCAGCGCAGCAGATGCTGGCGCTCGGCCGGAACGTTATCCCCCTGATCCAGCGCCGGTGGCACCGAACCGGTACGCAGCCGCGGCAGCAGCCACAGCAGAATCGGCACCCCCAGCAGCGCGGTGGCGGTACCGGTCGGAATCTCGCGCCAGTGAACGCTTAGCCACTGCACGCACCCATCCGCCAGCCACAGCAGTAGCGCGCCGATCAACGGTGCCAGCAGCATGCGGCTGAGTAACCGCCGGCCACCCAGCAGCTTCGCCAGCAGCGGCGCAAACAGCCCGATAAAGCCGATAATACCGGCGGCATTAACCAGTTGTGCGCTGAGCAGGATCGCCAGGGTCAGGCCGCCAATTCGCGCCAGCGACAGCGCCAGTCCCAGATTTTTTGCCACGCCATCATCCAGCCCCATCAGCGTCAGCGGACGCAGCAGTGCCAGCGTCAGCAACAGCGCCAGCAGCAGACGCGGCCAGAGTTGCAGCACGTTTTCCCAGCTCATCTGATTCAGCGCACCGGTGCTCCACAGGAACATGTTCTGCAACTGGTCGTGATTGAAGATGGCGAAAATCTGGTTCACCGCGCCGCTGTAGAGACTCAGCACCAGGCCAGCCAGAATCAGGGTGACCGGCGACAGACGTTTGCGCCACGCCACGCCAAACACCAGCACGCCAACCACCACCGCCCCGATCAGGGCAGCAAACTGCTGGGTCACCGCGCCGCCGGGCAACTGCCACAAGGTCGCCACGGTGATGCCGAGCTGTGCGCCAGAGGAGACGCCCAGCGTGGTCGGTTCGGCCAGCGGATTACGCAGCACCTGCTGAAACAGCAAGCCGGCTAATCCCAGCCCGGCACCCACCTGCAGTGCCAGCACCAGCCTTGGCAGCAGGCTGTAGTGAAATACCATCTGCGATACGTTATCGGTGGCAGGCGACCACAGCGCCTGTGACCACTGCGCCAGCGGTAACGCCTGCTGCAGGTTAACCAGCGTCAGGCCAAGCGCCAGCAGAAACAGCAGGCTGAGCAGCGCCGCAGGGAACAGAGCATGGCGCATCAGTGCGTCTCCAGCGCGCGTTCCAGCACGCGAACAAAGTGCAGTGCCGACAGCGTCGCACCGTAATACCAGACCGCCGGTACGCGCTGAAAGCGTCCGGCACGCACAAACGGCAGCGACTGCCACAGCGGGCTGCGCATCAGCTGCTGCATATCTGCCTCGTTATCATGATCAAAGCAGATGACATCCACATCGCCCAGCGGGGCCAGTTGTTCGATCCCAACCACCGCACTGCCCCAGAAGTTAGTTTCGCCCTGCCAGCCATTCTTCAGGCCCAGCAGGGTCATGATTTCAAGAAACAGGCTGTTTTTACCGAAGGTGATAGCATGACGGCTGTCGAGCAGCGACATCAGCAGCAGCGTCCGCCCGGCGTAAGGTGCCAGACGCTGACGCGCTGCGGCCAGCTCGCTGTCGACCGCGCGCAGGTGCTGCTCTGCCCTGCGGCTCAGCCCCAGCTGCGCAGCCAGCTGACGTAACGAGGCGCGCGCGGTGCTGAACGGTTTACCATCACCGCTGTTGAGGTCGAACCCCATAATCGGCGCGATGCGCATCAGTTTCTCTTTTGAAGGGCCGTAGCCATTGGAGCAGAGGATCAGCGAAGGCTGCATCTGCGCCATCAGCTCAAGGTTCGGTTCGGTGCGCAGGCCGACGTCAACCACACCGGCGGGCAGTGACGGCTCACCGACCCAGATGTTGTAATTGTGGAGATCCGCGACCCCATAGGGCGTAACGCCAAGCGCCAGCAGCAGTTCGGTGGGTAACCACTCCAGGGCAATAATGCGCGACAGGTCGGGCGTGGCGGCCTGCAGCGGCAGGCTGCGGAGCAACGGGGCAGCCGCCAGTGCCAGCATCAGCCGACGGCGTAACAGATCGGGCATGAAGCCATCCTTAGTAGACAAAACTGACCGGGGCACCGCCCTGCGGGTGCGGTAAAATGCCCATCGGGATGCCATATATCGTCCCGAGCACCTCAGCCTGCATCATCGTCTCTGGCCCGCCTTCGGCGATCAGTGCACCCTGACGCAGCGCCACCAGATGATCGCAGTAGCGCGCCGCCATGTTGATATCGTGCAGCACCGCGATGACGGTCAGCCCACGCTCACGGCTTAGCGTCTGAATCAGCGCCAGCACCTCAACCTGATGGGCGATATCCAGCGCGGAAGTCGGCTCATCCAGCAACAGACAGCGGCTGTTCTGCGCCACCATCATCGCCAGCCAGGCGCGCTGACGCTCGCCGCCCGACAGGCTGTCGACCAGACGCCCGGCAAACGCGTTCAGTCCGACCCGTGCGATGGCGTCATCCACCCGATCGCGATCTTCCTGACCAAAGCGCCCCAGCGCACCGTGCCACGGGTAACGACCAATCGCCACCAGCTCGCGAACCGTCATCCCTTCCGCGGCGGGCAACTGTTGCGGCAGATAGGCGACCTGACGGGCAAAGGCCTTGCTGTTCCAGCGATCAACCGGCTGCTGGTTGAGCAGCACCTGTCCGGCGCTGGCGCGATGATGCCGACCCAGCATTTTCAGCAGCGTCGATTTGCCTGAGCCGTTATGGCCGATCAGCGCGGTGACCTTGCCTGGCGGAAAGGTCAGCGACAGCGGTTGAAGGAGGGTACGGCCCGGCACCTGGAAGCTGGCGTTATCCAGGGCAAAGGTCACGTCTTCTGCGTGCGGATACGACATGGTAATCCCTGTGAACGGGCGCCGCAGCGCCCGGCTAAATCAAAATCTGAAGGTGGCGGTGCCGACAATCTGGCGTTCCGCGCCCCAGTAACAGGCGTAGTCACGATAGCAGCTGGCAACATACTCGCGGTCAAACAGGTTGTTGACGTTGACGCCGACTGACGAACCGGGCAAACCGAAGCGAGCGAGATCATATTTCAGCGCGGCGTCGACCGTGGTGTAACCGGCAACCTTAAAGTTCTGGTTCGAGAGTCCAGCAGCGCTATTAGCTGGGGTCTCAGCATACAGCCCCTGGCTTTCCCCCACGTAACGAACTCCGGCGCCGATTGTCACCCCTGACAGGGCGGTTTCGTGGAAGGTGTAATCACTCCACAAGGAGGCCATATGCTTCGGTACCTGTACCGGCGTTTTGCCTTTCAGCAACGTGTCTTCGGTATATTCCGCATCAGTGTAGGTGTATGACGCGGTCAGGTTGACGTTAGCGTTGAGCGCCGCTTTGGCTTCCAGTTCGACACCGCGCGACCGGATTTCACCACCCTGTACGCTAAAGAGAACGTTGTCAGGATCGGCGGTCAGGTTTTTGGTTTTGGTCAGCTGATAAACCGCGGCGGTGAGCACGACCGGACGATCTTTCGGTACGTATTTCACGCCAGCTTCATACTGCTTAGCCCGCGACGGGTCAAAGGCTTCGCCGTTTAACGTTGAACCGGCATTAGGAATAAAGGCTTCGCTGTAGCTGAAGTAAGGCGCGATGCCGTTATCGAACACATAATTCAGGCCGCCGCGCCAGGTGAAGGCCTGATCGTTTTGCCGATCGACACTATTCGCCACCCGATCGTAGACGGAGTTCATGGCGTAATCATAGCGGCCGCCAAGGGTCAGTACCCAGCGATCCCACTCCATCTGATCCTGCAGATATAAACCGGTCTGACGCTGCTTATCCAGATGTTGATAAGGCTGGTCATAGGGCGTCACGCTGTCGTTGCCATATTGCGGATTGACCGCATTCAGACTGGAAGCCATACCAAACTGGGCATCAATATCGTTACGGGTCCGCTGGAAGTCCACCCCCAGCAACAGCGTATGATCGAGCTGGCCGGTGGCGAATTTCGCCTGCGCCTGGGTATCGACCGCAAACTGATTGAGCTTCTCTTCAGAGACCGCCGAACCGCGCGTGATTTGCTGGGTTTCCGGCAGGAAACCGTTGCCATAAATACTGCGGTAATCGGTACGCAGGTCGGCATAGCGCAGGTTCTGGCGCACCGTCCAGGTATCGTTAAAGCTGTGCTCAGCGTTATAGCCGACCATTTTGGTGTTACGCGAAATCTTATTGCTCTGTTCGCCTTCATCAAAATTGGTCGGCAGTTTGTACTCGCTGCCGTCGCCACGGGTAATCGGCACCACCGTGCCCTGACGCGGCAGCCAGCCGTAATAGCCGGTTTCAGGCTCGTTCTGGAAATAGGTCAGCAGATCAACGCGGGTGCGATCATCCGGACGCCAGCTGAATGCCGGGGCGAGGGTGTAACGCTTCTCTTTGTTCATCGCCTGCTGCGCATCCTGACTGCGCGCCTGGCCGGTCAGACGGTAGCTGTAGACGCCGTCATCATCCAGCGCGCCACCAAAGTCAAAGCCGGTCGAGAACAGGTTATCGTTACCCATCTGGAACTGAACTTCACGCAGCGTTTCCTGCACCGGCCGCTTGCTGACCAGCGCGACGACCCCGCCAGGGTTGCTCTTGCCGTATAGCACCGAGACCGGCCCGCGCAGCAGCTCCGCGCGCTCCAGGAAGTAAGGATCGATAGCGAACTCAGAGTAGTTATCGCCCTGCAGTTTCAGGCCATCCAGATACTGGTTGGTATTGGTTTCGCTAAAGCCGCGAATCGACAGCGCATCAATCACGTCTGAGCTGCCGCGGTTCCCGGTCAGCACGCCAGGCGTATAGTTAAACGCCCCTTTGACGCTGGTGACGTTGCGCATCTCCATCTCTTCACGCGTCACTACGGAAACCGACTGCGGATTTTTTTCAATCGGCGTATCGGTTTTGGTGCCGGTGGCACTCTGTTTCGCCGCAATGGTCGGCGCAGGTCCCCATGCGCTTTCGCCCGCCACGCCAGCACCGCCGTCTGCTGACACCACCAGGGTCTCTTCCGCGAACAGGTTGCTGCTCAGGCTGGTCAGCGCCAGCGCAATCATTATTGCCAAAGGCTGGCGGTAAAAGTGTTTCTTAGTACAACAAACTGAAGTCGTTCGCGCATTCATAAAGGTGTCTCTTAGCTATGAAGGATGTGCAGGCGAATCGAAACGATAATGATTATTATAACGGTCGAATAATATGCGAAACGATGTCGCGACTGCAAGGATAAATCCCAGGCGTGACGCCGTTTGCAGCGCGATTAACCGGTATTGATCAGGCACAAAAAAAGGGCGCCGAAGCGCCCTTTTTAACCAGTCTGTAAAATTATTTACCAAACATATCTTTTATCCATCCCGCTACGCCGTCGCTCTCTTTCTGCTCCTGCGGTTGCTGGGAAGGTTGCTGCTGCTGTTGCTGCTGTTGCTGCTGTTGCTGCTGTTGCTGTTGATCAAACAGCTGTTGCTGCTGCTGAACCTGTTGTTGCTGTTGCTGACACAGCGCATTCGGGTCCAGCGCCCACACTGGCAGCGAACGCCAGGTGCTGCTGCCGGTGCCGCAGACAAAGTTACCGGCCGAGTCGATATTCATCAGCGACACATCTTCCGGTGGCGTCAGCTGCAACGGCATAGGCGCCTGGTTGTCGAGGTAACGACGATAGAGCTGCATCGCCCCGCTGGCGCCGTACAGTTTGGTCGGCTGGTTGTTATCCCGTCCAACCCAGGTGATCGCCACTTCTTTGCCATCGATACCGGCAAACCAGCTGTCGACCAGATCGTTGGTGGTACCGGTTTTCCCCGCCAGATGTGCATTCGGGAATCGCGCGCCCAGCGCACGTGCGGTACCGTGATCGGCCACCTGCTGCATGGTGTAGAGCGTCAGGTAAGCGGCCTGAGCCGGCTCAACGCGCTGCGCCTGCGGATAGCTCTGATACAGCACGCTGCCATCTTCAGCAATCACCGAGCGCACCGCCGACAGCGAGGCGCGGTTGCCACCGCTGGCGATCGACTGGAACGCCTGCGCCACTTCAACCGGCGTCAAGTTTAACGCCCCCAGCAGCATCGCTGGCACCGGGTGCAGCTGCTCTTTCGGCACGCCCAGCTTGTTCCAGGTATCGACAACCGCATCCAGACCCAGCGTCATCCCCAGGTTAACCGTAGGCACGTTCATCGAGTTGGTCAGCGCATCCACCAGCATCACTTTCCCGCTGAAGCGACGATCGTCGTTCATCGGTTTCCAGACGCTGCCATTCGGCTGTTTCAGCGCAATGGGCTCATCGGCAATCCAGCTGTTAAGACGATAGCTGTTCGGCTGGCTCAGCGCGGTCAGATAGGTGGCCGGTTTTGCCAGCGAACCGATAGAACGACGCGCCTGCAGCGCACGGTTATAACCGGCATACTGCGGATCGGCACCGCCGACCATGGCGCGCACTTCGCCGCTGAAGCGGTCAACGACTACCATCGCGGTTTCCAGATCCTTCAGGCCACGCTGTTTTTTCAGCGTCGGAATGACGTCGATTACCGCTTTTTCTGCCGCATCCTGCGAGACCGGATCGAGGGTGGTGAAAATCTTCACGCCGGAGAGATCTTTCACCTTGTCACCGAGCTTCGCCTGCAGCTCATTACGCACCATCTGCATAAAGGCTGGCTGCGGCGTAATGACTCCGCCTTTAGGCTGTACGCCCAGCGGACGCGCCGACAGCATGTCATACAGCTCCTGGTCGATCACTTTCTGCTGCTGCAACAGGCGCAGCACCAGGTTGCGGCGTTCCAGCGCCAGTTTCGGGTTACGCCATGGGTTATAGAGCGAGGCTCCTTTCACCATGCCGACCAGCATCGCCTGCTGATCGAGGCTCAGCTCATCAACCGGGCGACCAAAGTAGTAGAGGCTGGCCAGCGGGAAACCGCGGATCTGATCGCTGCCGGCCTGACCGAGATAAACTTCGTTCAGATAGAGTTCCAGAATGCGATCTTTGCTGTAGCGCGCATCCATGATCACCGCCATATAGGCTTCACGCGCTTTACGCCACAGCGAACGCTCGTTGGTGAGGAACAGGTTTTTTACCAGCTGCTGGGTCAGGGTACTGCCGCCCTGCACCGCTTTACCGGCGGTGATGTTGGCGAGGAAAGCGCGACCAATCGAATAGGGGCTGATGCCGTCATGTTCGTAGAAGTGGCGATCCTCGGTGGCAATCAGCGTATCGACCAGCAGATCCGGGAAGCCGGCGCGCGGTACAAACAGACGCTGTTCGCCATTTGGCGACTGCAGCATGGTAATCAACCGCGGATCGAGGCGGAAAAAACCAAAATCACGGCCGGTTTCGAGGTTTTTAATCTCGCTCAGCTCATCCTTACTGAAACTCATGCGCGCGTGGATCTGCCCCTCTTTACTGTCGGGGAAATCGAACGGACGACGCAACAAATCAATGGTATTGCCTTTAACCGAAAACTCGCCAGGGCGGGTGATACGTGACACCTCGCGGTACTGGGTGCCCTCGAGCAGCGCCACCATTTCACTTTTGTTGTAGGCCATACCCGGTTCCAGGCTGACCATACGGCCATAGACGGTAGCGGGCAGTTGCCACACTTTTCCGTCAATCCGGCTGCGAATTTCCGAGTCGAGGTAGACGCCCCATGCGGCCATCACCACAACAAACACCAGGAACAGCTTGATTAACCATCCCAGCCAACGGCGTTTGCCGCGCGGCGGTTTTCCACCTTTACCTTTACGTGGCACCGGCGCTTCCTCCTCGTCATCATTAAAATCATCCTGATCGATATCCTGTTCGATATCCCTGCGGCGTCCCCGGCGCGCACTGCTGCGCGGCGGCAACGGTTTACCTTTGCGCCCAATAGGTTCGCGATCGTTCCCAGACATTGCTTTTATTCTCCAGGCATAGCTTACGGCTGCGCCGCTACTCTAACTGCTTTCTGGTGTTCCGCATGGCAGAACCCTCTGAATTCGATCCAGCGGCCTCAACCTTGCGGGGACATTTTTTTGGTGCGCCTTGTCGGCAAGGCGGTGGCCGGATCGTCTGGCCAGGGATGTTTAGGATAGCGCCCTTTCATCTCTTTGCGGACCTCCGGATATGCACCGCGCCAGAATGCCGCCAGGTCGCGGGTAATCTGTAACGGGCGCTGCGCCGGCGATAACAGCTCCAGCACCAGCGGCACCCGGCCTTCAGCGACGGCGGGATTAGTGGCTTCGCCAAACATCTCCTGAATCCGCACCGCCAGTGCCGGGGGCTTGTCCGCATGGTAGCGGATTGGCAGCCGGCTTCCGGTCGGCACAGTGTAATGAGTTGGCAGCGCACTATCCAGCCGCTGGTGTTGTGACCATGTGAGTAAATGTAATAGCGCGTTGACGAGGTCCACCGATTGCAGCGTTTTCAGATCGCGGACGGCGGACATCTGCGGCAGCAACCATTGTGGCAGGCTGTCGAGCAGCGCGGCGTCATCGACCGCTGGCCAAGGCTCTTCCGGCAACCATTGCGCGGCACACTGGATGCGCAGGCGCAGCTGCTCCGCCTGAGGCGTCCAGCCCAACACCGACAGCCCCTTTTCCGCCACCCAGCGCAGAATAGCCGCCTGCAGCACCGCCGGTTCCGGACGGGCCAGCGGCTGGGTTTTCAGCACCAGCGCGCCAATCTGCTCACGTCGCAGGGTGCGCAGGGTGCCCTTCTCCTCATCCCATTCGACTTCAGTCCGCCGCTCAATCAGCGCAGGCTGCTGCTGACACAGCGCCTCAATGTCGACCGGCAACGCCAGCAACATCCGCGCATCCGGCGTGGTGCTGCCCTGTAACAACGCCGGAGCGATCAGCCACGCATTGCGCGTCAGACCATCCTGCTGATCCAGCATGGCACCCAGGCCGTTGGCCAGCTGATAGCGGCCGCTCTCGTCACGCCGGCGCGCCAGCCGATCACCGAAGCCCACCGCCAGTAAGGCGGCAAAACGGTCGTCGTCCACCCGGCCGCCGCTGACCTTAAGCCGTCGCTGCCACTGCTGCGCCCGACGCAGCCACTGCGGTTGCGGCCGGTGCAGCGCATCGCGCAGATCGGCGCTGCCGCTGCGCGGGGGATCTTCCAGAATCGCCACCAGCAGCGCGGCAGTAGCGACCGCATCGGCATCCTGACCGGCGGCGCACAGCATGGCCGCCAGCCGGGGATCGCAGCCCAGCGCTGCCATCCGCCGTCCCAGCGTGTTGAGCAGTCCATGACTGTCCAGCGCGCCAAGGCGGGTTAACTGCTGCTGTGCCGCCGCCAGATGTCTGGCCGGAGGCAGATCAAGCCACTGTAGCTGTTGCGGCTGGGTACAGCCCCACTGCAGCAAATCGAGCCACAGCGATGACAAATCACTGTGCAGGATCTCCGCCTCGCTCTGTGCCGCCGCGCGAGACGCCTGCTCCTGTGGCAGCAGATGCAGACAGATGCCCGGCATTAAACGCCCGGCGCGTCCGGCGCGCTGGGTCATGGAGGCCTGGCTGATGCGCTGGGTCTGCAGACGGGTCACGCCGCTGCGGGCATCAAACAGCGCGCTGCGTTCCAGCGCACTGTCGACCACCAGCCGAATCCCTTCTATCGTCAGGCTGGTCTCGGCAATATTGGTGGCGAGCACCACTTTCCGGCGTCCTTGCGCCGCGGGAAGGATCGCCCGACGCTGCGCCGCCAGCAGCAGTGCGCCATACAGCGGCGTCAGATCGACGTCATCGCTAATGCGTGATTCCAGCTCGCGTCTGACCCGTTCGATCTCCGCCACGCCGGGCAAAAACAGCAGTAACGATCCGCACTCATCGCGCAGCAGCTGCGCCACTTCACGCGCCACGGCTTCCTCGAAACGCACGGTTGTGTTCAGTGACGCGTAGCGCCGTTCAACCGGATAGCTGCGCCCTTCCGACACGATCAGCGGCGCGTCTGGCAACAGCGCCGCCAGCCGCGCATTGTCCAGCGTGGCTGACATCAGCATGATCTTCAGATCGTCGCGCAGCCCCTGCTGGACATCCAGCAGCAACGCCAGCGCCAGATCGGCCTGCAGGCTGCGCTCGTGGAACTCATCAAGGATCACCAGCGAAACCCCGTCCAGCATCGGATCGTGCTGTAGCATCCGCGTCAGCATCCCTTCGGTGACCACTTCCAGCCGGGTCTGCGGCCCGACACAGCTTTCGCCGCGCATCCGGAAACCGACCGTGCCCCCCGGCTGCTCACCCAGTTGCTCCGCCAGCCGTTGCGCCACGTTGCGCGCCGCCAGCCGACGCGGCTCCAGCATGATGATCCGGCCTGGCAGATCCGCCTGCTGCAATAGCTGCAGCGGCAGCCAGGTTGATTTGCCCGCGCCGGTCGGCGCCGCCAGCAGGATTTGTGAGGCGCGGCTCAGTGCCGCCAGGATGTCAGGCAGCACCGCGCTGACCGGTAAATCGCTCACAGCAAACTCCGCTTCTGCCTGTGCTAAGATGGCGCGCATTGTAGCATCCATCCGTGATATTTGCCGGAGAGCGCCATGTCGACCCAACGCTTATTTTTTGCCATCAGCCTGCCTGACGCGATGCAGCAACAGCTGGTGCGCTGGCGGGCCGATACCTTTTCCGCCGAGGCGGGCCGCCCGGTAGCCGCCGCCAATCTGCACCTGACGCTGGCGTTTCTTGGCGAGGTGACGCCAGAGACCGCACAGCGGCTGCAAACCCTGGCGTCGCGCATTGTACAGCCGGCGTTTGATCTTGACCTGGATGACGCCGGTCACTGGCCACGTCCCGGCGTGGTGTGGCTCGGCTGCCAGCGCGCGCCGCGCGGTCTGTTGCAACTGGCCAGCCTGTTGCGAGCGCAGGCCGCCCGCCACGGCTGTCATCAGAGCCCGCAGCCGTTTCATCCGCACATCACGCTATTGCGACAGGCAACGCAGCCGGTCGCCCTGCCGCCACGCGGCTTTCACTGGCGCTTTCGCGTCGCGCAGTTTTCCCTGTTCGCCTCTGACTTCGCTCAGGGCCGGACCCGCTATCGTGCGCTGGCCAGCTGGCCGTTACAGCCTTAATCAGGACGCTTATGGATTTTTCTCCGCCCCTCAAACCCGCTCGCTTGATCGCCCGTTACAAGCGTTTTCTGGCCGATGTCGAAACCCCCTCCGGCGAGATCCTGACGATTCACTGCGCCAATACCGGTGCCATGACCGGCTGCGCCACGCCAGGCGATCGTGTCTGGTACTCCACCTCAGATAGCCTGACGCGAAAATACCCGCACAGCTGGGAGCTGACCGAGACGCAACAGGGCCACTGGATCTGCGTCAATACCCTGCGCGCCAATCAGCTGGTGGCTGAAGCGCTCGATCAGCAACGCCTGCCCGAACTGGCCGGTTATCAGCAGCGACAGGCAGAAGTGAGATATGGCAGTGAAAAAAGCAGAATTGATTTTCTGCTCAAGGCGCAGGACCGACGCAACTGCTATATTGAGGTGAAATCCGTAACCCTTTTACATGAAGGAAAAGGTTATTTTCCGGATGCGGTGACGGTTCGGGGACAGAAACATCTGCGCGAGCTGGCTATGGTCGCGGCAGAAGGTCATCGGGCCGTTTTGTTGTTTGCCGTTCTGCACTCGGGGATTGAGGACGTTTCCCCGGCGCGTCACATTGACGTGGCTTACGCAGAGCAACTGGTCCAGGCGCAGCGGGAAGGCGTGGAGGTTTTAGCGTATCAGGCGGACTTATCCGCAGCGGGCATGTTTCTTAAAACGCCGCTTAACGTAAGCTTGTAATATCTTTTGCAATTTTATGTGATAAGAATGTTCTATGCTAAGGCCCGATTACGCTGTTCCTCACAGGCTTGTCAAGGTGTGTTCACGAATAATTGCCAACCTTGACTGCTTCTGTTATTTATAGCGGCCTGTTTTTTTCCCCAATGGGGGATCGATGTACCCCGTAGATGTCAAACAGCAGGCTAGCGGCAACGCACCTGCAAGACGAAAGTCGAAGGGTATAGTGCGTGTTATCCAGGAGAAACAACATGCAAGAAGGGCAAAACCGTAAAACATCGTCCCTGAGTATTCTCGCCATCGCTGGGGTGGAGCCTTATCAGGAGAAGCCGGGCGAAGAGTATATGAACGACGCGCAGCTGACCCATTTTCGCAAGATTCTGGAAGCCTGGCGTAATCAATTGCGGGACGAAGTCGATCGTACCGTATCGCATATGCAGGATGAAGCTGCCAACTTCCCGGACCCGGTTGACCGTGCCGCGCAGGAAGAGGAGTTCAGCCTGGAGCTGCGTAACCGCGATCGCGAACGTAAACTGATCAAAAAGATCGAGAAGACGCTGAAGAAAGTCGAAGATGACGACTTTGGCTATTGCGATTCCTGTGGCGTTGAGATCGGTATCCGCCGTCTCGAAGCGCGTCCAACGGCCGATCTCTGCATCGACTGTAAGACGTTAGCAGAAATTCGTGAGAAACAAATGGCCGGCTAATGCCGCGTCCAGCACGTTGCCACGCAGTGGAACACCAACCGGTTTTTCCGCTGCGTGGTCACGTTTAACGCCTATGACCGCCTCCTGCATTGGTCGCTTCGCCCCCTCCCCGTCTGGTGAACTTCATTTCGGCTCGTTGATTGCTGCGTTAGGCAGCTACCTGAGCGCACGTGCTCAGCAGGGTATCTGGCGGGTACGGATTGAAGATATCGATCCGCCACGTGAAGTGCCGGGCGCAGCCTCGCGTATTCTGCATCAGCTGGAACATTACGGGTTAACCTGGGATGGCGAGGTATTGTGGCAGTCACAGCGCCATCAGGCTTACCGCGACGCGCTGGCCTGGCTTCAGCAGCATCGTCAGAGTTATTTCTGTACCTGTACCCGTCGTCGCATTCAGCAGATCGGCGGTTTCTATGATGGCTACTGCCGCGATCGGCAGCGCGGGCCGGAGAATGCCGCCCTGCGTTTGCGGCAGCATAACCCGGTCCTGGCGTTTGACGATCGGTTGCGCGGCCACGTGCAGGCGGACCCGCGACTGGCGCAGGAAGATTTTATCATTCACCGTCGCGATGGCCTGTTTGCCTACAACCTGGCGGTGGTGGTCGACGATCATTTTCAGGGCGTCACCGAAGTCGTTCGCGGGGCGGATTTGATTGAGCCGACAGTGCGGCAGATTGCGCTTTATCAGCAGTTTGGCTGGCCGGTCCCTGACTATCTGCATTTACCGCTGGCGCTGAATCACGATGGCAATAAGTTGTCGAAGCAGAATCATGCGCCGTCACTGCCGGATGGCGATGCCCGGCCGCTGTTAGTCGCGGCGTTACGCTTCCTCGGACAGCCGGTTTCCAGCGGCTGGCAGGACTTAACGCAGGACAAACTGCTGTCTGACGCGGTGTCGCAGTGGAATATCGCTTTGATGCCCCAGGACAACGCCCTGAAACCGGATGCAGAGACAACAGCATTCTCAAATGGTTCTCAACAGGCTATGATTAGCCGCTGATTTTACCTACACCCTTTTACGCCACTGTCGAGGTGTCCCATTTTTACCCGAGTAGCTAATTTTTGCCGGAAAGTCCTGAAGCGTGATGAAGAGGAAGCCCCTGCAGAGGTTGAACCAGAGAGTCATATGACCATCATTCCTCGTGAAAGCCACACCATCTCACGCAAAGACATCAGCGAAAATGCCCTCAAAGTGCTCTATCGCCTGAATAAAGCCGGTTATGAAGCCTATCTGGTAGGCGGTGGCGTGCGCGATTTGCTGCTGGGGCAAAAACCCAAGGATTTCGATGTCACCACCAACGCCACGCCAGAGCAGATGCGCAAGCTGTTCCGCAACTGTCGCCTGGTTGGCCGCCGTTTTCGTCTGGCGCACGTGATGTTTGGTCCGGAAGTGATTGAAGTTGCTACCTTCCGTGGTCACCACCAGGTGGAAGAGAGCGAAGACGATCGCAACAGCTCGCAGCGCGCCCAGAGCGGCATGCTGCTGCGCGACAACATTTTCGGCACCATCGAAGATGATGCCCAGCGCCGCGATCTCACCATCAACAGCCTCTACTACAGCGTCGCCGATTTCAGCGTCCGTGACTATGTTGGCGGTCTGCAGGATCTGCAACACGGCATCATTCGTCTGATTGGCGATCCGGAAACCCGCTATCGCGAAGATCCGGTGCGGATGCTGCGCGTTGCGCGCTTTGCCGCCAAACTCAACATGAGCATTGCGCCGGAAACGGCTGAGCCGATCCCGCGTCTGGCCTCGCTGCTGCGTGATATTCCGCCCGCGCGCCTGTTCGAAGAGTCGCTTAAGCTGCTGCAGGCTGGCTACGGTTACAGCACCTATCTCAAGCTGTGTGAATACCAGCTTTTCCAGCCGTTGTTCCCGACGCTGGCGCGCAACTTCACCGAGCAGAGCGACAGCCTGATGGAGAAGATGCTGGCTCAGGTGCTGAAAAACACCGATAACCGCATCCACAACGACATGCGCGTCAATCCGGCCTTCCTGTTTGCGGCGATGTTCTGGTATCCGCAGCTTGAAGCGGCCGAACGCATTGCGCAGGAAAGCGGCCTGACCTATTTTGAAGCCTTTGCGATGGCAATGAACGATACGCTGGATGAAGCCTGTCGTGCGCTGGCGATCCCGAAACGTATCACGTCGCTGATCCGGGATATCTGGCAGCTTCAGTTACGCATGTCGCGTCGCCACGGTAAACGTGCCTGGAAACTGATGGAGCATCCTAAGTTCCGCGCCGCGTATGACCTGCTGGCGTTGCGCGCTGAAGTGGAGAATAACCCGGAACTGCTGCGCCTGAGCCAGTGGTGGGGTGAATTCCAGGTGGCGGCACCGCCACACCAGAAAACCATGCTCAACAACCTTGGCGACGATCCGGCACCGCGGCATAAATCACGCCGTCCACGCCGTCGTCCTTCGGCACCGCGTCGCGATAATCAAAACGCCTCATGACCCGAGTTTACCTCGCGTTAGGCAGTAATCTGGCCGATCCGCTGCATCAGGTTGATGCAGCGCTGAGCGCACTGGATGCGTTGCCAGAGACGCAACGCATCGCCACCTCGCCGTTCTATCGTACGCCGCCCTACGGCCCACCCGATCAGCCTGACTTTCTTAACGCCGCCGTGGCGCTGGAGACCGGGCTGAGCGCGGAGGCGTTGCTGGATCATACCCAGCGGATTGAGCGGGAGCATGGCCGGGTGCGCAAGGCAGAGCGCTGGGGTCCACGCACGCTGGATATCGACGTGATGCTGTTTGGCGACGCGGTGATTAACAGCGATCGCCTGATTGTGCCGCACTATGACCTGCTGAACCGCGCCTTTATGCTGGTGCCGCTGCTGGCAATCGCACCCGACGCCACGCTGCCGGATGGCCGGGCGCTCAGCGCCGTGCTTGCCACGCTGGATAGCAGCGCTATCCGTCTCTGGCACGCCTGAGCACACAATCATACATCTTCGATTCCGCTCTTTAACGCTATCCAGTAAACTGCGCCCATCAGAATTTCTGAGTTGAGAGCGCCATGAAACCCACCACAATGTCCCATCTGCGTCAGTGGAAAGCCGACGGCAAAAAATTCGCCACGCTGACCGCCTATGATTTCAGTTTTGCCCGCCTGTTTGCCAACGAAGGCATTCAGGTGATGCTGGTTGGTGATTCCCTCGGCATGACGGTGCAGGGCCACGATTCCACCCTGCCGGTCACGGTCAGCGATATCGCCTACCATACTGCCGCCGTCCGGCGCGGCGCGCCACAGGCGCTGCTGCTGGCCGATCTGCCATTCATGAGTTATGCCACACCACAACAAACCTTCGACAATGCCGCACAGCTGATGCGTGCCGGTGCCAACATGGTGAAGCTGGAAGGCGGAAGCTGGCTGGCAGAGACGGTACGGATGCTGACCGAGCGTGCGGTACCGGTCTGCGGGCACCTTGGTCTGACGCCACAGTCGGTCAATATCTTTGGCGGCTACAAGGTTCAGGGCCGGGATGAGGCAGGCGCAGAGCAGCTGATGACCGATGCGCTGGCGCTGGAAGCGGCGGGTGCACAGCTGATGGTGCTGGAGTGTGTACCGGTTGCGCTGGCTCAGCGCGTAACCGCTGCCCTCTCCATTCCGGTGATCGGCATTGGGGCCGGCAACGTAACCGATGGGCAGATTCTGGTAATGCACGATGCGCTGGGCGTGACCGGCGGGCATATCCCCAAATTTGCTAAAAACTTCCTCGCCGCGACCGGCGATATCCGCGCCGCGATTCGCCACTATATCGCCGAAGTCGAAGCCGGAACCTACCCGGCGGCAGAGCACAGCTTCCAGTAATTCAGGAGAGTAACCGTGTTGATCATTGAAACGCTGCCGATGCTGCGCCGTGAAGTGCGTCGCTGGCGGCAACAAGGTAAGCGCATCGCGCTGGTGCCCACCATGGGCAATCTGCACGAAGGACATTTAACGCTGGTCGATGAAGCACGTTCTCGCGGCGACATCGTAATCGTCTCCGTCTTCGTCAACCCGATGCAGTTTGATCGCGCTGACGATCTGGCGCGCTATCCGCGTACCCTGCAGCAGGATTGCGAGAAACTGAACCGCCATCAGGTTGATGTGGTGTTCGCCCCGTCACCGGCTGAAGTCTATCCGCACGGCCTGAAGAATCAGACCTTTGTTGAAGTGCCGGTGCTCTCTTCGCTGCTGGAAGGGGAAACCCGCCCCGGTCATTTTCGCGGCGTGGCAACCATTGTCAGCAAGCTGTTTAACCTGGTTCAGCCGGACATTGCCTGTTTCGGTGAAAAGGATTTCCAGCAGTTGGCTATCATTCGCAAGATGGTGGCTGACATGGGCTTTGACATTGAGATTGTCGGCGTGCCTACGGTGCGCGCCAAAGATGGCCTGGCGCTGAGTTCGCGTAATGGCTACTTAACCGCTGACGAGCGTAAGCTGGCGCCTGCGCTGAGTCAGGTAATGAATCAGATGGCGGCGCGGCTGGCTAACGGCGAGCGCCACATTGAAGAGATCATCGAAGCGGCCAATCAGACGCTGCTGGAGCGGGGATTACGCCCGGATGGCCTGGCCATCTGCGATGCGGAAACCCTGCAACCGCTGACGGTTGACAGCCAGCGCGCCGTGGTACTGATGGCGGCCTGGCTGGGTAATGCCCGTTTAATCGATAATCAAACTGTCGACCTGACGCAGTAAGCTGCATCCGCTGAAGGTCATTTTATTTCTCGTCTGACAAGGTTTCTGGCTATGATTCGCACTGTATTACAAGGCAAGTTGCACCGCGTGAAAGTTACGCAGGCGGACCTCAACTATGAAGGCTCCTGTGCTATCGATCAGGACTTCCTTGATGCGTCCGGCATTCTGCAATATGAAGCGATTGATATTTACAACGTCACCAACGGCCAGCGCTTTTCGACCTACGCCATCGCCGCTGAACGTGGCTCCAAAATCATTTCGGTCAACGGGGCGGCGGCGCGCTGCGCCTGTGAAGGCGACATTCTGATCATCTGTTCCTACGTGCAGGTCGAGGATGCGGAAGCGCGCCAGTGGCAGCCTAAAGTGGCCTACTTTGAGGGCGACAACCAGATGAAGCGGCTGGCGAAAGTGGTGCCGGTGCAGGTTGCCTGATCGAAAAAAGGGCCGCCGATCAGCGATCGGCGGCCCTTTTTTTGCTGACCTGACGGTCGTTACACCGGTTTAGTGGCGAGCGATTTAGACGGCTTTTTCATGGTAAACAGGAAGTTGAACCAGCCACGTTTTCTCAGCAGACACAGCGTCCACGGCAGCGCCAGCGCCACCAGAAAAGCGGAGATAAACTTCAGGTCGTTTACCCAGGCTGACGGGCTTTCAAATTTCACAATCTTACTGAAGAACTGAATCGCCAGATAATGCGACAGGTAAAAGACGATTGAGTTGACCCCGATGTAGTAAACCAGATCCGACTTCAGCTTCAGCGCAATCCAGACAAAGAACGGCACCGACAACAGCGCCAGCGGCGACAGTAAAGCCGGCGAGTTGGTCTCCAGCACAAAGATATTCAAGCAGGAGAGCAGCACAAAGCTTAACAGTGAAATAAATAACGTCGGGCCATGCTGCACTTTATCCGCAATATCGACCTGTTTTCTTACCACGTAGTCACCGAGGTAGAAGAAAACGAACAGGTAGAACGACTTATTCACGTGGGTGTTATCGAAGCTGGCGAATACGCTGTCAGGATCGATCGCCGGAAGGCCCCAGCTCAGCCCCATACAAACCGCGAACACCAGCAGGAATGGCAGGTGACGGGCAAAGATAATCACCACAAAGAAAATAAACAGCGACTGCAGGAACCATGTCATATCGCCCCCGCCCGTCAGGTGGGACAGAATGATATTCAACGGTGACTGCGGCGTATTGGCCATTGAGCTAAAGACGATCTTTAACCCGCCATAAATAATCACCCATACCACGAAAGGATAGAGGATGCTGCGGATCTTATTATTAAAAAAGGGACCCAGGCCTTTTCTTAATCCCGCATCGACAAATAAACCTGAAACGAAAAACATCAGTCCTAATCGAACTGGTGCAAGCATTTCATTTAACAGGCTACTGAAGGCGGTAAAGTGTCCGGCATTATTATGCACGGCGATGGTGCTATGCAAAAAAATGATTGCGAGAATACTCAATCCCCGCAGATTATCGATCCACGTAATACGATTCATCTTTTCCTGCCTTTTAATTAAGACTGGCCCTGATTTACCGGCCATTTTTCTTATTGAACACTCAACATCCCCCCATTTCCATCCATGATCAAGGAAATAACGTTAATCTGGCGGTATTTTGCTAACTCGGCTTCAATTAAACAACAGCCAGCTATTCATCCAATTCCTAAAAATTTTTTAACTGAGTTAAATCAGCGCGATATAAAGGAAGCAGGGGTTATTATCAGATAATACTTAGGGTTATTTTATTGCCAGTACTGCGGAGACTGGCATTAATGCCAGCAGCAGAGGAAGAATAATCAGCCGGGGTGGGATTCAGATGTTATTAAAAGGTTAAATTTGATACCGGCCGCCAGCTTAAATCGGCCAGTCTTTATACGGTCAAAAAAAAGCCACGCCGTTTTCACCGCGTGGCTGATTTGTTGAGAGCGGCAATCAGGTACGTAATCCGCGACCGTGCTGAATCAGGGTATATACCAGACCATAGAACACCACGATAAAGGCGATCAGCACCGACAGAGTAAATACCAGTGGCACGTCGTTAATACCGAGGAAGCCGAAACGGAAACCGCTGATCATATAAACGATCGGATTAAGCTTCGAGACTGCCTGCCAGAAAGGCGGCAGCAGCGTCAGGGAATAGAATACCCCGCCGAGATAGGTTAACGGCGTCAGCACAAAGGTCGGGATCAGGCTGATGTCATCAAAAGTCCGGGCGAAGACCGCATTCAGCAGGCCGGCCAGCGAAAACAGCACCGCAGTCAGCAGCAGCGTCACCGCCACCATGGCCCAGGAGTGGACATGGAACGGCACAAAGAACAGCGAAATGGCGGTGACCAGAATGCCGACGCAGACGCCACGCGCTACCCCGCCGCCCACGTAACCGGCGATGATAATGTGGGTCGGCACCGGTGCGACCAGCAGCTCTTCAATATTGCGCTGGAACTTGGCGCTGAAGAACGACGAGGCTACGTTGGCATAGGCGTTGGTGATCACCGCCATCATGATCAGACCCGGCACGATGAACTGCATATAGCTGAAACCGTGCATCTCACCAATCCGCGAGCCGATCAGGTTACCGAAGATGATGAAGTAGAGCGTCATGGTGATCACCGGCGGCACCAGCGTCTGGATCCAGATGCGGGCGAAACGGTTGATCTCTTTGGCCCAGATGCTCTTCAGCGCCACCCAGTACAAATGTGTCATGCTTTTGCTCCTGTTTTTCCCTGCGTCAGGCCGACGAACAACTCTTCCAGACGGTTGGCTTTGTTACGCATGCTCAGCACCTGCACGCCCTGCGCGCTGAGCTGGCTGAACACGCTGTTCAGACCCTGCTCCCGTAACACTTCCACTTCCAGCGTCGAGGTATCCACCAGACGATACTGGAAGCCTTCCAGCGTCGGTAACGGACTGCGCGGCGCCAGATCGAGGATGAAGGTTTCCGATTTAAGCTTGGAGAGCAGTTCTTTCATTGAGGTGTTCTCGACCAGTTCCCCGCTCTGAATAATGCCGATATTGCGGCACAGCATTTCTGCCTCTTCCAGATAGTGGGTGGTGAGAATAATGGTGGTGCCCTTGGCGTTGAGATCTTTCAGGAACACCCACATTGAGCGTCGCAGTTCGATATCGACCCCGGCGGTTGGTTCATCGAGGATCAGCAGCTTAGGCTCATGCATTAACGCCCGGGCGATCATCAGACGGCGCTTCATGCCGCCGGAGAGCATCCGCGCCCGTTCGCTACGTTTTCCCCACAGATCGAGCTGCTTCAGGTACTTTTCCGCCCGCTCATTGGCTTCGCGACGTTCGACGCCATAGTAACCCGCCTGGTTAACTACGATTTGCATCACCGTCTCAAACGGGTTGAAGTTAAATTCCTGTGGCACCAGACCGAGCTGGCGTTTGGCGTTGACCACATCTTTTTCCAGATCGTAGCCAAATACCCGGACGCTGCCGTCAGATTTGTTGACCAGCGAACTGATAATACCGATGGTGGTTGATTTACCGGCGCCATTCGGTCCCAGCAGTGCATAAAAATCACCGGCTTCAACGTTAAGATCGATACCCTTCAGCGCCTGCACGCCGCCGGGATAGGTCTTGGTCAGCCGGGAAAGTTCCAGTGCATAAGTCATTCCGAATCCATACCCTGTTTTGATGGCAATTTAATGCCGTTTAAATTTGTGAAGCCTTCGCCTATAGTACGCGCACGCACTCTGCGCAGTAACCGGTCGCTCAACGCCATGACAGATATCGATACCCTGATCAGTAATAACCGTGAATGGTCCAAATTACTGGTCGAAGAAGATCCCGGCTTTTTTGAGCGGCTCGCCCAGGCCCAGAAACCGCGCTTCCTGTGGATTGGCTGTTCTGACAGCCGCGTCCCCGCCGAACGTCTGACCGGACTGGAACCGGGTGAACTGTTTGTCCACCGCAACGTCGCCAATCTGGTGATTCACACCGATCTCAACTGTCTTTCCGTGGTGCAATACGCCATCGAAGTGCTGGAAGTTGAACACGTCATTGTGTGTGGTCATTATGGCTGCGGCGGCGTGCAGGCGGCGATGGACAACCCGGAACTGGGGTTGATCGACAACTGGCTGCTGCACATCCGTGACCTCTGGTACAAGCATAGCGTGTTGCTGGGGGAACTCCCGCCGGATAAACGTCTGGATAAACTGTGCGAAATCAACGTCGTTGAACAAGTCTATAACCTGGGACACTCGACCGTGCTGCAATCTGCCTGGAAACGCGGGCAGAATGTCTCACTGCATGGCTGGGTTTACGGCATTCAGGACGGCTGCCTGCGTAACCTTGATGTTACGGCAAACAGCCGCGAAATCCTTGAACAATGCTACCGTCACGGCATCGCTAATCTGTTGAATAGCGATAAATAAGCGGAGTCAGGCGCGACACAGCCTACACGAAGCAGGCGGTGCTGGCCTTGGAAGAATGTGCGGTGCGCTGTACTCAGGATTCGATCGGCACCACTTTGCCGATATACGGCAGATGGCGATAGTGCTGCGCATAGTCGATACCAAACCCAACCACGAACTCATCCGGGATGGCAAAGCCGACGTACTCAACGTTGACCTCTACTTCACGGCGTTCCGGCTTATCCAGCAGGGTACAGATCGCCAGTGATTTTGGCTGACGCAGCTGCAGGATTTCGCGCACCTTACTCAGAGTGTTGCCGGAGTCGATGATATCTTCGACGATCAGCACATCTTTGCCACGGATATCTTCATCCAGATCTTTCAGGATTTTCACATCGCGGCTGCTGGACATGCCGCTGCCGTAACTCGACGCGGTCATAAAGTCGACTTCGTGCGGGACATCAATCGCGCGGCACAGGTCGGCCATAAACATAAAAGAGCCACGCAGCAGCCCCACCAGCACCATATCGCTGCCGCTGTCACGGTAATGGTCGTTAATCTCTTTGCCCAGTTCAGCGATGCGCGCGGCGATTGCCTGTTCAGGGATCATCACTTCAACAGTGTGTTTCATTGCTTTCAGCCCGGTTACGTCAGAAAAGCCACGAAGTCTATCATAGAGAGTAGCGCGGCGGCTGCGCCAGCCTTAAAGCAAACGATACCGTGGTGAAAATTATTGCGGCCCGGCGAGGGGCGGTGCAAATGCGCATTACCTTAGAACTTTCTGGCATTTACCAGCATGATTCGCTGCATGGTAGCCTTTATCCAACATATCGTTACTCCACTCGTGCCGCTGGCCGGAGATCTCAATGACTTCATCATCAAGTAAAAAAACCCACATCGGCGATCGCCCGCTGCATCCTGAAACCCAGATGCTGAATTACGGCTATGACCCTCGCCTCTCTGAAGGCGCGGTAAAGCCGCCGGTGTTTCTGACCTCAACCTTTGTGTTTGACAGCGCTGAAGAGGGACGGGATTTCTTTGACTATGTGTCAGGCCGGCGTGAACCGCCAGAAGGCAAATCGGGTGGACTGGTCTATTCGCGGTTTAACCATCCCAACAGTGAAATCGTTGAAGATCGGCTGGCGGTCTATGAGCAGGCGGAGAGCTGTTCGCTGTTCTCTTCCGGTATGTCAGCAATCGCCACTACCCTGCTGACCTTTGCCCGGCCGGGTGAGGTTATTCTGCATTCTCAGCCGCTGTATGGCGGTACCGAAACGCTGCTGAGCAAGACGCTGCACAATCTGGAGATTAAGGCGGTCGGCTTTAGCGACGGCAATGACGAGGCCAAAGTGCGGGAGGCGGCGCAGCAGGCGATGGCGCTGGGTCGGGTAGCGATTATCCTGATCGAGACGCCGGCCAACCCGACCAATAGCCTGGTGAACATCCGTCTGATGGCGCGGATCGCCGATGAGATCGACCAGCAGCAGGGTTCACGTCCGATTATCGCCTGCGACAACACCCTGCTCGGCCCGCTGTTTCAGCAGCCGCTGACGCTGGGCGCGGACCTGTCGCTCTACTCGCTGACCAAATACGTTGGCGGCCATTCCGACCTGATTGCCGGTGCGGCGATGGGCAGTAAAAAGCTGATGGGGCAGGTCCGGGCGCTGCGCAGTGCTATCGGCACTCAGCTCGATCCGCACTCCAGCTGGATGATCAGCCGATCGCTGGAAACGCTGTCGCTACGAATGGAGAAAGCGTTTCACAACGCCGAAGCGGTGGCCGCCTTCCTGCGCGATCATCCTAAAGTGGCGAAACTGCACTGGCTGCCTTATCTGGATGAAGCGAGTGCAGAAGGCAAAACCTACCGCGAGCAGTGCAGCGGAGCCGGTTCGACCTTCTCGTTTGATATTGCTGGCGGCCAGCAGGCAGCCTTCCGTTTTCTCAACGCCCTGTCGCTGTTCAAGCAGGCGGTCAGCCTTGGCGGCACCGAGTCGCTCGCCAGCCATCCCGGCAGCACCACGCACTCCGGTGTGCCGCAGGCGGTGCGTCAGCGTATCGGCATCACTGACGCCACGGTGCGGCTGTCGATTGGTATTGAGAACGCGGGTGACCTGATTGAAGATATCAGGCTGGCGCTGGATCAGGCCTGATTTAGCTGACGGTGAACCCGAGCATCATGCCGGTATCTTCATGCTCCAGCAGATGACAGTGGGCCATATAGGCATGTTCGGCGGCGGCGACGTAACTGAAGCGCACCAGCACTTCACTGCGCCAGCCGTCGACATTCACCATGTCTTTCCAGCCCTGACGATGCGGCGCCGGTGGTTTGCCGTTCTCTGACAGGATACGGAACTGCGTACCGTGAATATGGAACGGATGCAGCATCGCGTCACCCTCGCCGGAAATGGTCCATTTTTCCGTTTCATCCAGTTTTACCGCGAATGACGGCTGGGTCATATTGAATGCCTGGCCGTTGATCTTATTGCCGCTACGGAAATCGTAACCGGCCGGTTGCGCCATGCCGTGCATGCTGTGATCCATCGGCTGATCGTGACTGGCCGCCGGTTTATCGTGCGCCATCGGCATCGTAGGATGACCGCCTTTGCCCATCGCCTTATCACCATAGCGCTGCATCAGCGCCTGCATCCCCTGCTGATCCAGCTGAGGATCCATCATCAGTTGTAGCCAGCGACTGGTCAGCCCCTCGGTTTTCGGCAGCGGCGGCAGCGTTGCCAGCCGATCCGGCAGCGTGCCGCTGGCCATCACCCGCAGCGGTAAAATCTGCACCAGCGGCAGCGGTTGATCGAACGGTGCCAGCGTCATGCCCATCTGCCCGACCGGCAGAGTCACCAGATCAAAAGCCTTACCATCCCCGGTATCGATCATCACTTCAAAGCGCTCGCCCGGCAGCATCGGCAGTGATTCCAGCCTGACCGGCTCTGCCAGCAGTCCGCCATCACTGGCGATGACATAGAGTGGACGCCGATCGCTGGCGGCGATGTCCAGCGAACGGGCATTGCAGCCGTTGAGTAAGCGCAACCGCAGCCAGCCGCGCGGTACGGCTTGCTGCGGATATTGCACGCCATTGGTCAGCATCATGTCACCAAACCAGCCGACCGCAGCGCGCATCACGTCCAGCTGGTAATCGATGCGGCTGCCATCCTGGGTCAGCTGTTTGTCCTGAAAGATCAGCGGTACGTCATCAGCGCCCCACTGAGTAGGCAGCCGCAGTTTGCCGATCTCGTTATCTTCCAGCAGGATCAGCCCCGCCAGTCCCTGTGCCACCTGATGACCGGTTTTCCCGTGCAGATGCGGATGATACCAGCAGGTTGCTGCCGGTTGATCGGGCGTGAAAGAGACCTGCCGGGTGTCGCCAGCGGCGATGCTGGCCTGCGGCCCGCCGTCAACTGCGCCAGGGATCTCCAGCCCGTGCCAGTGCAGCGTCGTCGCTTCGTTCAGCCGGTTATGAATGTTCACCGTGGCGGGCTTGCCGCTTTGCAGCCGGATCGCCGGACCGAGCAAATTGCCGTTATAGCCCCAGGTCGGCACCGCTTTGCCATTCCACTGACTGGTACCCTGCATCGCGGTCAGCGTGTACTGGCCGTTAGCATCCGGCGTCAGCAGCGAGGGAACGGGCAGCAGCGGGCGGCTGGCGGCCATCAGCGAGCGGCTCCAGAGCGGCAGCGCCCCGGCGGCACTCAGGGCGGCGGTGAGTTTCAGGAAATGGCGACGTTGCATGGTGATCATCCTTGTGGCATGAGAGCAGACAGCCTAAACCCTGACCTTATGGGAAGGTCAAGTGTTACCCGCCAGAATGAGCCGAAAAAAGCCGGAGAGCCGCACGGTACGGCAAATTAATCGAAAACCTGATAGCAACTGTGCTAACGTCATTAACAATATCCATTGAAGAGAACGATTATGAAGCAAAGCATTAAGATCCTGCTGCTGACGGGACTCCTTGGCTTCTCCTCCACCAGTTTTGCCCTGAGCGAATCCGAAGCGGAAGATCTGGCCGATCTGACGGCGGTGTTCGTCTATCTGAAAAATGATTGCGGCTATCAGGATCTGCCGGATGCGCAGATTCGTAAAGCGCTGGTGTTTTTTGCTCAGCAGAACCGCTGGGATTTAAGCAACTACAGCAATTACAACATGAAGGCGCTGGGTGAAGAGAGCTATCGTGACCTGAGCGGCATCGCCATCACTAACGATAAAAAATGCAAGTCGCTGGCGCGTGATTCGCTGAGTCTGCTGGCCTACGTCAGATAACCCTCTCCCCTCTCTTCTGCTGGACATTTGACCGTGCAACCACGGTCAGAGTTAGCTATGATGTGCCGCCCATTTTCATGGCGATGTCATCAGAGGAGAGCCCCACCATGGCCCAAAATGAAATGTGGTATGAAACCCTTCATGCCGGTTTTGGCCAGTATTTCACGATTGATAAACAGCTCTATCGTGAGAAAACTGCGCATCAGGATTTAATCATTTTCGAAAATGCCGCGATGGGTCGCGTGATGGCGCTGGACGGTGTGGTACAGACCACCGAGCGCGACGAATTTATCTATCATGAAATGATGACCCACGTTCCTCTGCTGGCGCACGGTGCGGCGAAAAGCGTGCTGATTATCGGCGGCGGCGATGGCGCAATGCTGCGCGAAGTGTCACGTCATCCGCAGATCGAAAAGATCACCATGGTGGAGATTGATGCGGGCGTGGTGACGTTCTGCCGTCAGTATCTGCCGAACCACAGCGCCGGTGCCTATGACGATCCGCGCTTTACCCTGGTGATCGACGACGGGGTTAACTTTGTTAACCAGACCCGCGAAAAATTCGATGTCATCATCTCGGACTGCACCGATCCGATCGGTCCTGGCGAAAGTCTGTTTACCTCAGAATTTTATGCCGGCTGCAAAGCGGCCCTTAATGAAAATGGCATCTTTGTGGCGCAGAATGGCGTCTGCTTCCTGCAGCAGGACGAAGCGGTCAACAGCCATCGCAAACTGGGTCACTATTTTGCCGATGTCAGCTTCTATCAGGCGGCGATTCCGACCTATTATGGCGGCATCATGACCTTTGCCTGGGCCAGTGACAATCCGGCGCTGCGCCAGCTCGATAGCGCGACGTTACAGGCGCGTTTCGAGGCCGCTGGCCTGACCTGCCGTTACTACACACCGGCAATCCATACCGGCAGTTTTGCCCTGCCGCAATATCTGTTGAATGCGTTATCCGCCACGCGCTGATGGCACATTTCTAAGGGGGTGAGTGAAATTGCAAAAGCTAAAACTACATGGCTTCAACAACCTGACTAAGAGCCTGAGTTTTTGTATTTACGATATTTGCTATGCGAATACTGAAGCTGAACGTGATGGTTATATTGCCTATATTGATGAGCAATATAACGCCAACCGTCTGACCGAAATTCTGACCGAGACCTGCTCGATCATTGGTGCCAACGTGCTGAACATTGCGCGCCAGGATTATGAGCCGCAGGGCGCGAGCGTCACCATTCTGGTCAGCGAAGAACCGATCGATCCGAAAGATATCGATAACTCGGAACACCCTGGCCCGTTACCGAATTCGGTGGTGGCCCATCTGGATAAGAGTCATATCTGCGTACACACCTATCCGGAAAGTCATCCGGAAGGCGGACTGTGTACCTTCCGCGCCGATATTGAAGTCTCTACCTGCGGCGTGATTTCACCGCTCAAAGCGCTGAACTACCTGATTCACCAGTTGGAATCTGACATCGTCACGGTCGATTACCGGGTGCGCGGGTTTACCCGTGATGTGAAGGGGATGAAGCACTTTATCGATCACGAAATAAACTCGATCCAGAACTTCATGTCGGAAGATATGAAAGCGATGTATGACATGGTGGATGTGAACGTTTATCAGGAAAACATCTTTCATACCAAGATGTTGCTGAAAGAGTTCGATCTGAAGCACTACCTGTTTAATACCAAACCTGAAGATCTCAGCCCACAGGAGCATAAACGGATTACCGACCTGCTGTGGAAAGAGATGCGTGAAATTTATTACGGCAGAAATATCCCGTCTGTGGGTCTGAAGACGCTGTAATCCTTGCGGGCGGCGCGCTGTGTCTGGCAGCCGCCGCTTACCGTTGTTGCCGCTGGCGGTTATGCCGTCAGCAACAAGCCGATCCCACGCTCCCGCAGCCCATGCCGGGCAGCCTCTTCCAGCCGCTCATCGGTCACAATATCGGTCAGGCTCTCCAGCGGCGCGGCGCAAAACAGCGACCAGGAACCATATTTACTGCTGTCCGCCAGCAACACCCGACGCCCGGCATTGGCCAGCAGATCGTGCTTCAGCCCGGCTTTCTCCTCGGTTGGAGTAGTAATGCCGCGCTCAAGGCTCCATGAATTACAACTGACAAAGGCGATATCCGGATTGATGCTGCGCAACAGTCGACGGCCATGTTCGCCAATACAGGACTGGCTGGAGTCGTCGATGCGGCCACCGATAATCGTTACCTCAATCTGCCTGAATTCCGATAAAAACAGCGCAATGTGCAGATCGGCGGTAATCACCCGCAGCGGCAGATGGGTCAGCTGGCGCGCCAGTTCCAGCATAGTAGTACCGGCATCCAGCACCACCGCGTCGCCCGCCTGAACAAAGCTGGCAGCACAGGCGGCTATCGCCTGCTTTTCCGCCAGATTACGCTGCATTTTTTCCAGCGTGGTCGGCTGCGTAGGAATGAACCGGTTGAGGGTGACGCCGCCATGACTGCGGCTGATCACCCCTTCTTTATCCAGCTTAATCAAATCACGTCGAATCGTGGCCGGCGAGGCGGAAATCGCACTGACCAGTTGCTCAACAGTCACCAGATTATGGCTTTTCAGGTAATCCATAATCTGGTCAAGACGGCTCTGTCCCTTCATATTTCCCTATGCGAGCTGCATCGCGAGTTTGATAGAGATCGCCATGCTCTCAGACTTCGCTTTACCTGTCCAGGCGATATCAAACGCCGTGCCGTGGTCCGCCGAGGTGCGGATAAACGGCAGGCCCGCAGTGATGTTCACCCCATCGTAGAATCCCAGCAGCTTCAGCGGAATGTGTCCCTGATCGTGGTACATTGCCACCACCATATCGTACTGCCCTTCCTGACATTGCAGGAATACCGTATCCGGTGGACAGGGGCCCGACACCGCGATGCCCTGTGCTTTCATTGCCGCAATCGCCGGGGCGACCGTAGTCATTTCCTCATCACCAAACAGGCCATTTTCACCGGCGTGCGGATTGACGCCCGCCACGGCGATGCGCGGCTGGGTAAAGCCGACCCGACGCAGGAAGGTGTCCGCCATGCCGATCACCGTCTCAATGCGTGAACGGCTCAGGGTATCGAGGAATTTACGCAGCGCAATATGGGTGGTGACGTGAATGACCTTCAGCTTATCGGTATAGAGCACCATGGCGTAATCCTGAGTGCCGGTCAGGTGCGCCAGCAGTTCAGTGTGACCCGGATAGAGATGACCCGCCGCGTGCAGCGCCTCTTTGTTGAGTGGCGCGGTGGCAATAGCTTGTACCTCGCCCGCCAGCGCCAGTTCGGTGGCGCGCTTCACGCAGCGCCACGCCAGATCGCCCGCCTGCTTCTGCACCATACCTGGCTTTAGCGCTTCAGGATCGGCTAACGGTTCATCGATCACGTTAATGATGCCGGGCGCAAAGTGGGCCGATGCCACCCGATCCACAATCCGCAGTTCCGCCTGTGGCGTAATGTTCATCGCCATAATCCGCCGCAGCGTCGCAGCGCAGCCGACAACCACCGCTGGCACGCCATTCAACTCACCTTCCAACAGCGATTTGATAATGATTTCCGGGCTGATGCCCGCCGGATCGCCCATGGTGACCGCAATAATTTTACTCACTCGACTTCTCCTCAATAAAACCAATGGCTGCTACCAGGGTGTTTTCATCACCAAAGCCACCGGCTTTGGTCATCACCGGCAGGGTAAATTCACTGTTAAGCAGAACCCCGTGCGGCACACAGCCCGCCACCAGGCCCTGAATCTGAAATCCGCTGGCACCCAGAGCCTGAGCGACGGCAATCGCCACGTCGCCGCCAGACAGATAGAGCGCATGCGGGAGCTGGCTGTCACACAACGTGCGGGTCATCTCACCGAGCAACTGACAAATCGCTTCGCCCAGTTGCTGGCGCGTCAGCTGAAACTGCTGGCAGAGCATTTCAATCTCATGCCGCTGTGAAGCATGCTGACAGGTGCGGATCACCGTATGTCGTCCCTGACGTAGCGCCCCTGTGGCTTGTCCCAGCCAGTCCGCTGCATCGGGCCAGGCGGGCTGGCGGAACAGCTGACGGATATCAACATCCACCACCGTCACCTGCCGCTGGGTCGCCAGCGTGGCGATCTGCTGCTGTGCGCGGCTGCTCATCGAGCCGATAACCGCCAGTACCGGTCGTGCTGCGTGGACACCTGCGTCAACCGCCGTACCGCTAACTCTCCTTTCCGCCGATGACGACGGCGCAGGCCGGGCGGCGAGATGGCGGCCCAGTGCCTCGCTTAAGCCTGCCGCACCCACCAGCAGCGGTTTTTCACTCAGCCGTGCCGCGGCTGCCATCAGGCGAGCCAGGTCAGTGTCGTTTTCAGCATCGACCACCAGCACGCCGCGGGCGTCCGTTAAGCGCTGCTCAAGCCGATCGCTGCGCAGGGTGGCGAGATCGATCTGATCCCCGTCGATGTGCAGTTGCTGAAGCACGCTGGCGCTGACGATGGGGGTTTTGGGATCGCTGGCAAATTCGGTATCCGTCAGCAAACGATCGCCAAGCCAGACCTGACCGGCACGCGTTGTGCGGCCGAGGTACGGCACGGCCGGTGCTACCAGCGCCAGACGTTTACCGCTGGCTGCCAGCGCCGCCCGCAGTTCAGCAGCGACATTGCCCCGCAGCGTGGAGTCGATCTTTTTAAACAGCCAGCCCTGCGCAATCTGCGGAGCGTAGTGGCCCACCGCCTCAGTGATCCGCTCTGCCGCCACCACGGGCGTGACTGCCCGACTGTCGGTGCTGATTACCCAGACATCCGCTGCCTCGCTATCTGCAGGCGTCGTTGGGCTGAACAGCACCTGAACCCGGGCACCGGCCTGTGCCAGCCCACTGCCTGCATCATTGGCTCCGGTAAAGTCATCGGCGATGACCACTACCGGGGTTTTCCACCATGACGAACTCATCGTCTCTCCTGTCAGGCTATTGCCGCTGTAATTGATTATATTCAATCATGATTGATTATATGTGAGCAAGATCAAATTAATCGAAATCGATATGTCCTATAAAATTAGCCACAGCAAGGGGATTACGTCAGCGTTACTCTGAGCGATATCAATCATTGCTTCAGAAATTACCAACAAGGGTGTGAGATGAATATCAACAGCACGGTGATCAGCGGCTATCAGACGTTGAACGACATGCGCTATCTGCTCGACGGCATCACGACAGCGTTAGTGGTAACCGATAACAACATTGAAGCCATTCCCGCCGTGCAGGCACTGGTGGGACAACTCCGGCAGCAGATCCCCGGACTCAGTGTGGTGAACAGCGTTCCGCCAGAGCCAGGCCAGCATGATGTGGCGGCGATTGTCAGCGCCCTGCCAGCGCAGGAGGTTGAACTGGTGATTGGCATCGGCGGCGGCAGCGTGCTGGATGTCGCTAAGCTGCTGTCAGTGCTGTGCGCCGGGGATGCGCCGTCACTGGATGCGCTGCTGGCAGGCGAGAAACCGCAGCGCCGCGTTCGCTCGCTGTTGATTCCGACCACCGCCGGGACCGGCTCGGAGGCCACGCCGAATGCGATTCTGGCGATTCCGGAGAAACAGACCAAGGTTGGCATTATTTCACCGGTGATGTTGCCCGACTGGGTCGCGCTGGTGCCGGAACTCACCACCAGCATGCCGCCGCATATTGCTTCATCCACCGGGATTGATGCGCTGTGCCATCTGATTGAGTGCTTCACCGCCACGGTCGCCAATCCGGTGAGCGATAACTATGCGCTGATCGGCATGAAGAAGCTGTTCGCCAGCCTCGAAACCACGCTACGTGAACCACACAATTTAGCGGCGCGACTGGAGATGCTGTGGGCCTCATACTACGGCGGTGCATCGATTGCCCACGCCGGGACGCACCTGGTCCACGCCATGTCCTACCCGCTCGGCGGCAAATATCATCTGCCGCACGGCGTTGCCAATGCCATTCTGCTGGCCCCCTGCATGCGCTTTGTCCGGCCCGCGGCGGTGAGCAAATTTGCTCAGGCTTACGATCTGCTGCCCGAGGCTGATACCGGCTTAAGCGAGGAGCAGAAATCTCATGCGCTGGTCGATTACTTCAGCGCACTGGTTCAGCGCCTGCAGCTGCCGGCCAGCCTGGAAGCGCTGGGCATCAGCCCGGATCACCTGCCCTATTTAGTCGATGCGGCGCTCGACGTGCAGCGCCTGATGAAAAACGTGCCGCTGGCCGTGACGGCGGACGATGTGCGCGCAGTCTACCTGACGCTGTTTCCTTCTCACCCGGCGCAATGAGGATTGCCATGAACAAAAAAATAACCGGGGTACTGACCGCCATCGTTACCACTTTTGATCGCGACGGTGAGTTTAATCCGGCTGCCCAGCGTGAGCAGGTGCGACGCCAGCTCGATGCCGGTAACGGTATTTTCTGCGGCGGCACCAACGGAGAATTCTTTGTGCTGAATCAGCAGGAGAAGATCGCGGTCACCGAAACCTGCGTCGATGAAGTCAACGGCCGTGCGCCGGTGGTGGCGCACATCGGCGAGATATCAACCCGTGAAACCATCCGCCTCGGTAAGCAGATCGCCAGGCTGGGCGTTGATGCCGTCTCGGTGATTACGCCATGGTTCGTGCCGTTAAAGCAGCAGGAGCTGATCGCGCATTACCACGCCGTTGCAGACGCGCTTGAGGTGCCGCTGTTCCTTTACAACATCCCGGCGCGTACCGGCAATACTCTGCAGCCTGACACCGTCAGGACGCTGGCGGCACATCCGAACATCATCGGTATCAAAGATTCAGCCGGCAGCTACCAGAGTCTGAGTGGCTTCCTGCAGGCTGCCGACGGCATCGATCACTTCGATGTGCTGAACGGCCCCGACTCGCTGATTCATCAGGGGTTCGTCGATGGCTGCTCCGCCTGCATTTCCGGGCTGGCAAACGTGGCGCCCGAGGCGATCAACGCCATCTGGGCGCAGTTTAACGCCGGCGATATTGCCGGTTCGCATCAGGCACAGGAGCGCGTCACCGGTTTACGCACCGATCTCTATAACATCGGCTTCTCTCCTGCTGCGGTGAAAAAGGCGGTCAGCCTGCTGGGCTTTGACGTAGGTGACAGCCGCTATGCGGTGCAGTTCAGCGCCGATCAGCAGCAGCAGATCCGCCAGATCGTCAATCAGTACCTGCAGTAATCGCCAGCAGGGCGGATGCCCTGCGTCTTCGGCAGGACCGGGGTGAGGTCCTGAAACGACACCGCGAACCGCTCGCGGCTGGCACCAATGACTCATCACCTTTTGGCGTGTCGTCAGCCTGCCCTGCCGGGGAACGACCATCATCTTTGTATCCTACCGGTCAGATGAGAACGAACCTGATGGTCGCCATCTGCCAGAACAATCGAGGTCATGATGAAAGCATTTTCTACTGAGAGCACCCTGCTGATCGTTGGCATGGTGGTCGCCTATATCCTGTTTACCACCTGGCTGACCTGGCGGCTGCGCAGCAAAAGCAGCGGTGACTTTATGGAAGGCTCACGCGCGATGCCGGCATTTATCGTCGGCGTGATGCTGATGTCAGAATATATCGGCGCCAAGTCGACCATTGGCACCGCCCAGGCGGCTTTTGAAGATGGCTTTGCCGCCTCGTGGTCGGTGATTGGTGCGGCGATCGGCTTCCCGCTGTTTGGTCTGATCCTGGTGAAACGCATCTATAACACTGGCAAAATCACTATTTCGGGCGCGATTGCCGAGAAATATGGCACCTCAACCAAAAATATCATCTCTCTCATCATGATCTATGCGCTGCTGCTGGTGAACGTCGGCAACTACATCAGCGGCGCAGCGGCCATTTCAACCGTGTTGAAAATCGACCTGACGCAGGCGGCCTTTATCACAGCAGTGGTCAGCACCTTCTATTTTGCCTTCGGCGGGATGAAAGGGGTCGCGTGGGTCACGCTGCTGCACAGCGCGCTCAAATATGCCGGGATCCTGATAATCCTCTTCGTGGCGCTGAAGATGACCGGCGGCGTAGCACCAATGATCGAAAAAATGCCGGCGTTTTACTGGACGTGGGATGGTCACGTCGGGGCCAGTACCATTGTGGCGTGGTTGATCGGGACGGTCGGATCGATCTTCTGTACCCAGTTTGTGATCCAGGCGATCTCATCGACCAAAGATGTGAAGTCCGCGAAGCGTGCCACCTGGGTCGCCTTCTTTTTCTGCCTGCCGATTGGTCTGGCGATGGCACTGATTGGCGTGGCGGCGAAATTTGCCCATCCTGATATCAAAAGCCTGTATGCGCTGCCGGTGTTTCTGCAGGATATGTCACCGTGGCTGGCGGGCATTGTCACCACCTCGCTGGTAGCGTCGATCTTCGTCAGCGTCGGTACCGTGGCGCTGGCGATCGCCTCGCTGGTGGTGAAGGACTTTTACGTGCCCTACCGCAATCCGACCCCGGAGCGTGAATTTAAAATGACGCGCTGGATCTCAATCGCTATCGGCTTCTTCCCGCTGCTGTTCGTGCTGTTCTTCCCGGAAGTGCTGAAGCTGTCATTCTTTACCCGCGCCATTCGTCTGTCGATTACCGTGGTGGCGATCATGGCGTTCTACCTGCCGTGGTTTAAAAGCACCCGCGGTGCCAATGCTGGTTTGATCGGCGCCTGTCTGGCGACGTCGGTGTGGTTCATCCTCGGTAACCCATTCGGCATCGATAATATGTACGTGGCGCTGGCGACGCCGGCGATCATCATGGTGATTGACCGCTGCATCCCGTCACGCCAGTCTCAGCCCAATACGCAACGCAATGCACAAAACAGTGGAGCCTAATATGACTCAGGAAACCGTCACCGTCGAACGCACCGGCCAGCTGGCGCCGCACCCGCAGGATAGCGCGCAACAGGTGGCGATGCTGCCATCGTCCTGCCCGCAAAACCATGCCGCCAATCTGCTGCCGCTGCCCAATGGCGATCTGCTCTGCGTCTGGTTTGGCGGTACCCAGGAAGGCATCGCCGATATTTCGATCTGGTGTTCGCGGCTGGCAGAAGGCAGCTCTCGCTGGAGCGAGGCGCAACAACTGTCGGACGATCCGAGCCGTTCGGAACAAAATCCGGTGCTGTTCCTCGACCCGGATCAGGTGCTGTGGCTGCTGTGGACCGCGCAAAAATCGGGGAATCAGGACACCGCGATTGTACGCTATCGTCAGTCGCACGATCTGGGCCGCAGCTGGGGTGCCATCGCCATACTGCTGGATAAGCCGGGCACCTTTATCCGCCAGCCGGTGGTGGTGCTGCCCAACGGTAACTGGCTGCTGCCGGTGTTTTACTGCCTGACCCGGCCAGGTGAAAAGTGGGTCGGCAGTTATGATATCAGCGCGGTAAAAATCTCTGAGGACAAGGGGCAGAGCTGGCGTGATGTTGAAGTCCCGGACAGCACCGGCTGCGTCCACATGAACGTCACGCTGCTGGATGACGGCACGCTGCTGGCACTCTATCGCAGCCGCTGGGCCGATCATATTTACCAGAGCCGCTCCGTCGATCAGGGCGAAAGCTGGAGTGCCCCACAGCCGTTGTCGCTGCCTAACAATAACTCATCGATTCAGGTCACCACGCTGCGCAATGGTCATCTGGCGCTGGTGTTCAATGCGATGAGCGCGCAAGGCGCGAGTGAGCGGCGGCTGTCGCTGTATGACGAAATTGAAGATGAGGATGATGATGAGGTAGCTGTCGCCGCCCAGCCAGTGGCACACGGCGCGCGAACGGCCTTCTGGGGTGCACCGCGCGCGCCCATGACGCTGGCGATTTCGCATGACGGCGGCAAAAGCTGGCCGCTGCAGCGTAATCTGGATGAAGGCGATGGCTACTGCATGACCAATAATTCACAGCAGAAGCTGAACCGTGAATTCTCTTATCCAAGCATCAAACAGGGAGCCGGCGGTGAACTGCATATCGCCTACACCTTTTATCGTCAGGCAATCAAGTATGTTCGCGTTGAAGAGTCGTGGGTGGCGGGAGGTCGCGCGTGATTGACCAAATGGCGCTGGTCACTGGTGCCAGTTCAGGCATCGGCCAGGCGATTGTTGACCGCTTGCTGGTGGAGGGCTGGCAGGTGATCGGCCTGAGTCGCTCGGCGCTGACGCGGCAGCATCCGGCACTGCAGAGTTATCAGGTGGATGTCAGTGATGCCGCCGCCTTACAGAAGGTGTTAGCCCGACTGCCGGTGCCCCAGGCGCTGGTACACGCGGCAGGCATGATGCAGACTGCGCCGCTGGGTGAACTCGATCTCCACGCCAGCGCGCGCTTATGGCAGTTGCATGTGGCAGCGGCGGAGCAACTGGCTAATCACTGCGCGCCACGGATGACCAGTGGCGGCAGGATTGTGCTGCTGGGCAGCCGCACCTCAGGCGGAGCGGCAGGACGCAGTCAGTATGTGGCGACCAAATCCGCAATGATCGGGATGGTGCGCAGCTGGGCGGCAGAACTGGCACCGCGCGGCATTACCGCCAATATTGTGGCGCCTGGCGCAACCGACACGCCGATGCTGCAACAGCCGGGTCGGGGCAGCTCACCGCCGAGGCTGCCGCCAATTGGCCGCTTTATTCAGCCGGAGGAAGTGGCCGGGCTGGTGCATTTTCTGCTCACGCCTGCCGCAGCGGCGATGACCGGACAGCAGCTGGTGCTGTGTGGCGGGGCGTCTCTCAGTTAACCGGCCGGGCGGCTCAGGTCGCCCGGCTTTTATTACCGTACTGATTCACAAACTGGCGATAAGCAGCGATCACCAGCAGAAAATCTTCAATGCCGCAGAATGAGAGGCTCTCTTCGTCGTAGTAGTTCATCCCCTCCTCCATGCCGTCATCTTCCAGCGCCAGCAGATTGGCACGGATCATCACCTCTTCCTCGTCCAGCAGGATAGTGTATTCGCTGCCGACGCGCTGCCATTGCCGCACGCTGCCTTTCACATCTTCAATCGCCGCTTCGACTTCATCCAGCAGGCCGGGATCGTCCCTGACTTCTTCATTGAACCAGTGGCCGACCGCTTCGTGATCCATCGACATGCGCACCTTAATCTGGCCGGTCACATCGCGTAAAAATTCATATTCCATCGCCCGTTCCTCTCAACATCATCGCGTCACGTTATCAGTGTCAGCGCTGCCCCAACGGCAAAGTGTGACAAGTGGCGCATTATTGCAGGCTGTCCGGCGAAATCCAGCTTTTCATCGCACCGGTTGCCGTTGCACAGACGAAAAAAAGGGGCGAATCATCGCCCCTTTTTACTGCTGCTGGTCAGTGAATCAGACCGCAGTCTGGAAAATCACGCCGTCAGCTTTATCGGTGTACTGGGTCAGCTGGTCGAAGTTGAGATAGCGATAAGTGTCGCTGGCAGTTTTATCCACCTGCGCCATAAATTGCTGATACTCATCCGGCGTTGGCAGACGACCTAACAGTGAAGCCACCGCCGCCAGCTCGGCTGACGCCAGGTAGACGTTAGCGCCGGTACCCAGACGGTTCGGGAAGTTACGGGTTGAGGTGGAGACCACCGTCGCACCGTCCGCCACACGCGCCTGGTTACCCATGCAGAGTGAACAGCCTGGGATCTCGATACGCGCGCCGCTCTTACCGAATACGCTGTAGTAACCTTCCTCAGTCAGCTGCGCCGCATCCATCTTGGTTGGCGGAGCCACCCACAGACGGGTCGGTAACTGGCCTTTATGGCTATCCAGCAGCTTACCGGCTGCACGGAAGTGACCGATGTTGGTCATGCACGATCCGATAAAGACTTCATCGATCTTCTCGCCCTGCACATCAGACAGCAGACGGGCATCGTCTGGATCGTTTGGTGCGCAGAGGATCGGCTCTTTAATATCAGCCAGATCGATCTCAATCACTGCGGCATATTCCGCATCCGCATCCGCTTCCAGCAGCTGTGGATCCGCCAGCCATTTCTCCATGCCTTCAACACGACGCTCCAGGGTACGGCGATCGCCATAGCCTTCAGCAATCATCCACTTCAACAGAACGATGTTGGAGTTGAGGTATTCAATGATTGGGTCTTTATCCAGCTTGATGGTACAGCCGGCCGCTGAACGTTCAGCTGACGCATCTGACAGCTCAAACGCCTGCTCGACTTTCAGATCCGGCAGACCTTCAATCTCAAGGATGCGGCCAGAGAAGATGTTTTTCTTACCCTTCTTCTCAACGGTCAGCAGACCCTGTTTGATGGCATACAGCGGAATGGCATGAACCAGATCGCGCAGCGTAATGCCCGGCTCCATTTTACCTTTGAAGCGAACCAGCACGGATTCCGGCATGTCGAGCGGCATAACGCCGGTCGCTGCGGCAAACGCCACCAGGCCAGAACCCGCCGGGAAGGAGATGCCGATCGGGAAACGGGTATGTGAATCGCCGCCGGTGCCGACGGTATCCGGCAGCAGCATACGGTTCAGCCAGCTGTGGATAATGCCGTCACCCGGACGCAGCGACACACCGCCACGGTTCATGATGAAGTCAGGCAGCGTATGGTGTGTATTCACATCCACCGGCTTAGGATAAGCCGCGGTGTGACAGAATGACTGCATCACCAGATCGGTTGAGAAGCCGAGGCAGGCCAGATCTTTCAGTTCATCACGGGTCATCGGACCGGTAGTATCCTGCGATCCCACCGAGGTCATTTTCGGTTCGCAATAGGCGCCCGGACGGACACCGTCGACGCCACAGGCGCGACCGACCATTTTCTGTGCCAGCGAGAAACCGCGGGTGCTCTCCGCGACATCTTTCGCCTGACGGAATACGGTGCTGTGCGGCAGACCCAGCGACTCACGCGCTTTGGTGGTCAGGCCACGACCGATGATCAGCGGAATACGGCCACCGGCGCGCACTTCGTCAATCAGCACTTCGGTTTTCAGTTCGAAGCTGGCCAGCAGTTCGTTGGTCTGGTGGTTACGCACTTCGCCTTTGAATGGATAGATGTCGATGACATCGCCCATGTTCAGGTTGTTCACGTCGACTTCGATCGGCAGTGCACCGGCATCTTCCATGGTATTGAAGAAGATCGGAGCAATTTTGCTGCCCAGCACCACGCCGCCGCCTTTTTTATTCGGCACGTTCGGGATGTCGTCGCCCATAAACCACAGCACCGAGTTGGTGGCGGATTTACGTGAGGAACCGGTACCGACCACGTCACCGACGTAAGCCAGCGGGAAGCCTTTTTCCTGCAGCGCTTTAATCTGTTTGATCGGGCCGACGTTGCCTGGCTCATCCGGCTCAATGCCTTCACGGGCATTTTTCAGCATCGCTAACGCGTGCAGTGGGATGTCAGGACGTGACCAGGCATCCGGTGCCGGAGAGAGGTCGTCGGTATTGGTTTCGCCGGTGACTTTGAACACGGTGACGGTAATCTTTTCCGCCAGTTCTGGTCGTGACAGATACCATTCCGCATCTGCCCACGACTGCATCACCTGCTTCGCGTAGTCATTGCCCGCTTTGGCTTTCTCTTCTACATCGTAGAAGCTGTCGAACATCAGTAGCGTGTGTGACAGGGCTTTGGCCGCGATAGGAGCCAGTTTTTGGTCGTCCAGCGCCTCGATCAGCGGATGAATATTGTAACCGCCCTGCATGGTGCCGAGCAGTTCAACCGCTTTTTCAGGAGAGATCAGAGGAGAGGTGGCTTCGCCTTTGGCGACAGCGGCCAGGAAACCCGCTTTAACGTACGCCGCTTCATCGACGCCGGGTGGAACACGGTTGACCAACAGATCGGTCAGAAATTCTTCTTCACCCGCAGGTGGATTTTTTAGCAGTTCAACCAGCGCGGCCATTTGGGAAGCATCTAAAGGCTTAGGTACGATCCCTTCGGCGGCACGCTCGGCAACGTGCTTACGGTATTCTTCTAGCACGACGTTATCCTCGCTCTCATTATGTAGGGCTTTCCGACCACCTTGCTCACTTATAGAGAACAACCTTACCTTATGATGTCCAGGTTGAGGTGCCCGGTTTCGCGGAGGGCAGAATAGCAGGATTTCGGGTGTTTGTTAATCTGTTTACAAAAATACAACATTAAATGCATAACCAATTGCGACGGTTTTACGCCGCCAGCCATCGCCCTTCCGGACGGCAAACCGGCCCGCAAAGCACGCCATTACGCCGCCGGAAAACATCACCACGCGTTGACCTGCCGGTCAGGGTTTTACCAGCAATGATTTATCTGAAATGTATAACGGCGAGGAATAGAACGCCGGCCTGAAGATAATTTTTGGCGAGTTGCTGGCAGAATCAGATACTGTTTCGCAGCAGACAGCAGATGGTTTTGGCGGGTAAGAAAAGCAGAAGAGCCCGGCATGGGCTCTTCTGAACGAGGTTAGTTTTTCAGATTGGCAGGAAAATCGGCGGGCAGTTCACTGGCCGGGCAATCAATCACGCTGTCATTGTTTTCGCCGGCATCGCGGATAAAGGTCAGCGTAGCGAACTCATCAATCACTTCAGTCGGATAAGCCGGACCTGCCTCGCGATATTGTGCCATCTCTTCCAGATGTTCGTTCTGGAAGCAGACAGTTTTTTCCGGATTGTTCATCACCCAGCGAGGGAAGAAGATGGTGCCGTGGAAAATTTTATCGGTCAGGTTAACCGCCAGGCTGACATCGGTGCCGGTTGGTTCGGTCCAGGAGACTTTATAGACATCCTGTGCCAGACGGACGATATAAGCGTGCTGATTTTTCACCCAACGGTTACCCACCATTCCGCTGTGAATCCGGTAATCAACGGTGTTGGCATTTTTTATATAGAGCTCGTAGTTCCAGCCGTTGTCATAGGTATAAACCAGATGTTTGCCGACCAGACCAGACAGGTTGTTTTTATCAAAAGTGCTCATGATGATTTCCTCATTTATTTGCCTTGAGGAGATTATTGCGCGTTACAAAACCGATTAATAACGCTATTTTTAGCACTTATTCATTCAAATTTTAGATATATTATTATGCATAAAACGACGCTCGAACAGTGGTTTCTTCTCGACTCGGTAGTTAACGAAGGAAGCTTTGCACTGGCGGCAGAGAAAAATAACCGCAGCCAGTCTTCAGTCAGTTACCAGATTGGTTTGCTGCAGCAGCGGCTGGGCGTAGCGCTACTGCAACAGGCAGGACGCCGGGCGGTTCTGACGGCGGAGGGCCAGCAGTTACTGGCGCAGGCGCGGCCGCTGCTGACCGGTTTTAGTAGTCTGGAAGCGCAGGCGGCGGCGTTACAGCGCGGCGAGCCTTCCCGTGTCGACCTGATGGTCGATGCCATCGTACCCAAACCGCTGCTGTTTAAGGTGTTACACCAGTTTCAGCAGCGTTATCCGCACGTCCGCGTCTGGTTCAGTGAAATCGTCCGCAGCGAAACGCCGCTCAGGCTGGCGGAACAGCAGGCCGATCTCTGGCTGGTGGCACACAGCGACGACCAGCCATTGGCAGGTGAGAGCCTGATGAGCGTCGATTTTATTGCCGTCGCCCATCGCGATCATCCCCTGCACAGCGAACCGGCTCCGCTCAGTGCGACGACGCTGGCGCGCTGGCCCTGCATTACCATCCTCGATCGGCAGCAACAGCAGCAGTCAGAAGTCAGTGGCGAGCAGGCAGAGAACTGGTCATTCACTACCCTGTCGGCGGCTATTGAGGCGGTGCAGCATCAGCTGGGCTATGGCTGGTTGCCGGAGAAGAACATTGCCGCCTTGCTGGAGAGCGGCGAACTGCGCCCGCTTCCGCTGCTGCAGGGACGCCGACGTTCAACCTCGCTGATGTTGCGCATCAATGAGGAGAGATTACCGGGCAATGCGGCCATCGCGGTACTGGCGCAGATGTTTATCGACCAGGTGGCGGCGGACCGACGGGTGTGATGATACGTGTTTCGTTCGTGGGAGAGGATGAGTGCGGGTTGGGGTATTTTGTCCCCGCAGAAGCGGGGAACACCACCAGCAGGATCCGCATCATTTTTTCACGTCCGGTTTATCCCCGCTCACGCGGGGAACACGAAGGTAATGCTAAAACAGCCCAACCTGAGTTCGGTTTATCCCCGCTGGCGCGCGGAACACGATATCCATCATGAGAGCCACTATCTCTCGCCCGGTTTATCCCCGCTGGCGCGGGGAACACCGTTTTTCTGGCCTGATATCGACCTGCAGCTGCGGTTTATCCCTGCTGGCGCGGGGAACACTCCACCTTTTACACCGCCTCAACCTGATGCACCGGTTTATCCCCGCTCACGCGGGGAACACTACCAGTATGCGGATGCAGCGCTGGCGGAGGGTGGTTTATCCCCGCTCACGCAGGGAACACGGCACCGGGTGTGATTACGCTGGCGACCGTTACGGTTTATCCCCGCTCACGCGGGGAACACTGACCGAATACCTCAGAGAGAAGTGGCTCCGCCGGTTTATCCCCGCTGGCGCGGGGAACACGTTTTATGAAAACAGCAGACTATCCGGTGTGGCGGTTTATCCCCGCTGGCGCGGGGAACACAGTTGTTCGTTCCTGCGGGTTCTCGCTCGCTCCGGTTTATCCCCGCTGGCGCGGGGAACACTGATGAAAGTGCAGGCACTACAGGGCGATACGCGGTTTATCCCCGCTGGCGCGGGGAACACCTTAGTGATGCTGTAACCACAAGTGCTCTGGACGGTTTATCCCCGCTGGCGCGGGGAACACATATTGTATCTCACGAGCCCTGGCGGATATGCCGGTTTATCCCCGCTGGCGCGGGGAACACGCGAGTTAGATTTTCAGTCGCTGTTTTGCCATCCGGTTTATCCCCGCTGGCGCGGGGAACACGACTACTGCCATGTCAGACTCTCTGTTCAAATCGGTTTATCCCCGCTGGCGCGGGGAACACGAAAATATGGGTTCCAGATGATGAGCATTGATCCGGTTTATCCTCGCTGGCGCGGGGAACACCTATTGGAAAACACTGGCTCGATTTTATATTCCGGTTTATCCCCGCTGGCGCGGGGAACACCTGAAGAACACCTGTTCGGCTACCAGAAACACCGGTTTATCCCCGCTGGCGCGGGGAACACCCGGTTCCGTTGCTCCGGGGTTAGGTCGATAGCGGTTTATCCCCGCTGGCGCGGGGAACACACCCATGAACAGAAATCAGCGTCGTATGGCGGCGGTTTATCCCCGCTGGCGCGGGGAACACTAACACGTCGTCGAATGCGCCAGGCTTGATCACGGTTTATCCCCGCTGGCGCGGGGAACACGCGGGCAGGTCGTCGAAATGAACCGGGCCGCGCGGTTTATCCCCGCTGGCGCGGGGAACACGTATGATCTGGAAGTCCATCTATGTTTATAAACGGTTTATCCCCGCTGGCGCGGGGAACACACTGATAAGCCCTGAAGGCAGCAACGTTACGGCGGTTTATCCCCGCTGGCGCGGGGAACACACCATTCAACGCAAGGACGGCGACAGCCACCGCGGTTTATCCCCGCTGGCGCGGGGAACACCTCCGATAAATTCCGTGTCAGCAACAGGCCAGCGGTTTATCCCCGCTGGCGCGGGGAACACCTCATTGCGCTCGATGTGGCGCAGGACAATTGCGGTTTATCCCCGCTGGCGCGGGGAACACGATCATGTTCACCAGATCGACCTCATAGAGCACGGTTTATCCCCGCTGGCGCGGGGAACACTAGCCTGCGATGGTCTGCAGAATAGCGGTAGACGGTTTATCCCCGCTGGCGCGGGGAACACCCATGGACAAGGCTGTGTCGTTTCTTTCCTACCGGTTTATCCCCGCTGGCGCGGGGAACACAGGCCCGACAGTGGAATGCGATGTGCGGACGGCGGTTTATCCCCGCTGGCGCGGGGAACACGGCCGATCAGCTCTCGCACCTGATGCCTTTTCCGGTTTATCCCCGCTGGCGCGGGGAACACGCGTTTGCAGTCGCTGCGACAATCGCAGGGCATGGTTTATCCCCGCTGGCGCGGGGAACACAGAAGCGCGGGGCCGAGGTAAAGCTCTCGACCCGGTTTATCCCCGCTGGCGCGGGGAACACCCCCATACACACGCCCGGAGTTGTTCGGGCTGCGGTTTATCCCCGCTGGCGCGGGGAACACTTCACCCATAAAGCAGCAACATCTTGAGGATGCGGTTTATCCCCGCTGGCGCGGGGAACACAAGATCTGAATTGACATGATCACAAAATTGAACGGTTTATCCCCGCTGGCGCGGGGAACACTCTAAATGTAAATAATTGAAAAATAAAGTTATTTATACATCTTCAAAAGTTACCAAAATAATCAAGTTTTTAAGGAGCTGTATCTTATTGATTTATAAGAGGATGAAAAGAGACCAATCGCAATCCATCCAGATCCACCGGAATACGTCTGTTTTCACCGTAAGTCTGGAATTCAAAGCCGGATTCATTATTCATCGCCCAAGCCATCACCACATTACCGGTTTCAGATAATACGGTGATTTGTTCCCAGAGCATTTCACGTATGCGCTTTGATACGTCACCAATATAAACGCCCGCCCGCACCTCCAGAAGCCAGATAGCCAGTCGTCCCCGTAAGCGCGGAGGAACGTTTTCAGTAATAATCACAACCATACTCATGATAAACCGCTCCGGTGGCCCGAATCGCCAAAGGGTTCAGGCAATGGGATCGCAATTGGCTCCGCATCAGGAGGAGGCGGCGGAGGAGAAATTTCACCGGCGGCTAAAATTTCTTCAATAAGAGGGATCAGCTTGCCCAGCGTTTTATTGCTGCGAAAAATATCACGACAGGCAAGTCTGATTTCCTGATCGGGTTTCACTGGATTACGGCGTGCTATTTCAAATGCTTTAGGGACGACCGTCTCAAATTTTATGATATCGGCAATATCATAAACAAAAGACAGTGGTTTTCCGGTATGGACAAATCCAATTGCCGGTGCGTAGCCTGCAGCTAAAACGGCGGCTTCGGTAACGCCATATAAACACGCCGTGGCAGCACTGATGCACTGATTAATCACATCTCCTTTTTCCCAGTCTTTGGGATCATAACGACGTCCATTCCATTTAACGCCATACTGTTTAGCGAGCAGAGCATACGTTGCTCTTACCCTACTCCCTTCAATGCCACGTAATTGCTCTACCGAGCGCCTGGCTGGTGCATCTTCGCCAAATCGTAATGCAAACATTTTACGAACAACTTTAAGGCGAAGATCGTCATTCAGGGCAAGGCTCGCCTGATAAAGCAACTTGTCCGATCGGGCGCCACCGGGCTGACCTGAGGCATAAAGCCTGACCCCCGCTTCACCTACCCAGACCAATAGCGTCCCCACCGTCGCCGCCAGACGTATTGCCGCATGTGAAACCCGAGTGCCGGGCTCCAACATGATACAGGCTACAGATCCCACCGGAATATGTGTTCTGACGCCGGTTTTATCGATCAGGACAAAAGCACCGTCAATGACATCAATCTGACCATATTGAAGAAAAATCATCGAGATGCGGTCTTTCAATGGCAGCGGCTTAAGCGGTAACCAACTCATGAACCGGGCCTTTTTATCATCAATAACCCACAGCCCAGTGATTTACTTTTTCCTAATCCTTTATGCAGAGCCTGCAGGAACCTGACCGGGTCTGTTATTTTCAACACGCCTGTAAAATCCACGCTGCTATACATAACGGGACGTTGTCCAGCCTGGCGCTGGAAGCTGTGCTGCTGATAACTTTTCACGCAGACGCGCCCTGACATTGAATAATTTTCCGTTTCGTCACCCGCCCAACGGTCAAAGGATTCAAACACAGGGTTAATTAAAACAAAACCATGTTTGTCCCCCTGATTTTCCAGCCACTGACAGGCTGCTTGTGTTTGTATCGCCCACCACTTCTCCTTTAATTCACCTCTGACCCTCGCCTGATATTTAGCGTCCATTAATACGTCATAGCGTCTTTTCTGGCGGGTAATAACCGGATTGGCACGCAACTGAAAGTCAAACTTCTGGCCTTCTTCGATCAGAGGAGTAAAAGGCTTGGTTTCCACATAAAAAAGATCGTGCTGATCTAATGGCGGATTTTCAGACAAGAGAAAAAAGCGTTCCTGCGGCTCCTGACGAAAAAGAAAACTTCGTTCTTCCTGTTCAGGAAACAGTTGCCACAACCACTGATGGGCTGCATAAGGCGTGGCATGCTTCCATTTTGCTAACATGTCGGGTTTCAGACGTTCTGTCCGGAGATGAATACGTGATAAGTACATTATTTCATCTCCTGCAACAGTCCGCTGTAACGGATATAACTGTTGAATTGCCAGCGCCTACGGCTGACTGGCTGATGATTGCATCGCTGCTGTTCCTGACGAAGCAGGCTGTCTTCTTCGGGATCGTCCCAATAGCAATGCCGTTGATTCTGTACCAGTGTTATCAGCTCAGGCGCAATTATATCCTGCGCTGCCTGATGAAAAACGTCATTCAGCGTACCGTTCATCAGGCGTGGCGAAAGTGGAAGTGCCAGCGGACACGATTTACGCCCGAGATAAAGAGGATAATGAGGTGACAGCAGCGACGCCTGTAACGCTTCCAGCGTTACAGGCGCATCCCGGGTCACACTGATGGCGAGATGCCAGTAACCATCGCAACGGTATTCACGCTGAGTCACGATGGTGCCGACCTCTTCCGGTGCCAGACGAAGTTCATCACGGCGCGTAACATAGCGATATTTTTTGTTTTCGCGGGGCACGCTAACTGTGTGGTAGTCACGCAACCAGGACTCCTGGGTTGAAAGAGGTCGCACGGCCAGATGATAGTGCTGGTTAAACAGAGCCAGCTGCTGATCTTCATCTCGCTGGATGCCTGACGCGGCAGCAAGTAGGCCAAGAATGGCCGAGCGTGTTGGGATAGCCGCAGTATGCCTGACCTCGCCAACCGCTTCTTCACCCCATGAGGCCATTGGCGCATAGAGCTGGAAAACCAGATATTGCTTCATCGTCTATCCTCATCCTTGAACAAAATCCAGAAGTTCCGTCATCGAACCTTCACCCGTCACGGCATTAAGCTCATAGCGTCGTTCCGCGCACGGCCCATAAACCCGGTCAAAATTGTCACGTTGCTGCTGTAAATTTTGAATGGCGGTTTGTAACTGATCGCCGCCGCGTACTGGCTGGAAGAAAGCAACCGCCAGCGAACGTGGTTGCTTGCTGCCGGCCTCAGCCAGCACGTAAGAGGCATAGGCGCGGGAAGCGAAACTGTTTTGTTTACCGGTCGGTGAAACCGTCATTGCCGTTTCCGTCAGCGCAGCGATTGCCCGATTAGTCAGATCTTCGTTACCCTCAAGATTTTTCAGCAGCAGATCGCGGCTAATGCAGATATAGGTATAAAACAGCGCGGAGGCGAACCCCTGTTCTCCCATATGGGCCGATCCAGCATCTGCTTCTTTTTTATTGAGATCGTCAACAGCGGTAAAAAAATCATCTTCAACGGTAACCGCACTGACGCCCAATGCATGCGCCACCTGGCAGGCAGCTTCAACATTGAAGTCAGGCGTCGAGGCCAGCATGCGGCCAAACAGTGCCATATCCACACTCCGCTGATGCTTTCTGAGTAATTTCACCTCATCGTCTTTGGGACCACGCTTCTCCGAAATTAGCGTTGTGACCAGGGTGTTAATCAGATCGATTTCGTGGTTGCTGAGGTGAACCACCTGTTCAATTTCAAGTGGGTTCTCTTTTTTCAACTTACCGAACTCGTTGTTAATTTTTTCCGCCGCGCTTTGCGCTGTCTTTGTATCGATGCCCGCATCAATCATCGGATCATAAACATACACCTTACCGATACGCCGGGTCCGTACACCAATATGGCCTTGCATGGCGTCAGAAAAAAGGTCGGAGACCCGCCAGGCGCGCTTCAGGCTTTGCGAAGAAATACGCAGACGGTCATAGCCGCCCATTTTAGCGGTTTTAGGATTGCCCGAATCATCACGATTAAGATTTGATGGTGCATAAGCGGTTAACAGATGAAGCTGAATAAAGGTTGTCATTATTAATTCCTTGTAAAAATAACTAACGAGAGAGGGTCAGATATTCGCTGGCCCAGCGAATACGGTTACGTGCAAAAGGATTGCTATTTACTGGCTGATCTTCCTGACGTTGCTGCCATTCCCGCATCCATAAAAAAATACTGTCAGCGAGAGAGAGAATATTTACACCTTCGCTTCCGCGCAGTTTTACTGCGCGGATAAGCTGTAAGCAGAACTCTTCAGGTTCTGAAGCCTGCTGAAGCCGCTGGAAGCGCAGCGCAGACATAGCGCGTTTACCCTCTTTATCCGGGCCTAACTGCGAAGCAAAGCTGGCATTACCTTTATGGGATTTAATATGCACAGCAACAGAAACGAATATTGCCAGCGCCATCTCATCCACCGGCCGTAACGACATACAGGAAAGAAGCTTTCGACGCAGCGCATCATAGCCCGTACACATCATCACCCCATACGGAAGTGACATACGACGTAACTCTGCCCGCCATGCGCGGCCATTAATTTTTATCCCATCCGCTCTGGCATCCCGCTCAGATAAAATATCGAACCAGTCGGTTAATATTTTTTGAGCTTCGGGAAGCGTAATGATCACGGGTTTTGCCGTATCGCTATTTAGCATTTTCAGGTTCCTTCTGTTCGTTAGCCAGCTCAAGTACCAGCTTGCGCGATTTCAACTTGCTATATTCCTGTTCAAACTTATGCCGCGCTTTAATCTGGCGCAGCAAAATATCTTCGGGTGATTCAGGATCGGTCAATACCTGTTGATCGAAGAGATTTAATAGATAGATATGCAGACTGTTTTCCCATTTATTGATTGCCTGACGCGTGACGGCTTGCTGACGGCTGGGATCGGGTATGAGTGCATTAAGAAGAATACGGAACGCAGCTTCTGTTTCCTGCCAGAAAGCAATATCAACCATGCTGAAATCAACTTTCGCTTCTTTTGGCTCAGTAAACCAGACACTTTTTAACTGTGTTCTTAAAAGCTGCAACGCCGCACCAGCGAATAGCACGATACGCTGTATTACACCGCTCAATTTTTCATTGTCCGCACAATCGATTAATGGAACCCGATGCTGATACCAGCAACGCGCTTTGGCATTGTCCATATCCCAGGCAAAACACCATAATCCTGTCGCGGGCAGGCGCCGGTAATGACTCCGGTTGCGGACAACGCGTGCAGGAAGGGTTCGGTTGAAATTGTCCTCACACATCAGCGTCAGGCCCAGCCAGTCTTTATAACTCAGCCCGCCAGGCTGACCCTTCAGAGGCAGATAAGGTGCACTGGCATCCTTCAGCGCCTGGCGATAGGGAGTGAGTGGATGCAGCCAGTTGTCATACTGAACGCCATAGTTTTTATTGCGCATCGTAACCAGCAGCGATTCATGCTGCTCGCCACAAAGATCGCATTCGCCGGCGCGGGTCTGGCTGAAATCAAGCTCAATGCGCCGCGGCATTCCCCAGTAAGCCTGTAAAGGATGCGCGTTTTCGGGCGTGACTTTATTACCTGATTTCTCGCTGGTTATTGTTGGCGCGAGCCAGGGGAAAATATCAGGAAGTTGTGCAGGTTGTGGCTGGGTTTCCTGTGGCATTACATTTAGCCACAGCTTCTGCCACAGCGGAAACTGACTCTCTGCCAGCGGTATCACTAAGGTGGTTAACGGACCGCCGCCGCGTAAGCTGACACGATAACCTGCGCCACCCGCTGGCGAGTTGGTCTGTACGGTGAATAAGGCCATTACGGCGCAGTGCGGGCAGATTTGTTCGCCTGTATGACGCTTTACTAAGTGGTCTTTATTCAGTCTGAGCGTATTCCCGCCTGGCGCATCGATCAGTAGCCCGGAAATCGCACTGCTTTCTACATCGAGCGGCGCGTAACTCTGCAGGAAAGCCGGTTTTTGCGCGCCGAACTGCATCGCCGGTCTGATTGTTTGCAATCTTTGCTGCCAGACTTTCGTATCGATGCCGCTTTGCCAGATTTCAGCCCACTCCTCATCCTCTTCAGGTGCTACGCAGCATTGTAAAATACCAATCAGCAACTGCCAGGCCGCGCCCTGAAAGTCAGCGCGAGGATAAGCCACATCCAGAATGTCATTATCCAGAAGATCACATATGGCGATTTTCTTTTTTACACCGGAAAAGGTAGTTATGGGTAGCCATGGTTCTGTTATCAAATCCATCGATTTTTCTCCGTAAACTCGTCCGATAATGGCTGCTGCGCTTACGCAGCTAGCGTGATTTCTCTTTTAACCCATCAACCCTAGCCTTCTGTTGTAGTAACTCTCTTCTCCATTTCTGGATACTAAAATCACCTGCGCATCGGGCCGCCGCCGCTGACGAAAAGCCTCTAACTGAGCCGGTTCCGGCAGCCGAAAACGACCGGCATGTTTATTCCACCAGCCCACACGAACCTGAACCCGGCTTTGTTCCCATGGATAATCGTTGTCATCGGCAACTGGCTGAAGCTGCCCCTGCTCGTCCAGCCACGCGAGAAAGACATCAACACTCTTTTCACCGAGCCGGGTTGAAAACACCCTTCCCTCATCCCAGAAGAAATCGCTCGCTTCTCTGTCATAGCCTTTATCGCGTTGTAATAAATTCTGGGATGCCACCGCACGCTGACTCAGTTCGACAGCATAGACATCATCCGAAAGGGTCTGTAATCCGGCCGGCACAGGCATTTTTGCCTCGTAGACTCCCTCAACCAGGGCGCGGGCATCTTCCGGCATGCGTATCTGTCCATATTCCCTTAGCAAGGTCTGAGTCAGCCACAGACGGGCATGATCGGGATAAACGTAACCGGTTCCTGTTAACTCTTCGCCCAGCCAGCCTGGTTGAGGCTGCTCCTGCCAGTCGGGAGCCAGCAGATGAAGTACCGGTTCAGGACGCTCGTCCGGCAGACCAGACTTGCCGTTCCCTGCAATGTCACGAATATGGCGCTGCAATCTGCCAGCGCGCTGGATGAGTAAATCGATCGGCGCTAAATCAGAGATCATGCAGTCAAAATCGAGATCCAGACTCTGTTCAATGACCTGGGTGGCGATTAGCACTTTGCCTCTTCGCATTTCTGCCGTTGATTTATCACCGAACCATGCAAGCGTCTGCCCTTCAATCGCTGTTCGGTCTTTGAACACAAACCGGCTATGGAAAAGCAACAGATCCTCTGCAGGTATTCTGTGCTCTTCAAGCAAATGCTGAAAAGCACCGAGCGCATCATCGACTGTGTTACGCACCCAGCAAATGCAACGTCCTGCTTCCACCGCTTCGTAGATAACGTTGTACGCCTGTTCGCTGCTGCTGATGCAGTTAACGGCAACACAACGTCTCACTTCCGGGCGCGTTTCTACCGGTTGTTCCTGTAGTCCGGCAGAAGAGAGATGCGTCAGCCAGGGATAACCCGCATCCGGGTTTGAGGAAGAACGGGTAAAACCTGCACCCTCACTGAATGCCGTCTGTAACTTTTCCCGCAGGTTTGCTGGTAATGTCGCGCTAAGAATAATTGCGCTGCCGCCTGATGCCGCATGGAAGCGCAGTAATCCTTCAAGCAGCCTCACCATATAACTGTCGTAAGCATGAACCTCATCAAGTAGCAGAATTTTATTCCGCATGCCCACTAATCGTAATGACTGGTGACGGAATGGCATGACAGCCATCAGAAGCTGATCGAGTGTGCCAACGCCCACCTCCGCCAGCAGCGCTTTTTTCGCTGAATCGGCAAACCATTCATGGCATTCACCGCTAGCGCTGGCATCCCTGGGGCCATAATTCTGCAATCGGACTTTTTCACCGGATCGCCACACCGAATCGGTGAAAGCGTCTGACATATGACTGCCGCCATGCGCCAGCACCAGAGACGGTCGACTTTCAGCCGTGAACAACGCACGGTAGGCTTTACCCAACCGAAGATACATCGCATTGGCGGTCGCCATCGTTGGCAAGCCGACATACAGGCCATTTCCCTGTCGGGCTGATAACAAGCGATGAGCCAGGATAATAGCCGCCTCAGTTTTACCTGCGCCGGTAACATCCTCACATATCAGTAACTGGGGGCCTGCATGATCGATATTGATGGTGGTCGCCGCTTTCTGTAGCGGCGTGAGGGTTTTGATGAAGGGAAACAAGTTATCGGGACCAGTGTAACGACTGATCGATGCCGCCACAGGCAGTTGTGATAGGGCGTGACGCGCTTTTTCACAAGCCTGTGACCAGTAATCCTTTAATGGCAGCGGCTGACTTTCAAAAGGAAAATAGTGTTCATCTGATCCCAGCCAGTCAGCTAACGTAATGATTCCAGCCAGAATCCAGCTCTGTTTTTTTAACTTTTTCCGCCAGCTTTTTTCCAGCCATTTTTCCGGCAGCTGTTGTATGTCAAATAATGCATTCATCGCCGAAAAAAAGTGACTGGCTGCGATAAGATCTTCCTCTTTAAAAGCTAAGGAGCATCCATTGGCCTGCTTATCGGGTGGTTTGCCATGATGCCCGGTACTGATCTCCATCCAGATATCCAGCGCCCACTCAAACCGTTCCCGTTCATCAGGCAACACGTTGGGGAAGATGTTTATCTTTCCATCGCACCACGAGAGATAAATCTTACCCCACAGCCAGTAACCTAAGGAATCGTGCCGGGCCGAATATATCGTGTCGCTGGCAGGTGAAACCAGGGGAGAGCCAGGATGAGCAGCCAGTTGCTGAAAACCGCGTGCAAACTTTCCTATATCGTGGCAGGCAAAGAGATAGCCTATCCAGTTAGCCGCATCGTCACCTTCCAAATCAAGCTCTGAAAGAATATCGGCCAGACCGTAAAAATTCTCTTTAACCATAATGTAACCGCACGCCGCCACATCCAGCGAATGCCAGACGAGCAGATGATAGGGTTTACTACTGGAGTTTAAATCTTTATTACTTTTCCCCCAGTAGTGGTAAAAGCTACACCTTTCCTGGCACATAATTCTCCTGAGCAATATAAATTGGCACTGGAATTTCTTATATACAGATACTGCCATTTACTACTGTGATACTGATAATATTTTAAAGAATCATCTTTAATCTCATCTCTGACTCGCTTAAGCAAGACCATCTGATGGTTTTAGCCATTTATAATAAGGTAAGAATCAATAAATGAAAATGGCGACGGGAAGTATATACGCGCTCCGGGAAGCAATCTGTATGATCAAAGTCAAATTTTTGACTAAGAGAAGGCGACCTACTGCTAACTGTCGCATCGTATGCGACATGCTTACGGCAAAGCTCATGAGCTAAAACCCTGGCTCCAGCCTCGCGGATAATAGGGATGACCTACTTATCGGAATAAAAATTATTCATAGGTGCCCTCACTTTGTTTATAAAGACATTACTCACTTTGAGGTGTACTAATCAACCTGGTGAAGAACAGCAGATTAAGCTATATAGACGAGAGAAGGGATTTGGCGGTTCGATATGTAGATTGTCGCATCAATGTAATGACACTTGATGCGACATTTCTGAATACCCATAAAATGTTGATAAGGCATTTATAGCTTAAATGAATCATTTTTATCATTTTCGATATATAAATCCTTTCTAAGCTGGTTCATTAAACCTCTAAGACTATCCAGCAAAAATGAAGAAAAGCCTTCTTTCCCCAGACTGGTTTCATATACCGTTGATGGAATAAATCTTTTCATTTCGCTGTGAAATTTCCCTTCAGTAATAATATCAGAAAGCGAGTTAATTCTGGTTTGAAGGTTGTTTTCAAAATCATCAATTTTATAGTCCTGGAGTTTTTTCCTCACCAGATTTGCATTGATTTTTGCTCCCTGCTGGTTTAACCAGACAAGATCCCACATGTCACGATACCGGATACGATTGGTGGTTGCAGGAAATGAAACCAGTTTATCAGCCAGCACTTCCTCAAGCGTCTCAACCCTTATCAAGGTATCGCTATATCCATCAGGCAACACCGTATAATTACGTACTAACTGCCGCCAGGCATGAGTATAAGCAGGAATATTAGCAATCTCAATTTTGATGCGTTGCCTGGGGAGATCTTTACGCTCCGGGGCTGTCGTCACTGAAATTTGCCACTTATCCACTTTTACTTCTGCATATTGAGGTTCTGTGCGTAATTCGTTTGGTTCTTTAACGGTGACTTTAAGCCCGTAGCGTTTTCCAAGGTAATCTTCAATACAGTCTTTCATTTGTGCTAAATCGGCGGAGCAAAAATCAGGCCCACCAGCAAAATCAAGGTCTTCACTGAAGCGATTTGAGCCATAACAAAGACGTAAAGACGTGCCTCCCTGAAAGGTTAAAGCTCTAAGTAAACCAGCCTCAGAAAGGCAAAAAAGAATGTCATAATGCAGTAATTCTTTTTGTACAACGGGTCGTAAATTTGCCAGATCTCCCTGGCGAACAGCTTCTTCAACCAGTGCATCAAACTCCATTTGCTTAGACATTTTCCATTTCCCGAGTATCAATTAAATGTGTATTTCGGCCAACCCGACGAAGATCACGCAGTGCAGTCTCTTTTTTTGCGAATTTAATAGGTGATTTTGTTTCTACCGTACCGCTGAGGATATCGCTTACGGGTCGTTGTGTATGCGTTAATTCAATAACTCCCCAGGGCGTTTTGAACTCCCCACCTCTTCCGGTGGTCATCACCGTTAACCTGTCTATTGGGATCTGCGAGATCACGCCATACTCTGAGAGAGCTGATTCAAGGCTGACATAGTTATATTCACCCCGACGGACTGTTTTAACGATATGTTCAAGAATAAAACTGTCTTTTGGCGCGCGATTGTAGACGTAGACACCCTGAACTGCACGGGTCAGGATGTTCGCATCCACCAGCCGCTTGAGAGATCCCTTCAGGGCTCGCTCTGATTCACCGGAAAACATGTTTTTCAGATCGTTTAGATGAAATACATAGCGTCCCTGAAGACTGAACTGATCAAGGGTATTTATCGCGGCCAATTTATCCATGATACAACCTCTACAGAGAAAACACTTTTAAGCGTTTTTAGTGTGCACATAAGAAGTTTAGCATGTTTATATCAACAAAAAGGACGCTTAAATATGTCTTTTTTGTAGAGTTACAGGTTTCTGTTAGTACAATACTTAAATCAACACCTATTGTTAGCTCTCTATGTGATGCCAATGCCATCAGCCACTTTCCAGACCTTACACCTGAATATCTGCAACAAATTTATTGAAATCCTGTTTTTACAGCGTGCTCTTAGCAGTTAGCCGAATGAATTTGGTATACCGCCACAAGTGACGCGCCGGGCCGCATCATCAGATCCTTCATGGCACCTGAGGCACAGACTGAGCCAGTGTGTCGGATGCTGCATTAGCAATCCCCGGCTCAAGCACTGCGCGAGGGTTTTACATCGTGCAGACGGTAAGAGTGCTGCATCTGCAATTTGTTGCAGGAGGGAGCAATGCCTGATGCTGAAGAATCCCACGTATTGACTGATTTATCCCCGCTGACGCGGGGAACACGCTACATCAGGCGTGCGATCGCCCGTGAAGCCCGGTTTATCCCCGCTCGCGCAGAGAACACGCAGCATCAGGGGGAACAGGAGCAACAGCACACGGTTTATCCCCGCTCACGCGGGGAACACGGTGTTAAACAGCTGCGCGAGGAACCCCCTGACGGTTTATCCCCGCTCACGCGGGGAACACGCATTGTGAATGCGTAACGCTAAATCAGGATGCGGTTTATTCCCGCTCACGCGGGGAACACACGTCGTGATTTGCCATCGTCAGAGTTAATAGCGGTTTATCCCCGCTCACGCGGGGAACACATCATCAGCTCATAGCCATTGCGGCCAAACGCCGGTTTATCCCCGCTCACGCGGGGAACACCCAGAGCGACCGTTGCCGGCATCCGGGAATTACGGTTTATCCCCGCTCACGCGGGGAACACTCCATCGTTACCGCCACTGATAACCCGGCCTGCGGTTTATCCCCGCTCACGCGGGGAACACCCCACATTAAACCCAACAAAGAGGTTGCCGGTCGGTTTATCCCCGCTCACGCGGGGAACACTTATCAAGTGCTTCGCGGATCGTTCGGGGAACCGGTTTATCCCCGCTCACGCGGGGAACACCGAGGAGGCGGGCCAATACTTCGCCGACCTGCCGGTTTATCCCCGCTCACGCGGGGAACACTTTTGATGAGTTCGATGATCACAGTGACGTACCGGTTTATCCCCGCTGGCGCGGGGAACACTTTGGTAAGCTAGTTTGTCACGATTGAGCGAACGGTTTATCCCCGCTCACGCGGGGAACACTTACCATCTGGTCGGTAGTAATTGATTCGGAACGGTTTATCCCCGCTCACGCGGGGAACACTGATCGGCTTGCCACCATCATCTGGAGTTATCCGGTTTATCCCCGCTCACGCGGGGAACACCACGTTAAACAGATGCACATACTCATTCATAGCGGTTTATCCCCGCTCACGCGGGGAACACTTACACAATCTAAGCCGCCGACAACGCGGACACGGTTTATCCCCGCTCACGCGGGGAACACGGATGTACAATAGCCCAGTCATCAGGGACTATCGGTTTATCCCCGCTCACGCGGGGAACACATGTTCTGAAAGTCCGCCGTGGTGCCGGGCAGCGGTTTATCCCCGCTCACGCGGGGAACACTCTGTCCTGTCGCAATCATCGGGAAGATACGGCGGTTTATCCCCGCTCACGCGGGGAACACGTGCAATGGAGGTGCTTCGGTGCGCCGGTGCGCGGTTTATCCCCGCTCACGCGGGGAACACGCAACCCGCGCCCCGTCGGCAACATGGGACGACGGTTTATCCCCGCTCACGCGGGGAACACTCTAAAATTATCTGATTGATTACTAACTTCTTTTTCAAGCCTGATAATTCTACCGAATTCTACACCCAGACTTAAGCCAGATGCACAGTTAATCGCCAGTCCAAAATTCAGGCAAAAAAAAGCTCCCTTATCGGGAGCTTTTTCTATCAGGCAGAGTGACTTATTTCTTTTTCGCTTTCGCGTTAGGCAGATCGGTGATGCTGCCTTCAAAGATTTCAGCCGCCAGGCCCACTGACTCATGCAGGGTTGGGTGAGCATGGATGGTCAGCGCGATATCTTCCGCATCACAACCCATCTCGATCGCCAGACCGATTTCACCCAGCAGCTCGCCGCCGTTGGTGCCGACAATCGCGCCACCGATAACCCGGTGCGTTTCTTTGTCGAAAATCAGTTTGGTAATGCCGTCTGCACAGTCAGAAGCGATAGCACGGCCAGAGGCTGCCCACGGGAAGGTGGCGGTCTCGTAGCTGATGCCTTTCTCTTTCGCTTCTTTCTCGGTCAGGCCGACCCAGGCAACTTCTGGCTCGGTATAAGCGATGGATGGGATCACTTTAGGATCGAAGTAGTGCTTCAGACCCGAGATCACTTCCGCCGCAACGTGGCCTTCGTGCACGCCTTTGTGCGCCAGCATTGGCTGACCGACGATGTCGCCGATAGCGTAGATGTGCGGCACGTTAGTGCGCATCTGCTTATCGACACGAATGAAGCCGCGATCGTCCACTTCCACGCCCGCTTTGCCCGCATCCAGACCTTTACCATTCGGCACACGACCGATAGCAACCAGCACTGCATCGTAACGCTGTGCTTCGCCTGGCGCTTTTTTACCTTCCATCGAAACGTAAATGCCATCGTCTTTTGCTTCAACGGCGATCACTTTGGTTTCCAGCATCAGGTTAAATTTCTTGCTGATTTTCTTGGTGAAGACTTTCACCACGTCTTTATCCGCAGCCGGGATGACCTGATCGAACATCTCGACCACATCAATCTCTGAACCCAGCGCATGATAGACCGTCGCCATTTCCAGACCGATGATACCGCCACCCATAACCAGCAGGCGCTTCGGTACTTCTTTCAGTTCCAGTGCATCGGTTGAATCCCAGACGCGTGGATCTTCATGCGGAATGAACGGCAGTTCGATTGGGCGTGAACCCGCAGCGATGATAGCGTTATCGAAGTTGATGGTGGTCGCGCCGCCTTCTCCTTCAACCACCAGGGTGTTAGCACCGGTGAATTTGCCCAGGCCATTAACCACTTTGACTTTACGACCTTTTGCCATACCTGACAGGCCGCCAGTCAACTGGTTGATCACCTTCTCTTTCCAGCTGCGAATCTTGTTGATATCAGTCGATGGCTGACCAAACACAATGCCGTGCTCTTCAAGGGCTTTCGCCTCTTCAATCACTTTAGCAACGTGCAGCAGCGCTTTAGATGGGATACAACCGACGTTCAGACAAACACCACCGAGGGTGCTGTAACGCTCTACCAGTACGGTTTCCAGACCTAAATCCGCGCAACGGAAGGCTGCAGAGTATCCTGCAGGACCCGCCCCAAGTACTACGACCTGGGTTTTAATCTCTGTACTCATCATGACCTCTTATTTGATATCCGGCGGGTCAGACGTTCTTATGATGCCCTTGTTCCACCGGGACTTTCACCGCAAGAGTTTACAGAATTGTTAACAAACTGCCAACCGCGGTGCGACGAATCGTTACAGGAAGGCCGGCTTTCGCCGGCCTTCTTCACATTTACATAACTAAACGACGAATGTCGGAGAGCATATTGCCGATCAGAGTGATGAAACGCGCACCATCAGCACCGTCGATAACACGGTGATCGAAGGAAAGAGAAATTGGCATCATCAGACGCGGCGTAAACTCTTTACCATTCCATACCGGCTCCATCGCCGATTTGGAGACACCAAGGATCGCCACTTCCGGCGCGTTAACGATCGGCGCGAAGTGGGTGGTTCCCAGGCCGCCAAGGCTGGAGATGGTAAAGCATCCGCCCTGCATGTCCCCTGCCGTCAGCTTACCGTCACGCGCTTTCTTCGAAATCGCCATCAGTTCACGCGACAGCTCGGTGATGCCTTTTTTGTTCACGTCTTTGAAGACCGGAACCACCAGGCCATTTGGCGTATCAACCGCCACACCGATGTTGATGTATTTTTTCAGCGTCAGCTTCTGGGCATCTTCAGACAGCGAGCTATTGAAGCGTGGTATCTGCTCAAGCGCCGCAGCAACCGCTTTCATGATGAACACCACCGGGGTGTACTTCACGTCCATCTTACGCTTCTCGGCTTCCGCGTTCTGCTGCTTACGGAATGCTTCCAGGTCGGTGATGTCGGTTTTGTCGAAATGCGTAACGTGTGGGATCATCACCCAGTTACGGCTCAGGTTAGCACCGGAAATTTTCTGGATGCGTCCCAGTTCGACTTCTTCGATTTCACCAAACTTACTGAAGTCCACTTTCGGCCATGGCAGCATGCCTGGCAGACCACCGCCGCTGGCAGCAGCTGGTGCCGCTTCAGCGCGTTTGACCGCCTCTTTCACGTAGCTCTGCACGTCTTCTTTCAGGATGCGACCTTTGCGGCCGGTGCCTTTGACTTTCGCCAGGTTAACACCGAACTCACGCGCCAGACGACGGATCACCGGAGTAGCGTGAACGTACGCATCGTTCTCGGCAAACTCACCTTTGCTCTCCGCTTTCGCTGCTGGTGCTGCGGCCGGTTTGGCTTCGGCTTTTTCTGCCGGTGCGGCTGCGTCCTGCTTCGCGGCGGCCGGTGCTGCGGCTGGCGCGGCACCTTCCACTTCAAACACCATGATCAGCGAACCGGTGCTGACTTTGTCGCCGGTGGCCACTTTCAGCTCTTTCACGGTGCCGGCGAATGGCGCAGGAACTTCCATTGAGGCTTTGTCGCCTTCCACCACGATCAGTGACTGCTCAGCCTCAACTTTGTCGCCAACTTTAACCAGCACTTCAGTAACTTCTACTTCGTCACCGCCGATGTCCGGTACGTTAACCTCTTTTGCGCCCGCAGCCGCAGCCGGAGCCGTTGCTGCTTCTTCTTTCACTTCAGGTTTCACGTCAGCGGCTGGCGCTGCGCCTTCCGCTTCAAACACCATGATGTGCGAACCGGTGCTCACTTTGTCGCCGGTGGCAATCTTGATCTCTTTTACGGTGCCGGCGAACGGTGCCGGGACTTCCATCGAGGCTTTGTCGCCTTCCACCACGATCAGAGACTGTTCTGCTTCAACTTTGTCGCCAACCTTCACCAGAATCTCAGTGACTTCAACTTCGTCACCGCCGATATCCGGCACATTGACATCTTTGCTGGCGGTAGCAGAGGCAGCCGCTGGCGCCGGGGCCGCGTCGGCTTTTTTCTCTGCGGCCGGGGCCGGTGCAGCTTCTGCCGCACCTTCCGCTTCAAACATCATGATCAGCGAGCCGGTTTCCACTTTGTCACCGGTGGCGATTTTGATCTCTTTGACCACGCCAGCCTGCGGCGAAGGCACTTCCATTGAGGCTTTGTCGCCTTCCACGGTGATCAGCGACTGTTCGGCTTCCACCTTGTCGCCAACTTTCACCAGAATCTCGGTGACTTCAACTTCGTCAGACCCGATATCCGGTACCTTAATTTCGATAGCCATTACTCTATTACCTCTTAAGCCAGACGCGGGTTAACTTTATCGGCATCGATATTGAATTTGGTGATCGCGTCAGCCACCACTTTCTTCTCAATCTCGCCACGTTTAGCCAGCTCACCCAGCGCGGCAACCACGACATAAGATGCATCCACTTCGAAGTGATGACGCAGATTTTCGCGGCTGTCAGAGCGACCAAAGCCATCGGTACCCAGCACGCGATAGTCGCTGGCTGGCACATAGCTACGAACCTGCTCAGCGAACAGCTTCATGTAGTCGGTTGAGGCGACGGCCGGTGCATCGTTCATCACCTGAGCAATGTAAGGCACGCGCGGTGCTTCTGTCGGATGCAGCATGTTCCAGCGCTCACAATCCTGGCCATCACGTGCCAGTTCGGTGAACGAGGTCACGCTGTAGACGTCAGAGCCGATACCGTAGTCTTTCGCCAGGATCTGCGCGGCTTCACGTACGTGACGCAGGATAGAACCTGAACCCAGCAGCTGGACTTTACCTTTGCTGCCGTCGACCGTTTCCAGCTTGTAGATACCCTTACGGATACCCTCTTCCGCACCCTGCGGCATCGCCGGCATGTGGTAGTTTTCGTTCAGCGTGGTGATGTAGTAGTAGACGTTCTCTTGCGCTTCGCCATACATCCGCACCAGACCGTCATGCATGATCACCGCGACTTCATATGCGTATGAAGGATCGTAGGAGATACAGTTCGGGATAGTCAGCGACTGAATGTGGCTGTGACCATCTTCATGCTGCAAACCTTCGCCGTTCAGCGTGGTACGACCGGAGGTGCCGCCGACCAGGAAGCCGCGCGCCTGTTGGTCGCCCGCCAGCCACATCAGATCGCCGATACGCTGGAAGCCGAACATGGAATAGTAGATGTAGAACGGGATCATCGGCAGGTTGTTGGTGCTGTAAGAGGTCGCCGCCGCCAGCCAGGATGAACCTGCACCCAGCTCGTTGATCCCTTCCTGCAGAATCTGGCCTTTCTCGTCTTCTTTGTAGTAAGCAACCTGCTCACGGTCCTGCGGCGTGTACTGCTGGCCGTTCGGGCTGTAGATACCGATCTGACGGAACAGACCTTCCATACCAAAGGTACGCGCTTCGTCCGCCAGAATCGGAACCAGACGATCTTTGATCGACTTGTTCTTCAGCATCACGTTCAGGGCACGCACAAAGGCGATGGTGGTAGAGATCTCTTTGTTCTGCTCTTCCAGCAGCGCACCGAACTCTTCCAGCGCTGGCATTTCCAGCTTCTCGGTGAACTTCGGCTGACGCGTCGGCAGGTAGCCGCCCAACTTCTCACGCTGACCGTGCAGATAGGTGTACTCTTCAGAGCCTTTGTCGAAGGTCACGTACGGCAGTGATTCAATCTTGTCATCGGCTACCGGTACGTTGAAGCGATCACGGATATAGCGCACGCCATCCATGTTCATCTTCTTCACCTGGTGAGCAATGTTTTTGCCTTCCGCGGTGTCGCCCATACCATAACCTTTAATGGTATGCGCCAGGATCAGCACCGGCTTGCCTTTGGTGTCCTGCGCTTTTTTCAGTGCCGCGTAGATTTTCTTCGGATCGTGGCCGCCACGGTTCAGTGCCCAGATTTCATCATCGGACATATCTTTAACCAGCGCGGCGGTTTCCGGATATTTACCAAAGAAGTGCTCACGCACATACGCGCCATCACGCGATTTAAAGGTCTGGTAATCGCCGTCAACGGTTTCGTTCATCAGCTGAATCAGCTTGCCGCTGGTATCTTTGCGCAGCAGCTCATCCCAGCGACCGCCCCAGATGACTTTGATCACTTCCCAGCCAGCACCGGCAAAAATGCCTTCCAGCTCGTTGATGATCTTACCGTTACCGGTGACCGGGCCATCCAGACGCTGCAGGTTGCAGTTGATGATGAAGACCAGGTTATCCAGTTTTTCACGGGTAGCGATGGTGATTGCGCCTTTTGATTCCGGCTCATCCATCTCGCCATCGCCGAGGAAGGCGTACACGGTCTGCGCCGAGGTATCTTTCAGGCCACGGTGTTCCAGATATTTCAGGAACTTCGCCTGGTAGATAGCCGACAGCGGACCCAGACCCATAGAAACGGTCGGGAACTGCCAGAATTCCGGCATCAGTTTCGGGTGCGGATAAGAAGAGAGGCCTTTACCGGCCACTTCCTGACGGAAGTTGTTCATCTGCTCTTCGGTCAGTCGACCTTCAAGGAACGCACGGGCATAAATGCCTGGGGAAATGTGGCCCTGGAAGTAAACCAGGTCGCCGCCATCCTTCTCACTGCGCGCGCGGAAGAAGTGGTTAAAGCACACTTCATAAATGGTGGCAGAAGACTGGAAGGAGGACATATGGCCACCGAGTTCCAGATCTTTCTTCGATGCGCGCAGCACCGACATGATGGCGTTCCAGCGGATCGCGGAACGGATACGACGTTCAAGAGAGGTGTTGCCCGGATAATCCGGTTCATCTTCAACGGCAATAGAGTTGATATAGTTGCTGATTGCAGAAGATCCTGCAGCAACGTTCACGCCGCCTTTGCGGGCTGCACCCAGTACCTGATCAATCAGATACTGCGCACGTTCAACACCTTCTTCACGGATGACCGATTCGATCGCCTGTAGCCAGTCACGAGTTTCAATCGGATCCACGTCATTGTGTAAACGTTCTGACATGGGTGTGTTCCTTATCTGTGTCTAATACGTTGAATAATCGGGAGCCTGTTACAGCACATGCAGGCAGGCTCGTCGCACATGTCCGTACGATCTTTGTCGCACGTTATTCCTTACGTTGCTGTAAACGACGCAGGGAGCGTTCTCGACGGCTCTGCTCCCGACTTCTGTCCAGCAAGATTTCCTCAATGAACGCCAGGTGACGGTGTGAAGCCTCGCGCGCTTTTTCCGGCTCACGAGCCACAATCGCCTCAAAGATTCTGGCGCGGTGACCGCTCACTTTCGCCAGCATTTCCCGGCGCGAGTAGAGCAATTCAAAATTCTGACGGACGTTTCGTTCCAGCATAGGGCCCATAGAGCGTAGCAAATGCAAAAGCACGACATTATGGGCGGCTTCTGTGACAGCGATCTGATACTGCATCACTGCGTCCGCTTCGGCATCTAAGTCGCCGCTGTCCTGTGCCTGCTGGATCTGCAGATGGCAATCGCGAATCCGCAGCAGATCCTCTTCGGTGCCGCGCAGTGCCGCATAATAGGCAGCAATGCCTTCTAAGGCATGGCGCGTTTCCAGCAGATCAAATTGTGATTCCGGATGGTCGGCGAGAAGCTCTACGAGTGGATCGCTCATGCTTTGCCAGAGATGCTCCTGTACGAACGTTCCGCCACCCTGACGGCGTAGCAGTAATCCTTTGGCTTCTAAGCGCTGGATCGCTTCGCGGAGAGACGGACGTGAGACATCGAATTGTTTGGCGAGTTCGCGCTCGGGGAGCAGCTTCTCTCCCGGACGCAGCGTCCCTTCCATGATCAGGGATTCGAGCTGTTGCTCGATAGCGTCGGAGAGCTTGGGTTGGCGAATCTTACTGTAAGCCATCTTCCCTTCTTATTAAGCCAATCGTCCGGAGTAAATTGGTAATACCAATTGCCAAAAGGTGCCGGTAAAGTAACAAAGTATTCACCTTGTGTCTATACGGTCCGGATGACATTCCAGTGCGGCTAAAGCCAGTGCTGACGCTAACTTACGGTTAAAAAAATGAAAAATTACCGTGGAAGCAAATGTTAAATATTTTCACTTTTACCAAACCTTACACCCGCTTAGCTGCTAAACGCAGCGGCAACCATAAGTGAAACCTATTCGTCATCAGTAACATTTCATGGCAGAAATTTGGGCAACACCAACGTGAGCCGGACGCTGTTTTTTCAGTCAATGCTCAGCACGAAAAGCGAAAGCAGGTGCAAAGCGATTCGCTTATCACTATTCTTGTCGCCAGGGTAGCGCATGGCAGCAGACAGCACGCCAGATACCGTAAAATAATCAATACATTAATGTAACTCCTTCCTTACAGCGGTCTGCGCTGCGAACGAAGAATAAAAACATCACGAGGTTTGTATGGAACAACAGCAAGGCGAAGCGCTGAAACGTGGTCTGAAGAACCGCCATATTCAGCTCATCGCGCTGGGTGGTGCGGTGGGGACCGGCCTGTTTCTCGGCAGTGCATCGGTCATTGAATCCGCCGGACCGGCAGTCATTCTGGGGTATGCCATTGCCGGTTTTATCGCCTTTTTAATTATGCGCCAGTTAGGCGAGATGGTGGTGGAAGAGCCGGTTGCCGGCAGCTTTAGCCACTTCGCTTATAAGTACTGGGGCAACTTTGCTGGCTTCGCGTCGGGCTGGAACTACTGGGTACTCTATGTGCTGGTGGCGATGGCGGAACTGACCGCAGTAGGCAAATATATCCAGTTCTGGTGGCCTGACTTTCCCACCTGGGCCTCAGCCGCCATCTTCTTTGTGATGATCAACGCCATCAACCTGACCAACGTAAAAGTGTTTGGCGAGATGGAATTCTGGTTCGCCATCATCAAAGTAGTGGCAGTGATTGGCATGATCCTGTTCGGCGGCTGGTTGCTGTTCAGCGGCAGCGGCGGCCCGCAGGCAACGGTGCGCAATCTGTGGGAACAGGGCGGATTTTTCCCTCATGGCCTCGGTGGGCTGGTGATGGTAATGGCGATCATTATGTTCTCGTTTGGCGGCCTGGAACTGGTAGGGATTACCGCGGCAGAAGCCGATAATCCGGAAACCAGCATTCCCAAAGCCACCAACCAGGTGCTGTGGCGCATCCTGATTTTCTATATCGGTTCGCTGGCCGTGCTGCTGTCACTGATGCCGTGGACCCGGGTCACTGCCGAAGTCAGCCCGTTCGTCTTCATCTTCCACGAGCTGGGTGATGCGATGGTGGCCAATGCGTTGAACGTGGTGATCCTGACTGCCGCGCTGTCGGTCTATAACAGCTGCGTTTACTGCAACAGCCGCATGCTGTTTGGTCTGGCGCAGCAAGGCAACGCGCCAAAAGCGCTGCTGAAAGTGGATCGCCGCGGTGTGCCGGTGCTGACCATTCTGGTCTCCGCCGTCGCCACTGCGCTGTGCGTATTGATTAACTACCTGATGCCGGGCGAGGCTTTCGGCCTGCTGATGTCTCTGGTGGTTTCTGCGCTGGTGATCAACTGGGCGATGATTAGCCTGGCCCACCTGAAATTCCGTCGTAAGAAAGATCAGCAAGGGGTCACCACCCGCTTTAAAGCGCTGCTCTATCCGGTAGGTAACTGGATTTGCCTGATCTTCCTGGCCGCGATTCTGGTCCTGATGGCAAACACGCCGGGCATGGCGATTTCCGTCTGGCTGATCCCGGTCTGGCTGGTCATTCTGGGCATCGGTTACTTCATTAAAAATCAGACGCAGAAAGCCTGATAAGCACTTTCCTGCTGCGACACCGTTGGCGGTCGCAGCAGGCTACTCTCCCCCGCCGGCGTACGCTGCCAAAGACCGATCCAGCTCACACTTCTCCCCGCGCACCTGATTTGTCCATCTTCACGACGATTTATTCCCAGTCATCTCTCTGATTTAGCGACAATAATTCCTGTTCACACCGGATGCGCAGGAGAGAACCATGAAAGGTGCAGCCCTCTCGTTTCGAGAAAAACTGGGTTATGGCATGGGCGATGCCGGATGCAACATGATTGGCGGTGCCATCATGCTGTTCCTTAACTACTTCTATACCGATGTTTTCGGTTTAGCCCCGGCGCTGGTCGGCACGCTGCTGCTGTCAGTGCGGGTACTGGATGCGGTAACCGATCCGATTATGGGCGCGATTGCCGATCGCACCCAGAGTCGCTGGGGTCGTTTCCGCCCGTGGCTGCTGTGGGTTTCCGTCCCGTATGTGCTGTTCAGCGTGCTGATGTTTACCACGCCGGACTGGACCTACCATAACAAGGTGATCTGGGCCTTCGTCACCTACTTCCTGATGTCGCTGACCTACACTGCCATCAACATTCCCTACTGCTCGCTGGGCGGCGTAATTACCAACGATCCCGGTGAGCGCGTCTCCTGTCAGTCTTACCGTTTCGTGATGGTCGGCATCGCAACGCTGATCCTGTCGATGTCGCTGCTGCCAATGGCGGAATGGTTTGGCGGCGAAGACAAGGCGCGGGGTTATCAGATGGCGATGACCGTGCTGGCAACCATCGGCCTGGCGATGTTCCTGTTCTGCTTTGCCACGGTGCGTGAGCGTATTCATCCTGCCGTCCCCAGTAATGACGATCTGAAGAAAGATCTGCGCGACGTCTGGAAAAACGACCAGTGGGTGCGCATTCTGCTGCTGACCTTCTGCAACGTCTGTCCCGGCTTTATCCGCATGGCTGCCACCATGTATTACGTCACCTGGGTAATGGGACAATCGACCCACTTCGCCACGCTGTTTATCAGCCTTGGCGTGATCGGCATGATGTTCGGCAGTACGCTGGCAAAAGTGCTGACCGACCGCTGGTGTAAGCTCAAGGTCTTCTTCTGGACCAACATTGCACTGGCGCTGTTCTCCAGCGCATTTTACTGGATCGATCCGCACGCCACGCTGATGGTGGTGATCGCCTACTTTGTGCTGAACATCCTGCATCAGATTCCGTCGCCGCTGCACTGGTCGCTGATGGCCGATGTCGACGACTATGGCGAATGGAAAACCGGCAAGCGCATCACCGGTATCAGCTTCTCCGGTAACCTGTTCTTTCTCAAAGTGGGACTGGCGGTCGCCGGGGCGATGGTTGGCTTCCTGTTGTCGATCTACGGCTACAATGCCGGGGCTAAACAGCAGTCGCCGGAAGCGATCAACGGCATCATGCTGCTGTTTACCGTGATTCCGGGCGTTGGCTATCTGATTACGGCGGGTGTGGTACGCCTGATGAAGGTCGATCGTAAAATGATGATCACTATCCAGCAGGATCTCGCGCTGCGCCGCGAAAATTTCCGAGACTTACAGACTACTCGCCCACGCGACGGCGTTGTCCCGCAAACCGGAGAAGTAAAATGACCGCTACCTGGCCTAATCCCTTTATTGAACAGCGCGCCGACCCGTTTATCCTGCGTCATGATCAGCACTACTATTTTATCGCCTCGGTGCCGGAATATGACCGGCTGGAGATCCGGCGTGCCGATACGCTGGCAGGCCTGCGCAGCGCTGAACCGGTGGTGGTATGGCGCAAACCGGACAGCGGCCCCTGCAGCGAGCTGATCTGGGCGCCGGAACTGCACGTTATTGATGGCCAGTGGGTGATCTACTTCGCCGCTGCTCCGACACGCGACATCAAAGATGGCCTGTTTCAGCACCGGATGTATGCGCTGGTGTGTGATGCCGCCGATCCGCTGCAGGGTGAATGGCAGCCGTGTCGTCGGGTATTCAGCCAGTTCGACAGTTTCTCGCTTGATGCCACGCACTTTGTGCATCAGGGTAAGAACTGGTATCTGTGGGCGCAGAAAGATCCGGCCATCCCGGGTAACTCCAACCTCTACCTGGCCGAGCTGCTCAATCCCTGGACACTGAAAGGCACGCCGGTGATGCTGAGCCGACCTGAATATGAATGGGAATGTGCCGGATTTAGCGTTAACGAAGGCGCGGCGGTAATCAGCCATGGCGATCGGCTGTTCGTGACCTACTCTGCCAGCGCCACCGATGAGAATTACTGTCTGGGTTTACTGTCGATTGCGATTGATGCCGATCCGCTCGACGTCACCGCCTGGCAGAAATCTGCGCGGCCGGTGTTTGTATCGAGCTGGGATAATCATCAGTATGGACCGGGCCATAACAGCTTTACCCAGGATGAGGCGGGACGCGACGTGCTGGTTTACCACGCGCGTAACTACACAGAAATTGAAGGCGATCCGTTATGGGATCCGAATCGCCATACCCGGCTGAAGTACTTTGACTGGCGGGCAGATGGCACACCTGACTTTGGCGTGCCGCCCGCCGATCACACCAGCGTGCCGTAGATCGTCAGCAACGCAACGGCCACCACCAGCACCAGCGACGTTCGTTTCGCTAACGCCACGGCAACCCGTGGCGTTTCCACTTTATCAGTGTGCGGATCGCGCGACAGCGAGAACTGGGCCAGGCTGGTCAGCACCTGATACTGCGAACGATGACGGTCGGTCAGCGAGGCAAGCCATGCCGGCAACGCTTTCTCGCCGTGTCCCAGCAAGGCGTAGGCCACACCTGCCAGCCGCACCGGGATCCAGTCGAGCACATGCAGTATGCTATCCACGCCCGACTGCGCACGCGCCATCGGCGTGCCCTGTTTTGCCAGCCAGCCCTGCCAGGCGCGCAGGAATGCGTAACCCACCAGCAGCACCGGTCCCCATGCGCCACCCACCACCAGCCAGAACATCGGCGCGAGGTAGAAGCGGAAGTTAATCCAGATCAGCGCATTCTGCAGTTCGCGCAGGAATTCACGCTCGCTGCACTCAACCGGCACACCGTGGATCAAGGTCAGCTCTGCCGCCATCGCCTGATGGGCTGCGGCATCATCGTGGCTGGCCGCCTTCAGATAGGTGTGATAGTGCAGACGGACCGATCCCGCGCCGATACATAACAGCCCAATGACGATCCAGAACAGCAGTTGCAGCACACCAAACAGCAGGCCTTTCAGGCTCCAGACCACCAGCGCCGTCACGGCCATCGCCAGCACCGTCATCAGCAGGGTGCGCATCAGAGAGAAATGCTGACGACGACGAAAAAACGGCTCCAGCCGATGTTCGAGTTGCCAGTGCTCGCCCAGCTTAAACAGGCGCTCCCAGCCTAAAACCAATAACAAGGTAAACAACGTCATACTGACTCCGCAAAAATCACGATTTTTGCTGCGTTAACAGCTGCTTATAGTAGTCCCAGTCAAATGCAGGTCCGGGATCGGTTTTGCGCACCGGCGCGATATCACTGTGTCCGGTAATGCGCGCAGGCGTGATGGGATAGTGCTGCAACAACACCCGTGTAACCTGTTGCAGCGCCCGGTATTGCGCCTCGGTATAGGGTTGGTTATCCGTCCCTTCCAGTTCAATGCCAATCGAGAAGTCGTTGCAGTTTTCCCGGCCGTCGAACTGTGACACGCCCGCATGCCAGGCGCGTTTATCAAACGGCACATACTGTATAATCTCACCTTGCCGGCGAATCAGGCAGTGCGCTGCCACGCGCAGGCTGGCGATATCCGCAAAATAGGGATGAGCATCCGGCGGCAGCGTACCGGTGAACAGTTTGTCGATCCACGGACCGCCAAATTCGCCCGGCGGCAGACTAATATTGTGGATCACCAGCAGCGAAGGCGCCTCGTCGTCGGGTCGATCATTGCAATGCGGCGAGGGGACCTGACGCACCCCGGTCAGCCAGCCATGTTCAAGTTTCATGCTGCATTTCCTTGTCCAATCAGGCTGAGAATAGCATGAATAGTAAGGGTTTCTTGCGTCTTAATGCGTCATCAGGCCGCAGTCCGATCGGCTCTTGTTAAGGATACTAAACAAAATTCCGCTCATCACTGGTACGCTGCGGCGGTTCAGGCTATTGTGGACGCCTTACTCATCATCCCTTTTTGGAGTTGATCGCTTATGTCTTCGCGTGGTTATGATCCGGACAGTCGCCGCCAGGCGCTGATTAGACGCATTGAAGGTGACATCCCTGAGGCTGTCGCACGCGCTTTACAGGAAGATCTCGGCGGCGAAATTGACGCCGACCGTGATATCACCGCCCAGCTGTTACCTGCCGAAACGCAGGCTCATGCTCAGGTGATTACCCGTGAGGCGGGTGTTTTCTGTGGTAAACGCTGGGTTGAGGAAGTGTTTATTCAGCTTGGCTCGCACGCCACCCTGACCTGGCATGTAGAGGATGGCGATCGCATCGAGCCTGACCAGCCGCTGTTCGACATTGACGGTCCGGCGCGACTGTTGCTGACCGCTGAGCGTACCGCGCTCAATTTTGTCCAGACGCTTTCAGGCGTTGCCACCGAGGTCAGCCGCTATGTGGCGCTGCTGGCGAACAGTCAGACGCAGCTGCTGGACACGCGAAAAACCCTGCCCGGGCTGCGCACCGCCCTGAAATATGCCGTACTGTGCGGCGGCGGCAGTAACCATCGCCTCGGCCTGTCCGATGCCTATCTGATTAAAGAGAATCACATTATTGCCAGCGGATCGATCCGTCAGGCGGTAGAAAAGGCGCAGTGGCTGCAGCCGGATGTGCCGGTAGAAGTTGAAGTCGAATCGCTGGAGGAGCTGGACCAGGCGCTGGACGCAGCGGCGGATATCGTCATGCTGGATAACTTCAGCCTGGAGCAGATGCGGACGGCGGTGGAGCGTAATCAGGGTCGTGCGCTGCTGGAAGTCTCTGGCAACGTCACGGAAACCACTCTGCCTCAGATTGCGCAGACCGGCGTCGATTATGTCTCGGTAGGGGCGCTGACCAAGCATGTGCGCGCACTCGATTTGTCGATGCGTTTTCAGCAACAGTAAGACATTACGCCGTGTAACCGCACGGCGTTTTCTGCGATCCCGCTTCCATGACCCTTTCGGCTGTACTGCAAGCCACAAATATGTTCTCGCCCCCTTTTCCATTGTTTCATTCTGCGACTGTGATTCTTCTGCCCGCCTTTTTAGTCTGACGTTTTCTTAATCAGGAGGCGATGTGATGAATTATCAAGGCGGATTTACGCTGGTTGAACTGATGATTGTGGTGGGTATCGTGGCGATCCTAAGCGCTATTGGCCTGCCCGCTTATCAAAACTATCTGCAGCGCGCGGCGCTCACCGACATGCTGCAAACCATGGTGCCGTACAAAACGGCAGTGGAACTCTGCGCCATGGAGCGCGGCGATCCGGCGCAGTGTCAGGCTGGCGAGCACGGTATTCCTGCCGTCAGAAGCTCACGCTACGTTTCTGCCCTCAGCGTGACCAAAGGCATCATCACCCTGACCGGTCAGGAAAATCTGAAGGGCTTAAGCGTGGAGATGCTACCGGTGTGGGACAGCACGGAAGGTAGCATCAGCTGGCAACGGAGCTGCACCAGCAGCAATATCAGCCTGCGTGACAACTGCCTTGCTCAGTTCCGCTTTGCCGATAAAGGGGCGAATGATGAACAAGCCTGATGCAGCGATTGCGGCATTCTGCCAGCGCTATCGCGCTCTGGTGCTGCACCACGATGCCAGCCAGTTACGGGTTGCCGTGGCGGAAAGTGTGCCGCAGGGGCTGGCTGAAGCGCTTAACTTCGCCAGCCAGTGTCAGATTGAGATTGAGTGCTGGCCGCAGGCGCGCCTCGATCAGCTGCAGCATGCTGAAACGCCGCTGTCAGCCCGCGAAGATGCACCGGCAGAGTCAGCCGTTGAGGCAACGCAACAGATACTGCATCAGGCGCTGGAACGTCGCGCGTCTGACATTCACATTGAGCCCTGGCGGGAGGGTCTGCGGGTCAGGTTGCGGATTGACGGCGTCCTGCATTCGCTCTCCTCACTGCCCGCCACCCAGCCTGCGGCACTGCTGGCGCGCCTGAAAATTCTCGGCGGACTGGATATTGCCGAACGCCGGTTACCACAGGATGGTCAGTTCAGCCTGGAGATTGCGGGCAAACCGGCTTCTTTTCGCCTCGCCACGTTGCCGATCCATGGCGGTGAAAAAGCGGTGGTGCGACTGTTGCAGAGCGAAAGCGCGGCATTATCGCTGGATAAACTGGGGCTTCCTGCCGCCCAGTTACGTCTGTTGTGCTCAGCGCTGGCCCAGCCGCAGGGGCTGATCCTGGTGACCGGACCCACCGGCAGCGGCAAAACCTTTACGCTTTACAGCGGGCTGAGCGCGCTGAATACGTCAGACAAAAACCTGTGCAGCGTCGAAGACCCGATTGAAATCCCGCTGCCCGGCATCAATCAGACCCAGATTAACAGTAAAAGCGGGCTCGACTTCCATCGCGTACTGCGTGCGCTGTTGCGCCAGGATCCGGACGTGATCATGGTCGGCGAGATCCGCGATGCGGAAACCGCTGAAATAGCAGTTAAGGCCGCGCAGACCGGACACCTGGTACTCTCCACGCTGCATACCAATTCAACCGCCGAAACCCTGACCCGCTTACGCCAGATGGGTATTCCCGGCTATCTGCTGGGATCGGCGCTACGGCTGATCGTTGCGCAGCGTCTGGTACGGCGGCTCTGCCCGCACTGTCGTCAGCCGGCTCAGGCGGTGGCGCACTATCCTTCCGAACTCTGGCCCGGCACCCTGCAGACCTGGCGCGCGCCTGGCTGCGATCACTGCTTCTCAGGCTACTTTGGTCGGCTGGCGCTGTTTGAGCTGCTGCCGGTAAACGGCAGGCTGCAAAATGCCATTGCAGCAGAAATGCCGCTTGAAAATCTGCTCAGTCTGGCAAAACAGCAGGGGCTGCGTACCCTGCTTGCCTCCGGGCTGGAAGCGGTAAGCCGCGGTGACACCTCGCTGGAAGAGATGCAGCGGGTTATCGGGCTGGAAGATGGCTAATCCGGCGTTGTTTCGCTGGCAGGCGGTTGACAGCCAGGGCGCGCTACAAAGCGGTCAGCTACTGGCTCTCGACAGTGAGAATCTGCTGCTGATGCTGGCGCAGCGCGATCTGCTGCCGGTCAGCTGGAAATGCGAAAAGGTCTGGCGGCAGTCCGCCTGGACGTGGCAGCACAAAACCGATCTGATACGCCAGCTGGCAACTCTGCTTAAGGCGGGCTTACCGCTGGCGGAGAGTCTGATTCTGCTGGCTGAGGGACATCCGCACGCGGGCTGGCGGGCACTGATGATGGCGTTGCATCATCGGGTTTTGAGCGGTCAGCCTTTTTCACAGGCGCTGCGTGAGTGGCCGCAAATCTTTCCGCCGCTCTATCCGGCCCTGATGGAGGTCGGCGAGCTGACCGGGCAGCTGGATGTCTGCTGCAGCGAACTGGCACAACAGCAGACCCGGCAGCAACAGCTGTGGCAACAGGTAGTAAAGGCGCTACGCTATCCACTGTTCATTCTGTTAGTCGCGATCGCTGTCAGCTGCGGCATGCTGCTGTTCGTGCTGCCGGAATTTGTCACGGTGTATGCCTCGTTTGACGCACCGTTACCAGCGTTTACCGCTGCGGTGATGCAGCTTTCTGCCACGTTGCAGCAGTGGGGACTGTTGTTAGCCAGCGTGCTGCTGCTGTTACTGGTGGGCTGGCAACAGCTGCGGCGACGTTCAGCCAGCTGGCAGCGGCGGGAGCAGCGTTTTTTTCTCCGCATCCCGCTGCTTGCCGGACTGTGGCGCGGTTCGCAGCTAACGCAGATTTATACCATCCTGCAGCTGACACAGCACGCCGGACTCACCCTGTTGCAGGGTCTTGCCGCTGTTGAGGTTACCCTCTCCTCCCTGCTATGGCGGGAAGCGATTGCTGCGCTGCAACAGCATATCGCCGCAGGCAAACCGCTGCATCAGGCGCTGGCGCAGCATCCGCTATTTACTGCACTTTGTGGCCAGCTGATTCGCGTCGGTGAAGAAGCAGGGGCGTTAGATCTGATGCTGGCCCGACTGGCGGAATGGCATGAAGCAGAGACCCGTGAGCGTGCTGAAACGCTTGCTGCCTCACTGGAGCCGATGATGATGGTGGTGATAGGTGGCATTGTCGGTACGCTGGTGATTGCGATGTATCTGCCGGTGTTCGGGCTGGGTGATGCGATGCATTAAGGGGCGCGTTATGCGCCCCTTAACATGAAATCAGGTGAGTAATTGATGAAGTCTGATCAGTGACACCGGATAAGTAGCTGTCGAGGCTGAGCATCAATGGGCCACTGCCGGTGCGTCAGTATCGGAAATACCATCAAGTGCCTGATTGTCATTGAATCTCCATCAGTCACTGTCGGCCACTCCCTGACCCTGAATCGCTGACAACCGGCAGCTAACTATCGGTTAAACACCCGGTTTTCCTGCTCAGTCACCCGGATAAAAGTGGTGCGCTTGGTCAGTTCCTTTAGACGCTCTGCCCCTACGTAGGTACAGGCTGAACGCAGGCCACCCAGAATGTCGCGTGCCGTATCAGCTACCGGACCACGTAATGGCAGCTTCACGGTTTTGCCTTCTGCTGCACGGTACTCCGCAACGCCACCTACGTGACGCTTCATTGCCGACTCCGAACTCATGCCGTAAAACAGCATGAAGCTTTCGCCATTCTCTTCGATGACCTTGCCTTCACATTCATCGTGCGCTGCCAGCATACCGCCCAGCATTACAAAATCGGCACCGCCGCCAAAGGCTTTAGCAATATCACCCGGCACCGCACAGCCACCGTCACTGACAATCTGTCCACCCAGTCCGTGCGCCGCATCAGCGCACTCAATCACCGCCGAGAGCTGTGGGTAGCCCACGCCGGTCTTCACGCGCGTGGTGCAGACTGAGCCAGGGCCAATGCCCACTTTGACAATATCGGCACCAGACAGAATCAGCTCTTCCACCATTTCCCCGGTTACTACATTACCGGCACAGATCGTTTTGCCAGGAAACGCTTCGCGGGCACGCTGCAGAAAATCGACAAAATGCTGCGAGTAGCCGTTAGCCACATCAATGCAGATAAACTGTAATTTCTCTGACAAGGCCATAATGGCGTTCAGCTTGGTAAAGTCCGCTTCAGAGGTGCCGGTAGAGACCATCACCGCGTTCAGTACCGGCGCGGGCACACGCTGAATAAACGCTCGCCAGTCATCTACGCTGTAATGCTTATGCACCGCAGTCAGGATATTAAAGCTGGCCAGCGCTTCTGCCATCAGAAAGGTACCGACGGTATCCATATTGGCGGCAATGATTGGGACACCGCTCCAGCTCAGGCCGGAGTGCTTAAAGGTAAAACTGCGCTCCAGCTCAACCTGCGAGCGGCTTTTCAGCGTGGAACGTTTTGGGCGAATCAGAACGTCTTTAAAGCCCAGTTTCAAATCTTCTTCAATACGCATGTGTCATGTCCTGGTGAGTGGCAACGAACCGCAGTTCGCGAAGCCAGCACGGCTCCAGTGACCTTATGATACGCGCCTGCCGTCCGGCGACAAGACTGCGAATTTCACTTTATTTACGCTACAATCCGTAAAATTTAGCTGAGCATTATCGTTGTGATCTGGCCCGCATTTTTGCGTTACTGATCCAGACCATTAACATGAACCTGTGTCCAAAAGAGAAGTCAGATGGGAAATAGGCCCTACACCATAGCGCTGACAGGGGGAATCGGTAGCGGTAAAAGCTCGATTGCCAGACAGTTCGCTGCGCTCGGGGTCGACATTATCGATGCTGACCTGATTGCGCGCGAAGTGGTTGAGCCAGGGACGCCGGCTTTACAGGCGATTGAAGCACGTTACGGTGCCGCGATCCTGACCGAACAGGGCACCCTGGATCGCGCGCGGTTACGCGAGATTATTTTTCAGACGCCAGAAGAGAAAAGCTGGTTAAACGCGCTGCTGCATCCGCTGATTAACGCCCGCACCCAACAGTTGATCGCTGCCGCCTCTTCACCTTATGTGCTGTGGGTGGTGCCGTTACTGGTGGAAAATCAGTTACAGCACCAGGCTGACCGGGTACTGGTGATTGATGTCGACGAAGCGACACAGATAGCCCGGACTCAGCAACGCGACCAGCTTTCTCTCGCCCAGGTGCAACGTATTCTTGCGGCACAGGCCACGCGGCAGCAACGCCTCGCCTGTGCTGATGACATTATTGATAACAGTGGCGAGCCTGAAGATGCATTGCCACAGGTTGCCGAACTCCATCAGCGCTACCTCAGGCTGGCGGCAACGAAACAGGATTAACACCATGAGCACACCCGTTCTGTTTGAACATCCCCTGAATGAAAAAATGCGAACCTGGTTACGGGTTGAGTTTCTGATTAATCAGCTGGATGAGACCACCCCGCTGGATAAAACCGTTAACGCCCTGACCTTTTTTCGTCTGATCGGTGAACTGCTCGATATTTTCGAGCGGGGCGACATGCGTACCGAGTTGTTGAAAGAGCTGGAGCGCCAGCAGCAGAAATTGCGCGCCTGGGCTGATGTGCCTGGCGTAGATATGACGCTGGTAGATGCCCTGCGTGAAAAGTTAAAAATGCAGTCAACCCAGCTGATGAATGCGCCGCGGATGGGGCAGCAACTGCGGGAAGACCGTCTGATTGCGCTGGTGCGTCAGCGCCTGAGCATTCCTGGCGGCTGCTGCAGTTTTGATTTACCCGGCCTGCATATCTGGCTGCATTTACCCCAGGAAGCGCGTGATGCCCAGGTGGAAGCCTGGATGCAGACGCTGGTGCCGCTGCATCATGCGCTGGCGATGATCCTCGACCTGATCCGTCAGTCCGGGGCGTTTCGCAATCAGACCAGCCTGAATGGCTTTTATCAGGACAACGCTGAGGGTGCCGACCTGCTCCGCCTGCAGCTGTCGCTGGAGGATGCGCTTTACCCGCAGGTCTCCGGACATAAAAGCCGTTATGCCATTCGTTTTATGCCGCTTGATAGTGAGCGTGGTGAAGTACCAGCCCGACTCGACTTTCAACTGGCCTGTTGTTAGAGGTGAATATGCAGCAAGAAGTCATGACCGTCGCCTGTCCACAGTGCGGCAAAGATGTTATCTGGGATGAACTCAGCCCGTGGCGGCCGTTTTGCAGTAAGCGCTGCCAGCTGATTGATTTGGGTGAATGGGCCGCTGAAGAGAAACGTATTCCCAGCAGCGGTGATCTGAATGACAGCGATAACTGGAGCGAAGAAGACCATTAATTGCCGGATGGGGTGAGTCGCCCCATCCTGTCAAAACTCGCCCGCAATCAGGCGGGCAATCAGTTGATGATTCGCCGGAGGAAACTCTTCGGCGACCAGCGCCTGTTGATCAACCCAACGCTGCGGCTGCCCCTCCTTGCCCCACGGCTCTCCCTTCCAGCCTTCAACCAGGAAGAAATGCAGCGTTACCCGCAGATCTTCATAGCTATGATCAGCCTGACCAATCGGACGCGCTTCGGTGACCTCAATGCCGGTCTCTTCCTGCAACTCGCGAATCAGACCCTGTTCGGCGCTCTCACCCGCTTCAATCTTGCCGCCGGGAAACTCCCATTTATTGGCCATATAGGATGTCGCCGCGCGCTGGGCAAGGAAAATCTGTTTATCGGCATTGCGGATAATACCAACCGCGACCTGCAGGTGCTTCATGAAGAATATCCCGAGATTATTGGGTGAATGAGCAGTGAGTTTAAAACAGGGTGTGGCGGAAGTTAACCGCTTTAACCTGCTGAAACAACCAAACTCAGCGTCTGTCGCGGCCAGGCAGCAGCCAAAAAAAAGGAGCCAGTGGCTCCTTTTTCATCAGCGGTTAATCTCAGGCCAGGCGGCCGTGACACTGCTTATATTTTTTACCTGAACCACATGGGCAGGGATCGTTGCGTCCGACTTTGCGTTCACCACTCTGCTGCGCCAGCGCTTCGGCCGCCAGCGTCTCTTCTTCAACGTGGCTCAGTTGTTGCTGCTGAGCCAGACGTTCAGCCTCTTCGCGACGCTGCTGCTCCATCGCTTCAACTTCTTCCGGCATCCGCACCTGGACCTTGCTCAGGGTGCTGATCACTTCATATTTCAGTGACTCAAGCATGGCGGCAAACATAGCGAACGATTCACGTTTGTACTCCTGCTTCGGATCCTTCTGCGCATAGCCACGCAGATGGATGCCCTGACGCAGATAATCCATCGCCGCCAGATGCTCTTTCCACAGCGAATCCAGCGTCTGCAACATCACGCCTTTTTCGAAGTTACGCATCATCTCAGCACCAACCACCTCTTCTTTGGCGGCATAGTTCTCCATCGCATGGGTCATGATGCGCTCACGCAGCACTTCTTCATGCAGATCGGGCTCTTTATCCAGCCACTCCGCAATTGGCAGATTAAGATCGAAGTCAGTACGCAGGCGCTCTTCCAGCCCTGGTACATCCCACATCTCTTCCAGTGACTGCGGTGGAATATAGGTATCAATGGTCGCTTTGTAGACGTCATGACGGATGCTGTTGATGGTTTCGCTCACATCCGACACATCCAGCAGTTCGTTACGCTGGCTGTAGATGGCACGACGCTGATCGTTGGCCACATCATCATATTCCAGCAGCTGCTTACGAATATCGAAGTTACGGCTCTCAACTTTGCGCTGCGCATTGGCAATCGCTTTGGTCACCCACGGGTGCTCAATCGCTTCACCCGGCTTCATCCCCAGTTTGCGCATCATGTTAGAGACGCGATCCGAGGCGAAAATACGCATCAGCGCATCTTCCATCGACAGGTAGAAACGGGAAGAACCGGCGTCGCCCTGACGGCCAGCACGACCACGCAGCTGGTTATCGATACGGCGCGACTCGTGGCGCTCAGTACCCACGATGTGTAAACCGCCGGAGGCCAGTACCGCGTCATGGCGAATCTGCCATGCGGCTTTAATCTCTTCGATCTGTGCTTCGGTCGGGTTTTCCAGCTCGGCTACTTCGGCGTGCCAGCTGCCGCCCAGCATGATGTCAGTACCACGACCGGCCATGTTGGTGGCGATGGTGACCGCGCCCGGCTGACCTGCCTGTGCCACGATTTCTGCTTCGCGGGCGTGGAATTTGGCGTTCAGAACGTTGTGTTTAATACCGGCACGTGTCAGTTCGTTAGAGACCACTTCCGATTTCTCAATCGAGATGGTCCCGACCAGCACCGGCTGGCCGTTGGCGGTACGTTCACGGATATCTTCAATGATCGCGTCGATTTTCTCTTTCTCGGTCATATAGACCAGATCGGCCAGATCTTTACGCACCATTGGACGGTTAGTCGGTACCACAATGGTATCGAGCTTGTAGATAGAGCTGAATTCGAACGCTTCGGTATCCGCGGTCCCGGTCATACCGGCCAGCTTTTCGTAGATACGGAAGTAGTTCTGGAAAGTGATAGAGGCCAGCGTCTGGTTCTCGTTCTGGATCTCTACCCCTTCTTTGGCTTCAATCGCCTGATGCAGTCCGTCTGACCAGCGACGACCCTGCATGGTACGACCGGTGTGCTCATCAACAATCACCACTTCGCCATCTTTCACGATGTAATCCACATCGCGGGTAAACAGCGCATGGGCGCGCAGTGCCGCAGTAACGTGGTGCATCAGCATAATGTTGGTCGGTGAATAGAGTGATTCGCCGGCTTCCATAATGCCCTGGCTGACCAGCAGCTCTTCGACCTTAACCAGTCCACGTTCAGACATGTGCGCCTGACGGGCTTTTTCATCCACCCAGAAGTCGCCTTCACCCTGATGGGTTTCAGTGTCTTCTTTATCCTGACGAATCAGGTGCGGAATGATTTTGTTTACTTTGGTATAGAGCTCAGAACTGTCTTCCGCAGGTCCCGAAATGATCAGCGGGGTACGCGCTTCATCGATCAGGATGGAGTCAACTTCATCCACCAGTGCGTAGTGCAGTTTACGCTGTACGCGCTCTTCCGGGCTGAAGGCCATGTTGTCGCGCAGGTAATCGAAGCCATATTCGTTGTTGGTACCGTAAGTAATGTCAGCGGCGTAAGCTTCACGCTTCGCTACTGCAGGCAGACCCGACATGTTGATGCCGACGGTCAGACCGAGGAACTCAAACAACGGACGGTTATTCTCGGCATCACGCTGTGCCAGATAGTCGTTGACGGTAACGACGTGAACCCCTTTACCGGAGAGCGCATTCAGATAGGCTGGCAGCGTGGCGGTCAGGGTTTTACCTTCACCGGTACGCATCTCGGCGATGCAGCGATCGTTCAGTACCATGCCGCCGATCAGCTGGACGTCGAAGTGACGCATGCCGAACACGCGCTTACTCGCTTCACGCACGGTAGCAAAAGCTTCCGGGATCAGGCTTTCCAGCGTCTCGCCTTTTTTCAGGCGTTCACGGAACAGTTCGGTTTTGCCTTTCAGTTCATCATCAGAGAGCTTTTCAAAGTCCGGCTCCATCTTGTTGATGACATCCACCACTTTACGCATACGACGCAGAGTACGATCGTTACTGCTACCAAAAACCTTGGTTAACATTTTGATTAACATAGTAAATATATTCTCAATTCAGCCGGATCATTCCGGACTGCAAAATCTAAACAGAGTGAATAAAACCAAAAATATTAGCAGGACAATTGGGTGGGTCCGGCGCGGATGCCATGAACGCGGGCATGCCATTCAACCCATGAGCGGGTTACAGCCGTAAACAGCGGTGGAGTCGGGGTCGTCTGCGGCACAGCACGCAACGCAGAGTGTGACGTCAGTAAGTCATGCAGCGAATCGATCAGCGCCAGCTTTTGCGCCGCCAGCGGCAGAGTTTGTTGTTCCGCCTGCGCCTGGGGCGTTAGCGTGAAAGAGAGGTGTCGAATAACGGTGCGGATGGCGTGCTGGTGCCAGTAATCCACATTGAAGCTGGGGCGGCGTGCCGCTTCCTGCAGGCGAATCAGGTGATCAAACCGCGCGGCGTTGCCCATGAACAGGCTACTGGCCGGCGATTCAGATGAAGCATTGAGTTCAGAACTTTGCGCACAGGCAGGTAAGCCGAGACTGGCCGCGACCATCCCTAACAGGAGATGAGGCCAGAAATAGCGTCTACCTAATTGTCGCCAGCGCAGAAGAATTCCGATCACAACCTTTCCATCGCGCATGCTCTGTTGCGCTTCCGTTTTCGTTCGCCCGCCGCGAGCGGCAGCGGTATTCAGCCTGTAAAAGCGCCAGAGATAGTATCACTAATGTGGGGCATCCACACCTGGGATTAAAGTGGCGGTGCGAGAAATTGCGCGCGATTGTTCAGCAATTCAGCAAAACGGACGGCGCGATGCGAGCAGGCTCGACATCAGCAGAGGCGGGGACCGGAGCAATAAAAAAACGGCTGGCGCCGCTGACCGGAGAGGGTGTCAGCATAACCAGCCGTTTCACGTTCTGAGGTAATTAAGCCAGAACCAGATTCGGTGCTTTGAATGCCAGCGGCAGTTCAGCTTCGTCTTCGAAGGTTGCCCATTCCCAGGCTTCCTGCTTAGCCAGAACCGCTTGCAGCAGCTTATTGTTCAGCGCATGACCCGATTTGAACGCCGTGAAGGCGCCAATGATATTGTGGCCACACATAAACAGGTCGCCGATAGCGTCCAGCATTTTGTGACGGACAAATTCGTCCTCAAAACGCAGGCCTTCTTCATTCAGTACGCGGAAATCATCCAGACCTATCGCACAATCTAAGCTACCGCCCAGGCACAGGCCTTTAGACTGCAGATATTCGATTTCACGCATAAAGCCAAATGTACGCGCCCGGCTGATTTGACGAACAAAGGCGTCAGCAGAGAAGTTCATCGCATAACGCTGCGAGCTGGAATCGATCGCCGGGTGTTTGAAGTCAATGGTGAAGTCGAGCGAGAAACCGTTGTACGGTTTGATCTCGGCCCATTTGTCACCCTCTTCCACACGCACGGTCTGCTTAACGCGCACAAATTTCTTCGCGCTGTTGAGCTGCTCAATGCCTGCATCCATCAGCAGATAGATAAACGGTGCTGCGCTGCCATCCATAATCGGGATTTCCGGTGCATCGACTTCAACAATGATGTTATCGATACCCAGACCCGCCAGGGCGGCATTAAGGTGTTCAACCGTTGAAATACGCACGCCTTCATCATTCACCAGGCAGGTACTCAGCATGGTGTCGCGCACGTATTTTGCATCAGCCGGAAAATCTACCGGTGGATTCAAGTCGGTGCGACGATAGATGACCCCGGTATTAGCCGACGCAGGGCGTAATGTCAGTGTGACTTTCTTGCCGGTATGTAAACCGACACCAGTCGCCTGAACAATACGTTTTAGTGTCCTTTGTTTGATCATCGTATTATCTCGCAATATTACCTTTCCGACCGCTAGTATACTTTACCAGCGGGCAGACACTTTAGCACAAAGAGCGGGGAAACCCAATTATAGGGTTAATCCTAGTCGGCCTGCTTACGCAAAAATGCCGGAATATCAAGGTAGTCTGGCTCTTTGTTTGACTGCGCAGCCTGGTCGTTAACCACTTTAGCTGCCGGTTTCTGCTCCTGCGGCAGCGGTGACATACCGTGCTGCTGATAGCGATGATCCATAACCGGCTGGCTGGCTGGTTTATTGGTCACCAGGGTGATTTCCGGACGTTTGTCCATGCCGATACCGGTTGCCACCACGGTGACGCGCAGTTCGTCATTCATTTCTGGATCCAGTGAAGTACCGATCACCACTGTCGCGTTGTCAGAGGCGAAGGCGCGGATAGTGTTACCCACGGTTTCGAACTCATCCAGACGCAGGTCGAAGCCAGCCGTGATGTTGACCAGCACGCCGCGCGCACCAGACAGGTCGATATCTTCCAGCAGTGGGCTGGAGATCGCCATTTCAGCCGCTTCTTCAGCGCGGTCTTCACCACAGGCAACGCCTGAACCCATCATGGCGTAACCCATTTCGGACATCACGGTACGCACGTCAGCAAAGTCGACGTTCATCAGACCCGGACGGGTAATCAGTTCGGCGATACCCTGAACCGCGCCTTTCAGCACGTCATTGGCTGCGCCAAAGGCGTCCAGCAGGGAGATACCGCGACCCAGAACTTTCAGCAGCTTGTCGTTTGGAATAGTAATCAGTGAATCGACATGCTTAGAGAGTTCCGCGATCCCCTGCTCAGCAAACGCCATGCGTTTCTTGCCTTCGAAGTTGAACGGCTTGGTGACAACGGCCACGGTCAGGATACCCAGATCCTTCGCCACTTCCGCTACCACAGGCGCTGCACCGGTACCGGTACCGCCGCCCATGCCTGCTGCGATGAAGACCATGTCTGCCCCTTCCAGCGCAGAACGCAGTGCTTCGCGATCTTCTTCTGCAGAGTTACGGCCGACTTCCGGGTTCGCACCCGCACCCAGACCTTTGGTAATGTTATTACCGATCTGAATCGTCTGGCCGACAGCTGTTTTACGCAGCGCTTGCGCGTCGGTATTCACAGCAAAGAATTCCACACCTTCGATACGCTCGCGTACCATGTGCTCTACGGCGTTGCCACCGCCACCGCCGACGCCGATGACTTTAATCACCGCGTCATTGGTTAATTCCATAGGTTCAAACATGATTTCTCTCCGTTATGTGCCTGTCGCCTGGAGATCACTAAAGAAAACAGCATGATCCCCTTTTACAAAAATTAAAACTCTTTTTTCAACCAACTATTGATGCGCTTGAACCAGTTGCCTACCGAAACCCGTTTTTCGGTCTCTGCATCGCCGTTCATGTGCGACTCTTTGCCGTAATGCAACAGTCCCACCGCGGTGGAGTAGTACGACTCCTGCGCATAGTCAGTTAAGCCGGTAATATTCAGCGGTTGTCCGATACGCACCTGCGTATGGAATACGCGTTGCGCACAGGCCGCCAGTCCTTCGATTTGCGCGGCACCGCCGGTCAGGACAATGCCCGCCGCAAGATGGTGCTTCACGCCCTGCTGACGCAGTTGTTCCTGTAACTGCAGAATCTCGTCATTGACCAGATTCAAAAGCTCGGTATAACGCGGCTCAATCACTTCGGCCAGCGTCTGACGCTGCAGGCTGCGCGGTGGACGTCCGCCCACGCTCGGCACTTCAACGTTCTCATCTTTGCCGACAATCGAGCCCAGCGCGCAACCGTGACGCACTTTGATCGCTTCCGCATCGGTTGGCGGTGTGCCAAATGCATAGGCGATGTCGCTGGTGACCACGTTGCCTGCATAAGGAATAACCTTAGTGTGCCGTAAAGCACCGCCGGTATATACGGCAATGTCCATTGTACCGCCACCGATGTCGACAACACAGACACCCAGCTCACGTTCGTCTTCGGTCAGAACCGCAAAACTGGATGCCAGGCCGGCAAAAATCAGTTGGTCAACTTTCAGGCCACATCGTTCAACGGCTTTAACAATATTTTTCGCCATATCGTTGTGACAGGTGATCAGATGCACTTTTGCCTGCATCCGCACCCCGGAAAGCCCGACCGGATTTTTGATCCCTTCCTGATAATCAATGGCGTATTCCTGAGGAATAACATGCAGGATGCGATGCTCGTCACGCACACGCACCGACTTAGCGGTATGCACTACGTTCTCTACATCATCCTGAGTCACTTCCTCTTCGGAAATCGGAACCATCCCGATTTCGTTCTGACAACTAATATGTTTGCCCGATAACGCAAGGTAGACGGAGGAAATCTGGCAATCTGCCATCAGCTCAGCCTGATCGATGGCGCGCTGTACGCATTTCACCACCGACTCAAGGTCATTCACGCCACCTTTATCCATACCGCGGGACGGGCAGCTGCCCACCCCAATAATATTGACCATACCATCGGGCAGAATTTCCCCAACCAGGGCGGCAACCTTCGCGGTGCCAATTTCGAGTCCAACTACCAGTTTTCTGTCCGTTGCCTTGATCATTGTTGTTTAGCCTGTGCCTGGTTCTGTTGCTGATTACTGTCCTGTGGCTCCATCACGACCGGCGTCCAGCCAACAGAGGCGCCCGAGTCGTATCGTAAATCCACGTAGCTGATACGTTTGCTCTCGTTCTGACCTTGCTGTTGCAGCACCGGGTAGAGCTCAATAAAGCGGTTCAGACGCTTCATGGTGTCGCTGCGCCCCAGTTCGATGCGCACATCGTCACTGGTAACCAGCTGCCATGAACGCCGGGCCGTCATCGACGCGACCTTCAGGGTAAACTTTCTGGCCTTCAGTACATCGTCCATGCTGTGATAACCCGCCAGCACCTCTTTCTCACTGCCTTCTGGTCCATACAGCATCGGCAGGGTTTCTTTGCCGATATGGTTAGCCGGGACGCTGAAGGAGACGCCATCCGCGTCAACCATATGCAGATCGTTCCAGCGCGCCACCGGGGTATATTCCACCAGATGGATCTTCAGCTCGTCCGGCCACTGTTTACGCACGCTGACCTGCTTAATCCACGGCAGCCTCTCTATCTGCTGCTGCAGAATATCCACGTCCTGCGACATGAACGTGCCCGGCGCGCCAAGTGACAGAATCGCCTGGCGAATGTCATCGTGGGTGGTGTAATGGGTTTGCCCGGTCACCACCAGTTTCGATAACGGCAGCCGTGATGCATCGTTCATCCACTTCAGCACCACCAGCCCGCCAGAAATCATAATGCCTATCACGATCAGCAAAAAAACGATGCCGAACAGTCGGGCTCCGTTACTGCGCCCGGTGCGTATACGCTCCTGCGGTTCACGGTTTCGAACTCTCATCGCCGCCTGTGACATATCAGTCGGCCAACTCCAGAATATGCGCAACCAGCTGCGCGAAGCTCATGCCGGCCTGTTTCGCCGCCATCGGCACCAGGCTGTGGCTGGTCATTCCCGGTGAGGTATTGGCTTCCAGCAGCTGGAAATTGCCCGCACCATCGGTCATCACATCCACCCTGCCCCAGCCGCGACAGCCAAGCGCACGCCAGGCCGCCAGCACCAGTTGCTGTAATTCAGCTTCACGCGCCGGGCTCAGGTCGGCCGGACAGACGTACTGAGTATCGTCAGAAATATATTTTGCTTCATAGTCATAGAACTCGCTGGCGCTCTTTATTTCGATAGAGGGCAGGATGCGATCGCCCACAATCGCCACCGTGTACTCCGCGCCGCTGAGAAACGCCTCGACCAGCACGTTATCGTCGTGCTCAAAAGCGGTTGCCAGCGCGTCAGGCAAGGCGCTCAGCGCATTGACCCGGCTGATTCCCACGCTGGAACCTTCACAGGCAGGTTTGACGAATAACGGCAGTCCGAGCGCAGCAATGGCCGCTTCCGTCTCTGCATCCAGCCCGGCATCGAACTGCTGGCGCGTCAGCCAGACAAACTGCCCGGAAGGCAAACCGCGTCCCTGCCACAGCAGCTTGGTGCGCAGCTTGTCCATGGTGACCGCTGACGCCATCACGCCGCTGCCGGTGTAAGGCAGCTGCAGAAATTCCAGCACCGCCTGTAGCGTGCCATCTTCGCCGCCACGACCATGCAGAGCGATAAACGCTTTGGTAAAGCCCTGCTCTTTGAGCGTCAGTACCGACACATCGCGGGTGTCGACAGCGTGCGCGTCAATCCCGCTTTCACGTAGCCCGGCCAGCACCGCCTGACCAGACATCAGCGAAACCTCACGCTCGGCGGACGTCCCGCCCATCAATACTGCAACTTTGTCAGCCATGACGATCCTCCGCTTTACGTTCCGGCTGGAGCTTACAATCCGCCAGCTTGCGGGCAACCTTGCCGACGTTACCGGCACCCTGCACCAGAATCAGATCGTTGCCAGACAGCAGCGGTGCCAGCATTTCTGGCAATGCGTCATGCTCAGGCACCAGAATCGGATCAACCTTGCCGCGATTGCGAATCGCACGGCACAGCGAGCGACTGTCAGCACCAGGAATCGCCGTCTCGCCGGCAGAGTAGACATCCAGCATCAACAGGACATCGACCTGTGACAGCACGTTAGCGAAGTCATCAAACAGATCGCGGGTACGGGTATAGCGGTGCGGCTGAAATACCATCACCAGCTTTTTATCTGGCCAGCCGGCGCGTGCCGCTTTAATCGTCGCATCGACTTCGGTCGGATGATGACCATAATCATCCACCAGCATCGCACTGCCCACCTGACCGTTTACCGGTTCGGTCGGGAATTCACCCAACAGATCGAAACGGCGGCCGGTGCCCTGGAAACTCTCCAGCGCGGCCAGAATCGCATTGTCATCGATGCCCTCTTCGCTAGCCACGGCCACGGCCGCCGCCGCGTTCAGTGCGTTATGACGACCCGGCGCATTCAGGGTAATCTGCAGCAGCGGTTTGTCCTGACGGACCAGCGTAAAGTGCCCTTGTGAGCCGCGCTGATGATAATTCTCAATGCGGAAGTCCGCATCATCACTGAAGCCGTAAGTGGTGATTTGACGTCCCACGCGCGGGATCAGGTCACGAATAACCACATCATCCACACACATCACTGCACGGCCATAAAACGGCAGGTTGTGCAGGAAGTTAATAAAGGTCTGCTTCAGGTTCTCGAAGTCGCCCTGATAGGTATCCATATGGTCGGCTTCGATGTTGGTGACAATCGCCACCATCGGCTGCAGATGCAGGAACGACGCATCACTCTCATCGGCTTCCGCAATCAGGTAACGACTGCTGCCCAGGCGCGCATGGGTACCTGCGGCTTTCACCAGACCGCCGTTAACAAAGGTCGGATCGAGACCGCCCTCTGCATAAATACTCGACACCATCGCCGTGGTGGTGGTTTTGCCATGGGTACCGGCAACGGCAATGCCATGACGGAAACGCATCAGTTCAGCCAGCATTTCGGCCCGGCGGATCACCGGGATGCGCTGCTCACGTGCAGCGACCAGCTCAGGGTTGTCCTGCGCAACGGCGCTGGAGACCACAACCACACTGGCGTCGGTCACATTCTCAGGGCGATGGTTGAAATAAATGGTGGCACCCAACGCAATCAGATTCTGGGTCACCGGGTTAGGGGCCAGATCTGAACCGCTGATATGGTAGCCTTCATTTGCTAACACTTCGGCAATACCGCCCATGCCAGCACCGCCGATGCCGACAAAGTGGATGTGCCGGACGCGACGCATCTCGGGCACGATAGTTCGCAGTTTTGCCAATTGTTGTGTATTCATCGCTCTCAATTACCTGCTCTTTCAGTTTGTGCTCAACCCGAGCACGGGTCAGACGCGCTGACCGGAATGATTACTTTGCGGCGCGAGCCACTTCCTGCGCGACCCGCTCGGTCGCATCGGGGATCGCAACCTGACGGGCCTGTTCGGCCATCGTCAGTAATGTCGGGCGATCCCAGTGGCGCAGCAGATCCGCTACCGCCTCCGCCGTAAACTGCGGCTGCTCAAAAATTCGGGCCGCGCCCGCTTTCTCCAGCGGCAGCGCGTTCCAGTACTGCTGGCGATCCTTGTGCTGAAACGGCACAAAAATCGCCGGTAAACCGGCAGCAGCCACTTCGCTCACCGTTAAGGCGCCGGAGCGACAGACCACCACATCAGCCCATGCATAGGCTGCGGCCATATCATCAATAAACTCGGTCACCTTATGCTGGGTCTGACCGACCTGCTGATAGGCTTTTTCAACTACCGGCAAGCCGCCTTTCCCGGTCTGGTGCCACAGCGTGATCTGATCACCCAGTTCAGCGGCAACCTGCGGCAGCGTCTGGTTCAGCACCCGCGCGCCCTGACTGCCACCAATCACCAGTACCCGTATTGGGCCACTGCGCTGGGCCAGACGTTCAGCCGGCAGCGGCAGCGCCAGCACATCGGTACGCACCGGATTGCCGACCACATCCGCCCGGGGAAACGCGCCGGGAAATGCCTGCAGCACTTTGGTGGCGATTTTCGCCAGCCACTTGTTGGTCAGGCCGGCAATGCCATTCTGCTCATGCAGCACCACCGGGATACCGCAACTCCAGGCCGCTAAGCCGCCCGGTCCGGAGACATAACCGCCCATCCCCAGTACTACATCCGGTTGCCAGGCTTTCATGATGCGACGCGCCTGACGCCATGCGTTGAAGATGCGCAGCGGAGCCAGCAGTAACGCCTTAACGCCTTTGCCGCGCAGTCCGCTGATGCGAATGAAATCGATGTCGATGCCGTGCTTCGGCACTAAATCCGCTTCCATACGGTCGGCAGTACCTAACCAGCGGACCTGCCAGCCCTGTTCCATCAGATGATGGGCAACAGCCAGACCGGGAAAGACATGCCCACCGGTTCCGCCTGCCATCACCATCAATCGCTTACTGCTCATCGACCACCTCGGGTAAACGCCTGCGCTTTCGCCAGGCGCGTTTCATAATCTATGCGTAACAAAAAGACGATGGCGGTCGACATAATAATCAGACTCGACCCGCCGTAACTGATCAGCGGCAGGGTCAGACCTTTAGTGGGCAGCATACCTGCTGCCGCGCCGACGTTAACCAGAGCCTGAAAGCTAAACCAGACACCAATTGAACAGGCCAGAAAGCCGGAAAAACGCTGATCCAGCTCCAGTGCACGGCGGCCAATCGACATCGCACGAAAAGCGACGAAGAATACCATTAACAGCGCCATAACCACACCGATGTAGCCGAGTTCTTCACCGATAATCGAGAAAATAAAGTCGGTGTGCGCTTCCGGCAGATATTCCAGTTTTTGCACCGAGTTACCCAGCCCCTGGCCCCAGAATTCACCGCGGCCAAATGCCATCAGCGACTGGGTCAGCTGGTAGCCGCTGCCGAACGGATCTTCCCACGGGTTCCAGAACGATGTGACGCGGCGCATACGGTACGGTTCGGCGATAATCAGCAGCACCACGGCAAAAATGCCGGAGCCGATGATGGCCAGGAACTGCCACAGTTTGGCACCGGCCAGGAAGAGCATGGCCAGCGTGGTGACGAACAGCACCACCACGGTACCGAGGTCCGGTTGCGCCAGCAGCAGTACTGCCAGCACCACCATCACGCCCATCGGCTTACAGAAGCCCCAGAAGTTGTTACGCACCTCTTCCACTTTGCGCACCAGATAGCTGGCGAGATAGCAAAACAGGGTAAGTTTGGATAACTCGGCTGGCTGGATACGCAGCGGTCCGAGGGCGATCCAGCGCGATGCACCGTTAACCGAACTGCCGACCACCAGTACAATCAGCAGCATGGCGACGGATGCCATTAACATCACGTTGCTGTAGCGCTGCCAGAAATCCATCGGCACCCGCAGCGTGACCAGCGCCATACCGACCGCCAGCGCGATATAAAACGCATCACGCTTGGCAAAATAGAACGGGTCATCATTGAGACGCTGACCAACCGGCATTGAGGCGGAAGTCACCATCACAAAACCAATCACTGCCAGGCCGAACGTCAGCCACAGCAGCGTGCGGTCATACAGCACCAGCGAGGTATCATCGCTTTCGCGCGATCCCATCACCCAATCTTTCAGACGACCCGAGAAGAACCGCGCCAGACCCGCGCCAGGAATATGCATCAGCTCAGCTCCTTCGCCAGTTGGGCGAACTGTTCGCCACGCTGTTCAAAGTTACGGAACTGATCAAGGCTGGCGCAGGCGGGTGACAACAGCACCATATCGCCTGACTTCAGCTGCGGGACGATCTGTTCCAGCGCCTGACGCAGGGTTTCGGTGCGCACCGCAATCTCCGGACGCAGCGAAGCCAGCGCATCGCCATCGCGGCCAAAGCAGTAGGTCCGCACGTTGTCACCCTGCAGATAAGGCGTCAGCGGTGAAAAATCGGCTGATTTACCGTCGCCGCCCAACAGCAGCCACAGGGTGCCGGTAACCTGCAGGCCATTCAGCGCCGCCTCGGTACTGCCCACGTTGGTGGCTTTGGAATCATTGATCCAGCGCACGCCCTGATGCTCAAGCACCAGCTGGAAGCGATGCGCCAGACCATTAAACTGGGTTAATGCAGCCAGGCTGGAAGCGCGCGGCAGTCCTACTGCATCGGCCAGCGCCAGCGCCGCCAGCGCGTTGGTGTAGTTGTGTTGTCCCACCAGCTTCATTTCAGCGGTGTTCAGCACCTTCTCGCCTTTCACCCGCAGCCAGACATTGCCCTGCTGCTTATTAAGATGATAGTCACCGAAGTCAATGCCAAAGCTGACGCAACGCGCATCTGCGCCGCGTACCGGCATGGTCAGCGCGTCATCTGCATTGACGACGCACACCTTCGCATTTTCATAAATACGCAGTTTGGCAGCACGATACTGCTGCATGCCCAGCGGATAGCGATCCATATGATCTTCACTGACGTTAAGTACCGTCGCCGCTGCCGCTTTCAGGCTGTGAGTGGTTTCAAGCTGGAAGCTGGAAAGTTCCAGTACATAAAGTTGCGCCGGTGACTGCAACAGGCTGAGCGCCGGCAACCCGATATTGCCGCCCACGCCGACCTGCCAGCCGGCCGCTTTCGCCATCTCACCCACCAGCGTAGTCACGGTGCTTTTACCATTGGAGCCGGTAATCGCCACGATCGGCGCCTGGGCTTCACGGCAGAACAGCTCAATGTCGCCGACGATTTCAATGCCGGCTTCTACCGCTTCGCTCAGAATCGGATGGGCCAGCGCGACGCCTGGGCTGGCGACAATCAGGTCGGCATCCAGCAGCCAGTCACCGTTAATGCCACCCAGATGGCGTTCCACCTGCGCCGGCAATTTCTCCAGCCCCGGCGGCGACACACGGGTGTCCATCACGCGAGGCGTTACGCCCTGCGCTAAAAAGAAATCAACACAGGAGAGACCGGTCAGGCCTAACCCGATGATGACAACTTTTCTTCCCCGATAGTCAGCCATGATTAACGCACCTTCAGCGTGGCCAGGCCAATCAGCACCAGCATTAGCGAAATAATCCAGAAGCGCACAATGACGCGCGGTTCCGGCCAGCCCTTCAGTTCATAGTGGTGATGGATCGGTGCCATGCGGAAAATACGCTGGCCGCGCAACTTAAACGATCCCACCTGCAGGATCACCGACAGCGTTTCAACCACGAATACGCCACCCATGATCACCAGTAAAAACTCCTGACGCAGCAGCACCGCAATAGTGCCCAGTGCGCCGCCTAACGCCAGCGAACCCACATCGCCCATAAAGACCTGAGCCGGATAGGTGTTGAACCACAGGAACCCCAGCCCTGCCCCGACGATAGCGGTACAGACAATCACCAGCTCACCGGCATGACGCAAATAAGGAATGTGCAAATACTCGGCAAACTTCACGTTCCCGGTTGCCCAGGCCACCAGCGCGAAGCCAGCCGCCACAAATACCGTTGGCATAATTGCCAGCCCATCAAGGCCATCGGTCAGGTTGACGGCATTGCCGGTGCCGACAATCACAAAGTAGGCCAGCAGCACATAAAACAGCCCCAGCTGCGGCATGATGTCTTTGAAAAACGGCACCACCAGTTGCGTTGCGGGGGTATCCTTGCCGGCGACATACAGGGCAAACGCCACGCCGAGCGAAATCACCGACATCCAGAAATATTTCCAGCGGGCGATCAGGCCCTTAGTATCTTTGCGCACCACCTTGCGGTAGTCGTCGACAAAACCGATGATCCCGAAGCCGATCAGCACCACCAGCACGCACCAGACATACGGGTTTGACGGATAAGCCCACATCAACACCGAAATGGTGATTGAGGTGAGGATCATGATGCCGCCCATGGTCGGGGTGCCGCGCTTGCTGAAGTGCGATTCCGGGCCATCGTTACGAACTACCTGACCAATCTGCAATTTTTGCAGCCAGGCAATCAGGCGCGGCCCCATCCACAGGGAGATAAACAACGCGGTCAGCAGGCTGACAATGGCGCGAAACGTCAGATACGAAAAGACGTTAAAGCCCGAATAAAAAGCGACCAGATGCTCGGCCAGCCAAACTAACATGTTCCTTTCTCCTGTAAGCTCTGTACTACCTGCTCCATGGCGGCACTACGCGAACCTTTAATCAAGACAGTCATTTCTTTGTGTTCGGACAACAGCTGACGTAAACGTTCAGTCAGGGCGGTTTTATCGCTGAAATGTTCGCCAACGCCGCTGCTTTCGCTGATCAACTGGCTAACGCTCCCCACGCTCAGGACCTTATCGATACCGGCAGCACGCGCCGCCAGCCCGACTTCACGGTGACACTGTTCGGTCTCTTCACCCAGTTCCGCCATATCGCCAGTGACCATCACCCGATAACCCGGCATTTCTGACAGTACCTGCGCCGCAGCGGTCATCGATCCGACGTTAGCGTTATAGCTGTCATCCAGCAGCAACTGGTGCGCAGATAAACGTATCGGGAACAGGCGGCCCGGCACCGACTGCAGGGTTTTTAGCCCTTGTTGTATCGCGCTCAGCGGAGCATCAACCGACAGCGCCAGAGCCGCCGCGGCCAGCGCGTTGGCGACGTTATGCCGTCCCGGCAGCGGCAGCGTAATCGCCACCTCACCGCGCGGCGTCACCATCACAAAGTGGGTGCCATCATGCGCAATGCTGATATCACGAGCAGAGAAGTCACATCCGGCCGCCTGCGGCGAGAAGCGCCACACCGTCTGGTCCTGCAGATGCGCCTGCCAGTTCGGCCAGTCATTGCTATCCGCATTAAGGATCGCCGTACCGTTGGCGGGCAATCCCATAAATATTTCACCTTTGGCTTTAGCGACGCCTGCCAGCGAGCCAAATCCTTCCAGATGCGCCGCCGCCAGGTTGTTGACCAGCGCGCTCTCCGGCCGCACCAGATCGGTGGTGTACGCGATCTCGCCCTGATGATTAGCACCCAGCTCAATCACCGCATACTGATGCTCTCTGGTCAGACGCAGCAGCGTCATCGGGACGCCAAAATCGTTGTTAAGGTTACCGGCGGTATAGAGGGTTTCACCGCACTGGCGCAGGATCGCTGCGGTCATCTCTTTGACCGACGTTTTTCCGGATGAACCGGTCAGCGCTACGACCCGGGCTGTCGCCTGCTGGCGTACCCAGGCCGCCAGCTTGCCAAAGCCCAGTCGGGTATCTTCAACCACTACCTGCGGAACGGCGACAGGTAAATGCTTACTCACTAACAGCGCCTGCGCGCCGCTAGCAATTGCATCACCCACAAAGTCATGGGCATCAAAACGTTCGCCAACCAGCGCGATAAACAGGCTGCCTGCCGTTACCTTGCGGGTGTCCGTGGTGACGTCCGTCACGGTTAAATCACTGCCATACAGCGTGCCGCCGGTGATGTCAGCGAGCGTCTTTAAGGAAACCGGGATCATGCCGCGCCTCCCAGCAGCGCCGCTACCGTGGCACGATCGGAGTAATCCAGCCGGCGATTGCCGATAATCTGGTAGTCTTCGTGGCCTTTACCCGCCACCAACACGATATCTTCCGGCTGCGCCTGCATGATGGTGTTTGTCACCGCCTGCGCACGCCCGGAGACGACGCGGGCGCGCCCCGGGTCCAGCAGGCCGGTCAGGATATCTTTCACAATCGCCTGCGGATCCTCACTGCGTGGGTTGTCATCGGTGATCACCACTACATCGGCGAATTGCTCAGCAATGGCGCCCATTAACGGACGTTTGCCTTTATCACGATCGCCGCCGCAGCCAAACAGGCACCACAGTTTTCCTGTGCAGTGCAGGCGTGCGGCTTCCAGCGCTTTTTCCAGCGCATCCGGGGTGTGGGCATAATCAACCACTACCGTCGGTTTGCCATCAGCACTAAACACTTCCATCCGGCCGTTGACCGGCTGCAACTTCGATGCTGCGTTGATCAGTGCGTCAAGCGGATAGTCAAGTGCCAGCAGCGTCGCCAGCGCCAGCAGTAAGTTGCTGACGTTGAACGCTCCCATCAGACGGCTGTCGATCTCGCCTTCGCCCCAGCTGGAGCTGAAGCGGATGTTCGCGCCGTTATCGTGATACTGCACCGCGTCGGCTTTCAGCCAGCGGCCGTGGCAGCCAGGCTGTAAATTATTTTCCATCGTCACGGCAACGGCATCAGGCAGGCTGGCCAGCCAGCGACGGCCGACTTCATCATCGGCGTTCAGAATCGCCTGACCAACCTGATGCTCAGAGAACAGCAGCCATTTGGCGGACTCATAGCGCTGCATATCGCCGTGATAATCGAGGTGATCGCGGCTGAGATTGGTGAATACGGCGGCCGCAAACGGCAACGCCGCGACACGGTGCTGAACCAGGCCGTGTGAAGAAACCTCCATCGCGGTCAGTGTGGCACCTTGTTCCGCCAGATCGTGCAGCAGATGCTGAACATCGACCGCTGAGCCGGTGGTGTTTTCCGCCGGCACAAGCTGGCCGATCAATCCGTTGCCCACCGTCCCCATCACTGCACTGGTTTCGCCCAGCAGGTTGGCCCACTGCGCCAGCAACTGGGTGGTGGTGGTTTTTCCGTTGGTGCCGGTGACGCCGATCAGCGTCTGTTTTTCGCCCGGCTGCTGATAGAAACGTCCGGCTAATGCTGACAGACGCTGATGCAGCTGCGTCAGATAGATAACCGGTACGCCGTGCATTTCACGGATTTCGCCATCGGCCGCTTCCCCTTCGGCTTCGGCCACCACGGCGGCAACGCCTTGTGCAATCGCCTGCGGGATGAAACGGCGTCCATCGGCCTGATGGCCTGCAATAGCGACAAACAGATCGCCGGAAGCCGCGGTACGGCTATCCAGTGTCATGTCACGCAGTGGACGCGCCGGCGCGCCTGGCACCCAGGGGCCGAGTAAGTCGCGCAGGTTACGATCTGTCACTTGATTCCTCACTTCTGTTAGTCACCAACTCGTTCTTGTCATTGGTTGGTAACGCATCCGGCTCGATGTTCATGGTGCGCAGTACGCCGCCCATGATGGCACCAAACACCGGCGCAGAAACCGCACCACCGTAGTACTTGCCGGCCTGGGGATCGTTGATCACCACCACCAGCGCGAATCGAGGATGACTGGCAGGCGCGACGCCTGCGGTATAAGCAATGTATTTATTGACGTAGCGTCCATCCGGCCCGACTTTTTTAGCGGTACCGGTTTTGATGGCGATGCGATAGCCTTTAATCGCCGCTTTCACCCCGCCGCCGCCGGGCAGCGCCACGCTTTCCATCATGTGCATCACGGTTTTAACCAGTGACTCATCGAAAACGCGTTGTCCCGCGACAGGGGGATCGACCTTAGTGATCGACAGCGGACGGTTGATGCCGTAGCTGCCAATGGTTGCGTAGACTCGCGCTAACTGTAACGGCGTTACCATTAGCCCGTAGCCGAAAGAGAAGGTGGCCCTCTCTATGTCGGACCACCGTTGTTTTTGAGGGTATAAGCCACTGCTTTCCCCGACCAGCCCCAAATTGGTCGGTTTACCTAGCCCAAAGCGCGCGTAAGTATCTACCAGCGCTGAGGAAGGCATCGCTAACGCCAGACGTGAAACCCCGACGTTACTCGATTTCTGTAAAACCCCGGTCAGGGTCAGTTCGCTGTAGCGCGCCACGTCTTTGATCTCATGACCATTGACGCGGTACGGCACGGTATTCAGTACGCTATTCTCTTTGACCACACCGCGCTGCAGGGCGGTCATCACCACCATTGGCTTGACGGTAGAACCCGGCTCGAAGATGTCGGTGATGGCGCGGTTACGCATCAGATCTTTCGGCGTGTTGCTGAGGTTATTCGGGTTGTAAGCCGGGCTGTTGGCCATCGCCAGCACTTCGCCGGTATTCACGTCTACCAGCACCGCAGTGCCCGATTCAGCTTTGTTAAAGGCGACGGCGTTGTTCAGTTCGCGATAGACCAGCGCCTGTAAGCGCTCATCGATGCTCAGGGTCAGGTTATGCGCAGCGCGGCTATCCACCGAGGAGATATCTTCGATTACCCGACCAAATCGGTCTTTACGCACCGTTCGTTCGCCCGGTGCACCGGTCAGCCATTTATCAAAGCTTTTTTCGACCCCTTCGATACCCTGACCGTCGATATTGGTAAAACCAATCAGATGAGACGTGACCTGCCCCGCCGGGTAGTAACGGCGTGACTCTTCACGCAGATGGATACCAGGCAGTTTCAATTTTTTGACGTACTCGCCGATGGCCGGATTGACCTGGCGCGCCAGATAGACAAAGCGGCCTTTGGGATTGGCGTTAACCCGCGCGGCCAACTGGTCGAGCGGAATCGAAAGCGCATCCGACAGCGCCTTCCAGCGGCTGTCCAGCGTTACGCCGCCGCCGGCATGCAGCTCTTTGGGATCGGCCCAGATAGCGTTGACCGGCACGCTCACTGCCAGCGGTCGTCCGGCGCGGTCGCTGATCATACCGCGCGACGTCGGCACCGCCTGAACGCGCAGCGAGCGCAGATCGCCCTCTTTCACCAGCCTGTCAGGATTAATCACCTGCAGCCAGGCAACACGCGACAGTAATCCTCCCAGTGCCAGCAAAATACAGCCGCACAGCAACGCAAAACGCCAGCTTACAAAGCTGGCTTTATCTTCCGGTTTCTTCAACTTCAGCGTTCTGCCTGCGCCGCTCATTCGCTATCTGAGGTCCTTATTTCTGCACCACAATATTTTCTTGTGAAGGATCAACATGCTGCAATTGCAACTTCTCGGTTGCGATTCGTTCAACACGACTGTGATCGCCCAGGGCGTTCTCTTCCAGGATCAGGTTGCGCCATTCGATATCCAGCGCATCCCGCTCCAGTACCAGCTGTTCACGTTGCGCCGTCAGCAAGCGCGTTTTGTGCGTGGTGGTGACCACCAGTACCGCAGAAACCAGCACGGCGATCAGCAGCAACACCGGAATCTTGCCTTTCCGCAGCAGATCGCCGCCAATCACGCCAGGCAGGCTGTGGCGCTCATTACCGATCATGCGTCGGTCTTCTCCGCGATTCGTAATACCGAGCTGCGCGCGCGTGGGTTTTCAGCCACTTCAGCCTCGCCCGGCGACAGTTTGCCCAGCAACTTAAGTTCTCGTCCGCCCAGCGCGCGTAACTGCTGTTCCGTCATTGGTAATCCAGCTGGCACCTGCGGCCCGCGGCTCTGATCGCGCATAAAGCGTTTCACCAGCCGATCTTCCAGTGAGTGAAAGCTGATGACCGACAGACGTCCCTGCGGTGCCAGCACCTCAACCGCGCCTTTCAGCGCAATGTCGATCTCTTCCAGTTCACTGTTGATCCAGATTCGAATCGCCTGGAAGCTGCGCGTCGCCGGATGCTTAAATTTATCTTTCACCGGCGTGGCGATGGCGATCACCTCAGCCAGCTCTTTGGTACGTGTCATCGGCTGCTCGCGGTTACGCTCAACAATGGCGCGGGCGATACGTTTGGCGAAACGCTCTTCGCCATAGGTCTTCAGCACGAAAGCGATGTCGGCTTCTTCAGCGTGGAGCAACCACTCAGCGGCGGAATGACCCCGCGACGGGTCCATTCGCATATCCAGTGGTCCGTCGCGCATAAAGGAGAAGCCGCGTCCGGCATCATCCAGCTGCGGCGACGACACGCCTAAATCCAGTAAAATGCCGTCAATTTTGCCGACTAATCCCCGTTCAGAAACGTACTCCGCCAGCGCGGAAAAAGGACCATGAATAATGGAGAAGCGCGGATCGGTGATCTCAGCGGCCGCGGCAATAGCTTGCGGGTCACGATCGATAGCGATGAGCTTTCCCTTCGCCCCAAGCTGCGAAAGAATTAAGCGCGAATGACCGCCACGACCGAATGTGCCGTCGATGTAAATCCCGTCTTCCCTGATATTGAGGCCGTTAACCGCCTCATCCAACAGCACGGTGGTATGTTTAAAATTTTCCTGCATAGCTATAGCGACAAGTCCTGCAACCGCTCAGATAAAGGCTCCTGAGCCGACTGTTCTGCGTCAATATCGTCCCTGACTTGTTGATACCAGGTCTGTTCATCCCACAGTTCAAACTTATTGAACTGTCCAACCAGCATCACTTCTTTGGTTAATTTAGCGTGTTGGCGAAGCGTATTCGCCAGCAACAAGCGCCCTGCATTATCCATCTGACACTCACTGGCATGGCCCAGTAACAGGCGCTGCACGCGGCGCTCAAGTGGATTCATACTGGATAAGCGGGCCAGCTTTTTTTCAATGATTTCCCATTCGGGCAGGGTATAAAGCAACAGACATGGCTGGTGGAGGTCGATGGTACAGACCATCTGCCCCTGAGACTCGCTGTTCAGTAAATCGCGATATCGCGTTGGTACTGCGAGCCGCCCTTTACTGTCGAGATTGACTAACGTTGCTCCGCGGAACATGCCAGCCTTACCCCCCGCTCACCCATTTGCGCCACTTTATCCCACTTTTTACCACGAAACGAGTTTAAGGACCCGATGAAATCCTTGTCAAGCCGGAGCGGCAGTTGAATATCACTATTTGCAGACCGGTGAATTAGCGTCTGGCGACGTTATATTCAAATAAAAGGCAAAAATAAAAATTAAGCTGATGAATACCTGAATAAAAATAGCGGGCCGGGGAAAAACGGCTAAAAATGAAACAATGTAAAGCGCTAAATATTTATCGCAGTTTCTGAGACAGCGGCGGCATTTTAGGGGATTTCTTAAAGGAAGCCCAGCGGCTTCAGGCGGGACGGGAACAGAAGGTTTGTTGAAGTTGTAAACAAATAATAAAAAATAAAGCTTTTTGATTTGTTAGATTCAGTGAGCAGAATTTACGCTTTTTTACCTCCTCCCGCTATCAGAACCGCCAAAGGCCACAATTTAAAACAGGCGGGCAGCTTAATACTGCCCGTCACTCATTTAACTTTTCGGCTTAATTGTCCGCGACGGTATAAATTACGCCGGATGCGGGTTAACCCCGGTTTCGGTTTTCTCGGTTCGTCTAAGGAGGCTAAAACTAATTCCAGTACCCGCTCCGCCACGTCACGATGGCGCTGACCCACCGCCAGCACCGGACACTCAAGAAAGTCCAGTAATTCGTGGTCGCCAAAGGTCGCGATAGCCAGCTCGGTCGGGAGCCGTCCGTCACGTTTCAGCGTCACATCCATCACGCCCTGTAGCAGGCCAAACGACGTGGTGAACAGCGCCTCAGGCATCGGATGATCTTCAAGGTACTTTTCGAACAGCGCCGCAGCAGCGGTACGCTCAAAACTGTTGCAGTAGATGTAGTCGATTGGACGACTATCCTCTTTCCACGCGTCGCGGAAGCCCATCTCACGCAGGTAACTGACCGACAGTTCGGGTAGCGCGCCGAGAAACAGCACATTTTTAACCTCGAGCTGACGTAATTCGGCGGCCAGCGTATAGGCATCATCCTGATCGGCACCCACCACGCTGGTGAAGTGCTCGCGATCGAGGGCGCGGTCTAAGGCGATGATGGGCAGAGGATCGTTGATCCAGCGCTGATAAAACGGATGCTCTGGCGGTAATGAAGTAGAAACGATGATCGCATCAACCTGCCGTTGCAGCAGATGCTCAATGCAGCGCATCTCATTATCCGGCTGATCTTCTGAACAGGCGATCAGCAACTGATAACCCCGCTGCCGTGCCTGACGCTCAAGATAATTCGCGATGCGGGTATAGCTGGTATTTTCCAGATCGGGAATGACTAAGCCAATGGAACGGGTGCGCCCGGCGCGCAGTCCGGCCGCCACTGCATTCGGGTGGTAATTGTGCTCACGCACCACCGCCATCACTTTCTCAACGGTTTTGTCGCTGACACGATACTGCCGCGCTTTGCCATTAATCACATAACTGGCCGTGGTACGCGATACGCCCGCCAGACGCGCAATTTCATCCAGTTTCACGATAACCCTCAATCAAAGCCGTTCGCACGACTAAAATAGCCGCAGTTAAGCTATGGACAACTCATGGTTATCATCTAACAGCAGAAAAGTGCGCGGAGCAACCGCTTTTCTGAATGTAACTGGTCTGGCGCATAAAAAATAAAAAAACCCGGCATTTCGCCGGGTTAGAGTCATCCTGAGTGATTACGCAAGGTGATTAACGCATGATGCGATCGCCACGCGACACCCCGACGATTCCGGAGCGTGCCACTTCGACAATCTCCGCCACATCGCGCACGGTATTCAGGAATGCGTCCAGTTTGTCGCTGGTGCCGGCAAGCTGAACCGTATACAGCGTCGGGGTCACATCAATAATCTGGCCCCGGAAGATTTCCGCATTGCGCTTCACCTCTTCCCGGCCGTAGCCGCTGGCCTGAATTTTCACCAGCATAATTTCACGCTCAACGTACGCGCCCTGCCCCAGTTCGGTCACGCGCAGCACATCAACCAGCTTGTGCAGCTGCTTCTCGATCTGCTCCAGCACCTTCTGATCGCCGACGGTCTGTATCGTCATTCGCGATAGCGTCGGATCGTCCGTTGGCGCAACGGTCAGGCTTTCGATGTTATAGCCACGCTGTGAGAACAGGCCGACCACGCGGGATAATGCGCCGGATTCGTTCTCCAGCAGAACCGATAAAATGCGACGCATAGTTATGTCCTCTCCGTTTTGCTTAACCACATCTCATCCATGCTGCCACCGCGAATCTGCATCGGATAAACGTGCTCACTGCCGTCGACGGTGACATCCACAAATACCAGCCGTCCCTGCGCCAGTGTTTCCAGCGCCAGCGTCAGCTTCTCTTCCAGCTCCGCCGGATGCTCAATGGCGATTCCGACATGCCCATAGGCTTCTGCCAGCCGGACGAAATCAGGCAGCGATTCCATATAAGACTGGGAGTGGCGGCCGGAATAGATCATGTCCTGCCACTGTTTCACCATGCCGAGGAAACGGTTGTTAAGGTTCAGTACCAGCACCGGCAGATTGTACTGCAGCGCGGTCGACAGCTCCTGAATGTTCATCTGGATACTGCCGTCGCCGGTGACACAAATAACGGTTTCATCCGGCAACGCCATTTTCACGCCGAGCGCGGCAGGCAGGCCAAAGCCCATGGTGCCGAGACCGCCGGAGTTGATCCAGCGACGCGGCTTATCAAACTGGTAGTACAGCGCCGCAAACATCTGATGCTGACCGACGTCAGAGGTGACATAAGCGTCGCCTTTGGTCAGGCGGCAGATGGTTTCAATAACCGCCTGCGGCTTAATTTTTGCGCTGGTACGATCAAATTCCAGGCACTGACGGCTGCGCCAGCTTTCAATCGATTGCCACCAGTCACGCAGGCTGTCGAGCGGCTGTTTGCTGTCAGTCTGGGCCAGTAGCTCCAGCATCTGCTGCAGCACCTGGCGGGCATCGCCAACGATCGGGATATCGGCCGCCACCGTTTTTGAGATGGAGGTGGGATCGATATCAATGTGCATCACCGTGGCATCCGGGCAATATTTTGCCAGGTTGTTAGTGGTACGATCATCAAAGCGAACCCCAACGCCGAAAATCAGGTCGGCATTGTGCATGGTCATATTGGCTTCGTAGGTGCCGTGCATCCCCAGCATGCCGACGCATTGACGGTGAGTACCAGGAAACGCGCCCAGCCCCATCAGCGAGGTGGTGACCGGGATGTTCAGGCTCTCCGCCAGCTGCAGCAGTTCCGCCTCACAGCCTGAGGTGATCGCGCCGCCACCGACGTAGATCACTGGCTTATGGGCTGCCAGCAGCGTATTCAATGCACGTTTGATCTGCCCTTTGTGCCCCTGAATCGTTGGATTGTAAGAGCGCATGCTCACTTCTTCCGGCCAGTGATAAGGCAGTTTATTGGCCGGATTAAGAATGTCTTTTGGCAGATCGATCACCACCGGTCCCGGACGTCCGCTCGACGCCAGCCAGAACGCCTTTTTCAGCACGGTCGGGATCTCTTCGGTGTTTTTCACCAGGAAACTGTGTTTCACCACCGGACGGGAGATGCCGACCATGTCGCACTCCTGAAAGGCGTCATAGCCGATCAGCGACGAAGGCACCTGCCCCGACAGAATCACCAGCGGGATTGAATCCATATAGGCCGTGGCGATACCGGTAATCGCATTGGTGGCGCCGGGTCCGGACGTCACCAGCACCACGCCGACTTCGCCGGTCGCGCGCGCCAGGCCATCGGCCATGTGCACCGCGCCCTGTTCATGGCGCACCAGAACGTGGTCGATTCCCCCGACCGTTTGCAGCGCGTCGTAAATATCCAACACCGCGCCACCCGGATAACCGAATACCTGCTTAACGCCCTGATCGATTAACGAACGGACGACCATTTCGGCTCCTGACAACATCTCCATCTTCTGCCTCCAGGCGTGAGGGCCAGGCTGCGTTAACGCGCGTGGTGCGTTACGTCATCCAGGCACCTGCTTTGCCAATGTAAGATCAAAACCTTATGTTTATGCCCGCACGGCGGAAACGCGTTCCGCCCTGCGGATACAGAGAAATCTGTTGAGTTCATTGTTTTGAGAGTAGGACGATTACCATAACCGCAGTTAACCTGGCAGGCAAACCGCAAACTCGCGCAAATTAAACCGCGCCAACGTAAAGGCTCTGCGCGATAAGAAAGGGCTACGCGGAATACACTAATCACGTCGCACAACCGCAGAGGAAAATGCTGGCGATGAAATTATTTTCAGCGTGATCTAAGAAATAGCGAAAAGTTATTGCCGCTTACCGCAGCCCACAATTTGCTGTGGCATTTCTTTTCTGGCGTAATTAACCTTAAAATCATTAAAGTTCATACGATTATGCTGAAGCAGCGAAAATAAATCCGGTTACTCCGACTGAAAGATAAATTATAAAATCCTTTAATTTCAGTGAATTAATAAAATACAAAGCCACAACCAGCCGCCACCGATCGTCTGTTTTAACCCGCGCCGCGTGCGCAGTTGTTCAATACGCTGGCTGGCCGATATCTGACAGAATATTTTCCTTATTTAGCCGCATAAATAGCCCTTCATTGAAGGTTGACATCCCACCGGGATTCCAGTACCAATATGTGCAGCACACAATTTTATGAGGTTTGAATCCATGTTTCGTTCTTCTCGCCTACTCGGTCTACTACTAAACGCATTCAGTTTGCGCGGTAGACTTGTGGGCGGAATCAAACACTGATTCAAACCTGCTGAAAGTTAAAAACCCGCGCCTGTCGCGGGTTTTTTTATGCTCGTTGCAAGGCAAGAAATGCATAAGGATGAATACGATGAGCCAGCAAGTCATTATTTTCGATACCACTCTGCGCGACGGTGAACAGGCATTACAGGCCAGCCTGAGTGTGAAAGAAAAATTGCAGATTGCGTTAGCGCTGGAGCGCATGGGCGTAGACGTGATGGAAGTCGGTTTTCCGGTTTCCTCACCCGGTGATTTTGAATCTGTACAAACCATTGCGCGGACCATCAAAAACAGCCGGGTTTGCGGCCTGGCGCGCTGTGTAGAAAAAGATATCGACGCCGCCTACGAGTCACTGCGCGTTGCTGACGCCTTCCGTATTCATACCTTTATCGCCACCTCACCGATGCACATCGCCACCAAACTGCGCAGCACGCTGCCCGAGGTCATTGAACGTGCAGTGAAGATGGTGAAACGCGCCCGTAACTACACCGACGACGTTGAGTTTTCCTGTGAAGACGGTGGCCGTACCCCGATTGACGATCTGTGCCGGATGGTTGAAGCGGCAATTAATGCCGGTGCTCGTACCATTAACATCCCGGATACCGTCGGCTATACCCTGCCGGGTGAATATGCCCACATCATCAGCCAGTTGATTCAGCGCGTACCGAACATCGATAAAGCGATTCTGTCAGTACATACCCATGATGACCTGGGCATGGCGACCGGTAATGCGCTGGCTGCGGTTCAGGCGGGCGCCCGCCAGGTTGAAGGCACGCTGAATGGATTGGGTGAACGTGCCGGTAACTGTGCGCTGGAAGAGGTGATCATGGCGATCAAAACCCGCCAGCAGATCATGAATGTCCACACCAATATCAATCATCAGGAAATCTACCGCACCAGCCAGATGGTCAGTCAGATCTGTAATATGCCGATCCCGGCTAACAAAGCAGTGGTCGGCTCAAACGCCTTTGCCCACTCCTCTGGTATTCACCAGGATGGCGTGCTGAAGAACCGCGAGAACTATGAAATCCTGACCCCTGAATCGATTGGCCTGCACAAAATCCAGCTCAACCTGACCTCTCGTTCTGGCCGCGCCGCGGTTAAACACCGTATGGAAGAGATGGGCTATGCAGAGCACGATTACAATCTGGACACCCTGTACGACGCCTTCCTGAAGCTGGCCGATAAAAAAGGTCAGGTATTTGATTACGACCTGGAAGCGCTGGCCTTCATCAATAAACAGAATGAAGAGCCGGAATATTTCCAGCTGAACGAATTCAACGTCCAGACCGGTTCGAGCATTACCGCCACGGCCTCGGTCAATCTGGGCTGCGGCGAGAGCACCAAATCAGATGCCGCCACCGGCAATGGTCCGGTTGACGCCGTTTATCAGGCGATCAATCGCATCACCCAGCTGGATGCAGAACTGGTTAACTACAAACTGACCGCGAAGGGCCACGGCGAAAATGCGCTGGGTCAGGTGGATATCGTGGTGAGCTACAACAACCGTAAATTCCACGGCGTCGGTCTGGCGACCGATATCGTCGAATCTTCTGCCAAAGCGATGGTTAACGCCCTGAATAACATCTGGCGTGCCAGACAGGTTGAACAAGAATTGCAGCGCAAATTTAAAGATCAGAAGGAAACGGTATAACTATGTCCAGCTCTTCCCATATTGCAGTTTTATCGGGTGACGGTATCGGCCCGGAAGTGATGGCGCAGGCAATGAAGGTGTTAGATGCGATTCGTCAACGCTTCGACATGCGCATCACTACCAGTGAATACGCGGTTGGAGGCATCGCCATCGATCAACACGGCGAGCCGTTACCGCCAGCTACCGTGGCAGGCTGTGAGCAGGCCGATGCTATTCTGTTCGGTTCGGTTGGCGGGCCAAAGTGGGAACACTTACCGCCAGCATCTCAGCCTGAACGTGGTGCGCTGTTGCCGTTGCGTAAACACTTCCGTCTGTTCAGCAATCTGCGTCCGGCAGCACTCTACAGTGGACTGGAAGCTTTTTGCCCGCTGCGCAGCGACATCGCCGCCCGCGGCTTCGACATTCTGTGCGTACGTGAACTGACTGGCGGCATCTACTTCGGCCAGCCGAAAGGCCGCGAAGGCAGCGGTCCGCACGAGCGGGCATTCGATACCGAGGTTTACCACCGTTTCGAAATCGAACGCATCGCCCGCATCGCGTTTGAGTCGGCGCGCAAACGTCGTCATAAAGTGACCTCAATCGATAAAGCCAACGTGTTGCAGACCTCGGTAATGTGGCGCGAGATCGTCAACGAGGTTGCTAAAGATTATCCGGATGTACAGCTGAGCCACATGTATATCGACAATGCCACCATGCAGCTGATCAAAGACCCGTCGCAGTTTGACGTGCTGCTCTGCTCTAACCTGTTCGGTGACATTCTCTCTGATGAGTGCGCCATGATCACTGGCTCAATGGGCATGCTGCCTTCCGCCAGCCTGAATGAAGAGGGTTTTGGTCTGTTTGAACCGGCCGGTGGCTCTGCGCCAGACATTGCGGGCCAGAACATCGCCAACCCGGTGGCGCAGATCCTGTCACTGGCGTTGCTGTTACGTTACAGCCTGAATGCCGATGACGCCGCCGATAGCATTGAGCGCGCCATCAGCCGGGCGCTGGAAGAGGGCTACCGCACCAAAGATTTAGCCGGCGACGGCCCTGCGGTCAGCACCGATGAGATGGGCAGCATCATTGCCCGCTTTATCGCCGAGGAAAAATAAAATAATGAAAACCTTATACCAGAAGTTATTTGATGCACATGTCGTCCACGAAGCGCCAGATGAAACGCCATTACTCTACATCGATCGTCATCTGATCCATGAAGTGACCTCGCCACAGGCGTTTGATGGCCTGCGCGCGCACGGACGTAAAGTCCGTCAGCCTGAAAAAACCTTCGCCACCATGGATCACAACGTCTCAACCCAGACCAAAGATATCAACGCATCGGGTGAGATGGCGCGTATTCAGATGCAGGAGCTGATGAAAAACTGCGCCGAGTTTGGCGTCCAGCTGTATGACCTGAATCACCCGTTCCAGGGCATCGTTCACGTTATCGGTCCTGAGCAGGGTATGACCCTGCCGGGCATGACCATCGTCTGCGGCGACTCGCACACCGCCACACACGGCGCGTTTGGCTCGCTGGCCTTTGGTATCGGCACCTCAGAAGTCGAGCATGTGTTTGCCACCCAGACGCTGAAACAGGGTCGGGCGAAAACCATGAAGATTGAAGTGCTGGGCGAAGCCGCGACCGGCATCACCGCCAAAGATATCGTGCTGGCGATCATCGGCAAAACCGGCAGCGCGGGCGGTACCGGTTACGTAGTGGAGTTCTGCGGTCCGGCGATTGAAGCGCTGAGCATGGAAGGCCGTATGACCCTGTGCAATATGGCAATTGAGATGGGAGCCAAAGCGGGCCTGGTCGCGCCGGATGAGACCACATTCAACTACCTGAAAGGCCGTCAGTTCTCGCCAAAGGGTGAGAAATGGGAACAGGCTGTGGCCTACTGGCGTACCCTGAAGTCAGATGAAGGCGCGAAATTTGATGCAGTCGTCACTCTGCACGCAGAACAGATCGCTCCTCAGGTCACCTGGGGTACCAATCCGGGCCAGGTGATTGCCGTCGATCAGGTGATCCCGAATCCCGCCTCGTTCGCCGATCCGGTCGAGCGTGCTTCAGCGGAGAAAGCGCTGGCCTACATGAATCTGCAACCGGGCATTAAACTGACCGATGTGGCGATTGATAAGGTGTTTATCGGCTCCTGCACCAACTCACGCATTGAGGATCTGCGCGCTGCCGCCGCCATCGCCAAAGGCCGCAAAGTCGCGCCTGGCGTGATTGCCATGGTGGTGCCAGGTTCCGGTCCGGTCAAAGCTCAGGCTGAAGCCGAAGGTCTGGATAAAATCTTCCTCGACGCTGGTTTTGAATGGCGTCTGCCCGGCTGTTCAATGTGTCTGGCGATGAATAATGACCGTCTGAACCCAGGCGAGCGTTGCGCCTCAACCAGCAACCGTAATTTTGAAGGTCGTCAGGGCCGCGGTGGCCGGACCCATTTAGTCAGCCCGGCGATGGCCGCCGCCGCCGCCGTTTCCGGCCATTTTGCCGATATCCGTCAACTGACGACAGGAGCTTAACCAATGGCGAATAAATTCACCCAGCACACCGGTATTGTTGCGCCACTGGATGCGGCTAACGTCGATACCGATGCCATTATTCCTAAGCAGTTTTTGCAGAAAGTAACCCGCACCGGTTTCGGCCAGCACCTGTTCCACGACTGGCGTTTTGAAGATGATGCCGGCACCGTACCGACGCCCGGTTTTGTGCTCAACAAGCCCGAGTTCAAAGGCACCAGCATCCTGCTGGCGCGTGAAAACTTCGGCTGCGGCTCATCACGTGAGCATGCGCCCTGGGCGCTGACCGATTTCGGTTTCCACGTGGTGATTGCGCCGAGCTTCGCGGACATTTTTTACGGCAACAGCTTCAATAACCAGCTGTTGCCGGTGAAATTAAGCGAACAGGAAGTGGATGAGATGTTTACACTGGTGGCGGCGCAACCCGGCATTCGCTTTACGGTCGATCTGGAAGCTCAGACGGTCACTGCGGGTGATAAAGTCTATCCGTTCGAACTCGACAGCTTCCGCCGCCACTGCATGATTAACGGCCTCGACAGTATTGGCCTGACGCTGCAACACGAAGCGTCAATCTCGCAATATGAGCAGAACCAGCCCGCCTTCCTGCGCTGATTGAGTCAAAGCAGGGCGACATCGGGTCGCCCTGCTGTTACTGACAACCTCAGCTCTGCCCCAGTGGTTAGACCGAGCCTGCGAAGGGAACACGGTCAGATCGGAAAGTCGCGTAAACCATCCCTGGCCGCTCGTCCCGCGCCTTCCCTGCCGGGACGCTTTCCTCCTCTGCCCCTGTTCTCTGCGAATAAAGCTTGTCAGCTGCGGTCCGGTTCACCCGGATTTGGGTTTGTCAGCACAATGAGGGCGGCATCCTGTCGCCCTTCTTCTTTATACGTTGCGTACCCGCGCTGACATAATAAAAGCCGCTATCGCCAGCACAAATGCCAGCCAGTAGACTGCTTCATGTCCCAGCCGCTCACTTAACGTTCCCTGAATAACCCCAGCCAGAATCATGCCGGTCGAGATCGAGTTGGTGAACATCGTTGTCGCGGCACCTGGCCGCCCCGGCATTAAATCCTGGAACCACAACATTCCGATGCCGGCGATAATCCCGACAAACACCGCATTAAACAGCTGTAAAACCATCAGTGAGGTGCGCGAGTTGAACAGCACCAGCCCGAGATAAAACAGCACCCCTGCCGCCACCGCCAGCAGCATCAGCCGCCGCTTGCCCAGCCTGCGGGCGTAATGCCCGGCCAGCAGCATCACCGGAATCTCCAGTCCGGCCGCGGTCCCCATCAGCAAACCGGCCAGCTTTTCCGGCAATCCCAGCGTGGTACTGATGTAGAGCGGCATGTCGATGATGTACATGGTGTTGCAGGTCCACATGGTCACCGAGGCCAGAAATAGCAGCCGCACATCCCGGTCACGCCAGCCGCTTAACGGCAGACCACCGCTTTGCAGCAGCGGCTCAGCACGCGGTACCGACGGCAGGGTAAACCACACCAGTACGATACAGATCAGGAACAGCGCCGCCGCTACCATAAACAGCGTCACGAAACCGTAGTTTAGCGCCAGGGCGAACGACAGCGGCGGTCCGATCACCCACGCCAGCGACAGCTGCGCACGCATCACCGAACTGAACATCACCGCTTCCCGCGCCGACTGGTCAGCATATTCACGCGCCAGCGCGAACAGCTGCGGCATCGACACGCTGGCTAAGGCAGACAACAGCACCCCGAGGGTAATCAGCGTCAGATAATGACGGGTAAAGGCAAACAGCAGCGCATTGACCAGCGCCATCAGGCAGCAGAACAGAATGATGTTGCGGCGATCGCCGACGCTGTCCGATCGCTTTGCCACCAGCATGCTTACCACGATACCGGCCACCGCATTGATAGTGAAAAAAAGCCCGACCCAGAATGGGCGGGCCTGCACCTCACGGGTCAGAAACAGGCTGAGGGTCGGTGCCTGTAATGCGCCCGCCACACCGAGCATGAACGAGGCGACCATAAAAGCGAGGTAAACCGGATTGATGCGGCGCTGCCGCGTTAACAGCGATTTCATACCGAAATCCCTTACAGGATGAACAGGGGAAGAGAAGAAGGGTAGACGATACCGTGCAGCATGAAAAAAGCCAGCAGAGATCATCTGCTGGCGGTGTAATTGCACCCTACTCAGAAAAGCATCCCGCTGAACAGCGGCATGAGGGTCGAACGCCATTCATAGCTGAATGCCTCCCGCTCTTCCCATAGAGCAAAGTTTGCCCTTAAAATGAGGCAAGAAAAACAGAGCGCTTTTCACCGGGAGTTCCCCTTTTATGTCCTCATCTCGCCTGAAGCAGCAGTTCATACGTCTGTGGCAAAGCTGCCAGGGTCAGACGCAGGAGATCACCCTGAGTGAACTGGCTGACCTGCTGCACTGTTCACGTCGTCATATGCGCAACTTACTCAACCGGATGCAGGCGGCTGGCTGGTTAATCTGGCAGGCCGAAGCCGGACGCGGTAAGCGCTCACAACTCACCTTCTGCTACACCGGACTGGCGCTACAGCAGCAGCGCGCTGAGGATCTGCTGGATCAGGATCGCATCGATCAGCTGGTGCAGCTGGTCGGCGATAAGAATCAGGTCAGGCAGATGATTGGTGCTCACCTTGGCCGCAGTTTCCGTCAGGGAAAACACATTCTGCGGGTGCTTTACTACCGCCCGCTGCTGAATCTGCTGCCGGGCTCCGCCCTGCGCCGCTCCGAAACCCATATTGCCCGTCAGATTTTTAATGGCCTGACGCGCATAAATGAGGAAAACGGGGAAATTGAGGCCGATATTGCCCATCACTGGCAGCAGACTTCCCCGCTCCACTGGCGCTTCTTTCTGCGTCCGGCGATTCGCTTTCATCATGGCCGCGAACTGGAGATGGCCGATGTTATCGCCACGCTGGAACGTCAGCGTCAGCAGCCGCTGTTTTCCCATATTCAACAGCTCGACTCGCCCGCTCCGTGGACGCTGGATATCACCTTAAGCCAGCCCGACGACTGGTTACCCTGGTTGCTGGCCAGCGTCAGCGCGATGATCCTGCCACGCGAATGGCCCACGCAGCCTGACTTTGCCCGCCAGCCGATCGGCACCGGTCCTTACAGCGTGATCCGTAATCAGGAAAGTCAGCTGAAGATAGAAGCCTTTGATGATTACTTTGGCTTTCGCGCGCTGATTGATGACGTCTCTATCTGGGTATTGCCGGATATCAGCGATGAGCTGGTCTACGCGGGCGTGCGCCTGCAGGGCGACGGCGCGGATGAGATCCAGGAAGAGAGCCGGCTGGAAGAAGGCTGCTACTATTTGTTGTTCGATCAGCGTTCGGAAAAAGGCCGTGACGAGGCGATACGGCGCTGGGTCAGCTATCTGTTTAATCCTATCGCCCTGCTCAACCACGCCGGCGTCGGCTATCAGCGCTACTGGTTTCCGGCGTATGGTCTACTGCCGCGCTGGCATCACCGCCGCGATCTGGCCCCGGTCGAAAAGCCGCCCGGCCTGACTCATCTGACGCTCACCTGGTACAGCCAGCACGTTGAGCACGAAGGGATCGCTAATGCGTTACGTCCGCTGCTGGCGCAGCACGGCGTCACGCTGGAGACGCGCGAGGTCAGTTACGAATGCTGGCATCAGGGCGACGCCGACAGCGACATCTGGCTCGGCAGCGTGAACTTCACACTGCCATTGGCCTGGTCGCTGTTCGCCCAGCTGTATGAGGTCCCGCTGCTGCATCACTGCCTGCCGATCGACTGGCACGCTGATGCCGCCCGCTGGCGTGAAAAAACGCTGCCGCTGGCCGAATGGAGCAAGCGGTTAGTGGAAGAGGCCGGTCTGCATCCGCTGTTCCATCACTGGCTGCTGCTTGAAGGTCAGCGCAGCATGCGCGGCGTGCGGATGAATACCCTCGGCTGGTTCGATTTTAAATCTGCCTGGTTTGCGCCGCCCGCGCTGTAACGCTTTCGCGCTGACGCTGAAATGACTAGAATGTGACGTTCTCAACGGGGTGCCGCCTGCTGACCGCAAACGGCTGAGAGAGACCCGTCGAACCTGATTCGGTTAATACCGACGTAGGGATTTGAGAGACCTGCTGCTCAGATCCTTTGCGACTCATCCCCTATTCTCCTGAAGGAGCGCAAAGTGTTTAACAAAGTTCTGCCACTGCTGCTGTTACTTTCCACCCCGGTACTGGCTGCCAAACCGGTTCTGACGGTTTACACCTACGACTCCTTCTCCGCTGACTGGGGCCCCGGTCCGGCGGTCAAAAAAGCCTTCGAAGCCCAGTGCGATTGCGAACTGAAATTTGTCACGCTGGAAGATGGCGTGTCGCTGCTGAATCGCGTACGAATGGAAGGCAAAAACAGCAAAGCGGATGTGGTGCTGGGACTGGATAACAATCTGGTGCAGGCGGCGCAAAAAACCGGTCTTTTTGCCGCCAGCCAGGTCGATACCGCACAGCTGACGCTGCCGGGCGGCTGGCACGACAGCACCTTTGTTCCGTTTGATTATGGCTATTTCGCCTTCGTCTATGACAAAACCCGTCTGAAAAATCCGCCGAAAAGCCTGAAAGAGCTGGTAGAGAGCCCGGAAAAATGGCGGGTCATCTATGAAGATCCGCGTACCAGTACCCCGGGATTAGGTCTGCTGCTGTGGATGCAGAAAGTCTATGGCGACCAGGCCCCGCAGGCATGGCAAAAGCTGGCGCAGAAAACCGTGACGGTAACCAAGGGCTGGAGTGAAGCCTACGGTCTGTTCCTGAAAGGCGAAGGCGATCTGGTGCTGAGCTATACCACCTCGCCGGCCTATCACATTATCGAAGAGAAAAAAGAGAACTACGCCGCCGCACCGTTTGCCGAAGGCCACTATCTGCAGGTCGAGGTTGCTGCGCAGTTAGCCAGCAGTAAACAGCCGAAACTGGCGCAGCAGTTCATGCAGTTTATGGTCTCGCCGGCGTTCCAGAACACCATCCCGACCGGCAACTGGATGTATCCGGTGATCCATACCACCCTGCCTGCTGGCTTCGCCACGCTGCAGGTGCCCGCCACCGCGCTGCACTATTCGCCGGAAGAGGTAGCCAGCCAGCGCTCTGGCTGGATTAGCCAATGGCAACGCGCCGTCAGCCGTTAATGCCGCGCTGGCTGATCCCCGGTTCGCTCGCCACGCTGCTGTTAATCAGCGTGGCGCTGTTCGCCTTTATCTCACTGTGGAATGCCGCGCCGGTCACCGACTGGCGTAGCGTGCTGCTGGATGAGTACCTGCAGCACGTTGTGGCGTTCTCCTTTGGTCAGGCGCTGCTCTCCGCCCTGCTGTCGCTGCTGCCTGCGGTGCCGCTGGCGCGCGCCCTCTATCGCCGCCGCTTTCCCGGCCGTCAGCTGTTGCTGCGTCTGTGCGCCATGACGCTGGTGCTGCCGGTGCTGGTGGCGGTGTTCGGCCTGCTGACGGTTTATGGCCGCGTCGGCTGGCTGGCACAGTTGTGTCAGTGGCTGGGCATCGACTATCACTTCTCGCCCTATGGATTGCAGGGCATTTTGCTGGCGCATGTCTTTTTTAACCTGCCGCTGGCTACGCGCCTGATGCTACAGGCGCTGGAGAGCATACCGGCGGAGCAGCGTCAGCTGGCCGCACAGCTTGATCTGCGCGGCTGGCACCACTTTCGCCTGCTGGAATGGCCGTGGTTGCGTCGTCAGCTGCTGCCGACCGGCGCGCTCATCTTTATGCTCTGCTTCGCCAGCTTCGCCACCGTGCTGTCGCTGGGCGGCGGCCCCCAGGCCACCACCATTGAACTGGCGATCTTTCAGGCACTCAGCTACGACTACGATCCCGGTCGCGCCGCATTGCTGGCGCTGATTCAGCTCAGCTGTTGCCTGACGCTGGTGCTGCTCAGCCAGCGATTCAGTAAAGCGATACCCGCCGGCACCAGCCAGCTGCACGGCTGGCGCGATCCGCAGGATTCGCGTCTGGCCCGGCTAACGGATGGGTTGCTGATTCTGCTGGCGTTACTGCTGCTGCTGCCGCCGCTGGCGGCGGTAGTGGTGGATGGCTTGCACGGCGGACTGCGCGGCGCACTGGCCCAGCCAGCGTTGTGGCAGGCGACCCTGACCTCATTGCGCATCGCGGTCGGTGCCGGCCTGCTGTGCGTGATACTGACGCTGATGCTGCTGTGGAGCAGTCGCGAATTGCGGCTGCGTCAGCGCCCGCTCGCCGCACAGCTGATCGACACCAGCGGCATGCTGATTCTGGCAATGCCCGGCATCGTGCTGGCGACCGGCTTCTTTCTGCTGTTTAACGCCACCGTTGGCCTGCCGGCGTCGGCAGACGGGCTGGTGATCTTCACTAATGCGCTGATCGCCATTCCCTATGCGCTGAAAGTGCTGGAAAACCCGATGCGTGACGTCGCCGAGCGCTACGGCAGGCTATGCGATTCACTGGATATCCACGGCTGGAACCGGCTGCGGTTGATAGAACTGCGTGCCCTCAAACGTCCGCTGGCACAGGCGCTGGCGTTTGCCTGCGTGCTGTCGATCGGTGATTTTGGCGTGGTGGCGCTGTTTGGCAATGCCGACTTCCGCACCCTGCCGTTCTACCTTTATCAACAGATCGGTGCCTATCGCGGTGCCGACGGTGCAGTGACCGCCCTGCTGCTGCTGCTGCTCTGTTTGTTGCTGTTCACCCTGATGGAAAAATTACCGGGCCGCCATGCTGACACTGAATAACCTTACTTACCTTTATCAGCATCTGCCGATGCGCTTCAGCCTGCACGCCGAACGTGGCGAGCGGCTGGCGATCCTCGGGCCAAGCGGTGCCGGAAAAAGTACGCTACTCAGCCTGATCGCCGGTTTTCTGCCGATCCGCCAGGGCACGCTGATGATTGATGGTCAGGATCATAGCCACAGCGTGCCAGCCAGACGGCCGGTATCAATGCTGTTTCAGGAGAACAATCTGTTTCCGCACCTCAGCGTGCAGCAGAACATGGCGCTGGGCTTGCACCCGGGACTGAAGCTCAACGCAGAGCAGCGCCATCAGCTTGCTGCGCTAGCCGAACAGGTGGGATTAGGCGATCTGCTGGCGCGACTGCCGGGCGAATTGTCGGGGGGCCAGCGTCAGCGGGTGGCGCTGGCACGCTGTCTGCTGCGCGATCGCCCGGTGCTGCTGCTGGATGAGCCCTTTTCGGCGCTGGATCCGGCGCTGCGCAGCGAAATGCTGCAGCTGGTGCGCTCGGTGTGCGAAGCCCGCAGCATCACGCTGCTGATGGTGTCGCACAGTCTGGAAGATGCGCAACAGATCGCGCCGCGCAGCGTGGTAATTGTTGATGGACGGGTTTACTGGGACGGCGAGACCCGACAGTTGCTGTCGGGTGAGACGCGGGAGGCTGATGTCCTGGGCATCCCGCGCCGCTAACCGGTGATTATTCGAAAAAGACCTGCCACAGCAGATGACGGAAAATCGGCATCATCGGATGGAACTGAATGCCGACCAGGGCGGCGATGGCGATCACCAGCCCCAGCGGTCCCAGCCAGCGCAGTCGTTCCGGCGGCAGCCAGGCGGTCGCCCAATCCTGACTCTTGCCGCTGCGCCACCAGCGCCAGCCTAACCAGCCGCCCAGCCACACCACTATCGCTGCCGTCAGCAGCAGCCACTTAAAGTTACCGCCCTGCGCCGCCTCGGGCACATCGACTGCCACACCAGCCAGAATGCCGGGCAGCAGATAGAGCGGTGGCCACAGCAGGCAGCCAATCAGATTCGGCGGCAGGAATTTACGTACCGGCAATTCCAGCATACCGGCCGCCAGTGGGATCAGCGGGCGCGTCGGGCCGACAAAGCGTCCGACCAGAATGGTAAACATACTGTGCTGATGCAGCGCGTGTTCGGTTTTATCCAGCAGCCCTTTGTACTTTTGCAGATACTTCCAGCGATGCAGCGGACCCTGAAATTTCCAGCCGATACCGTAAGAAACCCAGTCGCCAATCAGGCAACCGGCAAACCCGGCCGCCCAGGCCGGATAGAGGCCAATTTGTCCGCTCCCGACCAGCGCGCCCAGACTCGCCATCAGCACGGTTCCCGGCAGCAACAGCCCGACCAGCGCCAGTGATTCCAGAAAAGTGACCAGCGCAACCGCAAACAGCGCCCACTCCAGCGACTGCGTAAACAGGTGTTGAACCCAGGCTTCCATAAACTTCCTTAGAAAAAGCAGAAGGCTGGATTGTCCTGAGCCAGCCGCACAGCGTCAAGGCAAGAATTGTAGGACAATATTGACAAAAGCCAACCGCGGGAACTGTATAAATATCCATGTTATACTGAGCGGGTTTTATCACCGTTCAAAAATCCTGAGTCTGGAGACGATGTGAATAGGCCCCGCGCAGGTTTTCTGCTTACCCGCCACTGGCGCGACACCCCGCAAGGCAGTGAGATTGTTCTCTGGCTCGCCACCGATCAGGGTGCCCAGCGCGTGGTGCTGCCGGCTCAGGAGTCGGTCGCGTTTATTCCGCGTGAGTTTCAGTCTCAGGTCAGCGAGCTGTTGAAAGATGAGCGTCAGCTGCGCATCCAACCGCTTGAACTGAAAGATTTCCGCCAGCGCCCGGTAGCCGGGATCTACTGCCGGCAGAATCGCCAGCTGCAACGCATCGAAAAGCTGCTGCGCGAACAGGGCATCCCGATCTATGAATCCGATATCCGCCCGCCCGAGCGCTACCTGATGGAGCGCTTTATTACCGCGCCGGTCTGGTTTGACGGCGAGCCGCAGGGCGACAGCGTGGTAAATGCCCGGCTGAAACCGCATCCCGATTATCGGCCGCCGCTCAAGTGGGTTTCGCTGGACATTGAAACCACCCAGCATGGCGAGCTTTACTGCATCGGGCTGGAGGGTTGCGGCCAGCGCCAGGTCTATATGCTGGGTCCGCCCAACGGCGATGCCAGCGCGCTCGATTTTGAGCTGATCTATCTGGAGACGCGTCCGCAGCTGCTTGAGGCGCTGAACCAGTGGTTCGCGCAGCACGACCCCGATGTGATCATTGGCTGGAACGTGGTGCAGTTTGATCTGCGGGTATTGCAGAAACATGCCGATCGCTACGCTATTCCGCTGCGTCTGGGCCGTCAGCAGACGACGCTGGAGTGGCGTGAGCACGGCTTTAAGCCCGGCATATTTTTCGCCCAACTCAGCGGCCGGCTGATCATTGACGGCATCGATGCGCTGAAATCCGCCTTCTGGGATTTCCCGTCATTCAGTCTGGAATCGGTGTCGCAGCAACTGTTGGGAGAAGGCAAGGCGATCGATAACCCGTGGCAGCGCATGGAGGAGATTAACTGGCGCTTCGCCAATGATAAACCGGCTCTGGCGCGCTATAACCTGAAAGACTGCGAGCTGGTCACCCGGATTTTCCACAAAACGGCGATTATGCCGTTTCTGCTGGAGCGTGCGGCGGTGAATGGCCTGGCGGTCGATCGTCACGGCGGCTCCGTCGCGGCATTCAGCCATCTCTATATTCCGCGGATGCACCGCAGCGGATTTGTCGCGCCGAACCTCGGCGATGTGGCCCCGGAAGCCAGTCCCGGCGGTTACGTGATGGATTCGCGTCCGGGACTCTACGACTCGGTGCTGGTGCTGGATTACAAAAGCCTCTATCCGTCGATTATCCGTACCTTTCTGATCGATCCGGTTGGCCTGGTGGAAGGGCTGGCGCATCCTGACGATGCTGATTCGGTGGCCGGCTTTCGCGAAGCGCGCTTTTCCCGTCATACCCACTGCCTGCCCGCCATCGTTGAGCAGATCTGGCTGGGCCGCGAAGCCGCCAAACAGCAGGGCAACCAGCCGCTGTCGCAGGCGCTGAAGATTATCATGAACGCCTTTTATGGCGTGCTCGGCACCAGCGCCTGCCGCTTTTTCGATCCACGGCTCGCCTCTTCGATTACCTTGCGTGGCCATGCCATTATGCAGCAGACCCGCACGCTGATTGAGGAAGAAGGCTACGATGTGATTTACGGCGATACTGACTCGACCTTCGTCTGGCTGAAATCCGCCCACAGCGAGCAGGACGCCGCCGCGATTGGTCAGCAGCTGACGCAAAAAGTAAACGCCTGGTGGCGTGACCATCTGCAGCAGACTCAGGGGTTGACCAGCGCACTGGAGCTGGAGTATGAAAATCACTTCTGCCGTTTCCTGATGCCCACCATCCGTGGCGCCGAACAGGGCAGTAAAAAACGCTATGCCGGACTGATCCGCGAAGCGGCGGGCGAACGTATGGTGTTTAAGGGACTGGAATCCGTTCGCACCGACTGGACGCCGCTGGCACAGCAGTTTCAGCAGCAGCTCTACAGCCGTATTTTTCGCCGTGAGCCGTGGCAGGACTATATTCGCACCACCGTAGCGCAGCTGCTGGCCGGCGAACTCGACGATCAGCTGATTTATAAGAAACGTCTGCGCCGTCCGCTGATAGAGTATGAACGAAATGTGCCGCCGCACGTGCGCGCCGCCCGGCTGGCGGATGAGCAGAATCGCAAATTAAACCGGCCGTTGCAGTACCAGAAGGGTGGCCGGATTCGTTACGTGATGGCGACGGCTGGCCCGGAGCCGCTGGAGGCTCGCACCACGCCGCTGGATTATGATCACTACGTCAGTAAGCAGTTACAACCGGTTGCCGACGGCATTTTACCCTTCGTCGGAGGGGATTTTGCTACACTGATTACCGGGCAGTTGGGTCTTTTTTGACAGGTGACGAATGCCCTGCCATCCAGTACCATAGCGCCCTTCCTGAAACTCACCGCGCTAAGAGAGACTCTCCAGACCTTTTCGTTTGGATGAAATGCTATTGCCTGAGTATCCGGGAACACCTTCAAAAACGTTAAAAATTCGAGCTAAAAATATATGGTTTTTACATTAGGTCAGCGCTGGATTAGTGATACGGAAAGTGAACTGGGACTGGGCACGGTGGTGGCGGTCGATACCCGCATGATCACCCTGCTGTTCCCGGCCACCGGGGAAAACCGCCTCTACGCCCGCAACGATTCGCCTGTTACCCGCGTCATCTTCAATCCGGGTGACACCATCACCAGTCATGAAGGCTGGCAGATGCGCGTCGATGAAGTACGCAACGAAAATGACCTGATGACCTATATCGGCACGCGTCTTGATACCGATGAAAGCGACGTGATGCTGCGCGAAGTGATGCTCGACAGCAAGCTGGTCTTCAGCAAGCCGCAGGATCGCCTGTTTGCCGGCCAGCTCGACCGGATGGATCGTTTCGCCCTGCGTTTCCGCGCCCGCAAATACCAGAGTGAGCAATATCGTCTGCCGATCAGCGGCTTGCGCGGTATGCGCACCAACCTGATCCCGCATCAGCTGCATATCGCCCATGATGTGGGCCGTCGCCACGCGCCACGCGTGCTGCTGGCGGATGAAGTCGGTCTCGGGAAAACCATTGAAGCCGGGATGATCATACAGCAGCAGCTGCTGGCCGGACGTGCCGACCGCGTGTTAATCGTGGTGCCGGAGACCCTGCAGCATCAGTGGCTGGTCGAGATGCTGCGCCGTTTCAACCTGCGTTTCGCGCTGTTTGATGACGATCGCTATACCGAAGCCCAGCACGACAGCGATAACCCGTTTGAAACCGAACAGTTAATTATCTGTTCGCTCGACTTTGTGCGCCGTAACAAGCAGCGTCTTGAGCTGCTGGCCGATGCCGAGTGGGATCTGCTGGTGGTGGATGAAGCGCATCATCTGGCATGGTCAGAAGGCCAGCCGAGCCGTGAATATCAGGTGATTGAACAGCTGGCGGAAAAAACCGCCGGGGTACTGCTGCTGACCGCGACCCCGGAACAGCTGGGCATGGAGAGTCACTTCGCCCGCCTGCGCCTGCTCGATCCTAACCGCTTCCACGACTTTGCCACTTTTGTTGAAGAACAGCAGCATTTCCGCCCGATCGCCGATGCGGTGACCTCGCTGCTGGCTGACCAGCCCATCTCACAGGATGAGATGAACCGGATTAACGATCTGGTCGGCGAGCAGGACATTGAACCGCTGCTGCAGGTTGCTAACAGCGATCGCGACGGCAAGCAGGACGCGCGCCAGGAACTGATTTCAATGCTGATGGATCGCCACGGCACCAGCCGTGTGCTGTTCCGTAACACCCGTAACGGCGTCAAAGGCTTCCCGAAACGCGAACTGCACCAGATTCGTCTGCCGCTGCCGGCGCAGTATCAGACCGCAATTAAAGTCTCCGGCATTATGGGTGCCCGCAAAAGCGCAGAAGAACGCGCGCGTGACCTGCTCTATCCGGAACAGATTTATCAGGAATTTGAAGGCGACAGCGGCACCTGGTGGAACTTCGATCCGCGCGTGGAGTGGCTGATGGGTTATCTCACCAGCAACCGCAAAGAGAAAGTACTGGTGATCTGCGCCAAAGCCGCCACCGCACTCCAGCTGGAGCAGGTGCTGCGTGAGCGCGAAGGTATCCGGGCGGCGGTGTTCCATGAAGGTCTGTCGATCATTGAACGTGACCGTGCCGCCGCGTGGTTCGCCTCAGAAGAGAACGGCGCTCAGGTGCTGCTCTGCTCGGAGATTGGTTCTGAAGGCCGTAACTTCCAGTTTGCCAGCCGTCTGGTGATGTTTGATCTGCCGTTCAACCCGGATCTGCTGGAGCAGCGTATCGGGCGTCTTGATCGTATCGGTCAGGCGCACGATATCCAGATTCTGGTGCCGTGGCTGGAGAAGACCGCGCAGGCGGTGTTACTGCGCTGGTATCACGAAGGGCTGGATGCGTTTGAACATACCTGCCCGACCGGCCGGACCATTTATGACAGCGTGCATTCACAGCTGATCGACTATCTGGCCGCACCAGAAAACAGTGACGGCTTCGATGCCTTTATCACTGACTGCCGTAAGCAACACGATGCCCTGAAACTGCAGCTGGAACAGGGACGCGATCGCCTGCTGGAACTGAACTCCAACGGCGGCGACGCTGCTCAGGCGCTGGCTAACGCCATCGGCGAGCAGGACAACGATACCGGTCTGGTGAACTTCGCGCTCAACCTGTTTGATATCGTCGGTATCAATCAGGAAGATCGCAGCGATAACCTGATCGTGCTGACGCCGTCCGATCACATGCTGGTGCCCGATTTTCCCGGCCTGCCGGAAGATGGCTGTACCATCACCTTTAACCGCGACCAGGCGCTGTCACGCGAAGATACCCAGTTCATTACCTGGGAACATCCGCTGATCCGTAACGGTCTCGATCTGATCCTGTCGGGCGACACCGGCAGCAGCGCTATCTCGCTGCTGAAGAACAAGGCGCTGCCGGTCGGTACGCTGCTGGTCGAACTGATCTACGTGGTCGAAGCGCAGGCACCGAAGCATCTGCAGTTGACCCGCTTCCTGCCGCCGACGCCCATTCGTCTGCTGCTGGACCGTAACGGCACTAACCTTGCGGGCAAGGTGGAGTTCGAAAGCTTTAACCGTCAGCTGAATGCCGTCAATCGTCACACCGGCAGCAAGCTGGTTAACGCGGTACAGCAGGATGTGCATGCCATTCTGACCCAGGGTGAAGAGAAAGTGGTCAGCGAAGCGCGCGCAGTGATTGATGCTGCCCGTGCCGAGGCGAACGAGAAGCTGGGGGCGGAACTGGCCCGTCTTGACGCGCTGAAAGCGGTTAATCCGAACATCCGTGAGGATGAAATCGAGGCGCTGGAAAGTAACCGTCAGCAGGTGCTGGAAAGTCTCGATCAGGCTAACTGGCGTCTCGACGCGCTGCGCCTGATTGTGGTGACTCACCAGTAAGCTCAGGGGCCGGGATGAATCTGGCCGCAACTGAGAAACTCAGGATGCAGGGAAAGGAAAGCGTCCCGCGCCATAAATGGTGCGGGCCGGGCCTGTCAGGGATGACAGCTTTTGCGTCTTTCCGATCTGCCCGTGTTTCCTGCGCTGGCACGCTATCACAGCTAATCGGGCCAGACTGTGTAAACAATCTCAGCCGCAGGCCCCTTATTTTTGGAAAGAACCATGGAACCCTACAATCCACCGCGTGAACCCTGGCTGCACATTCTCTATCAGGATGCGCACATCATGGTGGTTAACAAACCCAGCGGCCTGCTTTCGGTGCCCGGCCGGCTGGACGAACATAAAGATAGCGTGATGACACGCATCCAGCGTGATTACCCGCAGGCGGAATCGGTGCACCGGCTGGATATGGCCACCAGCGGCGTGATTGTGGTGGCGCTGAACAAAGCCGCAGAACGCGAGCTGAAACGGCAGTTTCGTGAGCGTGAACCCGCAAAGACCTATGTGGCCTGCGTCTGGGGCCATCCGGCCGCGGAGAAGGGAGTGGTTGATTTGCCGCTGATTTGTGACTGGCCAAACCGTCCAAAGCAAAAAGTCTGCTTCGAGACCGGCAAAGCCGCGCAGACCGAATATCAGGTGCTGGAGTACCGGGCTGATAACAGCGCACGCGTATCGCTCAAACCGATTACCGGCCGTTCACACCAGCTGCGGGTACACATGCTGGCGCTGGGCCATCCGATTCTGGGCGACAATTTTTATGCTCATCCTGAGGCTAAAGCGATGGCGCCGCGCCTGTTGCTGCACGCCGAGTCACTGACGATTACCCATCCCGCATTCGGTAACGCCATGACCTTCCGTCAGCCCGCCGACTTTTAATCTCAGTCTGACCTTGCGCCCGTGACGTCTGCCCCAGGGCAAAACGTTACGGTAACCTGGATTTATTTAAAGCCTTTTTCTTTGCGGATCAGGTCATAAGCGGCCTGAATTTCCTGCGCTTTCTGCTTGGCCATCTCCATCATCTCCGGCGGCAGGCCTTTCGCCACCAGCTTATCCGGATGGTGTTCACTCATCAATTTACGGTAAGCGCGTTTGATGGTGGTGGCGTCATCGCTGCTCTTCACGCCCAGCACGCTACAGGCATCTTCCAGCGTCGGTCCGCGTTGCGCCTGCTGGAAACCGCCCGCAGAACGCTGGCCGCCGCCAAATTGCTGACCGCCTTCCATCATCCGCAGGAACTGATCGAACTGACCGCGTGAAATTCCCAGCTCTTCCGCAATCACATACAGCACCTGGCGCTCATTAGGATGCAGCGAACCGTCCGCGAAGGCGGCCTGAATCTGAATCTCAAGGAACATCCGAATCAGGTCAAAGCGGCCGAAACAGGCGCTACGCAATTCACGCAGTTTGCTGCGCAGCGGATAATCGGCCTGTTTACCCTCGCGAAACGCCCGCTGAGCAGCGGTACGTGACTCCCCGTGCAGCTGCATCCGCTCCATTAACAGCGAGGCAATCTGGATATCCGCTTCGGTGACGCGCCCTTTTGACTTGGTCAGATGGCCCATCACCTGAAAGGTGGTGCTGAAAAACAGCGTCTGTCGGGTTTGATTATTTGAGAAGTAAGCCTTGCCTTGTGCGCCGCGAACTTTGTCAATCATATGGCCAATGATCAAACCGATCACAATACCCCAAAAGCCTGCGCCGGAAAGTAAACCCAGTGCCAGACCCACAACTTTTCCCCAGTAGCGCATAAACTCCTCAATTCGCCATGCTTGCGGCTGAAAATTGCATTATCATACCTGTCATTTATCTCAGCGCCTAACGGCAACGCGGACAGAAAAGGATTAACACTGGCACAACGCCGGGCAGTAAGTTAGTCTCTGACCCGATTGTCGGCATGATGCCAGTTTTCATGGAATTCTCGATACCGCGTATGAAAAAACATATACCTACCCTGCTGGCCACTCTGATCGGCTCAGCCATTAGCCAGCAAGCCTTTGCCGACGATTTAATGTCGCAGTGTATGTTAGGCGTGCCGAGTTATAACCGCCCGCTGGTCAGTGGCGACACTAACCAGCTGCCGGTGACCATTCACTCCGACGCCGCAAAAGGGAATTACCCTAACGATGCGGTCTTCACCGGCAATGTGAATATTGAACAGGGCAACAGCCGGATGCAGGCTGATGAAGTACAACTTCATCAGCGTCAGCAGGAGGGCCAGACTACGCCGGTGCGTACCGTCGATGCCCTCGGTAATGTGCACTACGACGACAATCAGGTCATCCTGAAAGGTCCGAAAGCCTGGTCAAACCTCAACAGCAAAGATACCAACGTCTGGAATGGCGACTACCAGATGGTGGATCGTCAGGGACGCGGTAACGCCGACCAGATGAAGCTGCGCGGCAACAACCGCTACACCATTCTGGAAAACGGCAGCTTTACTTCCTGCCTGCCGGGCTCGAACAGCTGGAGCGTGGTGGGATCGGAAGTGATCCAGGATCGGGAAGAAGAAGTGGCGGAAATCTGGAATGCCCGCTTCAAACTCGGTTCGGTACCGGTGTTCTATAGCCCCTATCTGCAGTTACCGATCGGCGATCGTCGTCGCTCTGGTTTCCTGATCCCGAATGCAAAATATGGCAGCAACAACGGCTTTGAGTTCATGCTGCCTTATTACTGGAACATTGCGCCTCAGGCCGATGCCACCATTACGCCGCACTACATGAGCAAGCGCGGCATGCAGTTCGAAAACGAATTCCGTTATCTGACGGTGGCAGGCGCGGGCCTGGTCGAATTCGACTATCTGGCATCGGACAAACAGTACGATAACGACAAAGCGGTGCGTGGCATCGCCGACGACGACAGTTCTGACCGCTGGTTATTTTACTGGCGTCATGCCGGGGTTTATGACAAAAACTGGCGCTTCAGCGCGGATTACACCAAGGTCAGCGATAAGTACTACTTCAACGATCTCGACTCGAAGTATTACAGTTCGACCAACAACTACGCCACGCAGAAATTCAGCATTGGCTACGCAGAGTCCAACTGGAACGCTACGCTCTCCACCAAAGACTTCCAGGTGTTTGGCGACACCACCAGCAACGTCTACCGTGCAATGCCGCAGCTGGACCTGAATTTCTATCAGAACGATATTGGTCCGTTTGACGGCCGTATCTATGCTCAGGCAGTGAAATTTACTAACGTCAGCAATCGCTATCCTGAAGCGACCCGTTTGCATGTTGAACCGACGCTCAACCTGCCGCTCTCCAATGGCTGGGCCAGCCTGGATACCGAAGCGAAGCTGCTGGCGACCCATTATCAGCAGACGAACGTCGATTTTTATAACAACCCCGCTAACCGATTACGCGGCAACAAAAGTGGCGCGCTTGATGAGTCTGTAAACCGCACCCTGCCGCAATTTAAAGTCGATGGCCGGATGGTGTTTGACCGCGACATGAGTTCGGCGGCGGGCTATACCCAGACGCTGGAACCGCGGGTGCAGTATCTCTATATCCCGTATCGCGATCAGAGCAACATCTATCCGTACGACTCGACCCAGCTGCAAACCGACTACACCGGCCTGTTCCGCGACCGCACCTATAGTGGTCTGGATCGCATCGCCTCGGCCAATGAAGTGGCCACCGGTGTGACCTCACGTATTTATGATACCGATCTGGTTGAACGTTTTAACGTTTCCGTGGGTCAAATCTACTCGTTTACCCCTTCGCGCACTGGCGTTAATCAGACCAGTGAAGAAGATGATACCGGCAGCCTGATCTGGGCTGGCGATACATACTGGAAAGTAAGCGATCGTTGGGGCGTTCGGGGTGGGATTCAGTATGATACCAAACTCGATAACGTCTCCCAGGGAAATGCCGTCCTGGAATACCGTCGTGACGCCGATCGTATGGTGCAGCTGAGCTATCGCTACAGCAGCCCGGAATACGTGGCGACTGCGCTGAACAATAGCGGATTGGTGGATAACCCCATCTATAAAAATGGGATTTCTCAGGTCGGCACCACGGCCAGCTGGCCGATCGCGGATGCATGGTCTGTGGTAGGGGCTTACTACTATGATACCCGCAACACGCGTCCGGCATCGCAACTGGTTGGTCTGCAATACAGCTCATGCTGTTACGCGATTCGCCTGGGCTACGAGCGCAAAATTAACGGTTGGGAAAACAACGACAGTAAGTATGACAACCAAATCTCATTCAACATTGAGCTGCGTGGTCTGAGTTCCAACTATGGCTTAGGCACCAACCAAATGCTGCGTCAGGGCATCATTCCTTACCAGCGCGCTTTCTGATGTTGTGATGTTTGACAGGCAATCCCGCAGTGCGGAACCAACAATGGATAAAGTATGAAGAACTGGAGAATGCTGATTCTTGGTGTGGCGATGAGTGCCAACACCGCGTTCGCAGCACCACAAGTGGTTGATAAAGTTGCAGCCGTGGTCAATAACGGCGTGGTTCTTGAGAGCGACGTGGACGGTATGATGAGCACCGTCAAATCTCAGGCCCAGCAGGCAGGTCAGCAGTTGCCAGATGACAAAACGTTGCGCCACCAGATTCTGGAACGTCAGATCATGGACAACATCATTCTGCAGATGGGCGAAAAAGCGGGTGTTGAGATCAGCGATCAGCAGCTGGATCAGGCCATTCAGAACATCGCTGCGCAGAACCACATGAGCCTTGATCAGCTGCGTAGCCGCCTGGCGTACGACGGCATGAACTACAGCACTTATCGCTCGCAGATCCGTAAAGAGATGCTGATTGCGGAAGTGCGTAACAACGAAGTGCGCCGTCGCGTCACCATCCTGCCGCAGGAAGTGGATACGCTGTCAACGCAGATCGCCTCCCAGAATAGCCAGGGTACCGAGCTGAACGTCAGCCATATCCTGCTGCCGCTGCCAGAGAACCCGACGCAGCAGCAGGTCGATGAGCAGGAAACCCTGGCCAAACAGCTGGTGGGTGAACTGAAAAACGGCGCAGACTTCGGCAAAATGGCGGTCACCTACTCGGCTGACTCACAGGCGCTGAAAGGCGGCAACATGGGCTGGGGCAAAATCGAAGAGTTACCTACCCTGTTTGCGCAGGCACTGGCAACCGCGAAAAAAGGCGACATCGTCGGTCCGGTTCGCTCCGGTGTCGGCTTCCACATTCTGAAGGTGAACGATCTGCGCGGTGAGAGCAAAAACGTCTCGGTCACCGAAGTGCATGCCCGTCACATCCTGCTGAAGCCGTCGCCAATTATGACTGATAACCAGGCACGTGCGCAGTTAGAGCAGATTGCTGCCGATATCCGCAGCGGGAAAACCACCTTCGCCGCCGCCGCCAAACAGTACTCTGACGATCCCGGCTCAGCTAACCAGGGCGGCGATCTCGGCTGGACCTCTCCGGAAGCCTTTGATCCGGCGTTCCGTGATGCGCTGCTGCGCCTGCAAAAAGGCCAGACCAGCCAGCCGGTTCACTCCTCTTTCGGCTGGCATTTAATCCAGCTGCTGGATACCCGTCAGGTGGATAAAACCGATGCGGCCCAGAAAGAGCGTGCCTATCGCATGTTGTTCAACCGTAAGTTTGCTGAAGAAGCGCAGACCTGGATGCAGGAACAACGCGCCAGCGCCTACGTGAAGATTCTGGATAACAATGCAAAGTAATGCCCGAGTGGTGATCACGCCCGGCGAACCCGCCGGGATTGGTCCCGATCTGACGGTGCAACTGGCCCAGCAGGACTGGCCAGTTGAACTGGTGGTGTGCGCCTCGCCGGCGCTACTGCAGCAGCGCGCAGCGCAGCTTGGCCTGCCGCTGACGCTGCGGACTTACCAGCCTGGCGTAGCGGCACAGCCGCAGCAGGCCGGCACGCTGACCATCCTGCCGGTCGATACCGCACAGCCGGTTACACCAGGCGAACTCTGCGTGGCCAACAGCGATTATGTGCTGACCACGCTGGCGCGCGCCTGTGACGGTTGTCTGAGCGGTGAGTTTGCCGCCCTGATTACCGGCCCGGTGCATAAAGGCGTGATCAACGATGCCGGTATCGCCTTCACCGGTCATACCGAGTTCTTCGCCGATCGCGCAGGCGGCCATCGGGTCGTGATGATGCTGGCAACCGAAGCGCTGCGGGTGGCGCTGGCCACCACCCATTTGCCGCTGAAAGAGGTCTCTGCCGCGGTGACGCGCGAGTGCCTGCATGAAGTCATCACCATTTTGCATCACGATTTGCAGCAAAAATTCGCCATTGCCGAGCCGCATATTTACGTTTGCGGTCTTAATCCGCATGCGGGCGAAAGCGGCCACATGGGTCGGGAAGAGATCGACGTTATCATCCCGGCGCTGAATGAACTGCGTCAGCAGGGTATTCAGTTAACCGGCCCGCTACCGGCGGATACGCTGTTCCAGCCCAAATATCTGCAACATGCGGATGCGGTGCTGGCGATGTATCACGATCAGGGCCTGCCGGTGCTAAAATTTCAGGGGTTTGGCCGGGCGGTAAATATCACCCTTGGCCTGCCCTTTATCCGGACTTCAGTTGACCACGGTACCGCGCTTGAACTCGCCGGACTGGGTCAGGCTGAGCCGGGCAGCTTCATCACGGCGCTTAACCTCGCCATCACTATGATCAAGAGCAGTAATGAATAATCGCGTCCATCAGGGGCACTACGCCCGTAAACGTTTCGGGCAGAACTTCCTGAACGATCAGTACATTATCGACAGCATTGTCTCCGCAATCCACCCGCAGCGCGATGAAGCGCTGGTGGAGATCGGTCCTGGCCTGGGTGCCTTAACCGAGCCGGTGGGCGAACGCCTCGACAGCTTAACGGTGGTGGAACTGGACCGCGATCTCGCTGCGCGCCTGCAAACCCATCCGTTCCTCGGACCAAAGCTGACCATTTTCCAGCAGGATGCCATGACCTTCGACTTCGCCGCGCTGGCGCAGGAAAGAGGCCAGCCGCTGCGCGTATTTGGCAACCTGCCGTACAACATTTCGACCCCGCTGATGTTTCATCTTTTCAGCTATACTGGTTCGATCAAAGACATGCACTTCATGCTGCAAAAAGAAGTGGTCAACCGTCTGGTCGCCGGTCCGGGTAGCAAAGCCTACGGCCGTCTGACGGTGATGGCGCAATATTACTGTCAGGTGATTCCGGTGTTGGAAGTTCCTCCGCACTCGTTCACGCCGCCGCCGAAAGTTGATTCTGCCGTGGTACGCCTGGTGCCGTTTGCCGAGCCGCCACATCCGGTCAGCGACGTGCGTATCCTGAGCCGCGTGACCACTGAAGCATTTGGTCAGCGTCGTAAAACGCTGCGCAATAGCCTGAGTCACATGGTGACCGCCGGTGCGCTGGAAGAGTTGTCGATTGATCCAACCCTGCGGGCTGAAAACGTTTCGGTCGCGCAATATTGTCAGCTGGCAAACTGGCTGGCGAACCATCTGGGAAAATCGCAGGAGTAAGTGATGAGTGAAACGGCCCGCGTCTCGGTTCATGTGCAAAGCCAGTACGTCGCCTCGCAATCCTCACCGGATGACGAGCGTTACGTCTTCGCCTATACCATTACCATTCGCAACCTCGGCCGTTCACCGGTGCAACTGCTGGGACGCTACTGGCTGATTACCAATGGTAACGGCCGGGAAACCGAAGTTCAGGGCGAAGGCGTAGTCGGCGAACAGCCGCATATCGCAGCCGGCAATGAATTTCAGTACACCAGCGGTGCAGTGATTGAAACCCCGATGGGCACCATGCAGGGACACTATGTGATGATCGACGAACAGGGTGAAACCTTTCAGGTCGAAATCCCGGTTTTCCGCCTCGCAATTCAAACTCACATTCATTGATTTGCACGCCTGTTGCCCGCTTCGTCGGGCAAATTTTCATACTGGATAAAAGTCTATGAGCACATACCTGATTGGCGACGTTCACGGGTGCTACGACGAATTACGTGCGCTGCTGCAGCAGGTCGATTTCAATCCTCAGCAGGATACTCTGTGGCTGACCGGCGACCTGGTGGCGCGCGGCCCGGGTTCGCTTGAGGTGCTGCGCTACGTGAAATCACTGGGCGATGCGGTGCGACTGGTGCTGGGCAATCACGATCTGCATCTGCTGGCGGTCTACGCAGGTATCAGCCGTAACAAGCCTAAAGATCGCCTGACGCCACTGCTGGAAGCGGACGATGCGGATGAGCTGATCAACTGGCTGCGGCGTCAGCCGCTGTTACAGGTCGATGAAGAGCACAAGCTGGTGATGGGCCATGCCGGTATTACGCCGCAGTGGGATATCGAAACCGCGCAAAAGTGTGCGCGTGAAGTGGAAGCAGTGCTCGCCAGTGACAGCTATCCGCTGTTCCTGGATGCGATGTATGGCGATATGCCGAACAACTGGAGCGAAGACCTTACCGGGCTGGCCCGCCTGCGCTTCAGTACCAACGCCCTCACCCGGATGCGCTACTGCTTCCCGAATGGTCAGCTGGATATGATCTGCAAGGATGCGCCGGAGTCGGCACTGCCGCCGTTAAAGCCGTGGTTCAACATCGAAGGACCGGTGGCGCGCGACTATACCATTGTGTTCGGTCACTGGGCCTCGCTGGAAGGCAAAGGCACGCCAGAAGGAATTATTGGCCTGGATACCGGCTGCTGCTGGGGTGGTACGCTGACCCTGCTGCACTGGGAAAGCCAGCGCTACTATGTGCAGCCTTCCAATCGCCAGCAACCGTTGCCGGATGAGGTTATCTCTCAGCAATCCGCCGGCTGACCCGACAAACAAAAACGCCCTGCAATATGCAGGGCGTTTTTTTATTGCGATCGGGCTTAACGGCGGCGATCGAGGATCTCAAAACAGTAGCTGTGTGAGTTCTGTGCATCAGCGTCATGAAATTCGCTGAAGGTCGACTGCCACTCGTCCGGCTCGTAGTCCGGGAACTGAGTATCACCCTCCACTTCTGCATCAATGTGGGTCAGATAGAGACGGTCGGCACGCGGCAGCATCTGCTCATAAATCCGGCCACCACCAATCACCATAACCTCTTCAGCATCACCGGCGGCCTGCAACGCCGCATCCAGCGAGGTGACCCAGGTGACGCCTTCGGCGCTACCCGGCTTGCTGCTGACCACGATGTTCAGCCGGCCCGGCAGCGGACGACCAATAGATTCAAAGGTCAGCCGGCCCATAATCACCGGCTTTTTCAGCGTATTGCGCTTAAACCACGCCAAATCTGCAGGCAGGTCCCACGGCATGGCGTTCTCCATACCAATAATGCGATCTGCTGCTAATGCCGCGATAAGACTAATCATGTTAACCACTCACTGGAAAAAATTGGCGCCATCATACGTAAAGGCGAAACTTTCGTCGATAGCGAGAAAGGTCTATTTGAGTAAAGCTTTTTTGCCACCGCTTTTTTGCGCTGAGGCAGAGTTTTTCACCGTGCAATGACGATGGCTGGCCGCAGCACGCCAGAGATCCGGCTTATGCTGGTACAAAAGGAAGAGAGACAAATAAAAACGGCTCCCGCAGGAGCCGTCAGCGTAATCAGAAATCGTAGCGCAGACGCACCAGATTCATATCACCGAGGTTATCGGTGCTGGAGGTGAAGACGTGTTCGTAATCGACGCGGAAACCGTAGTCGAGGAACAGCGTCACGCCCAGTCCGTTATCGATGCGCTGGTAGTTACGGCCGTTAGCATATTCGATACGGTCACCCATCACGTAAGGCTGCACCGCTTTCAGACCATATTGCGCCACCGGGACTTTATAACCGGCAAAGTACTCAATGCCCCACGCGTCGCCAGCAAAGTAGTCATGCACATCTTTGCGCTTGGTGGTCATGAAGTTCTGATACCAGCCACCGCCTGCTGACAGGGTCCAGTTGCCTGGTGTCCAGCTCAGTGCGGTACCCAGAATGTTCTGGTCATAGTCTTTGCTGTCGCCGTTGTCCGGGTTACGCATCGCCGCATGCGTATAGTTCCACGCCGTGCCCCAGCTCAGATCATCGGTAATGTGATAATCCAGCCCCAGCGAGCCGCCGCCTTTGCGCTTGTAGCGCAGGCCGTTACCCGGCAGATATTCGTTATCCTCGAACAGATAAGAAGCGTAGAGATCGACATCGCCGAAGGTGTTTTTATACTTCAGCTGCTTACGCGAACGGTAAGATCCGTCATAGTCACCGTTGATTCCGTTGCCCGGTGCCTGGCCAATCATGTCGTAATCCCAGATATCGGTTTTAGCGCCGACCGTATCGTAATAAACGCTGTTCTGCTGGCCAAAGGTCAGCTGGCCCCAGGTCTTGCTTTTCAGGCCGGTGTAAAGCTGGCGACGGGTGGTGTTATTCGCGCCATCTGCGTAGTGGCGATCCCAGTCGAACACGGCGGGTACGTTGACGCCCAGCTCGTAGTAGCTGATCCAGCTGACATCATCAAACAGATAATAGTCAGCGCCAAAACGGAAACGGGTACCGCCGTCAAAGCCGTCGCGCTTGTAAGATTTGTCGTTCACGCCAGTCTGGTGATTAACCTGGGCACGAATACTGCCGCCCACGGTAAAGTTCAGCCGGCTAAGCGGATCGCCCGCCTGCGGGTCCTGTTTTAACAGGGTGATTTCCGCCTGGCTGGCGAAAGGAAGCATTGCCATCAGTGCAGCCACTGCACTCAGAGAAAAAGTACGCATTTTCATTTTATTTATGTCCTGAAGCCGCTCTGGTAATGAGCGGCAGGCATAGTACTGATGAAAAATCTGTACAGGAAGTGTTTCATTTATAAAAATGTGCGAAACGGCGTTATTCGCACCGAAAGCTAAAAAATTAAGCCAAATCAGCAGCTTTAATTCAAATGCGTCTGTTTCTGATACGCGATTCAGGGCCAGCGAATGCCAAAAAAAACGGCCCCCGAAGGAGCCGTTGCGACGATTATTTCGCTTTGATTTGCGCGTGCATTTCCTGCACCGAGATAACCTGCTCGGTTGGATCAGCATTCAGCGCCATCGCCGTGGCGAATCCGCCGTTCAGCGTGGTGTCATAGTGCACTTTATACTGCAGTGCGCTGCGGCGAATCAGCTTCGAATCTTCAATCGCCTGACGTCCCGCGGTGGTATTGACGATGTAGGTATATTCGCCATTCTTCAGACGATCCTGAATGTGCGGACGCCCTTCATGCACCTTGTTGACCAGGCGCGGATTGATGCCCGCTTCACCCAGCACCACCGCCGTACCGTGAGTCGCATCCAGTTCGAAACCAAACTTCTGCAGCTTGGCCGCCAGGTCGACGATACGTTTCTTATCGCCTTCACGTACCGACAGCAGCGCACGGCCTGACTTCTTCATGTTGCTCTGCGCACCGAGCATCGCTTTGGCAAAGGCTTCAGCGAAGGTCCGGCCGACACCCATCACTTCACCGGTGGAGCGCATTTCCGGGCCAAGAATCGGGTCGACGCCCTGGAACTTGTTGAACGGCAACACCACTTCTTTCACCGAGTAGTAAGGTGGGATCACCTCTTCGGTCACGCCCTGCTCGGCCAGCGTTTTGCCGGCCATCACGCGCGCCGCTACTTTTGCCAGCGGCACACCGGTCGCTTTGGAGACGAACGGTACGGTACGGGCCGCACGCGGGTTGACTTCAATCAGGTAAACTTCGTTGTCTTTGACCGCGAACTGCACGTTCATCAGACCACGTACGTTGAGTTCAAACGCCAGCTTCTCAACCTGCTGACGCATCACATTCTGAATCTCCTGATTCAGGGTGTAGGCGGGCAGCGAACAGGCGGAGTCGCCGGAATGCACGCCAGCCTGCTCAATGTGTTCCATGATGCCGCCAATCAGCACCCGCTCACCGTCGCAAATCGCATCGACATCAACTTCTACCGCGTCATCAAGGAAGCGATCCAGCAGTACCGGCGCATCGTTAGAGACCGAAACTGCCGTCTGGAAGTAGCGCTTGAGGTCGATTTCGTCGTAGACAATCTCCATCGCGCGACCGCCGAGCACATACGAAGGACGCACCACCAGCGGATAACCCAGGCCGGCAGCTTTCTCAACCGCCTGCTCCAGCGTCGCTACCGTGGCGTTAGCCGGCTGCTTAAGGTTCAGGCGATCGACTGCCTGCTGGAAACGTTCACGGTCTTCAGCACGGTCAATCGAGTCCGGGCTGGTGCCGATAACCGGCACGCCGGCCGCTTCCAGTGCACGTGCCAGTTTCAGCGGCGTCTGACCGCCATACTGGACGATGACGCCTTTCGGCTGCTCAATGCGCACAATCTCCAGCACATCTTCCAGCGTGACCGGTTCGAAGTAGAGGCGATCAGAGGTGTCGTAGTCGGTCGACACGGTTTCCGGGTTACAGTTGACCATAATGGTCTCGTAACCGTCTTCACGCAGCGCCAGCGCCGCGTGAACGCAGCAGTAGTCGAACTCGATGCCCTGGCCGATACGGTTAGGCCCGCCACCCAGCACCATGATTTTTTCACGGTCCCGGTTCGGATTCGCTTCGCACTCTTCTTCATAAGTGGAGTACATGTAGGCGGTGTCGGTCGCGAATTCTGCGGCGCAGGTATCAACGCGCTTGTAAACCGGATGCAGGTTGAACTGCTGACGCAGCTTACGAATTTCGCTTTCGGCCACACCGGCCAGCGTCGCCAGACGTGCATCGGCAAAGCCTTTACGCTTCAGGGCACGCAGGAACGTATAGTCGAGGCTGTTCACCCCTTCGCGTGCGACCTGCTCTTCCAGCCGCACCAGCTCTTCAATCTGCACCAGGAACCAGCGGTCAATGTTGGTCAGGTTGAACACGCCGTCGACGGACATGCCAGCGCGGAACGCATCAGCGATGTACCAGATGCGGTCGGAACCGGCATCTTTCAGTTCGCGACGGATGCGGGTCAGCGCTTCCGGGTCGTCGAGATGAACTTTCGGGTCGAAGCCGTTGGCACCCACTTCCAGACCACGCAGTGCTTTCTGCATCGACTCCTGGAAAGTGCGGCCAATCGCCATCACTTCACCCACCGATTTCATCTGGGTGGTCAGGCGATCGTTAGCGCCGGCAAATTTTTCGAAGTTGAAACGTGGGATCTTGGTGACAACGTAGTCAATCGATGGCTCAAACGACGCTGGCGTTAAGCCACCGGTGATGTCGTTCATCAGTTCGTCGAGGGTAAAGCCGACCGCCAGTTTGGCCGCCACTTTGGCAATCGGGAAGCCGGTGGCTTTCGAGGCCAGCGCGGAAGAACGCGAGACGCGCGGGTTCATCTCGATCACAATCAGCCGGCCGTTTTTCGGGTTGACTGAGAACTGCACGTTGGAGCCACCGGTTTCGACGCCGATTTCACGCAGCACCGCCAGCGAGGCGTTACGCATGATCTGGTACTCTTTATCGGTCAGCGTCTGGGCAGGCGCTACCGTGATCGAGTCACCGGTGTGGATGCCCATCGCATCAAAGTTTTCGATCGAGCAGACGATGATGCAGTTGTCATTCTTATCGCGCACCACTTCCATCTCATACTCTTTCCAGCCAATCAGCGACTCATCGATCAACAGCTCATTGGTTGGAGAGAGGTCGAGACCGCGTTCGCAAATCTCTTCAAACTCTTCGCGGTTATACGCGATACCGCCACCGGTGCCGCCCATGGTGAACGAAGGACGGATAATGCACGGGAAGCCGACATCTTCAGCCACTGCCAGCGCTTCTTCCATGGTGTGCGCGATGCCTGAACGGGCAGTATCCAGCCCGATGCTTTTCATCGCGACGTCAAAACGGCGACGGTCTTCGGCCTTATCAATCGCATCGGCAGTGGCACCAATCATGGTGACGCCAAACTCTGCCAGCACGCCCTGACGTTCCAGTTCCAGCGCACAGTTCAGCGCCGTCTGGCCGCCCATAGTCGGCAGTACCGCATCCGGACGCTCTTTTTCGATGATTTTACGTACCACTTCCCAGTGAATCGGTTCGATGTAGGTCGCATCGGCCATTTCCGGGTCAGTCATAATGGTCGCCGGGTTGGAGTTGACCAGAATGACGCGGTAACCCTCTTCACGCAGCGCCTTACACGCCTGCGCACCGGAATAGTCAAATTCGCAGGCCTGGCCGATCACAATCGGACCGGCGCCAAGAATCAGGATGGATTTTATGTCTGTACGTTTTGGCATGATTAGCTCCTGATTACTTCGCTTTCGAACGGAATGCGTCAATCAATTCAATAAAGTGGTCAAACAACGGCGCGGCATCGCCCGGTCCAGGACTGGCTTCAGGGTGGCCCTGGAAACTGAAAGCCGGCTTGTCAGTGCGGTGAATGCCCTGCACGGTCTTATCAAACAGTGAAATGTGGGTCACACGCAGATTAGTCGGCAGCTCGGTTTCATCAACCGCGAATCCGTGGTTCTGCGCGGTAATCATCACGCGGTTGTTATCGAGATCTTTCACCGGATGGTTACCACCGTGGTGGCCCAGCTTCATCTTGACGGTCTTTGCACCGCTGGCCAGCGCCAGCAACTGGTGGCCGAGGCAGATACCAAATAGCGGGATATCGGTGTTCAGAAATGCCTGAATGGCGGTGATCGCATAGTCACACGGCTCCGGGTCACCGGGACCGTTGGAGAGGAAAATGCCATCCGGGTTCAGCTTCAGCACTTCTTCCGCAGACGTCTGAGCCGGCACTACCGTCAGGCGACAGCCGCGATCCACCAGCATCCGCAGAATATTGCGCTTGGCACCGTAGTCGTAGGCGACCACATGGTAAGGCAGCGCATCGGCTGATGACTGCTCTGGCAGTCCTCCTTCCAGCTGCCAGCTGCCCTGCTGCCAGCTGTAGGTTTCGGCCGTGCTGACTTCTTTCGCCAGATCCATGCCTTTCAGACCCGGGAACGCCTGGGCTTTTTGCAGCGCCAGCGCTGCATCCGGGTTGTCACCGGCGATGATGCAGCCGTTTTGCGCCCCTTTCTCGCGCAGTAAGCGAGTCAGCTTACGGGTATCAATATCGGCAATCGCCACAATGTTATTGCGCTGCAGATAGGCGGATAAGCCCTCTTCACTGCGGAAATTGCTGGCAATCAGCGGCAGGTCGCGAATAACCAGGCCCTGAGCGTGAATCTGACTGGATTCTTCGTCGGCGGCATTGGCACCGACATTGCCGATATGAGGATAAGTGAGAGTGACGATTTGGCGGGAATAGGAGGGATCAGTGAGGATTTCTTGATAACCGGTCATTGAGGTGTTGAAAACGACTTCCCCCACTGCCGACCCTGTTGCCCCGATGGCCCGACCGTGGAATTGGGTTCCGTCTTCCAGAACCAAGAGCGCTGACTTAATCAAAACATCCTCCAGGGAATAAACAGTCACAATATCTGCATATTAATTCATAATAGTAGCCTGAATCAATGCAAAAACCGCCTGAATTGTCGATTTTTGGCAAATTGCGCGCATTCTAATGATCGACCTGGTACTTGTCTACCCTGAGCCGGAATTTTTTTACTATTATCTGCCTTCTGAACGTGAAACCGCGCATAAGCGGCAAAAATAGAGGAAAACTCGGCGGAATAATCGTTTGCCAGACGGTAAAAAAGCGAAACAGCCAGCAGGAGACTGTTATTTTTGACCAAATGGTCAAAAACAGCGAAAGCGACAGAAAAAGATCACAGCAAATAACGACAAATAACACTTACGAGAGGAATTTTATCAGAGAGGCTTATTTTTTATAAAATTAAGGGCAATGAAAACATTGCCCCTTTTCAATCAAGCTATTACCGATTGAAATAACCACATCACGATGGTTCACAACACTCACAACATCGACAAATCCAGCACATCACGCATGTCAAACAGGCCAGATTTCTTATCTTTCAACCAAAATGCCGCCTTAACTGCCCCCTTTGCAAAGGTCATCCGGCTTGAAGCCTTGTGGGTTATCTCTACCCGCTCGCCGATATCTGCAAACATTGCCGTATGCTCGCCGACGATATCCCCTGCCCGCACCGTGGCAAAGCCGATGGTCTGCGGCTGGCGTTCGCCGGTGTAACCTTCACGGCTGTAAACCGCATGCTCATCCAGTTTCCACTGCATGGCATCGGCAATGGCTTCCCCCATCGCCAGCGCGGTGCCAGAAGGCGCATCCACTTTGTGGCGATGGTGAGCTTCAATAATTTCGATATCCGCGTAGTCGCCCATGACTTTGGCGGCCTTCTCCAGCAACTTCAGCACCAGGTTAACGCCAACGCTGAAGTTAGCGGCAAACACGATCGCAATCTCTTCTGCGGCCGCCCGGATCGCCGCTTTACCAGCTTCATCAAACCCGGTGGTGCCAATCACCATCGCTTTACCGTGCTCACGGCAGACAGCCAGATAATCCAGCGTACCTTCAGGACGGGTAAAGTCGATCAGCACATCGAAATCATTCACCACGGCAGCCAGATTATCCACCACCTGAACGCCCAACCGGCCCGCTCCGGCCAGCTCACCCGCGTCGGTGCCAGTCAGCGAAGATCCCGGGCGCACCAGCGCCGCCCCTAAGCAAACCGCATCCGAATCCACCACAGCCTGAATCAGTTGCCGCCCCATGCGGCCCCCCGCTCCCACGATAGCCACGCGGATTTGTGCATCATGCATAGTATGACTCTTTAAGGTTAATAAATGACGTAAACGTTATCAGGTTAACCAGCCCCGAATAACGTCGCCAGCGAAAATCGCCGATAATTAGAAATTTGAGTAACGCCAGCAGGGTTATCAGAAAAACAGTTGTGCAGCCTGCGCCTCAGGTTTCACGGATCCGCAGCACTGGCGGTAGAATAATGCGCTTAGGTGGTTCGTCGTTTCCCTGAATCCGGCTAAACAGTAACTTTCCCGCCTGCCGTCCAATCTCTTTCGCCGCCACCGAAACGGTGGTCAGCGCAGGCTGCACCAGCGAAGCTTCCGGAATATCGTCGAAGCCCACCAGCGAAAAATCCTTGCCCGGCAGGCGACCCATTTTACGCAGTGTCTGCATCACGCCTAAGGCGACAATATCCTGATAACAAACCGCAGCGGTGATTTCCGGGTAGCGCTTAAATAACGCCTCAGAAACGCGGGCACCATCGCTCTGACTGGCCAGTGACGTCACGACCCAGTGACTGTTGGGCTGTATACGGTGCTCAAGCAAAGTGCTGCTGTAGCCGCCGATTCGCTGCGTGCGGCTGATCGAATTTTCACTGCCGCCGATAAAGGCAATATGACGATGCCCCAGCCGCAGTAAGTGCTGCGTTGCCAGCTGCGTGCCCTGGAAATTGTCGGTGCCCACAAAATCGAATGCCCCATCATTCAGCGGGCGGACCACCATGATCGTCGGGATATTGCGCCGTTTCAGCGTCTCAAAAAAGAGTGGCGGCGTCTCTTTGGCGGCACACAGCACCATGCCACAGGCGTTATTACGCATCAGCGAATCAACAAATTTTTGCTGCCGCTCGCCCGACTCTTCGCTATTGGCCAGAAACAGCAGCAAATCATGACGCTCCATTTCCTGGCCCAATCCTGCCGTCATTTCAGCGTAAAAAGGGTTAGTAATGTCATGCAGCAGCAGGCCGACCTGATTACTGGTGCGGTTACGCAAATTCGCGGCGGTCTGGTTATAAACATAGCCCAGCTCATTCAGCACCTTTAATACGCGCCGGCGGGTGGCATCTGAGATACGTCCCCGGTTGCGCAGCACCATTGATACGGTGGCAGTGGAGACACCGGCCCGTTCTGCGACTTGCGCCAGCGTGACAGAAGCCATCTTCTTTTTCCTCAATAGAGAGAGTGTGCCCAAGGTTAATCGAATAACCTTTTGATGGCATTAATTCTGCAAAACATTTCTCCACTCCTCCGCCGTAAGCCGCGTTTTTATCGCCAGAGTGCCAGGTTAATCGCAGTTAACCTCTCGGTTAATCGATTAATCTCAACTGCCAATAACAGGGAGTCTCAATGAAACAGACACATTATGATAAGTTCCCGGAAGTGCGGGTCGAAGGTTTTGATCACCAGGCATGGCGTAGCTGGTCTGCGGTCCGGAAAACCGTTGCGGCCCGCCTGCCGGCGCAGCGTAAAACCGTGATTGTTATTGACTGCTATCCCGGCGTTCGGCTGGCCGAGATTGAACAGCAGTTGATCACCCATCTTCAGCCAGCGCTGCTGATCAATGTTGAAACTGCGCGCCACAGTGAGGCGCATCTGCACGATTTACTGGCGGCCAACCTGACAAGCGATCGCGTATTCGGCGTCCTCTCCTGCCATCAGCTGGGGGATTTTTTTTGCGCCGATAAGCTGGCGCAGCTGCAGCAAAACGTGCAGGCGATCGGTGAAGGCACAATCGTCATCTACGGCCCAGGCGCAGCACTGATCCACCCCGGTGATGTACTGATTTATTGCGATCTGGCTCGCTGGGAAATTCAGCAGCGTTTTCGCAGCGGTGAGTTGGGTAACTGGGGCGCGAATAATCAAGATGAAGATCTCCTGCGCCGCTACAAGCGGGCTTTCTTTATCGAATGGCGGGTGTTCGATCGCCATAAAACGCCGCTGCTAAAACGGGCCGATTACCTGCTGGAGACTAACCAGCAGGACGATCCCGCCCTGATTACCGGTGAGGCGCTGCGCGCGGGCCTGCAGCAAACCACTCAGCGACCGTTTCGTGTGGTTCCCTTCTTCGATCCTGGCGTCTGGGGGGGACAATGGATGAAGCACCGCTTCGATCTTGATCGCTCACAGCCAAACTACGCCTGGTGTTTTGACTGCGTACCTGAAGAGAACAGCATGCTGTTGCGGTTTGATGAGGTGCGGGTCGAGATCCCGTCTCAGGATCTGGTGCTGCTCTATCCGCGTGCGTTGCTGGGCGAAAAGGTTCACGCCCGCTTTGGTACCGAATTTCCCATCCGCTTCGACTTGCTGGATACGGTGGACGGCCAGAATCTTAGCGTTCAGGTACATCCGCTGACGGAATATATTCAGCAGCACTTCGGCATGCACTATACCCAGGACGAAAGCTACTATCTGCTGGATGCCCGGCCGGGCGCCGAAGTCTGCCTCGGTACCCGGAGCGGTGTCGATCCGCAGGCGATGCTGGACGATCTGGCTGCCGCACAGCGCGGTGAAAAAAGCTTTGATGACGGCAAATTTATAAACCGATTTCCGGCCCGCAAACACGATCATTTCCTGATCCCGGCTGGCACCGTGCACTGCGCCGGTGCGGGCACCATGGTGCTCGAAATCAGCGCCACACCGTACATTTTTACCTTCAAATTATGGGACTGGGACCGACTGGGGTCAGACGGCCTGCCACGACCGGTGCATCTGGATCACGGGGCACAGGTGATTGACTGGCAATGGGATACGCAATGGGTCAGCGAGCATCTGATCAACCAGTTTACGCCCGTTGCGGAAGGTGATGGCTGGTCAGAAGAGCGTACCGGATTGCACAGCCGCGAATTTATAGAAACCCGTCGGCACTGGTTCAGCAAACCGGTTATTCACCACACGCAGGGTAACGTCAATGTCCTCAATCTGGTTGAGGGTAGCGAAGCGCTGATTGACAGCCCGCATAACGCCTTCGCGCCCTTTGTGGTGCACTATGCGGAAACCTTCATTGTTCCGGCTGCGGTGGGGACATATCGCATTTCACCTCATGGCAGCAGCGCAGGCGAACAGCTGGCCACCATGAAAGCCTGGGTAAGGGGTTAACCTATGATTCATGTCATCCTGACAACGCACGGTCCGATGGCGGAGAGCATGCTGGCCAGCGCCAGCATGGTGTATGGCGATCTGCCGCACGTCTTTCCGGTGATGCTGACCGAAGCCAGCGGAATTACTGGCTTCCGTGAAGCATTTGGTGAGGTGCTACGCCACGCCAGCCACCAGGCAGACGGTGTACTGGTGCTGTGCGATTTGCAGAGCGGAACGCCATGGAATATCGCCTGTCACCATGCCTTCAATCCTGAAACCACGCCACCGATGGCCGTGCTGGGCGGGGTTAACTTTCCCATGCTGCTGTTAAGCGATGAGATCACCTCACTGAACGATGTCAACCAGGCTGCCGCCACGCTACAGGAACAGGCTGGCGCATCGCTGGTGATAGCCCGACAAAGTGAAAATCAGCAATCAGATGATTTTTAAGGAGAAACAATGAGTATTTCTTTTGTACGGATTGACGATCGGGTGATTCATGGTCAGCTGGTGACCCGCTGGGCTAAAGAGCTGCCGTGCGACGGCATTATCGCCATCGACGATGCCGTCGCTGCCGATCCGCTGCTCTCTGCAGTGATGAAAGGCGCGATACAGGATATCAAAGTCTGGCTGTTTGACACGGCAACTGCGATTGAAAAGCTTCCGAAAATAATCGCCAGTGAAAAACGCTATTTTGTGATTGGGAAGTCGCCGGTGACGCTGCAGCGCATCGAGGAAGCGGGAATCGATCTGCAAAATGCCAGTCAGAAAATTAATGTCGGCCCGATGAGCACTCGCGCCAATACCATTACCATCGGGCCAAATCAGGCTGTCAGTCCAGAGGAAGTTGCTGCTTTTGACTATCTGGCCCGGCGCGGTCATCAGATTGAGTTTCGTCTGGTGCCGGATGCCAGCGCCTGTCGCTGGCAGGATGCGCGGCAAAAAATAAAATAAGGAAAACGTGATGGCTTTTGAAGCGACGTTAATCGGGATTCTCTGTTATCTCGGCGCACTGAGCAGCCCATGGCTGCTGGGCGTGACCGGCGGCTGGTATCTGCTTTCCCGCCCGCTGGTGTCAGGCATGCTGGTCGGACTTATTCTGGGCGATATGCAATCCGGTATCCTGATCGGCGTGGCCGTTCAGGCGGTCTATATTGCGATGGTCACCCCCGGCGGTTCGATGCCAGCCGATCTTAACTTTGTCGCCTATCCGGCTATCGCACTGGGGATCCTGTCTGGCAAAGGACCGGAAGTGGCCGTTGCGCTGGCAGCGACCATCGGCATTGCTGGCACGGTGCTGTTTAACCTCATGCTGGTGCTCAATTCCTGGTGGAATCACCGGGCCGATGTGGCACTGGAAAACGGCAACGAGCGCGGCATTTACCTTAACAGCGCGATCTGGCCGCAGGCTAGCCTGTTCCTGATGCGCTTTGTGCCCACCTTTATCGCCGTCTATTTTGGCGCGCAGTATATCAACGTGGTGATGGACAGCCTGCCAAAGATGGTGTTGTCGACCATGAACGTGCTGGGCGGCATTCTGCCTGCGGTCGGGATCGCCATCCTGCTGAAGCAGATCATCAAACGTTACAGCATGTTGATCTACTTTCTGGTCGGTTTTATCTGCATCGTATTCCTGAAGCTGAATATGGTTGCGCTGGTCATTGTGGGCGCGCTGCTGGCGCTGATTCACTACAACTATAAGCCGGAGCCGCAGCCAGCAGGTGCAACCGTACCGGTCGATGATGAGGACGAATTCTGATGGAACCCCGTAAACTTTCCCGCCAGGATCTGCGCCGCTGCTGGCGCAGCTGGATGATGTATAACCTCTCCTCCATGAGTTTTGAACGTCTGGCCTCATTTGGCTTCTGCCTGAGTATGCTGCCGGTCGCCAGAAAGCTTTATCCTGATCTCCAGCAGCGCAAAGAGATGCTGAAACGTCATGCTTCCTTTTACAATACCGAGCCGCAAATCGGGGCTATCGTCAACGGGATGGTGCTGGGGCTGGAGGAAAAGCGCGCCAACGGCGAACCGATTGATGGCGAAACCATTAACACGCTTAAGGTCGGCCTGATGGGACCCGTTGCCGGCATTGGCGATTCAATGATCCCCGGAATGCTGATACCGATTCTGCTCAGTATCGGTATGGCACTGGCTGCCGGCGGCAGTATTCTCGGCCCGCTCTTTTACGCCATTGCCTGGCTGGGGATCATTCTTCCCGGTACGTGGTTCCTGTTTCTCAAGGGATACCATATGGGCTCCACCTCGGTAGAGATGCTGGTGAGCAGCAAATCAACCCGCCTGCGGGAAGCGCTGTCGCTGTTAGGCGTGTTTGTTATGGGCGGAGTGGCGGCCAGCTACGTCAGGCTGGGAACCGGGATGGAATTTGTTACCCGGGATGGAGTGAATATTCAGCTGCAGCCTATGCTGGATGGTATTTTCCCTCAGCTGTTGCCGCTTATAGTGGTTATCGGAACCTGGTATTTAATGGCAAAACGCGGGTTGTCACCGGTAAAAGCGATGCTTTTACTGCTGGTGGTGGCAGCGACTGGTGTGGCAATCGGATTATTTACTGGCTAGTCAGTCGCCGACAGCGCAGATTATGCCGGGATCGGGAATCATCAGAGCGCGGCTTTGCGCAAAAAAAAAGCCAGCAGGTGGAAGGCCGCTGGCATTGTTCGCGTCCGGTTAGCCTGCGTTACTGCACTTCACGTACATCGACGCGCAGCTCTTTCGGCACTTCGAAGACGATATTCTCTTCCCGGCCAATCAGCTCAATCGCCGCTTCGCCGCCCATCTCACGCAAACGCTGGATCACCTGCTGCACCAGAATATCCGGCGCAGAGGCACCCGCGGTGACGCCGATGCACTCAACGCCCTTGACCCACTCTTCCTGAATATCATCTGCCGAGTCAATCAGCTTCGCCAGCTTACCGGCACGCTGTGCCAGTTCCGCCAGGCGGTTAGAGTTGGACGAGTTCTTCGAGCCGACCACCAGCACCACGTCTGCGTCACGCGCCAGAGTACGTACGGCTTCCTGGCGGTTGGTAGTGGCGTAGCAAATATCATCTTTGCGCGGCCCGATAATCGACGGAAAACGCTGACGCAGCGCGTCAATGATATCAGAGGTATCGTCCACCGACAGCGTGGTCTGGGTCATGAAGCTGAGATTGCTCTCGTCTTTAACCGTCAGCTTAAACACATCTTCCGGCGACTCGACCAGGTACATTCCACCGTTGGGGTTGTTGTACTGCCCCATGGTGCCTTCTACTTCCGGATGACCAGCGTGACCAATCAGAATCGCTTCCACACCCTTACGGCTGGCGCGGGCCACTTCCATATGCACTTTGGTCACCAGTGGACAGGTAGCGTCAAACAGCATGGTGAGATTGCGCGCTTTGGCTTCTGCGCGCACGGCCTGAGAAACACCGTGCGCAGAGAAAATCAGAATCGCGTCATCCGGCACTTCGCTGATCTCTTCAATAAAGATCGCACCACGCTCACGCAGGCTGTTGACCACGTAGCGGTTGTGCACCACTTCATGACGCACATAGATCGGCGCACCATACATCTCCAGTGCGCGCTCGACAATACTGATTGCCCGATCAACGCCAGCGCAGAAACCGCGCGGATTAGCCAACAGGATTTGCATCGTTCGCCTCCAGCGCCGGATCAATTTCCAGCACCTCAATATCAAACTGAATGCGATGGCCTGCCAGCGGATGGTTGAAATCCACAGTGATGGAATCACCCGAGACTTCACGGATCACGCCTGGCATTTCGCTGCCGCCCATGCCGGTAAACAGCATAATGGCACCCACTTCTGGCTCGCCCGCATCGATAAAATCACGCCGGGAGAAGTACTGAATCAGATCAGGACTGACGTTACCGAACGCCTCTTCCGGTGCCAGGGTGAACTGTTTAGTTTCACCGGCTTTCAGCCCGAGCAACGCCTGTTCCAGCGCGGCCGACAGGCTGCCATCGCCCAGACGAAACAGCGCCGGCTTACCGTTTGCACGGGTCGATTCCGCCGTCGAGCCATCTTCCAGCTTCAGCGTAAAATGCACCAACACCGCGCTGTCGCGCTGTACAGACTCACTCATCACTTACCCTTTCTGTTTTGCCTGTTTGCCGGTAGGGCTGAGAAAGCCCTCCAGCACCACTAACGCCGCACCAATACAGATGCCGCAGTCAGCGATATTAAATGTAGCGAAGTGCCAGTTACCGACGTAGAAATCGATAAAATCGACCACAAAGCCGTGATAAGAGCGATCGAACAGGTTGCCTATCGCCCCGCCGATGATCAACGCATAAGCGATGTTGGCGATCTTCTGACTGGCACGGTTGCGATACATCATCACCAGCAGCGAGACCACAATTGCCAGCGCGATGCCGGCAAAGAACCAGCGCTGCCAGCCACCTTTGTCCGCCAGGAAACTGAACGCCGCACCGTAGTTGTGGGCGTAAAACAGGTTCAGGAACGGTATCAGCGGCTGCGTTTCGTGCAGCATCATGTTGTTCATCACCCACTGCTTACTGGCGAAGTCGACAACAATTACCACCAGCACCAGCCACAGCCAGCGCAATCCGGTTGATAAAATAGGTTTACGCATCAGGCAAATTTACGCTCTTCACCGTTACCGGCTACGTTGGTATAACAACGACCGCAGACCTCAGCGTGCTCCGGGTTCTGACCGACGTCGGTAGTGTAATGCCAGCAGCGCTGACATTTCTCGCCTTCCGCTTTATGCAGGGCAATTTTCAGACCTTTCAGCAATTCGCTCTGCTGCGCTTCGTCGTTCACCAGGGCGTAATCCGCCACCTGCGCACCTGAGGTCAGCAGCACAAAGCGTAGCTCATTGCCCAGCGCCTGCAGTTTAGCTGCCAGCTCCGGCTCGGCATACAGTGTCACCGTTGCTTCCAGTGCACCACCGATGCGTTTGTCGGCACGCGCCTGCTCAATCACCTTGTTCACTTCACCGCGTACTTGCAGCAGCTCAGCCCAGTAGGCGTCGTTCAGCGCTTCATTGTCCGCCAGGCCAAACAGGCCCTGGTACCACTCTTCGGTGAAGACGTACTGAGCGCGTTCGCCTGGCAGGTAGCCCCAGATCTCATCCGCAGTAAACGACATGATCGGTGCCATCCAGCGCACCAGCGCTTCAACGATGTGCCACAGCGCGGTCTGACAGCTGCGACGCGCCAGGCTGTCGCCTTTGGCGGTGTACTGACGGTCTTTGATGATGTCGAGATAGAAGCTGCCCATCTCCACCGAACAAAACTGCATCAGACGCTGAATCACTTCATGGAAGTCGTAGTTTTCGTAGGAGGCGGTGATATCGGCCTGCGCCGCCTGTGCGCGGCCCACTGCCCAGCGATCCACGACCACCATCTCTTCCGGCTGCACCAGATCGGTGGCCGGATTGAAACCGCTGAGGTTAGCCAGCAGGAAACGTGCGGTGTTGCGGATACGACGATAGGCATCGGCAGAGCGTTTCAGGATCTCATCCGAAACCGCCATTTCGCCAGAGTAATCGGTAGAGGCGACCCACAGACGCAGAATATCAGCGCCCAGTTTGTTCATCACATCCTGCGGCGACACGGTGTTGCCGATCGATTTCGACATCTTACGGCCCTGACCATCCACGGTGAAACCGTGCGTCAGTACCTGACGATAAGGCGCTTTGCCTTTCATCGCCGTCGAGATCATCAGTGAAGACATAAACCAGCCGCGATGCTGATCCGAGCCTTCCAGATACATATCCGGGGTGTGACCGCCAAATTCAGGACGCGCATCGACCACCGAATAGCTGGTTGAACCGGAGTCAAACCAGACGTCCAGGGTGTCAGGCACCTTAACGTAGTGATCGGCATCGTCGCCCATCAGGTCACGCGGATCGAGATCCCACCACGCCTGAATGCCATCCTGCTCAACGCGCTGCGCCACTTTCTCCATCAGCGACAGGGTGTCCGGATGCAGCTGCTCTGTCTCTTTATGGACGAACAGCGCCATCGGCACGCCCCAGGTACGCTGACGCGAGATGCACCAGTCAGGACGGTTAGCCACCATTGATTCAATACGCGCCTGGCCCCAGTCCGGGATCCACTGCACGCCTTTGATCTCCTGCAGCGACTGCGCACGCAGGCCTTTCTGATCCATGCTGATGAACCATTGCGGCGTGGCACGGAAGATAATGGGCGTTTTGTGACGCCAGCAGTGCGGATAGCTGTGCAGCAGTTTCTCAACGTGCAGCAGCGCGCCTTTCTCTTTCAGCAGCTCAACGATCATGTCGTTGGCTTTAAATACGTTGACCCCATCCAGCGTCGGATAGGTGCCTGGCAGATAGCTGCCATCCGGGCCGACCGGATTGGCGGTTTCGATGCCATATTTCTGGCCGATGACATAGTCATCCGGGCCGTGGCCAGGCGCCGTGTGTACCGCACCGGTACCGGCTTCCAGCGTCACGTGATCGCCCAACACCACCAGCGACTGAATCGCCAGGAACGGATGCTGGAATTTCTGCAGCTCCAGCGCCGCGCCTTTGCATTCGCCCAGCACACGCCATTCGCTGACGCCCGCGCGCTTCATCACGCTTTCGACCAGATCTTTCGCCAGGATCAGCGCACGACCGTCGATCTGCAGCAACTGATAGTCAAATTCCGCGTTTAACGAGATGGCGCGGTTAGCCGGCAGCGTCCACGGCGTGGTGGTCCAGATCACCAGTGAAATCGGACCCTCAACCTGCGCAGCGCCAAAGGCCTGACATACCACATCGGCATCAATAGCGTTGAACATCACGTCAATCGAAGGGGAAGTCTTGTCGTAGTACTCTACTTCCGCTTCTGCCAGCGCAGAACGGCAATCAAGGCACCAGTGCACCGGCTTGGCGCCTTTGTGCAGGTGGCCGTTGTCGATGATTTTACCCAGCGCGCGAATGATGTTGGCTTCGGTCGCAAAGTCCATCGTCAGGTAAGGACGATCCCAGTCGCCCAGCACGCCCAGACGGATAAAGTCCGCTTTCTGGCCTTCAACCTGTTCGGCGGCATATTTACGACACGCTGCGCGGAACTCGGCAGCGCTGACCTTCTCGCCTGGCTTGCCGATCATCTGCTCAACTTTGTGTTCGATAGGCAGACCGTGGCAGTCCCAGCCCGGTACGTACGGCGAGTCATAGCCCGCCATGCCTTTCGACTTGACGATAATGTCTTTCAGAATCTTGTTAACGGAGTGACCAATATGAATGCTGCCGTTCGCATACGGAGGGCCATCATGCAGGATAAAGGTTTTTTTCCCTTTTTTGGCTTCGCGGATAATGCCGTACAGGTTGTCAGCATTCCAGCGTTGCAACATTCCCGGTTCGCGTTTGGCCAGATCGCCACGCATCGGGAATCCCGTTTCCGGCAAATTCAGGGTAGATTTATAGTCACTCATCAGATTCTCGATTCCGTTTTTCGCTCAGGTTAACGCCCGAAGAACTGCCGGGCCGTTACCACATCTTTCGCAATTTGTTCTTTCAACGCCTCCAGTGAGGCAAAGCGCTGCTCGTTTCGTAATTTCTGCTTCAGCACCACGTCAATGTGCCGGCCATATAGATTCATATTGATGTCAAGCAGGTGAACTTCAAGCTGCTGGCGTAAACCTTTTACGGTCGGACGGGTGCCAATGTTGGCCACGCCGGGGATCGGCTCAGGCGTCAGGCCATGAACCTCAACCGCATAAACGCCTTTCACCGGCGAAACGCTGCGGCGCAGAGGAAGGTTAGCGGTCGGAAAACCCAGCGTGCGTCCCAGTGCATCACCGTGCACCACACGACCTGAAATACTAAAAGGGTGGCCTAACAGCGATTGCGCCAGCGCTAAGTCATCTGCGGCCAGTGCCTGACGCACGGCGGTGCTGCTGATGCGCTTGCCGCCGTCACAGAAGGTTTCAGTGCTGACGACATCAAAGCCATACTCGGCACCGGCTTTCTGTAATAACAGGAAATCGCCCTGGCGACCAGCGCCGAAGCGGAAGTCATCGCCCACCGCGAGGTATTTCACGTCGAGTTTTTCAACTAATAATTCGCTGATAAAACTCTGCGCCGACAGCGCCGCAAAACGGCGATCAAAGCGAACGCACAGCACTTTATCGACACCGGCTTCAGCCAGATAGCGCAGTTTTTCACGCAGACGCGTCAGACGCGCCGGGGCTTTGTCGCCAGCAAACAGTTCCAGCGGTTGCGGTTCAAAAACCATCACCACCACCGGTAAATTACGCTTCCGTCCCTCTTCACACAGGCGGGACATCAGCGCCTGATGACCGCGGTGCACGCCATCGAAATTACCAATGGTCAGAACGCAGCCGCGATGCTGCTCGTTAAGATTATGAATACCGCGGATAAACTTCATGGCTGACTCAAACCGGTGGAAATCGGCGGATTATACCCTTGAAACCGGCTAAGGTTAACCCGTCAGCACGCCTTTCATGCTTAACGGTGCGCATTTACTGGCGCGGAGGCCGCGGATAAGAATTTTGTCGCGAAATACTGTATTCAGCGAGGGGAAGCTGGTAGAATCTTGCGCCATCAAATACGTAACCGAGTGCTGCTCATAGAGCGACGCTTATTTGCACAAATCCATTGACAAAATCAGGTTGGAAGGGCATAGTCCTCGGCCTTTGATTTGTCTCTATAGAACACATTTGGGAGTTGGACCTTGGCTAATATCAAATCAGCTAAGAAACGCGCCGTAACATCTGAGAAACGCCGTAAGCATAACGCTAGCCGCCGCTCTATGATGCGTACCTTCGTTAAGAAAGTATACGCGGCGATCGCTTCAGGCGACAAAGCTGCTGCGCAGAACGCATTCAATGAAATGCAACCAATCGTGGACCGTCAGGCTGCTAAAGGTCTGATCCACAAAAACAAAGCTGCACGTTATAAAGCAAACCTGACTGCACAGATCAACAAACTGGCTTAATCGCCGCTTGTTCATCGCTTTGTTGAAAGAACCGGCTTTTACGCCGGTTTTTTTTCGTCTGTAACAGGGCGTGGAAACAGCGTGCTGAAGTCTGCATGACAGATGCGCTGTACCGCCGGATGCTGAATCATTCGCTCAGCAAAGATGATGTGATACTCCTCTAATACCGTATCCAGCCGCCCGACCTCTTCGATCACCTCACGCTGCCAGATATCCTGCCGGTCCAGCACCGGAGCGACAAAAATGGCATTCTGCCCGGCCCCGAACGCTTTCATTAACGCCGCATCATCAAATTCGCCCAGGATGTCGACCTGCAATCCCTGACTGCTGATCCAGTTAAGAATCTTACGTCCCAGCATCGAACGGCGTCCCGGAATCAACAGCCGGCGCGTCTCCAGACAGGCCGGAAAAGGCCGCTCGGGCAGCGGCAGCGTTGACCAGAAGCTGACCGGACACTCGCCCAGCTTGACCGAAAACAGCCCCTCCTGCTGGGTCGAATCGATCGGGCAGTCAGAGATAATCATATCCAGCTTGTGCTGGCTGAGCTGCTCCAGCAGCATTTCATGGGTCGACTCAAAGCAGCGCAGATGAATCTTCTCATCCGCCACCACCGCCGTCTCCAGCACCTTGCTCACCAGTTGTTTAGACAGCGCGTCCGCCACGCCGACGTCAAACAGCAGATGCGACTCTTTGCGGTAGTTAACGATATCCAGCATCTCCTGGCCGAGCATGAACATCCGGTCCGCATAGCGGAACACCAGCTGTCCCAGCTCGGTCGGCACCAGCCCGCGCCCCTGCCGGCGGAACAGCTTGCCCTGCAGGCGCTCCTCGAGCGCCTTAATCTGTCCGGTGATGGTTTGCGGCGTCAGGGAGAGCGCCTCAGCGGCACCGACAATCGATCCGGTCCGGCAGGCGTGCCAGAAGTAGTAGAGATGATTGTAGTTAATGTGCGACATTATTCCTCACTCCCAGCTGCTCAGCCGGCACGCTGTGCCAGACGCCGCCACAGAATCAGGTAGCCCAGCACCGCCGAGAGAATCGATCCGATCAGAATGCCCAGCTTCGCCAGGGTAATCAGTTCAGCATTAGTGTCGCCATAAGCCAGCGAGCCGATGAAGATCGACATGGTAAAACCGATGCCACATAACACCCCAACCGCTGCGATATCCTTAATGTGAGTATTTTCAGGCAGCCGGGCGAGGCCCATTTTTACCGCCAGCCAGCAGAACAGCGTGATACCCAGCGGCTTACCAATCAGCAGACCAGCAATGATGCCGAGCGGCAGCAGCGAGAACAGGCTGTCGAAGGAGACGCCGTCCAGCGAGACGCCGGCATTAGCGAAGGCAAACAGCGGCAGGATCAGCCAGCGCACCCACGGATGCAGCGCATGCTCAAGGTGGATTGCCGGTGAATGCCCCTCTTTCTTCGCCAGCGGGATCAGGAAACCCACCACCACACCGGCCAGCGTGGCGTGTACGCCTGACTTAAGCACCGCGGTCCACAGCACCATGCCCACCAGCAGATAGAGGCCGGTATTGCGCACGTTAAGCAGGTTCATCAGCGCCAGCACCCCAATCGCGGCGGCAGCGACGCCCAGTGACGCGACCGACAGATCGTGGGTATAGAACAGCGCGATAATCACAATCGCCCCGAGGTCATCAATGATCGCCAGCGCCATCAGGAAGATCTTCAAAGCCGGTGGCACCCGGCTGCCTAGCAGCGCCAGAATACCCAGCGCAAATGCAATGTCGGTGGCGGTCGGGATCGCCCAGCCGCTGCGCGTCTCAACGTCAGCGCCGTTAAACAGCAGGAACAGTATTGCCGGGGCCACCATGCCACCCAGCGCGGCGATCAGCGGAAAGATGGCCTGCTCACGTTTCGCCAGCGCGCCCATCACCAGTTCACGCTTAACCTCCAGCCCGACCATCAGGAAAAACAGCGCCATCAGCGCGTCATTGATCCACAGCAGCAGGTTTTTGTTGATATCGAGATCGCCGAAACGGAACTGCACCGGAATCGCCAGCAGATCGCGATAGCCCTGCTGCGTTGCGTCGTTATTGGCGAGGATCATCGCCAGCGCGGCGGCCAGGATTAATACCACGCCACCGGTGGCATCACTATGCAGGATTTTTTTTAGTCTGATATTCACACGCAGGGTCCTTCTCCAGAGATCAATCAAGGCTCTAAGAATACCGATAATGATAGCTCGAAAAAAACAGATTATTTAGCGTATATCACTCGGAAAAGACGAGTTATGGTAACAGGCAAAAAAAAGCCAGCGACAATGCGCTGGCTTCAGAGGGTGATGCGCTTAACGGGTTAAGTCATCAAAGAATTTTTTCACGCCGTCGAAGAAGCTTTTGGAGCGCGGGCTGTTGTGTTCACCGCTCGGGCCACCAAAGCTCTCTTCCAGTTCACGCAACAGCGCTTTCTGTTTCTCATTGAGGCTGACAGGCGTTTCCACCACTACCCGGCACAGCAGATCGCCGACCGCGCCGCCGCGTACCGACTTCACGCCGCGTCCACGCATGCGGAACAGTTTGCCGGTCTGGGTTTCAGACGGCACTTTGAGCTTCACGCGACCATCCAGCGTTGGCACTTCAATCTCACCGCCCAGTGCTGCCATCGCAAAGTTGATCGGCACTTCACAGTAGAGGTTGTTCTCTTCACGTTCGAAAATCGGGTGTTTCTTCACCGATACCTGAACGTAGAGATCGCCGGCTGGTGCGCCCTGCTCACCCGCTTCACCTTCACCGCTCAGCCGAATGCGGTCACCGGTGTCGACCCCGGCCGGGATTTTCACTGACAGCGTTTTCGACTTCTCTACCCGGCCATGACCATGACAGGCATTGCACGGATCTTTAATCACCGAGCCACGACCGTGGCAGGTCGGACAGGCTTGCTGTACGGTGAAGAAGCCCTGGCGCATCTGCACCTGGCCGGCACCGTGACAGGTCGAACAGGTCTGAGGCTGCGTGCCCGCTTTCGCGCCGCTGCCGTGGCAGACGTCACACTCTTCCAGCGTTGGAATGCGGATCTCTTTGGTCACGCCGCGTACCGCTTCTTCCAGCGACAGCTCCATGTTGTAGCGTAAATCGGCGCCACGGGCTGCGCGCTGACGGCGGCCACCACCAAAGATGTCACCGAAAACGTCGCCAAAGATATCGCTGAAATCTGCGCCGCCGCCACCAAAGCCGCCGCCGCCGAATCCACCGCCGCCCATGCCGCCCTGTTCAAAGGCTGCGTGGCCATATTGATCGTAAGCCGCCCGCTTCTGCGCGTCGGTCAGGATTTCGTAGGCTTCCTTAACCTCTTTGAATTTGGCTTCGGCCTCTTTGTCACCGGGATTACGGTCCGGGTGAAACTTCATTGCCAGGCGTTTGTAAGCCTTTTTGATTTCACGCTCGTCTGCGGATTTGGCGACGCCTAAAATCTCGTAGTAATCACTCTTCGCCATATTTATTTAGCCCTTAACATGATCGCACGGGCGTGGAGAGAACTCCTACGCCCGTGCTGGTTTCAACGGCTGTCAGGCCAACCGTCGCGCCCGGTCAGGGGCAATTATTTCTTGTTGTCTTTCACTTCTTCGAATTCAGCGTCGACAACGTCGTCATCTTTCTTCGCTGACGCATCGCCGGCATCCGCCGCACCCGCCTGAGACTGCTGTGCTGCTTCCATCAGTTTGCCGGACACTTCCATCAGCGCCTGCATTTTGGCGTCGATTTCCGCTTTATCTTCGCCTTTCAGCGCGGTTTCCAGTGCAGCCAGCGCAGCTTCGATAGGTGCTTTATCGTCAGCGGTCAGTTTGTCGCCCGCTTCATCCAGCTGCTTACGCGTGCTGTGGGCAATCTGGTCACCCTGGTTACGCGTCTGTACCAGCTCTTCGAACTTACGGTCAGATTCGGCGTTCGCTTCCGCGTCGCGCACCATTTTTTCGATCTCTTCATCGTTCAGACCAGAAGAGGCTTTAATGGTGATTTTCTGCTCTTTACCGCTGTTCTTATCTTTCGCTGACACGTGCAGGATACCGTCCGCATCGATGTCGAAGGTCACTTCGATCTGCGGCATACCGCGCGGTGCAGCCTGGATACCGTCGAGGTTGAACTGGCCCAGTGACTTGTTGTCATTGGCGCGCTTACGCTCACCCTGCAGCACGTGAATGGTCACGGCTGACTGGTTATCTTCAGCAGTTGAGAACACCTGGCTGTGCTTGGTCGGGATCGTGGTGTTCTTGCTGATCAGCGACGTCATCACGCCACCCATGGTTTCGATACCCAGTGACAGTGGGGTAACGTCCAGCAGCAGCACATCTTTCACGTCGCCGCCCAGTACACCACCCTGAACCGCTGCACCCACTGCAACCGCTTCATCCGGGTTCACGTCTTTACGTGGCTCTTTACCAAAGAACTCAGTCACTTTGGCCTGAACCAGTGGCATACGAGTCTGACCACCGACCAGGATAACGTCGTTGATGTCAGAAACGGACAGACCGGCATCCTGCAGCGCAACTTTCAGCGGCGCGATAGAACGGGCAACCAGATCTTCGACCAGTGATTCCAGCTTCGCACGCGTCACTTTGATGTTCAGGTGTTTAGGACCGGTCGCATCAGCCGTGATGTACGGCAGGTTCACGTCGGTCTGCTGAGCAGAAGAGAGCTCGATTTTCGCTTTTTCTGCCGCTTCTTTCAGACGCTGCATCGCCAGCGGATCGTTGTGCAGATCGATGCCCTGATCTTTCTTAAATTCAGCCACCAGGTAGTTGATCAGGCGGCTATCGAAGTCTTCACCACCGAGGTGAGTATCACCGTTGGTTGCCAGTACTTCGAAGGTTTTCTCGCCGTCAACTTCGTCGATCTCAATGATTGAGATATCGAAGGTACCGCCACCCAAGTCGTAAACTGCGATGGTGCGGTTGCCCTGGCCTTTATCCAGACCATACGCCAGCGCTGCTGCCGTTGGTTCGTTGATAATACGCTTAACTTCCAGACCCGCGATACGGCCGGCATCTTTGGTCGCCTGACGCTGCGCATCGTTAAAGTAGGCCGGAACGGTAATAACGGCTTCAGTTACTGGCTCACCGAGGTAATCTTCGGCGGTTTTCTTCATTTTTTTCAGCACTTCAGCAGAGATCTGCGGCGGTGCCATTTTCTGACCTTTCACTTCCAGCCAGGCGTCACCGTTGTCTGCATTGGTGATTTTGTACGGCATGATTTTAATGTCACGCTGTACTTCTTCGTCCTGGAAGCGACGACCGATCAGACGCTTAATCGCGAACAGGGTGTTCTGCGGGTTGGTCACTGCCTGACGTTTAGCCGGTTGACCGACCAGAGTTTCGCCGTCCTGCGTGTAAGCAATAATTGAAGGCGTGGTGCGATCGCCCTCGGCATTCTCCAGCACGCGTGCTTTAGTGCCATCCATGATCGCAACACAAGAGTTGGTTGTACCCAGGTCAATACCAATAATCTTACCCATCTAAACATCTCCCACTTAAATTCGTTGCCAATTTGGGTTGTGAACCTTTTATGTGGGCGAGTTGTTTGCATTCAACCTGCCAGCACATGCTTTTTTTCCAACGTTCACAACGCTCGATGACAAGTAAATGGGGCCGCTTCGATGCGCATCAAGGGTTAAACCAAAAAAAATTTTTCAATATTGGCCCTGTTGGGATCAAAGACCGTGGACAGGACACTGAATATGATGCGGCGCTCTGCTCACCTCGCGGATCGAGGCTGAGACCTTTTTTATCATCAATGATCATTTTACCGCCGAGGAACTATGGCAAATTCAACACTGGCTAACCCTGCCCCGCTGGGATTAATGGGATTTGGCATGACAACCATCCTGTTAAATCTGCACAACTCGGGCCTGTTCGCCATGGACGTGGCGATTCTGGCCACCGGCATTTTTTATGGCGGTATTGCGCAGGTGCTGGCCGGACTGCTGGAATACAAAAAGAACAATACCTTTGGGCTGACCGCGTTTACCTCTTACGGCATGTTCTGGCTGAGCTTTGTGGCGATACTGTTGCTGCCGCAAATGGGCCTGACAAAAGCCACTGACCCACACTTTCTGGGAGCCTGGCTGGCCCTGTGGGGCATCTTCACGCTCTTTATGTTCGTCGGGACGCTGAAGGGTGCGCGGATGCTGCAGTTTGTGTTTGCCTCGCTCACGCTGCTGTTTGCCCTGCTGGCGGTAGCGCATCTCGCCGATCTGCCGGCTCTGGTGCCGTATGCCGGCTGGGTGGGTATCGTCTGTGGTGCCAGCGCCTGTTATCTGGCCATGGGTGAAGTGCTGAACGAAACCTTCGACCGTACCATTCTGCCGATTGGCGCAAAGCCGGTCTGATTGCGTTAACACGCGAAGCCAGGCTCCGCGTGTCGCTACTACGCCTGTTTCACCGCCTCAGGCAGGCCAGGCGCATGGCTGATATCACGCCGCAGCCAAATCCCGGTAACCAGTCCTGCCAGCGCCAGCGCCATCACATACCAGCACGGTGCCATCACTGAAACATTCATCAGCAACGACACACAGATCGGCGTCAGGCCGCCAAAGATCGCATAGGAAAGATTGTAGGAAAAAGAGAGTCCGGTGAAGCGCACTTCCGGCGGAAAGGCCCGCACCATCACGAACGGCACCACGCCGACCACGCCGACGCTCAGCCCGACCAGCCCATACAGCAGGAACAGCTGCTGCGGATAGAGTGCGGTCAGGTGATAAAACTGCCAGCTGCAGAGTGCCAGCAGCACACTACCGGCACACAGCGTACGGCTGGCACCAAAACGGTCAGCCGCCATACCGGCAATAATACAGCCGAAGCAGAGCATAATAGTGGCGATGCTGTTGGCCTGCAGGGTCAGCGCAGGCGCCATCCCTTGCTGCTTCTGCAGCCAGACCGGTGACATCAGGATCACCACCACAATGCAGGCGGAGAGCAGCCAGGTCAGCAGCATTGAGATCACAATCGATTTCTTATGATTCGCCAGCACGGTTTTCAGCGGCAGGGTTTCGGCCAGCGCTTTGCGCTGCTGCATCTCAGTAAACACCGGCGTTTCATGCAGCCAGCGACGCAGGTACATCGCAGCCAGTCCAAACAGGCCGCCGAGGAAGAACGGGATACGCCAGCCGCCATCATGAATCGCCTGCGGTGACAGTGAGGTATTGATCAGCGTCGCCACCACCGAACCCAGCAGAATACCGACGGTCAGCCCGGCCGTCAGCGTGCCGCAGGCGATGCCGATGCGTTTATAGGGCACATGCTCAGCGACAAATACCCAGGCGCCCGGCACTTCGCCACCAATCGCCGCTCCCTGCAACATGCGCATCAGCAGCATCAGCAACGGTGCGGCGATACCGATAGTCTGATAAGTCGGTAGCGCGCCCATCATCAGTGTCGGTAACGCCATCAGCAAGATGCTCAGACTGAACATCTTTTTACGCCCGACCTTATCGCCAAAGTGCGCCATGATGATGCCGCCCAGCGGACGCGCCAGATAACCTGCCGCAAAGATGCCAAAGGTTTGCAGTTGACGCAGCCATTCCGGCATGTCGGCGGGGAAAAACAGTTCGCCAATCACCGTGGCGAAGAAGACAAAAATAATGAAGTCGTAAAATTCCAGCGCGCCGCCCAGAGCGGCCAGCGCCAGCGTTTTGTAATCTTTGCCAGTCAGGCGCTGAGCAGGTGTCGGATTCATAATATTCCACAGGCAAAAGAAAAAGGTTGTAAAGCTGGGCTTACTATACCGTCAATCTTTTGCCACACCAGTCAGGCTGTAGCTTATGCCTGAAATGCGGAATATTTAGTTATTTATCTCACGTATCGCGCTTTTAGGCCGAAAAGCTGCTACCACTTCGGCGTGCGTTTCGACGTACGGCCCTTCCAGCAACTGTAAACAATAAGGTACGGACGCGAAGATACCGTGCACCTTCACCTTGCCCTGCTGGTCCTTCAATCCTTCCAGCGTCTCTTTAATCGACTTTGGCTGGCCGGGCAGGTTGAGGATCAACGACTGCTTACGGATCACGCCGACCTGACGCGACAGAATGGCGGTTGGCACAAACTGCAGGCTGATCTGGCGCATCTGCTCACCAAAACCGGGCATTTCACGGTCGGCGACGGCTAAGGTGGCGTCGGGTGTGACGTCACGTCGTGCCGGTCCGGTACCACCGGTGGTCAGCACCAGATGGCAGAAACGCTCATCAACCAGTTCACAAATGGCCTGCTCAATCATCGGTTGCTCATCCGGCACCAGCCGTGACTCAATCTCAAATGGCGTGCTGATGGCGCTGCTCAGCCAGCTTTCCAGCGCCGGAATACCCTGATCCTGATAAATGCCGTTGGCGGCGCGATCGGACACCGAGATCAGGCCTATGCGTAGTGTGTTCATGATTATGTTCGCTGTGATGTACCGCAGTGCGGCAGAAAAAAGGGAAGAGCAGAAAGGATAATACAAAGCGAAAGTGACGGAAAAGGGAAACCGTGACGGACGGTGCCGTCACGGTGAATCATTACAGCAGTTCTGCCAGCATTTTCTCAAGTTTGCCCTGATCAACGGCAAAATTGCGGATACCTTCCGCCAGTTTCGCCACCGCCATTGGGTCCTGGTTGTGCTGCCACAGGAACTCAGACTCGGTCATTTTAGCCGGACGCGCTTTCACTTCGCCGCTGTAGCTCAGTTTACGCTCCAGTGTGCCTTCGCTCTCTGCCAGCTCTTTCAGCAGCGCAGGTGAAATGGTCAGACGGTCACAGCCAGCCAGCTCGATGATTTCGCCAACGTTACGGAAGCTGGCGCCCATCACCACGGTTTCATAGCCGTGCTGCTTGTAGTAGTTGTAGATTTCAGAGACGGAAACCACGCCTGGATCTTCGTGTGCCGCATACTCTTTCTTATCGGTGTTGGCTTTGTACCAGTCGAGGATACGGCCAACAAACGGTGAAATCAGGAACACGCCCGCTTCGGCACAGGCACGGGCCTGAGCGAAGGAGAACAGCAGCGTCAGGTTACAGTTGATGCCCTCTTTTTCCAGCTGTTCCGCCGCGCGGATACCCTGCCAGGTTGAGGCCAGTTTGATCAGGATGCGGTCGTTGCTGATGCCGGCATCGTTATAGAGTTTGATCAGGCTGCGGGCTTTAGCGATGCTGCCTTCAGTATCGTAAGAGAGACGGGCATCGACTTCAGTCGAGATGCGGCCCGGGATCAGCTTAAGAATTTCCAGACCAATGTTAACTGCCAGCTTGTCAGAAACCAGCTGCAACTGCTCTTCTTTGTTGCTGCTCTGCTCACGCGCCCAGCCGATCGCTTCATCGATCAGTTTGCGGTATTCAGGGATTTGTGCGGCGTTGAGAATCAGAGAAGGGTTGGTGGTAGCGTCTTGCGGCTGATACAGCTTCATGGCTGCAATATCACCGGTGTCGGCTACCACGGTGGTGAGCTGACGCAGGGAAGTAAGTTTGTCCGTCATGTTCTTTTCTCTTAGTTAACTGTCAGGGTGAAAAAAGGCTGTTGCGATAATATCACGCGGCACCGGTGGCGCAAGGTCAGGGAATGCCGTTTACCCTCGCCTGAACAAATCGGTGTGATTCGTCATTCTTTACGCCTTTTTTGTTACACTGCGCGGCTATACCCACTGCCAATGCCCTGTAAAACCAGGTGTTAACCGAGGAAGCAACTATGTTGATGGTGATCTCGCCCGCCAAGACGCTGGATTATGAAAGTCCGCTGGCGACCCCGCGCTTTACCCAGCCGGCCCTGTTAGAAAAGTCACAACAGCTGATTGAGATTGCGCGCGATCTGTCACCCGCCAACATCGCCTCGTTAATGGGGATCAGCGACAAACTGGCCCACCTCAACGCCGAGCGTTTCAATAGCTGGCAGCCTGATTTCACCCCGGACAACGCCCGTCAGGCGATTCTGGCGTTTAAAGGCGATGTGTATACCGGTTTACAGGCAGAGACCTTCAGCGATCAGGATTTCGACTTTGCTCAGCAGCATTTGCGTATGCTGTCAGGTCTGTATGGCGTACTGCGTCCGCTCGACCTGATGCAGCCCTATCGGCTGGAGATGGGCATCCGGCTGGCCAATCCAGCGGGCAAAGATCTCTACAGCTTCTGGGGCGATTTACTGACTGAGACGCTGAATGCGGCACTGGCGGAACAGGGTGATGCGGTGCTGATTAACCTCGCGTCAGACGAGTACTTCAAAGCGGTCAAAGCGAAGAAACTGCAGGCACAGGTGATCAAGCCGGTCTTCCTCGATCAGAAAAACGGCAGTTATAAAGTGATCAGCTTCTACGCCAAGAAAGCGCGTGGATTGATGAGTCGCTATGTGATTCAGCAGCGCCTGACGCGACCGGAGCAGCTGAAGCAGTTTGATCTGGAGGGTTACTGCTTTGATGCCGCCAGCAGCAGCGAGACTGAGCTGGTCTTCAAACGCGCCGAACAGTAAGCGTCCGTATCGCCTGTGCTGGCCAGCAACGGCAAGCACAGGCGGAACCGGGTTCGCGCTTATTTCAGTAAAAACGCCCGCAGCGCGGCAAAATCGGCCTGCATCGGGTGTGACAGCAACGGCAATTCTGCCCGCTCGGCTAACTCTGGCGGCAGCGTCAGCGTCTGCTGCAGAATCTCTTCCACGCTCTCTCTGAATTTCGCCGGATGCGCGGTGCCGAGGAACAGACCATATTCCCCTTCCTGCAGCTGATCGCGCAGCAGACGCCAGGCAATTGCAGCGTGCGGTTCAGAGACATAGCCAATTTCGGCCAGCTCACGCATCGCAGCGCGGGTGGTCTCATCCGAAACGGCACCGTAGGCCAGATCGGTTAAACGCCAGGTCTTACGACGGAACAGCTCTTCGACGCGCGGCCAGTTGTTTGGCTGGCTGACATCCATCGCATTCGACAAGGTAGACACCGTTAGATTAGGCTGCCACTCACCATTCCCCAGGAAGCGCGGCACCGTATCGTTGGCGTTGGTGGCGGCAATAAAGCGCTTGATTGGCAGGCCCAGCGATTTCGCCAGCAGACCGGCAGTCAAATCACCAAAGTTACCGCTCGGTACTGACACCACCAGCTGATTCCGCTTCTCTTGTGGCAGCTGGGCGACCGCTTCAAAGTAGTAACAGATCTGCGCCAGCAGACGGCTGATGTTGATCGAGTTCGCAGAGTTCAGGCCAATCGCCTGCTTCAGTTGCTGATCGTCAAACGCCTGCTTCACCAGCGACTGACAGGCATCAAAGTCACCGTCGATGGCGATGGTTTCGATGTTGCCGCCCAGGGTACAGAACAGTTTTTCCTGCAGCGGACTGATTTTGCCCTGCGGATAGAGGATCACCACCCGCACATTTTTCATGCCGTAAAAGGCGTGCGCCACCGCTGCGCCGGTATCGCCGGAGGTGGCGGTTAAGATGGTGATTTGCTCATCTGAGCCGCTGACGTAAGCCAGCATCTGGGCCATAAAACGGCCACCGAAATCTTTAAACGCCAGCGTCGGGCCGTGGAACAGCTCAAGGCAGGCGATATCTTCACTGACCGCTTTGACCGGTGCCGGGAAAGCAAACGCGGCTTCGACGCGCTCGGCCAGCTGGTGGGCCGGAATTTCGTCACCAATATAAGCCGAGAGAATTTTGCTGCTGCGGCTGACAAAATCCATCTCCAGCATCGCGTCGATGTCGGTCAGTTCAAACTCTGGCAGCTCGAGCGGAAAAAACAGCCCCTGCTGCGAACCCAGACCCTGTTTCACCGCCTGGGCGAAGCTGACCTGCTCGTTGTGATCCTTAAGATTGTAGAGTTTCATGCGTTATCCCAATTGTCGTGCGCCAGCCGTGTCAAGACGGCAGATATGGACGAAGCCTTCATCATTCTGCAGATAGTGCTGGCTCAGCCAGTCAGCCATCCGCTGTGCCGTTTCCATCTGATTGCAAACGGCGAAAAGGGTCGGACCGGAGCCGGAAATACCGCAGGCCAGTGCGCCAATATCCTGCGCGGCCTGTCGCGCTTCGGCAAAGCCGGGCAGCAGGCGGGTGCGATAAGGTTCGGCAATCACATCCTGCATAAGTTTAGCTGCCAGCTGCGGCTGACGCGTATGGCAGGCATGAATGAAGCCCGCCAGCAGGCGACCGTGCTTGATGCAGTCCTCTTTGCGGTACTGCGCCGGCAGGATCGCCCGCGCTTCGGCGGTAGAGACTTTAATGCCCGGATAGGCCATCACCCACAGCCAGTCATCAAAGCCCGGCACCGGCTGGCTGATGATGCCATTCTCTTCCAGCATCAGCTGAATGCCGCCGAGGAAGCACGGTGCCACATTATCATAATGGATGCTGCCGGAAATCCGCCCTTCCAGCTCACCCATCAGGCTCAGCAGCTGGCTGTCGCTGAGCGGTTTGCCGCAGAATTCATTCATCGCCATCAATCCGGCAACCACCGAACAGGCGCTCGACCCCAGCCCGGAGCCGATCGGCATGTTCTTCTCCAGCGTCATCGCCACCGGAATCTCTTTACCCACCGCCTCGCAAAACCGCTGCCAGCACTGATAAACGATATTCTCTTTGGGATCGGCCGGCAGCTTGCTGACAAAGCGGCCCGCGTTGGTCAGGGTGAAACGATCGGCCGCTTCGACCGAAACGCAGTCGCCCAGCAGTGAACCATCCACCGGCGATACTGCCGCGCCCAGCACATCAAAGCCGACGCTGACGTTGCCTATTGAGGCCGGTGCATAAATTTTTACCATTATTAAACTCCCAACTTCCACGACAGCGTGCGCAGCAGGTCAGCAAAAACACCGGCTGCCGTCACATCATTTCCTGCACCGTATCCGCGCAGCACCAGCGGAATCGGCTGATAGTAGCGGCTGTAAAACGCCAGGGCATTCTCGCCGTTTTTCACTTTATACAGCGGATCGTTACCGTCGACTGCGTCGATTTTCACTTTGCAGACGCCGCCCTCTTCAATCACACCGACGTAGCGCAGCACTTTACCCTCATCGCGTGCCTGTGCCACTCGCGCGGCAAACGCATTATCCAGCTCGGGCAGACGCTGCATAAACTGTTCGACATCCTGAATGGCGGTCAGGTTATCCGGCAGCAACGGCTCAATCTCAATGTCGCTCAGCTCCAGCTGATGACCCGCTTCACGCGCCAGAATCAGCAGCTTGCGCGCCACGTCAGTACCGGAGAGATCGTCACGCGGATCGGGCTCGGTGAATCCCATCTCCCGCGCCATGTTTGTCGCCTGCGACAGCGACACGCCCTCATCCAGCTTACCGAAGATAAACGACAGCGAGCCGGAAAGGATACCGGAGAAGCGCAGCAGCTCATCACCGGCATTCATCAGGTTCTGCAGGTTTTCGATCACCGGCAAGCCCGCGCCGACGTTGGTGTCGTAAAGGAATTTACGCCGTGACTTCGCGGCCGCCGAGCGCATCTGCTGGTAGTAATTCCACGACGAGGTATTGGCTTTTTTGTTCGGCGTCACCACGTGGAAGCCCTCGCTGAGGAAATCCGCATACTGATCGGCCACCGCCTGGCTGGAGGTACAGTCGACAATCACCGGATTCAGCAGATGGTACTCTTTCACCAGACGGGTCAGACGGCCGAGGTTGAACGGCTCTTTGGCTTCGCTCAGCGCCGCTTTCCAGTTGCTGAGATCGATGCCGTGCACGTGGGTCAACAGCGCGCGCGAGTTGGCAATGCCGCAGACCCGCAGATCGATATGTTTCTGCTTCAGCCACGTCTGCTGACGATGTAACTGATCCAGCAGCGCGCCGCCAACCCCGCCGACGCCGACGACAAACACCTCGATCACCTGATCGGTGGCGAACAGCATCTGGTGTACGACGCGTACGCCGGTGATCACCTCGTCATTGTTAACCACCACTGAGATTGAGCGCTCGGAAGAGCCCTGAGCAATCGCCACGATGTTGATATTGGCGCGCGCCAGCGCCGAGAAGAATTTTGCCGAGATGCCGCGCAGAGTGCGCATGCCATCGCCGACCACCGAAATCACCGCCAGGTTTTCAATGATATCCAGCGGATCAAGCAGGCCATCTTTCAGTTCAAGATAGAACTCCTCTTCCAGCACGTGACGCGCCCGCGCCAGCTCATTTTGCGGCACGCTGAAGCTGATGCTGTATTCGGAAGAGGATTGGGTGATCAACACCACTGAGATACCGGTGCGTGACATCGCAGCGAACACCCGGGCCGCCATGCCCACCATCCCTTTCATGCCGGGACCGGAGACGTTCACCATCGCCATATTATTCAGGTTGGTGATGCCTTTGACCGGATTCTCATCCAGCTCGCCGTGGCCGCCGATCAGCGTGCCTGGCGCCTGCGGATTGGCGGTATTTTTAATCAGGCAGGGGATCTGGAACTGGGCGATGGGCGCGATGGTGCGCGGGTGCAGAACTTTGGCGCCGAAGTAAGAGAGCTCCATCGCCTCCTGGTAGGACATCGACTTCAGCAGACGCGCATCCGGTACCTGACGCGGATCGCAGGTATAGACGCCATCCACATCGGTCCAGATTTCGCAGCAGTCGGCGCGCAGACAGGCTGCCAGTACCGCCGCCGAATAGTCTGAACCGTTGCGCCCCAGTACCACCAGTTCACCACGTTCGTTGCCTGCGGTGAAGCCGGCCATCAGGATCATGTTGTGCGGCGGAATCTGGCTGGCGGCAATGCGGCGGGTCGATTCGGCGATATCCACGGTCGATTCGAGGTAGTGACCGACCGCCAGCAGTTTTTCCACCGGATCGATTACGCTAACTTCGTGACCACGCGCCTGCAGCAGCGCTTCCATGATCGCAATCGAGAGTTTTTCACCACGGCAGATAATGGCCGCATTGACGCTGTCGGGGCACTGGCCTAACAGGCTGATGCCATGCAGCACCTGTTTCAGTTGCGCAAATTCAAGATCAACGCGGGTTTTCAGGCGATCATACTCAAAGCCGGGCTGGGCGGCAGCCAGACCGGTCAGCAGCTCGCTGAAGATGCGTTCGGCATCGCTGATATTCGGCAAAGCATCCTGACCGCTGATGGTTTTTTCAATCATCGCCACCAGATGGTTAGTAATCTTTGCTGGCGCAGAGAGCACGGTTGCAACCTGTCCTTGTTGCGCATTACTTTCCAGAATGTCGGCGACGCGAAGAAACCGTTCCGCATTCGCCACCGAGGTCCCGCCGAATTTCAGCACTCGCATGATATAAACTCTCCTGAATTTAAGCCGAAAAAAAAGCCCGCACTGTTTAGGTGCGGGCTTTTTTCTGTTTTTTCCTGTATGCGTCAGCCCGCACCGTTACCTGTGGTAATGGTGGTGGTAATAATTGTGGTGTTCAGGCTGATTTTACGCATTAAGATTTATTTTCTGTCTGTTTTTGTCTGTCCGTCTGGCTTTCAGAAGTAAAGCAAAGCGCACGTTAAGTCAACGAATTTGTCCGAAGCTCAAATTTCCATCACTACGCACAGCTGCCTGTGAAAGCGCAAAATGGTGTGCGATCGTTTGCCTTGCTAAAATTCTCTACGATCTGTTGCTGTGAAATCAGCTTTTTCCCGAGGATTTATCTATAAGTTTTTTTTCTATGTCGTGCAGCAGGCGATGCAGCATCGCGCTGTCACGCTGTTCCAGCAGGCCAATACGCTGATCGATCCAGTCTGCCATTTTCTCGTCGTCACTGACCTCCAGCGATTGCAATAACTGGTGAAAACGCTGACGCAGCGCCTGCAGCTGCTGCCCATCTGCCGCTGTTACCACCGGTGCCGCAATCTGATTCAGCTTCGCCAGCTGGTAACAATAAACCATCACCGCCTGCCCCAGATTCAGCGACGGGTAGTCATTTGCCATCGGGATACCGGTCAGCAGATCAACCTGCTCCAGCTCCTCGTTAGTCAGCCCACTGTCTTCGCGGCCAAACACCAGCGCCATGCTGTTTACCCACTGCCGTTTTTCCAGTAGCTGGGTTTCGACCTGTTCAGGCGTGGCATAGTAGCGGAACTTTGCCCGGCTGCGCGCGGTGGTCGCTACGGAGAAATCGATGTCAGCTAACGCCTCGGCCAGGGTCGCAAACGTCTGAAGGTTATCGAGAATATCACCGGCGCCATGTGCAACCCGGCGTGCAGCCGGCTCCTGCCAGGCATCGCTGGCGACAATCCGCAGCTGGCTAAAGCCCATGGTTTTCATGGCACGCGCCGCAGCGCCAATATTTTCAGCCCGTGCAGGCGAGACGAGAATCAGGGGGAAAAGCATGTTTATTCCATTGGTTTGCTGACATAACGCCATATTAACACGGCTGTTAATGATTAAGCCGCCCGCTGAGAATAAGAAAACAGGATGTTAAAACTGGTTAAAATCATCGATCGGTGGCCTTTTCGGCCTTAAGCATCTGTTCTTGACGAAAGGTTTATAAAGTTTTTTTAATTCAATAAGATAAAATATCATTGCCGGCCGGTTTTAGTTTGCGATTTGTCCGTCATAAATGTAGCGAAAAAGCTGCTTTTTGTGAGCTAAGCAGGCAATCTACGAGAAGTTTTTCACAAAAGTGTTAACGTGCTACAATTGCATTTGATATAAGTCAACGAAGCGTTGTTTTTATGCTTATCGGTTGTAGTTGGTGCTGTTAGGTTGCTGTTAATGCAGTTAGGATATGCGCCATTATTATTCTCTCACGGGGCATGCAATTTTCATCCTGACTGGCTGAGCTAATCCTGTTGTTGACGTTGATAGATGGCTTATCAAAATAGTATTCCATACAACGGTTCAGCACGGTCCGCCGCTCTCGATGATGAAGAACGCCATACCGATGTACGCCCTGTTTTCAATTTGTTGGCAAATTTTAGGTAGCTAAACATGCAGACCCCGCACATTCTTATCGTTGAAGACGAACTGGTCACGCGTAATACCCTCAAAAGTATTTTTGAGGCGGAAGGTTATGTGGTGTATGAGGCGACTGATGGTGCTGAAATGCATCAGGTGCTGACCGACAATGACGTCAATCTGGTGATCATGGACATCAACCTGCCCGGTAAAAACGGCCTGTTACTGGCCCGTGAACTGCGCGAACAGGCTAACGTCGCCCTGATGTTCCTGACCGGCCGTGATAACGAAGTCGATAAAATTCTCGGTCTGGAAATTGGCGCTGACGACTACATCACTAAACCGTTTAACCCGCGTGAACTGACGATTCGAGCCCGTAACCTGCTGTCACGCACCATGAATCTGGCGCTGCCAAGCGAAGAGCGTCGTCAGGTTGAAAGCTATAAGTTCAACGGCTGGGAGCTGGATATCAACAGCCGCTCACTGATCAACCCGAACGGTGAACACTATAAGCTGCCGCGCAGTGAATTCCGCGCCATGCTGCACTTCTGCGAGAATCCGGGCAAGATCCAGACCCGTGCGGATCTGCTGAAAAAAATGACCGGTCGCGACCTCAAGCCGCATGACCGCACCGTTGACGTCACCATCCGCCGGATCCGTAAGCATTTCGAATCCACGCCGGACACGCCAGAGATTATTGCCACCATTCACGGTGAAGGTTATCGCTTCTGCGGTGATCTGCAGGACTAATCGCTGCGCAGAGAAAAAACGCCCTGACGGGCGTTTTTTTTTGCCTTAGTGCCACGGCATTATTGGTACGGCGCTCAGCGCATTTTTCGGCGAGCCTTCCACCACTTTGTCGGAGTAGGTCAGATAGACTAAGGCGTTGCGCTTTTTATCGAAGAAGCGTACAACCTGCAGCTTCTTGAAGATCAGCGAGGTGCGCTGGCGAAACACCACGTCGCCCTGCGCTTTGCCCTGCGCAATCTTGTCGCTCAGCTCGACCGGACCGATCTGCTGACAGGAGATTGCCGCATCCGAGGTATCTTCCGCCAGACCCAATCCGCCTTTAATGCCGCCGGTTTTCGCCCGACTGATATAACAGGTTACATTTTTAACATCGGGATCATCGAAAGCCTCAACGACAATTTTATGGTCGGGGCCAAATATCTTGAATACCGTATCTACCGAGCCGATCTCCTCGGCGAGCAGCGGGCTGGAAAAGGTCAGGGTGGCAAATGCGGCGATCATAAGGCGAGATATTGTCATGGAGTTACCATTGCAAATGGAATAGATGTGACTGTAATGTACTGTCAATCGAGTTAATGACCAAACCAAAACGGGTTTAAGCCCGCACTGACGTAGCACAATCTTCCCGAGAAAGCTGCCCACGCCTTTTGAGCATTTAGTGCTATTATTCGACGACTGCGTTTAGCTGCACCACCAGAGTATGAGGATGTTTTATGGACCAAGCCGGTATCATTCGCGATTTGCTTGTCTGGCTGGAGAGCCATCTGGATCAACCCCTTTCACTGGATAACGTTGCCCTGAAAGCCGGTTACTCTAAATGGCATTTACAAAGGATGTTCAAGGACGTCACCGGCCACGCGATAGGCGCTTATATTCGTGCGCGGCGTCTGTCAAAAGCCGCGGTCGCGCTTCGCCTGACCAGCCGTCCGATTCTGGACATCGCCCTGCAGTATCGTTTCGACTCGCAGCAGACCTTCACCCGCGCGTTTAAAAAGCAGTTTAATCAGACGCCGGCCTGGTATCGTCGCTCTTCGGAGTGGAACTCATTCGGTATTCGTCCGCCGATTCGCCTCAGCGATGAGAAGCAGCCTGAACCGACGTTTGTCACCTTGCCGGAAACAGTGCTGGTGGGTCAAACCCAGAACTACACCTGTACACTGGAACAGATTTCCAGTTACCGCGACGAAATGCGCATCCACTTCTGGAAGCAGTTCCTGCTGGAAACCGACACGGTGCCGCCGGTGCTGTATGGCCTGCATCAGGTGCGCGCCAGTCAGGATAAGGATGACGAGCAGGAAATTCTCTATACCACGGCGGTGCCGGCCGACAGCGCAATGAACCTGCACTCCGGCCAGAGCGTGATCCTCGAAGCGGGCGACTATGTGCAGTTCACCTACACCGGGCCGCGCGTCGAGCTGCAGGAGTTTATCCTGTTGCTGTACGGCACCTGTATGCCAACGCTGGGGCTGACCCGCCGTCAGGGACAGGATATTGAACGCTTCTACACCCACGGTGGCAAAAAGCGCAGCGAGCCGCCATCCGAAATCCAGTGTGAATATCTGATTCCGATTCGTCGCCAGCCCGCCGGCAACTAAGCGATTCTGCCGTCATCACGACGGCAGAGGCGCTTCACCGTCGTTAGCGTTGCAGCTCATCGAGCGCAGGCGCATCCAGATGGGAAATATCCCCGGCGGTTTCCACCACCCAGCCTTCTGCCAGCCAGGCGCTCTGCTGATGATCGACGCGTGAGATCGAGCAGTTGCGCAGCCGCAGGCGCCGTTCCGCATGCGCTGGCAGGCCGAGGATGGTGCTGACCAGCACGCCCAGCGCCATACCGTGACTGACAATCAGAGGCCGGCTGCCGGCAGGCAGTTCGAGACAGGCATTCAGCGCCTGATGCATCCGCTCCGCCATCTCGGTCATCGACTCACCTTCCGGGATGCGTCCCCCTTCCGTGCCGTTAACCAGCGTGGCGCGCCACTGTTCCTCTTCGGCGGTTAACTCATCCAGCGGGCGCTTCTCCAGCACTCCCATGTTCAGTTCGCGCAGCCGGGGATCGAGCGTCACCACGCAACCACAGGCATCAGCAATGATCTCAGCAGTGCGACGCGTACGCCCGAGATCGCTGGAGATGACGTGCGTAATGCCCAGTTTTTTGACGCGTTCTCCCACCTGATGGGCTTGTTGCTCACCTTTTTCCGTCAGCGGACTGTCGGACTGACCCTGAATGCGGCGTTCCGCATTCCATACCGTTTCACCGTGACGAACAAGATAGACCTGTAGCATGCTTAGTTTCCGTTATACTGCGACAAAAATCGCCTTAGAGCCTCCCCCCATCAGGCGTCATTGTTGCAGCCAGTCTGGACACGGATAGCGCGAAACAACCGGAGCGTACACGGAGTACGTGAGGATTGTGAGCACTGCCCAACTTCAGACTGCCAAATAAAATAGCCCGATGGGATAGGCTCTTAATCACCTAAGGGTTCAATCAATTATGTACCATGTTGTCGCAGCCACCACCAACCCAGCGAAGATTCGCGCGATTGCGCAGGCATTCAACGACGTTTTCGGCGAGGGATCCTGCCATATTGAGGGGGTCGAGGTCGATAGTGGCGTTGCAGCACAACCGTTAACCCACCTTGAAACGCGAACCGGCGCACGCCAGCGCGTGATGAATGCGCGACAGGTCCGACCTGAAGCGGCATTCTGGGTGGCCATCGAGGCCGGCATTGAAGATGACTGCGCCTTCGCCTGGATGGTGGTAGAAAATCAGAAACAGCGGGGAGAATCGCGTTCGGCCAGCTTCACCCTACCGCCGGTGGTACTGGCTGGATTGCGTGAAGGCCGCGAACTGGGCGAAGAGATGGCACGGTTAACCGGCATTGAGAATATTAAACAGCAGGGCGGCGCGATTGGTGCCTTTACTCAGGGTCTGCTCAGCCGCTCCAGCGTCTATCATCAGGCACTGATTCTGGCGCTCTGCCCGTTTGTTCATCCGCTTTATCAGCAGTAATCAGCCGCGACCCAGGCGCGCTTCCAGCCAGCGTTTCAGCTCCGGTGGCGCCTCTTTCAGACTGTTTGAGCCACGTGTGATGGTCGCGATGCCGACGCCAAGCTCGTTTTTCAGCTCGCGCTGGCTCATCTCGCCGTTCATCAGCTCTTCAATAATCCGCAGACGGGTGCCAAAGGCTTCGCGCTCATCTGGCGTCATCATCAGCTGCATCAGCGGCAGCGCATGGCCGTCAGCAAAGGCCTGCTGCATCAGCGCAACAAAGCGATGCCAGCTATCTTCGGTGGCGGGAGAATCAGGTTGGGTCATGAAGAGGCTTCCGTACTCGCTAAAGAGTACGGAAGCTTAGCACAGCTAGTAACGGCGATTCCACTCGCCATCTGACAGGATCTTGTCAGGCTCGCCCATGAAGTGACGATAGTAGGCGTCATACGCCAGCACGTTCTTCACGTAACCGCGGGTTTCTGAGAACGGAATGGTCTCAATAAACGCCACCGCATCGAGATTACCGCCACTGGTTTTCTGCCAGCTACGTACCCGGCCGGGACCGGCATTGTAAGCCGCCGAGGCGAAGATCCGGTTCTGACCAAACTGCTGGTAGACATACTCCAGATACTGGGTGCCGATCTGAATATTGGTCTCAGGGTCCAGCAGCTGACTGGCGTTCGCATAGCCCGGCATGTTGTACATCTTAACGGTATGCGCCGCAGTGGCGGGCATAATCTGCATCAGGCCGCTGGCTCCGACCGGTGAACGTGCTTTCGGGTTCCACGCGCTCTCCTGACGTGAAATGGCCATCGCGTAGCTCGGTGGAATCTGCTTATCCTGAGTATTACGCTGATAAACGCTCTGCCACGCCAGCGGGAACCGCTCTTTCAGGCTGTCCCACATCTTCGCAGTAATGGTGGCCTGCACGCTGAGATCCCACCAGTCCTGCTCGTTAGCGTAACGCGCCAGCATCTGCTGCTGATTGTGCGGACGGCTGGCAATCAGGTTGGCCCATTCGCTGCGCGCCAGGTTATCCAGACCCCAGTACATCAGTTCACGCACCCGGGCCAGTTCTGCGCCCTGCACCGTTGCGCTATCCGGCTTCGGTGCTTCATCAACCTGCAGCGGATAATCGACGCCTAACCGCTGCGCCGCCACCATTGGATAGAAACCGCGAGCCTGCATCAGCTTGCGCAGGATCTCTTCCGCTTCCTCTTTACGATCTTTCTCAAACAGCAGATCGGCCTGCCAGTACTGCCATTCATCTTTCTGTTTGGCTTCCAGCGGCAGACGGGCGATCCAGGTATTCAGGCCGCGTCGATCGTGCTGGCTGAGCGCCAGCCGCACCCGGCGCTCCACCAGCGCGGTCGATTCACTGTTCATGACTACCGCATCACGCCAGCGCGCCTGTTCCGATGTCAGATCGCTGCCCATCATGCGCCATACCACAATCTCTTTCAGCGCCTGCTCATCTTCCGGCCCCATCTTTTGCGCCCGCACCAGAATCGGGATCAGGCTGCGGGCATTCTCCATATCCTGGCGGGCGACCCGGGTGAAGGCGTAGATCGTCGCCTGGCGGGTAAAGTCTGTTGGCCCGACGGCGCTGGCAAAGGTGCTGACCGTCAGCGGGTCCTGCTGCAACGCCTGGATCGCGTCAGACATGGTCTGGTAATCAGCCGGCAGCGTTTTCGCCAGGAAGCTCACCAGGCTGTCGTTACCGGCTTTCATCGCCAGCCGGATACGTTCGAGAATGGTGATCGGTGAGAGCTGGCCAGAGGATTGCCATACCGAGAAGAGTTTATCGCAGTCATTGGGCAGCGCCGTGCCGCGCAGCCAGATCTGTTTGGCACCGTCAAAGGCCGCCTGCTGCTGACCGGTGGCCCATTTGGCGTAGTACCAGTTACAGCGTGCCTGCACCGGTTTCGGCTCGGTCGGGCTGAAGTTGAGCACGCCCTGCCAGTCCTGACGATGCGCCAGCACGTTGATAAAACGGGTGCTGAGCGATCGCGCCGGCGGCAACGTCGGATATTGTCGGATAAAGTTTTGTACCGCCAGGCTGGTCTCCTGATCGAGATCCTGCGCCAGCAGGCGATATTGCAAATAAGGATAGAGCGGATAATCCTGTAGCGTTGGCAACAGTTGATCCACCGTGGCCATCTGGTTACTGTCCCAGGCCTGTTTAATTTGTTGATAACGCTGTCGTTGTTGATCAAGCGAATCGGCCCATGCGCTGCTGGCCGTGCCGACCAGGCAGATCCCTACCATCCAGTTACGCCACTTCACCACGTAAATCTCCTCTGTTGCTGGGCGTCGGCGAGTTGCCAGACTCCCTTCATGCTAACCAGGCCACCCGGCTCTTGCCATGTTCTTCACAAAATTTACGCACGGCAGGACTAAACGCACCGCTATCGCCCGCCTCCTGCGCCGCCATTGTGCAAATAATCATCACAAATTCTTATGACAAACGCGGATAACCCGTTGAATCAGGGTGTTAAAAAAATGGCACAGCCTTTGCTCTGTTGAACTCCATCTTGTATACCAGCTGGAATTCATCGTATGGCTTCGACCTTTGGCTTAACCCTTCACGACTGGCAGCAACGGCTGCAACTGGCCCCACAGCAGATCATTCCGCTGCTGGCGTCCCATCTGGCGGCGCTGGATCCGCAGGATAATGCCTGGATCTATCTTGCCACGCCGGCGCAGCTAATGGCGCAGCTGGAACCGCTGCTGGCACAGTTTCAACGCGACCCAGCGTCGCTGCCGCTGTTTGGCGTCCCGTTCGCCGTCAAGGACAACACCGATGTCGCTGGCTGGCCTACCACCGCCGCCTGTCCGGCCTTCACTTACATCGCTGACAATGATGCGACGGTGGTCGCCAGGCTGAAAGCCGCCGGCGCGGTAGTGATCGGCAAAACCAACCTTGACCAGTTCGCGACCGGCCTGGTCGGTAGCCGCTCGCCGTATGGCGCGGTCACTAATACCTTTGATGCCGACTACGTCAGTGGCGGCTCCAGCTCCGGTTCAGCTTCGGTACTGGCGCGCGGGCTGGTCGGCTTCTCCCTCGGTACCGACACCGCCGGATCGGGTCGGGTCCCGGCCGGGTTTAACAATATTGTCGGTCTGAAACCGACCAAAGGCTGGTTCTCTGCCCGCGGCGTGGTGCCAGCCTGCCGGCTGAATGACACCCTGTCGGTGTTCGCGCTGACGGTGGAAGACGCTTTTACCGTCGCCAGCCTCGCCGGGGGATTCGACGCCGGTGACGCCTATTCGCGCGTCAATCCGCATACGGCCCCGGCCAGCCTGCCCGCTCATCCACATTTTGCCGTACCGGCCAATCCCGAATTCTTTGATGATGCGGCGGCCGAAGCGGCCTGGGATCAGGCGCTGGAAGCGCTGCTGGTGGCGGGCGTGACGCTGCATCCGATTGATTTCACTCCGTTCCGCCAGCTGGCTGAGCAGCTCTATTCCGGTCCCTGGGTAGCCGAGCGCACCGCCGCAGTCGGCGAGATGCTGCAACGTCCGGCTGAGATGGACCCGGTGGTGCACGGCATCGTCGCCAGCGGCCTGAAATACAGCGCCGTTGAGGCTTATCAGGCGGAGTACCTGCGGGCCGAGCTGACGCGACAAATTCAGCAGACCCTGGCGCAGTTTGACGCGCTGGTGGTGCCGACCTCCCCCACCATCCACACGCTGGCGGAGATGGCTCAGGAGCCGGTGCATTACAACTCGCAGTTCGGCACCTATACCAACTTCACCAATCTGGCCGACCTCGCCGCGCTGGCGCTGCCCGGTCCGTTCCGCAATGACGATTTACCGGCGGGCATCACGCTGATCGCACCCGCCTGGCACGATCGTGCACTGGCTGAGTTCGGTCTGCGCTGGCAGCAGCAACTGGCGCTGCCGCTCGGTGCCACCGGCCAGCCACAGCCCACCCGATCGCGCGCCCTGCCGCCCTCCTCCGATCACGTGCGTGTTGCGGTGGTCGGCGCTCACCTCACCGGTATGCCGCTCAATTTCCAGCTAACCAGCCGGGATGCGGTGTGGGTAGAGGAGACGCAAACAGCCGCTCACTATCGGCTGTTCGCACTGCTGGACGGCGCGATCAAAAAACCGGGCCTGATGCGCGATGAACGCGGTGCCGCCATCACCGTCGAGCTGTGGGATATCCCGCTGGCGCGCTTTGGCGAGTTCGTGGCAGAAATCCCGCCACCGCTGGGCATCGGCAGCCTGACGCTGGCAGACGGTCGGGTAGTGAAAGGCTTTATCTGTGAAGGCTCGGCGCTGAACAACGCGCTGGAAATTACCGAAACTGGCGGCTGGCGCAACTGGCTGGCGACACAAGGGAGTCTCTGAACCATGTTCAGCACCGTATTAATTGCCAACCGCGGCGAAATTGCCTGTCGCGCCATCCGTACCCTGAAGCGCCTCGGCGTGAAAAGCGTGGCGGTCTACTCCGATGCCGACCGTAATGCGCAGCACGTTCAGCAGGCCGATGTGGCGATTGCGCTGGGCGGCGATAAAGCCAGCGACAGCTATCTGCGCATCGACAAAATTCTGGCAGCGGCACAGCAGAGCGGTGCTGACGCTATCTGGCCAGGCTACGGATTCCTGTCAGAGAGCCTGCCGTTCGCCGAAGCCTGTGAGCAGGCGGGAATCGCTTTTGTCGGCCCGACGGCACAGCAGATCGGTGAGTTCGGCCTGAAGCACCGCGCCCGTGAACTGGCCGCGCGAGCCGGTGTGCCAATGACGCCCGGCACGCCGCTGCTGGATTCGCTGGAGACGGCGTTGCAGGCCGCCGAACAGATCGGCTATCCGGTGATGCTGAAGAGTACCGCCGGCGGCGGTGGGATTGGTCTGACGCGCTGCGCCGATGCCGCCGCGTTAGCCAGTGCCTGGGAGAGCGTGCGCCGCCTCGGCGAACAGTTTTTCAGTGACGCGGGCGTCTTTTTGGAGCGCTGCATCGATCGCGCGCGTCATGTTGAAGTGCAGATTTTCGGCGATGGCCGCGGCACCGTGGTGGCGCTGGGTGAGCGCGACTGCTCGCTGCAACGCCGTAATCAAAAGGTGGTAGAGGAGACCCCGGCGCCGGGCCTGTCCCCGGCCACGCGTGACGCGCTACTGGCTTCGGCGGTCCGTCTGGGCCAGCTGGTCAACTACCGCAGCGCCGGCACCGTGGAGTACATCTACGACGTCACCCAGCAGGCGTTTTACTTTCTCGAAGTGAATACCCGTCTGCAGGTTGAGCATCCGGTTACCGAATGCGTGACCGGGCTGGATCTGGTCGAGTGCATGCTAAAAGTGGCGGCGGGCGATGAGATTGACTGGCCGCGCCTGCAGCAGGCTCCCCAGGGTGCCGCCATTGAAGTGCGACTCTACGCGGAAGATCCGCTGAAGAACTTCCAGCCCAGCCCAGGCCTGTTAACCGCCGTCAGCTTTCCCACTGGCGTGCGCATCGACAGCGGCATTGAAACCGGCAGCGAAGTCTCCAGCTTCTACGATCCGATGGTGGCGAAGCTGATTGTACATGCCGACAGCCGCGAGGCGGCGCTGGCAAAAATGCAGCAGGCGCTGGATGCCACCCAGCTGCACGGCATCGCCACTAACCTCGACTACCTGCGCCAGATCGTGGCGACTGAGGCCTTTCACAGCGGCACGGTCTGGACACGCTTTCTCGACAGTTTCACCCCGGCCGCCCCGGTGATTGAAGTGCTGCAGCCGGGTACCTTCAGTTCGATTCAGGATTATCCGGGCCGCCTCGGCTACTGGGATATTGGCGTTCCGCCGTCTGGTCCGATGGATGATTTCGCCTTCCGTCTGGCGAACCGGATTGTCGGCAATGACGAATCGGCGGCCGGCCTCGAGTTTACCTTGCAGGGCCCGACGCTGCGCTTTCACACTGATGCGACGGTGGCACTGACCGGCGCTGACTGCGCCGCCACGCTGGATGGCGAACCGGTCAGCAACTGGCAGCCGCTGACGGTGAAAGCGGGACAAACCCTGGCACTGGGCCGCGCGCAGCAGGGTTGCCGCGGCTACCTCGCGGTACGCAACGGTTTCGACGTACCGGAATATCTCGGCAGCCGCAGCACCTTCTCGCTGGGTCAGTTTGGCGGCCATGCCGGACGGACGCTGCGGGTTGCGGATATGCTGCCGATCTCCCGGCCTGCGCTGGCAGCCTGCACCACTCCGCCTCCGGTCAGCGCCCCTCAGGCGCTTGATGCCGCATTGATTCCGCACTACGGCACCGAATGGCGTATCGGCGTGCTCTACGGTCCGCACGGCGCACCAGACTTCTTCACCCAGGCTGCCATCGACGAATTCTTTGCCAGCGACTGGCAGGTACATTACAACTCCAACCGTCTCGGCGTGCGGTTAGTCGGTCCGAAACCGAGCTGGACCCGCGCCAACGGCGGCGAGGCGGGCCTGCACCCTTCTAACGTTCACGACTGTGAATATGCCATTGGCGCCATCAATTTTACCGGTGACTTTCCGGTGATCCTGACGCACGACGGCCCGAGCCTCGGCGGATTCGTTTGTCCGGTGACCATCGCCAAAGCCGAACTGTGGAAAGTCGGTCAGGTTAAACCAGGCGATCGCATTCGTTTCCATCCGATCAGTGCCGATGACGCGCTGGCACGAGAAAAGGCGCAGCAGCAGGTGATCGCCACCCTGCGTCCGCACCATGCGCCGACGTTTGCCGTGCCGTCGCTGGCCGAAACCGCCAGCGGCTCCGCGACCATACTGGCGGCGATTGACGCCACCGCAACCACGCCGCAAGCGGTCTACCGTCAGGCCGGTGACAAATATGTGCTGATTGAATATGGCGACAACGTGCTGGATCTGGCGCTGCGACTGCGCGTTCACCTGCTGATGATGGCGCTGAGCGAACGAGCGGTGCCCGGCGTAGAAGAGCTGTCACCCGGCGTGCGTTCACTGCAGGTGCGCTACGACAGCCGCATCATCAGCCAGTCCGACCTGATGTCGCTGTTGCTGGGGCTGGAGGCGACGCTGGGCGATGTCAGCACGCTGAAAGTGCCGTCGCGAGTGGTGTGGATGCCAATGGCGTTTGAAGACAGCGCCACCCTCGGCGCGGTAGCGCGCTACCAGGAAACGGTACGCGCCAGCGCTCCCTGGCTGCCGAACAACGTTGACTTTATTCAGCGCATCAACGGCTTAACCCAGCGTGAACAGGTCAGAGACACCCTGTTCAACGCCAGCTATCTGGTGCTAGGACTGGGCGACGTTTATCTTGGCGCGCCCTGTGCAGTGCCCATCGATCCGCGCCATCGTCTGCTGAGTTCCAAATACAGCCCGGCCCGCACCTTCACCGCCGAAGGCACGGTCGGCATCGGCGGCATGTACATGTGCATCTATGGCATGGACTCACCCGGCGGCTATCAGCTGGTCGGCCGGACGTTACCGATCTGGAACACCTTCCTGAAAAATCCCCAGTTTGCCGCCGAACAGCCGTGGCTGCTGCGCTTCTTCGATCAGGTGCGTTTCTATCCGGTGAGTGAAGCCGAGCTGACGCAGCTGCGGGAAGATTTCCGCGAAGGCCGCACCAGCCTGCGGATCGAAGAGACGCTGTTTGATTTTGCTGCCCACCAGCAATTCCTGGCGGACAACGCTGATGATATCGCCGCATTCCGCCAGCGTCAGGCCGCCGCGTTTGAGCAGGAGGTGACGCTGTGGGCGCAGGAAGAGCAGAGTGCGCCGCCGACGCTGGACCCGCCGACCCCGATCGCTGAGCAGGATGACAGCGCGCTAGCGGTGCAGGCCGATATGAACGGCAACATCTGGAAAGTTTTGGTGCAGCCGGGTGAAACGGTCAGCGCCGGTCAGACGCTGGTTATCGTCGAAGCGATGAAGATGGAGCTGGCGATTGTCGCTCCCCGGAGTGGTCAGGTGAAACGCATTGCCTGCCAGGCGGGCCGTCCGGTCAGTCCGGGCGAAACCCTGCTGTGGCTGGAATAAGGAGTCACCATGACGATGCAGTCTCCCTCCCCGAAAGCCCGCCCGGAAGCGCTGGCGGAACGGGTTTATCAGGCGCTGAAGGAGGAGATTTTCGCCTTTCGCCTGATGCCCGGCGATCGCTTCAGTGAAAGTGAAATTGCCGGGCGGATGGCGGTCAGCCGCACGCCGGTACGTCAGGCGCTGTTCCGGCTGGAACGCGAAGGCTTTGTTGAAGTCTGGTTCCGCAGCGGCTGGCAGATCAGGAACTTCGATTTCGCCTGGTTCGAAGCGCTGTATGACCTGCGAACCGTGCTGGAGTGTGAAGCGGTAAAACGGCTGTGCGCCCTGCCCGCCGCCCAGTGCAGCGCCCTGTTAACCGGGCTGACGCGCTTCTGGTGCCAGGCGGAGCGACTGACCGCCGGCCTGACGGTATCGCAGCACGATGAGGCGTTTCACATGACGCTGGTGGCCGCTGCGGGTAATCCGGAAATGGCGCGTATTCACGCCGAACTGACGGAGAAAATCCGCATTATCCGCCGTCTCGACTTCACCTCTGACGATCGGATAACCGCCACCTATCAGGAGCATGAACAGATTTTACAGGCAATTTTTCAGCAACAGACCGAGGAGGCACAACGCATCCTGACTGACCACATCGCCGTCAGCAAGGCGGAAGTCAGGAAAATTACTTTGCACCGACTCCAGCAGGCCCGGCTTCAACCCATTGAATAACAAACACAAAATTGAGGGGTTTTAACACGATGAAAAGACGTTCATTGCTCAAGGCTTTTGCTCTCTCCGCTACCGTTGCCAGCATCGGCCTCGCCTGGGGCGCGCAGGCGGCTGACACCATTAAGGTCGGCATCATGCACTCCCTGTCAGGGACCATGGCGATTTCGGAAACGCCACTCAAAGATGTGGCGCTGATGACCATCGATGAGATCAACGCCAAAGGCGGCGTGCTGGGGAAAAAGCTGGAGCCGGTGGTGGTCGATCCCGCCTCTAACTGGCCGCTGTTTGCCGAGAAGGCACGACAGCTACTGGCCCAGGACAAGGCGGCGGTGGTGTTTGGCTGCTGGACCTCGGTATCGCGCAAATCGGTGCTGCCGGTGTTTGAGGAGCTGAATGGCCTGCTGTTCTATCCGGTGCAGTATGAGGGCGAAGAGATGTCACCTAACGTGTTCTATACCGGCGCAGCGCCCAACCAGCAGGCGATCCCGGCGGTTGAATACCTGATGAGCGAGGATGGCGGCAGTGCTAAACGCTTCTTCCTGCTCGGCACCGATTATGTCTATCCCCGCACGACCAACAAGATCCTGCGTGCCTTCCTGCACAGTAAGGGCGTCCAGGATAAAGATATCGAAGAGGTCTACACCCCGTTTGGTTACAGCGATTACCAGACCATCGTCTCAAACATCAAAAAGTTTGCTGCCGGCGGCAAAACGGCGGTGGTTTCCACCATCAACGGCGACTCTAACGTTCCGTTCTATAAAGAGCTGGCTAATCAGGGCATTAAAGCCACCGATATTCCGGTCGTGGCCTTCTCGGTCGGGGAAGAAGAGCTGCGCGGTATCGATACCAAACCGCTGGTCGGTCAGTTAGCGGCGTGGAACTATTTTGAGTCAATCGATAACCCGACCAACGCTAAATTTGTCGCTGACTACCGTGCTTATGCCAAAGCCCACAACCTGCCGAATGCCGCCAGCGTGGTCACCAACGATCCGATGGAAGCGACCTATGTCGGTATTCATATGTGGGCGCAGGCGGTAGAAAAAGCTGGCACCACCGACGTGGATAAAGTACGGGCGGCGATGGCCGGTCAGACCTTCAAAGCGCCAGACGGCTTTACCCTGGCCATGGATCAGACCAACCACCATCTGCATAAGCCGGTGATGATCGGTGAAGTGGAAGAGAACGGTCAGTTCAACGTGGTGTGGCAGACCGATCAACCGGTACGCGCTCAGCCATGGAGCCCGTACATAGCCGGTAATGATAAGAAGCCCGACCACCCGGTGAAAGCCGCGCAGTAAGCGCGTGACGTGCCGGTCTGCGGCTCTGCCGACCGGCGCCTGCCCGTTGCGCTGATGGCGTACGGCAAATCAGGTCGTCCGCCGCCATCCATTTAACGAGGTCCTCTCTATGAACCTTTGCCGCTGCCTTTTCAGCCTGCTGCTGCTGATGCCGCTGTTTGCCAGTGCCGGACCGGCGGCAGACTTCGCCGCTGCCAGCCGTAGCCAGCAGGCGACGCTGCTGCAACAGTGGGCTGCCGCGCCAGACAGCAGCCGGTTACCGCTGCTGGAAGCGCTGCACGCCGAAAACGTGGTCATCGACCAGAATAAACAGCCGTTCAGCCAGCAGGGCAGCAGGTTGCTGCCGCTGGATGCCCAGCCACAGCCGAACGGCAGCCTGAAAAAACTGTTTATGAACAACCGGCTGCGGGTGCTGGTCAACGGCGCGCTGGCGGCGCATCAGCTGGTGAGCGACGATGCCGGACTGCGGTTGCGCGCGGCGCGACAGTTGCAAAATGACGGCGCAGCCGATCAGCTGTCGCTGATTGAGCAGCGGCTGGCCGCCGAAAAGGATAGCCGGGTGCATGCCGCACTGGCGCTGGCGCTGGCCAACCTGCAGCTGGCAGATGCCCAGCCGATGGTGCGGCTGAAGGCAGTTAAGCTGCTGGGCGAATCCAGCGATCCCAATACTCAGGCCAGCCTGCAACGCTTAACCCAGCCGGCGAACGAACCAGACGCCACGGTGCGTGCCGCCGCCGCCGACAGCCTGCAACAGATTCAGAAACGCCTGATGTGGGGCGATCTGCTGGGCCAGGCGTTCAGCGGCCTGTCGCTGGGCTCGGTTTTGCTGCTGGCGGCGCTGGGACTGGCGATCACTTACGGTCTGCTTGGCGTGATCAATATGGCGCACGGTGAAATGCTGATGCTCGGTGCTTATGCCACCTGGTGGGTACAGAGCCTGTTTCAGCAGTTTGCGCCGCACTACCTGGCCTGGTATCCGCTGCTGGCACTGCCGGTGGCGTTTATGGTGACGGCCGCCATCGGAATGGCGCTGGAACGCACGGTGATCCGCCATCTTTACGGTCGCCCGCTGGAAACGCTGCTGGCGACGTGGGGTATCAGCCTGATGCTGATTCAGGCGGTGCGCATGCTGTTCGGGGCGCAAAACCTCGAAGTGGCAAATCCGCAGTGGCTGTCAGGCGGACTGCAGGTGCTGCCTAACCTGGTGCTGCCGTGGAACCGCATCGCCGTGATTCTGTTTGTGATCTTTGTGCTGGCACTCACCTGGCTGTTGCTGAATCGCACCCGTCTTGGCATGAACGTGCGCGCCGTTACGCAGAATCGCGCCATGGCCGACTGCTGCGGCGTGCCGACCGGCCGGGTCGATATGCTGGCGTTTGGTCTGGGGTCTGGTATTGCCGGACTGGGCGGCGTGGCGCTGTCGCAACTCGGCAACGTCGGGCCAGAACTGGGACAGGGCTACATTATCGACTCGTTTCTGGTGGTGGTGCTGGGCGGCGTCGGCCAGCTGGCGGGCACCGTGGTCGCTGCCTTCAGCCTCGGCATTGTTAATAAAGTGCTGGAACCGCAGATCGGCGCGGTGCTCGGCAAGATCCTGATTCTGGTAATTATCGTGCTGTTTATCCAGAAACGTCCTCAGGGACTGTTTGCGGTGAAGGGAAGGGTGACTGACTGATGACGCAACCCATAACGCTCCGCGCCGCGCGCAAAGCGCCGCGCCTGACCCTCAGCATCGGCATGGTGGTCACTCTGGCGCTGCTGGTGATGCCGTTTCTGGCGCTGCTGCCCGCCGGCCATCCGCTGGCGATCTCCACCTATACCCTGACGCTGCTCGGCAAAATCCTCTGCTATGCGGTGGTGGCAGTGGCCCTCGACCTGGTGTGGGGTTACGCCGGATTACTGTCGCTGGGTCACGGCCTGTTTTTTGCTCTCGGTGGTTATGCGATGGGCATGTATCTGATGCGCCAGGCGGCAGGTGAAGGCTTACCGGCGTTTATGTCCTTTCTGTCGTGGCGTGAGCTGCCGTGGTTCTGGAGCGGAACCGAGCACTTCGCCTGGGCGCTGTGCCTCAGCGTACTGGCACCGGGATTGCTGGCGCTGGTATTTGGCTTTTTTGCCTTCCGTTCCCGCATCAAAGGCGTTTACTTTTCGATCATCACCCAGGCGCTGACCTACGCCGGTATGCTGCTGTTTTTCCGTAATGAAACCGGCTTTGGTGGCAACAACGGTTTCACCGGCTTTACCACCCTGCTCGGCTTTTCAGTGAGCGCGATCGGCACCCGCATCGGCCTGTTTATCGCCACGGTAGGATTGCTGTTGCTGAGCCTGGCGATCGGTTTCGCACTGGCACGCAGCAAGTTTGGCCGGGTGCTGACTGCGGTGCGCGACGCCGAAAACCGCCTGATGTTCTGCGGCTACGATCCGCGCGGCTTTAAGCTGTTTGTCTGGACCCTGTCGGCGATGCTGTGCGGACTGGCCGGGGCGCTTTACGTACCGCAGGTCGGGATTATTAATCCCGGCGAGATGTCGCCAGCCAACTCGATTGAAGCCGCCATCTGGGTGGCGCTGGGGGGGCGCGGTACGCTGATCGGCCCACTGCTGGGTGCCGCGATTGTTAACGGCGCGCGCAGCTTTTTCACCGTCGCTTTCCCGGAATACTGGCTGTTTTTCCTCGGCCTGATGTTCATCCTGGTGACGCTGTTTCTGCCGCACGGCGTGATTGGCCTGCTGCGCCGGAGGAAACATGACTGACGCACTGTTTACTCAACCTCATCCGGCGGATCGCCATCGGGCGCAGCGCGATCCGGTGCTGCAACTGGAGAAGATCAGCGTCTCGTTCGACGGCTTCCGCGCCCTGAGCGATCTCTCGTTACAGATCGGCGTCGGCGAACTGCGCTGCGTGATCGGCCCCAACGGCGCGGGCAAAACCACGCTGATGGATGTGATCACCGGTAAGACGCGGCCCGATTCCGGGCGGGTGATCTACGATCAGGACAGCGATCTTACCCGCCTGTCGCCGGTTGAAATCGCCCGTGCCGGGATCGGCCGTAAGTTCCAGAAACCAACGGTGTTTGAAGCGTTAACCGTGTTCGAGAATCTTGAGATCGCCCTGAAAGCCGAAAAAACGGTGTGGGCCAGTCTGCGCGCGCGCCTCAATGGCGAGCAGCAGGATCGGATCGATGAGGTGCTGAAGCTGCTGCGGCTCGGCGCAGAACGACAGCGTAGCGCGGGCCTGCTGTCGCACGGCCAGAAGCAGTTTCTGGAGATTGGCATGCTGCTGGTGCAGGAGCCGCACCTGCTGCTGCTGGATGAGCCAGCGGCGGGAATGACCGACGCTGAAACGGACTACACCGCCGAGCTGTTCCGCAACCTGGCGGGTAAGCATTCGCTGATGGTGGTGGAGCACGATATGGGCTTTGTCGAAACCATTGCCGACCACGTGACGGTGCTGCATCAGGGTCAGGTACTGGCCGAAGGATCATTGCGTGATGTGCAGGCCAATGAGCAGGTTATCGACGTTTATCTGGGGCGATAAGATGTTACAGGTTACTGAACTGAATCAATATTATGGCGGCAGTCATATTTTGCGTGGCCTGTCGTTTGAGGTAAAAGTGGGCGAGATCACCTGCCTGCTGGGCCGCAACGGCGTGGGCAAAACCACGCTGCTGAAATGTCTGATGGGGTTAATCCCGGCTAAATCGGGTGAGATCCGCTGGCAGCAGCAGAAGCTTAACGGCCGTAAACCGCACCAGCGGGTGCAGTCCGGCATTGCTTACGTGCCACAGGGTCGGGAGATTTTTCCGCGGCTGACGGTGGAAGAGAATCTGCTGCTCGGTTTGTCCCGCTTTCCGGCATCGCAGGCTCGCCAGGTGCCGGATGAGATCTACCAGCTGTTTCCGGTGTTGTTTGCCATGAAGTCGCGGCGCGGCGGCGATCTGTCCGGCGGCCAGCAACAGCAGCTGGCGATCGGCCGGGCGCTGGCCTGTCGGCCGCAGCTGTTGATCCTGGATGAGCCAACCGAAGGGATCCAGCCGTCGGTGATCAAAGAGATCGGCGCGGTGATCCGTCAGCTGGCGCAGCGCGGGGATATGGCGATCCTGCTGGTCGAGCAGTTTTATGACTTTGCGGCTGAACTGGCGGACAGCTATCTGGTGATGTCGCGCGGTGAAATCGTGCAGCGTGGCCGCGGCGACAGCATGGAAGCCGATGGCGTGCGCGGCCTGGTGGCGATTTAGGCCGCGCATCGGGTTTACAGCAATCCGGTCTCGACGGAAAAGTGGCGTTGTTCGCCGCTGGCGAGGGTGATTAAGCTGCCTGCCTGTTGCGCCGCCAGAAACCCTTCCGGCCGACAGGTGGCCGGCAGGATATAGGCCGCGACCTGTTGGTCGGCATTGTGCAGCAGCCAGCGGGTGGCGTGAGGAAACTGAGCGGTAGAGAAGCGCGTCATCATGGCGTATCCCGCCGGCGCGTGCAGCTCAAACTGCACCTCATCGCCATACTGCGGCAGATCGTCGGCGAAAAAGACGATCTCCGGATCGCATAACTGTGGCTGATCGAGCTGCTGCAACGCCTGCGGATCCTGCGCCAGCCGTGCGGTGTAGTCGCGCCAGGCGGGCGTCGGCCGTAAATGTGCCGGTATTGAGGTGCGCAGCCGGAATGCCCGATCCGGGATCGACTGCCGGAAACGCCCCTGCGCAATCCAGCTGCTGTTGAGATGACACATATACTGCAACGGCATCGGCGCACCGGCCAGATTGGTGACCGTCATCTCAATCTGCAGCCGCGGCCGATCGGCGTGCAGGCGTACCGCCGGTGCGGCCAGATAGTGATGGCCGAAGCCTTTGACATATTCACACTCGCCCTCCAGCGACAGCATATCCGCGTCCAGCACCAGCCACGCACTGTCAATCCGAGCGCAGGGCATTTCGCCATGCAGCGGATGATCGTCCTCGGGCGACGGACAGCCGTTAGCCAGCAGTCCGGAGTGGAAAGCGAAACAACCATAGGTGTCGATGATCGAATTGCCGGGCAGCGGCTGCTTAAAGCTGTTGCCCATGGTCAGCGTATGCCCTTCAAACTGCACATCCCAGATCATCTGACCAAAGAACGGCAGCACCGTCACCGACCCGCGCCGGTTATGGATCCGCACCGCTTCAATCCCCGCCGGATAACGGAACAGTTCCACCCGGAAGTCATCGCTCTGCAGCAGAACCTCAGGGGTAAAATGAAACTGCTCACGGCGCAACGGTAAACGGGTTTTCATGATGCATCCTCCACCAGACGACCGCCGGACACGGTCTGTTTCTTGTGGCGCAGTTCGCCATAGAAGTAAAAACCGACCCAGGCGAAGCAGAGCAGCGAGACGCCAAACGCCAGCTGCATTGAGCCAACCGAGTCAGAGACCAGCCCCTGCAGCGCGGGCACAAATGCTGCACCGACAATCGCCATCACGATAAACGCCCCCGCCACTTCGGTATATTTATTATCGACCGTCGCCAGGGTACCGGCGTAAATGGTCGCCCAGCAGGGACCAAACAGCACGCTGACGAACACCGCGGCGTAAACGGCGGTAAAGTCAGGCACCAGCATCACATAAGCCAGCGTCAGCACCCCCAGCACCGAATAGGCGATCAGCACTTTTTCAGCGCGGAAACGGGTCATCAGGAAGTTCGCCACGAACTTGCCGATAAAGAAGCAGATAAAGCTGTAGATCATAAAGTTAGAGGCGTGACGTTCATTGGCTGCGCCCAGCGTCAGCGCCAGACGAATGGTGAACGACCAGACCGCTACCTGCATCCCGACATAGAGAAACTGCGTCACGATGCCGCGTTTAAAGTGACGGTTGGTCGCCAGATAGCGAAAGGTCTCCGCCAGTGAAGGCAGCGATGTTTCGTTACTTTGCGGTTTGCAGCGCGGATAGCGGGTGAACATAAACAGCAGCATCACCACCACTAACACCATCACCAGATATTTGTAGGGTTCCAGCGTATGCTCCAGCATCGTCAGGCGAAACGCATGCGCCTGTTCAGCGGTCATGGTCGCCATCTGGCTCTGCAGGCTGTCCCCCTCCTGGAACACCAGATATTTACCCAGCACGATGCCCATCAGTGCGCCAATCGGATAGAACGTCTGGCTGATGTTGAGCCGCAGAGTTGCGTGATCCCGATGCCCAATCATTGAGCTGTAGGTATTGGCCGCGGTTTCCAGAAAGCTCAGGCCGATGGCGATGGCAAAGATCGCCGCGAGAAACATGGTGTAGGTCGCCATGTGCGAGGCGGGATAAAACGCCACGCAGCCCAGGATGTAGAGCGCCAGCCCGGTCAGGATCGCCAGCTTGTAGCTGGTTTTGCGGATCACCAGTGACGCCGGGATCGCAATCAGAAAATAGCCGCCGTAAAAGGCACTCTGTACCAGCGCGCTGGCAAAATCGCTTAAGGCGAAGACGCTTTTGAACTGGGTAATCAGGATATCGTTAAGGCTGGCAGCGCAGCCCCACAGCGGAAACAGGCACGACAGCAGAATGAACTGAAAGCGCGGCGTTTTATTCAGGTAGCCATCCGATTGCTGAACAATTTTCTGTTGCATAGCATCACCTCAGTGAAGATTAAGAAAGCGCTGAAAACCCTCTGCGTCGGGATAGGCGCGCTGGGTGCCGCGTCCGGTCACGCTGCAGGCGGCATAGGCCGAAGCCTGGGTCATGGCGGCCGCGATATCGCCGGTTTTAACCAGCAGGTGAGCAAAACAGCCGATAAAGGCATCGCCGGCACCGCTGGTGTCGACCGCCCGGACTGGCGTTGCCGCCACCCGGTGTACCGTATCGCCGTTCATCCATACCGAACCGCGACTGCCCAGTGTGATAATCAGGTTTTTCAGACCGCGCTTCAGCAGCGACCGCCCGGCAGCGATCACCTCCTCATCGCTGGCTACCGGCAGACCGGTGAGGATCTCCAGTTCGGTTTCATTAGGCATAAAGAAGTCACACTTGCAGGCGTAGTGGATGTCGAGATCGGCCACCGCTGGCGCAGGGTTCAGGATCACTTTGATCTGATGCTGACGGGCAAAATCGATGGCGTAATAGACCGTTTCCAGCGGGATCTCCAGCTGCAGAATGATCAGCTGGCAGGCTTTCAGCGCCTCAGCGGCGGCGTCGATATCGGCCGGCTTCAGCTGCTGGTTGGCACCTTTAATAATCAGGATGCGGTTCTGTGACCGATCGTCGACAAAGATCGGCGCCACACCGCTTGAAGTGCCCGCCGCCGTAGTGACGAAGCGGGTATCCACGCCCTGCTGTTGCAGATTCGCCACGGTATTAGGCGCAAACAGATCGTCGCCCACTTTGCTGACCATCATCACTTTCGCACCCATTCGGGCGGCAGCAACCGCCTGGTTAGCCCCCTTTCCGCCACAGCCAAGGGCAAAATCGGGTGCTTCAAGGGTTTCGCCCGCTTTCGGCAGGCTGTTGGTATAGGTAATCAGGTCGACCATGTTTGAGCCGATGACCGCGATATCCATGACTGTTTTCTCCCGAATGTTTTTTAACCATCAAATGTTATAAAATTAACAATAACAATTCTAAAAGGTTAAATATGTGATAAAAACCACATCCTGAAGGCGCAGTTCTGCCAATATATGCCGAATCACGGCCGCCCATCGTGTTACGATTGTAACAATCAGACATTACCGGACACCACCGCGCCGGACGCCGCCTGGCCGGTTTGATATCACCGCCGGACGGTTGAGGATGAGGTTTGCGGGGTTTAGCCGTTGCAGGTAAGATTGAAAATCAGCCTGGCGGAGAGGACGCAACTCCTTAAAATCTGTTAGGTTTGTCGCGATGATTACGCCGGTTTCCGGCTCCCTCAATCAGCCCAGCAGGATACTGAACAGACAGAGATGACCATGGAAACCCGGCGCGACGAACGTATCCACAAGCTGACTCAGGCGCTTAAACGCACCGATAAACTGCATCTGAAAGACGCAGCTCAACTGCTTGGCGTGTCAGAAATGACCATTCGCCGCGATCTTAGCGAGCCCGCCTCCAGCGTGGTGCTGCTGGGCGGCTATATCGTCAGCGACCCGAAGAGCCACGCCAGCCACTACTTTGTTACCGATCAGCACGGTCAGAATGCCGCCCGAAAACAGCGGCTGGCCCAGGCTGCGGCCAGCCTGATCGGCGAAAATGACACGGTATTTTTCGACTGCGGCACCACCCTGCCTTATATCGTCGATGCGATCCCGGACACCCTGCCGTTTACCGCGATCTGCTGCGCTATGAATACCTTCCTGGCGTTAAAGGAGAAACCGGCCTGCAATGTGATCCTCAGTGGCGGCGAGTTCCACGCGGATAATGCGCTGTTCACACCGATCGGCGGCCATTCGATCCTCGACGATCTCTGTCCGACGCTGGCGTTTATCTCGGCGGCCGGGATCGACAAAGATCAGGGTGCAACCTGCTACAACACCAATGAGCTGGCGATGAAGCACCACGCGATGCTGCGGGCGCGTCAGTGCATTTTAGTGGCTGACAGCAGCAAATATGGCAAGGTGCTGCCGGCCCGCATCGCCGAACTGCGCCGCTTTGATCTGCTGGTCAGTGACAGCGCGCCCGATCAGGCGCTGCAGGACTGGCTGGCACAACAGGCGATTCCGCTGCGCCTGCCGTAAGTTCACGCCCAGCGGTTTGCCACCGCTTCGCCGTCACGCAGGCGGCGCAGGTTGTCACACACTCCGCTCAGGTTGCCCGCCAGAGAGATATCCGTGACGCCGCCAATGTGCGGCGTGGCGATGACGTTATAGCGAAACACCTCATCCTGCGGATCGGGCGGCTCCTGCCAGAATACATCCAGCCCGGCCCCGGCCAGCGACCGGTTTTTCAGCGCGCTGAGAAAGGCCGCTTTGTCGATTAATCCACCGCGACCAAGGTTGATCAGAAAGCTCTGCGGTTTCATCTGCGCCAGCGCCGTGGCGTCAATAATCTGGTGAGTCTGCGGGTTATCCGGCAGGCTGAGCACCACAAAATCGGCCTGCTGCAACAGCTGCGGCAGTTGTGTCATGTCACCCAGCCACGCCAGGCCGTGCTGGTGAGCGAAAGCCGCATCGGCTTCACGCCTGACGCCGATCATCCGCATGCCAAACGGCCTGAGCCGCGCCGCCAGTGCTTTGCCGATGCCGCCTAAACCGACCAGCCCGACCGTTTTGCCCTTCAATCCCAGGCCGACCGGCTGGCCCAGCTGCTGCTGCGCCAGGCAATCAGCGATTTCGTGATAGCGACGCGCCAGGCCAATCATCAACCAGATACCGAGTTCTGCCACCGAATCGGCATTGCCTGAGCTGTCGGACGGCACATTGGCGACCATGATGCCGCGCTGTTTCGCCGCCGCGATGTCGATCCCCTCCAGCCCGGTGCCCGCCTGCTGGATCAGCGCTAAGCGATCGGCGGTCGCCAGCAGCGCCGCGTCCACTTTGCACATGCCGGGGATCAACGCATCGAAGCCGGCGAGACTTTCGGCGGCGTGGCCTGCCGAGGCGACAAACTCCACGTCCGGTAGCCGCTGACGAATAGACGGAATCAATCCGCCCCAGGCGTGTTCATCTGCTGCGATCAATACTCTCATCGTCACTCTCCCGGTTTTTAAGGCAAAAAAGCAGCATAGTGTCGGGGTTGTGCGGAAATCAAACAGTTATCCCGAACTGCGGCACGCATCGGAATATTCGCCGCGGCCCGGCTGTGATTAGACGGTGAAAAAGGCTAAACTTCGACATCATCCAAATGACCAACAGACCCAGAGGCTCAATACAACGTGGCTCAATTCGTCTATAGCATGCACCGCGTCGGCAAAGTCGTTCCGCCGAAGCGACACATCCTGAAGAACATCTCCCTTAGCTTCTTCCCGGGCGCCAAAATCGGCGTACTCGGCCTGAACGGCGCGGGTAAATCCACCCTGCTGCGTATCATGGCCGGCATCGATAAAGATATCGAAGGGGAAGCGCGTCCGCAGCCTGGCATCAAGATTGGCTACCTGCCGCAGGAGCCGCAGCTTAACCTCGAACATACCGTGCGCGAGTCCGTTGAAGAGGCGCTGTCTGAAGTGGTTGGCGCGTTAAAACGCCTCGACGAAGTCTATGCGCTGTATGCCGAAGAGGGCGCGGACTTTGACAAACTGGCCGCTGAGCAGGGCCGTCTGGAAGAGATTATCCAGGCACATGATGGCCACAACCTGAATACCCAACTGGAACGTGCGGCAGATGCGCTGCGTCTGCCAGACTGGGAGGCGAAAATCGCCACTCTCTCCGGGGGTGAACGTCGCCGCGTCGCACTGTGCCGTCTGCTGCTGGAAAAGCCAGACATGCTGCTGCTCGACGAACCAACCAACCACCTGGACGCCGAATCTGTCGCCTGGCTGGAACGCTTCCTGCACGACTTCGAAGGCACCGTGGTGGCGATTACCCACGACCGTTACTTCCTTGATAACGTTGCCGGCTGGATTCTGGAGCTGGACCGTGGCGAAGGCATCCCGTGGGAAGGTAACTACTCTTCCTGGCTGGAGCAGAAAGATGCGCGTCTGGCGCAGGAAGCCTCTTCTGAAGCGGCCCGCCGCAAGTCGATTGAGAAAGAGCTGGAGTGGGTTCGTCAGGGCACTAAAGGCCGTCAGTCTAAGGGCAAAGCCCGTCTGGCGCGCTTCGAAGAGCTGAACAACACCGAATACCAGAAGCGTAACGAAACCAACGAACTGTTTATTCCGCCTGGCCCACGTCTGGGTGACAAAGTGCTGGAAGTCAGCAACCTGCGTAAATCGTACGGTGACCGCGTGCTGATCGACGATCTCTCGTTCTCCGTACCGAAAGGGGCGATTGTCGGCATCATCGGTCCGAACGGCGCCGGTAAATCGACGCTGTTCCGCATGATGTCCGGTCAGGAACAGCCTGATTCCGGCAGCATTGTGCTGGGCGATACCGTCAAACTGGCGTCAGTGGATCAGTTCCGTGACAGCATGGATAATTCCAAAACCGTGTGGGAAGAAGTCTCCGGCGGTCAGGACATCATGCGTATCGGCAACACCGAAATGCCAAGCCGCGCCTACGTCGGCCGCTTTAACTTCAAAGGCGTCGATCAGGGTAAACGCGTCGGTGAGCTGTCGGGCGGTGAGCGTGGTCGTCTGCATCTCGCCAAGCTGCTGCAGGTTGGCGGCAACATGTTGCTGCTCGATGAACCTACCAACGACCTGGATATCGAAACCCTGCGCGCGCTGGAAAACGCCCTGCTGGAGTTCCCAGGCTGCGCGATGGTGATCTCGCATGACCGCTGGTTCCTCGACCGCATCGCGACCCACATTCTGGACTACCAGGATGAAGGCAACATCGAATTCTTCGAAGGTAACTTCACTGAATACGAAGAGTACAAGAAGCGCACCCTCGGCGCTGAAGCGCTGGAGCCGAAGCGTATCAAGTACAAGCGTATAATTAAGTAACAGAACAGTGTTAAGGGCGGCAGCAATGCCGCCTTTTTTATTGCTCGATTAACGATAAAACTCCCTGAACACCGGCGAGTGCAGCGCGAACTCCACGAAGCGTGCCAGCGCCGGGGAATTGAGTTTACGTCCCGGATAGACCAGCCACAGCTCATTTCCTTCCATCTGCCACTCCGGCAGCACCGGCACCAGACGCGGGTCCGCCATCATTCCATCGGTGAGAAAACGCGGCAGCAGCGTGATACCGGCATCGCCGAGCGCCGACTCACGGGCATAGATCAGATTATCGGTCAGATGCGCGGGCGGCAGCAGCCAGCGATAAAATTCCTCATCCCGCTGTAATACCCATTCATTCCAGGCACGATGGGCGATGCAGCGATGGGCAGAAAGCTGTTGCGGATGAATAATGGGTGGATGCTGATCAAGATAGTGCTGCGAGGCCACCAGCAGCCGCTGGCAGTAACCGACCCGACGACCAATCAGCGATGACTCCTGCGGCTGACCGGTGCGCAGCGCCACATCAAAGCCCTCCTGCACCAGATCGCGAATATCATCTGAGATCGAAATATCCAGCGTCACATCGGGATAGAGCCGTAAAAACTCCGCATTGCAGCGCGCCAGCAGGGTTGCGCCGATGCCCGCCGGGCTGGTGATGCGCAGCCGGCCGCTGGGGTTTTCACGCAGGCTGGCGATCGCCTGATCGGCACGTTCGCTGGCCTGCATCATCTCCTGGCAGTGCAGCAGATAGCGCTCACCGGCAAAGGTCAGGTTGAGCTGGCGGGTGGTGCGATTCAGCAGCCGGATGCCGAGTCGTTGCTCCAGCTGGCTGATGCGCTGGCTGACGCTCGATTTTGGCAAACCGGCGCGTTCCGCCGCGCCGGTAAAACTGCCGCACTCCGCCACCAGCGCGAAAAGAGCCATGTCCTGCCACTGACGAAACGCCATTGTTCACCTCAGACGAACACTCTATGAAAGATTGTCCATCTTATCACCGCTAAATCCAGGTTCTACACTTAGCGTAACAACACAGGAGATCCACTATGTCTATTCGCGCTATTGCTGTTAATCCAGAGAGTCCTGAGAACTTCATTGAAATCTTCCCCGAAACCCCGACGCCAGGCGAGTACGACCTGCGGGTTGAGGTCAAAGCAGCCTCGGTCAACCCGGTCGATACCAAAGTTCACAAAGGCGCAATCAAAAACGGGCTGCAGGCACCGCGTATTCTCGGCTGGGATGCCAGCGGCGTAGTGCTGGAAGTTGGCAGCAAAGTCAGCAACTTCAAGCCGGGCGATGAAGTCTACTATGCCGGCGATCTGACCCGTGCCGGCAGTAACAGCACCGAGCAGCTGGTCGATTCACGTATCACCGGCCACAAGCCGAAGAGCCTCGACTGGGCGCAATCGGCGGCGATCCCACTGACGGCACTGACGGCGTGGGAAGGATTGTTTGAGCGACTGAATCTCGACGCGGCGACCGCAGATCAAACGCTGCTGATCGTGGGCGGCGCTGGCGGTGTCGGATCGCTGGCGATCCCCCTGGCGAAGCTGCACAGCAAGGTGAAAGTCATTGCAACAGCCTCGCGCGAAGATTCGGCGCAGTGGTGCCGCGATCGCGGTGCCGATCTGGTGATTAACTACAAAGATATGCCGGGTGAACTGGAGAAACAGGGGATTAAGCAGGTCGATTATATCTTCTGCCTCAACGATACCGACGGTCACTGGGAAACCATGGCGAAGCTGATTGCGCCGCAGGGCCACATCTGCACCATCGTTGAGAACGAGCATCCGCTGTCGATGGATCAGCTGAAGCTGAAAAGCGCTGCGCTGCACTTTGAGCTGATGTACACCCGCAGCATGTTTAACACGCCGGACATGGCGCGCCAGGGTGAAATTCTGGATGCCGTGGCAGCCTTGCTGGATGAAGGTAAGCTGCAAACCACGCTGAGTGAGACGCTGCAGGGCTTAAGCGTTGAAACGCTGAAAGCGGCCCATCAGCGGGTGCTGGAAGGCCATATGCGTGGCAAGGTCGTGATGGTCTATTAATCCGTCCGCCAGGGGGGCCGCGCCGGTCCCCCTGGTTCGATCACGGCTGGGCGTTCTTCTCGCCCAGCATCGCTCTCACCAGTTCAATGCAGCGCAGGAAACGGGTGTCGTAATCATCCTCACGCACATGCACAAAATCGATATTGTTTTCACGCAGCATCGTCACCAGCATCGACTGGAATTCGCGACGATCGACTGAACTGCCCAGACTGCGCAATCCATCCGCCACCCACGGCACATTGTTCTCAAGCAAAATGACTAAATCGAAGCGATATTCGTCGATCAGTGCCTGAACAAAGGGATGTTCGCGCCCTTCGTACTTCAGGCAGAACGCCTGGGTCGTCACGAAATCGGTGTCGATAAACGCCACCTTGTTGGCATATTTTACCGCGAAATCGATGTACTGCGCCTGACCGAGCGCGATTTTGTCGTAGTCCGAATATTGCAGCGCCATTTCATCGCCACCGAGGTGCGAAAAGACATAGTCGCGGCCATATTCCCAGGCACTGGTGGTGTTGAAAATATTAGCGAGCTTATTCACCAGCGTCGATTTGCCGCTTGATTCCCCGCCCAGTATCGCCACGGTGCGGACAAAGAACGGCTTCACTTCGGTCGGGATATATTCCCAGAAGCGGAACGGATCCTGACGGATCTGCGCGCCGCTGATGCTCATGAAAGATCGGTCGGGATCGACCAGCACCGTCCGAATCCCCAGGTGCTGCTGATACATCTCCGCATCAGGCGCTTCGCTGGTGTAAATGCAATCCGGCGCGATGCCGTGCTCGCCGAGAAACGCGCTGACCCCTTCACTCCAGACGTCCCAGCCGTGCGGATACGGCTCAATCCCCTCCTCGTTAAAGGCGTGGATACGGATGTTTTTCTGATATTTAAAGGTCTGTAGCAACCAGCGCAGTCGGTCGCTGACCGTCGGCTGCTGCGACATGGCGCTGTTATCAAACAGCTGGCGATCGCGCGGCTCGTCATAGCCCATGATGATGTGCAGCTCATCCACCTGACTACAGGCGCGCTGAATCAGATAGATATGGCCGGTGTGCAGCGGGTAAAACTTGCCGAATACCACGCCGACCGTTTTATCACGGCGCGGAAACTCCAGTCCGAGAAAGCGGTGCAGTGCTTCCAGTTTCTGCGCGCTGGGGCTTTTGATTTTGGCGTTGAGCAACTGGCTCAGATAGCCTTTGGTCATGCCGCTGGCATCAGCGACCTGTTGCAGCGTGTGGCCCTGCTGGCGAATGGCCGTTTTCAGATAATCAAACGACGACATGTCGTGCCTCCTGCGTGAATGCGTATAAGGTTGAACGCGCCGCCCTCGCCCGCTGACGGCAAGCCATCAGCGGACGCCAGCCGCATTACAGATCGTCGAGAATCGCCAGCGCGTCGGCCAGCTTCTTCGCGCTGAAAACCTGCATGCCATCGATCGGTTTTTTCGGCGCATTGCCAGCCGGCACAATGGCGCGTTTAAAGCCATGTTTCGCCGCTTCCGAAATTCGTTCCTGACCGCTGGGGACCGGACGGATTTCGCCCGCCAGCCCCACTTCGCCGAAGATCACCAGATCCTGCGGCAACGGGCGATCGCGCAGACTCGATACCATCGACAGCATCAGCGCCAGATCGGCACTGGTTTCGGTCACCTTGACCCCGCCAACCACGTTAACGAACACATCCTGGTCCGCCATCTGCAGGCCGCCATGACGATGCAGCACCGCCAGCAGAATCGCCAGACGGTTCTGTTCCAGCCCGACCGCAACGCGACGTGGATTGCCCATCATCGAATGGTCTACCAGCGCCTGAATCTCCACCAGCAGCGGACGCGTCCCTTCCCACAGCACCATCACTGAGCTGCCGGAAGTGACCTCTTCGCCGCGCGACAGGAAGATAGCCGACGGGTTGCTGACTTCACGCATTCCCTGCTCGGTCATGGCGAAAACGCCTAACTCGTTGACCGCGCCGAATCGGTTTTTATGGCTGCGCAGGGTGCGGAAGCGGGAGTCGGCATCGCCATCCAGCAGAACCGAACAGTCGATGCAGTGCTCCAGCACTTTAGGACCGGCCAGCGAGCCATCTTTGGTGACGTGACCGACCATAATGATCGCCACGCCGCGCGTTTTGGCGAAGCGCGTCAGGTAGGCGGCAGTTTCTCGCACCTGCGCCACGCTGCCCGGCGAAGACTGAATCTCCGCCATGTGCATCACCTGGATCGAGTCGATTACCATCAGCTGCGGCTGCTCCTGCTCGGCGATCAGGCAGATCTGCTCGATGCTGGTTTCCGACAGCATATTGACGTTTTCGGTGGGTAATCCCAGACGATGGGCGCGCATCGCTACCTGTTGCAGCGACTCTTCCCCGGTGACGTAGAGGGTTTTCATCCCTTCTGACAGGCGGCACATCACCTGCAACAACAGGGTCGATTTACCGGCACCCGGACTACCGCCGATTAAAATGGCGCTGCCCGGCACTACGCCGCCGCCGAGCACCCGGTCAAACTCTTTAAAGCTGGTCGAGAAGCGCGGTAGCGCCTCCAGACTGATTTCGGACAGCTTCTGTACCCGACTGGTACCGGCACTGCCCGCATAGCCGCTCAGACGCTCGTTACGCGCCGCAGCAGGCGAGGCGGCAATCCGCACCTCGGTGATGGTGTTCCAGGCGTGACAGGCGCTGCACTGCCCCTGCCAGCGTGGATAGTCTGCGCCGCATTCGTTACACACAAATGCGCGTTTTGCCGCTTTGGCCAAATCAATACCTCAGTTAACGCTCTTCATGGATCAGGCTGCCGGAGAGGATGCAGAACACCCCCATCAAATCGGCATGGCGAATGGTGACCGCAGTCTGCTCATTCACCTTAGGTTTAGCATGGTAGGCAATGCCCAGCGCTGAGGCTTTAATCATCAGCAGGTCATTGGCCCCATCGCCGACCGCGACGGTCTGTTCCGGCGCGATGTCAAAACGCTGCGCCAGCTTTTTCAGCGTATCGGCTTTGTATTGTGCGTCGACAATCGGACCCAGCAGGTTGCCGGTCAGTTTGCCGTCGCGAATTTCCAGTTCATTGGCCACTACCGCCGACAGATGCAGCTTATCGCGCAGGTATTCGGCGTAATAAGTAAAGCCGCCCGAGGCAATCGCCACCTGCCAGCCCAGCGCCTGTAATTTTTGCGTCAGGGTAGTCAGGCCCGGCATCAGCGGCAGCGCATCGCGCACCTGCTTCAGAATATTAGCATCGGCCCCCTGCAGGGTCGCCACCCGCTGACGCAGGCTGGCAGTAAAGTCGAGTTCGCCGCGCATCGCGCGTTCGGTCACTTCTGCCACCAGCTCGCCACTGCCAGCCAGTTTTGCAATCTCATCGATACACTCGATCTGAATGGCGGTCGAGTCCATATCCATCACCAGCAGGCCCGGCGTTTTCAGGTGCGGGATTTTGCCGAGTGGCGCCACGTCCAGTCCGGCGTCGTGCGCCAGTCTGCTGGCGAACGGCGTCAGCGAGCCAGCCAGGCGAATCACCTGATATTCATCTACGTTCCAGGCACTGACGATCACCATCGCCGCACCCAGCCGGTGCTGGTAATCGGTCAGCCGTTGCTTATCCAGCCCGCGGCCATACAGTAGCCAGCCAGTCCGGCCAGCGCGATAATCCAGCGGCATCACTTCATCACCGCTAAGGGAAAGGGGCAAACCCGGCCAGAGGGAAACATCGGCGGGCAGATCGCACCAGGTTAAACGATTTGGCATCACAGCTCCTGTAGGGACAACAAAACCACGCAAGAGGCTACCTTGTCTGCGCCGCTTCTGGCAACATAATCTCCAGGCTTTCTGTTGTGACGTGACACGGATTATTGATGGCTAAAACCGCACTAAAATTTCGCTTACATCGCACGGTGATCGTTCTGATCTCAATGGCACTGCTGGTGGCCCTGATGCAGGGTGCCTCCTGGTTCAGTCTTGGCCATCAAATGGCACGGTCTGAACAGGTTGAGGAGCTGGCGCATACCCTGACCAATCAGGTGGCGTTCAGCCTGAAGCCCCTGATGGACAACAGCGAAAATAACCGCAACCAGATTGAAGCCATTCTCAATCAGATGACCGCTAACAGCCGCATTCTCGACGCCTCGGTGTATGACGGCGACGGCAGCTTAGTGGCGCACAGCGGTGAAAACATCAACGTGCGCGACCGGCTGGCGCTGGACGGCAAACGCGCTGGCAGCTACTTCAATCATCAGATTGTGCAGCCGCTGGCGGGTAACGACGGCCCGCTTGGCTTTTTGCGCGTTACGCTCGATACCCACGTGCTGGTCACCGAATCGCGTCAGGTGGATAACACCACCAATATTTTGCGCTTGATGATGCTGCTGGCGCTGGCGATCGGCATTATTCTCTCCCGCACCCTGCTGCGCCATCGCCGTACCCGCTGGCAGCAATCGCCGTTCCTGCTCACCGCCAGCACACCGGTGAAAGAGGATCGCGATGAGGACGACGAGAAGAAAGAGTAACGCTCCGGCTGCGGTAAAGATAAAACGAAAAGGCCCGCTATGCGGACCTTTTTTATGCTGCCAATTTAGATTTGCGAGGCGGCTTCCGTCAGCCGATCAGCAGCGCTTCCAGCTCGTTCAGCGATTTGACCTGCCAGGTCGGATGGATATGTTGCGGCAGCGGTCGGGTGCCGTGATCGAGCCAGCAGGTTTTCAGACCGGCATTGATCCCGCCGAGAATATCTGACTCCGGGGTATCCCCCACCATCAGCACCCGCTGACGATCCGGGTTGCCCATCTGCTTCAGCGCATAATCAAAAATTTCTGCGGCCGGTTTCGGCACGCCCACCTGCTCTGAGATCACCAGCGCGGAAAAATAGTCACGAAAACCGGTACGTTCCAGCCGTATCTGCTGCAACGCGGTAAAACCGTTGGTGATGATGCCCATCTTCACCCGGCCATGCAGCCGGTTCATCAGGCTGACCGCGCCCGGCAGCGGGGTGCAGATCTCGCCCATCGCGCTGAGAAAACCGCTGTTCAGAACCTCCGGCGCTACGCTGAGCTTTTCGCTCCAGTGATTAAAACGCTGAGTCTGCAGCTGTAGCGCTGAAATGGTACCGTTCTGATAATCGACCCACAGCGGCTTGTTAACCGCCTGGTAGTCGGCGTAATCCTGATCGGTAAACTGCACGTCGTAGCCGGCGAACAGACGCTGCAAACCGGCATAGGCGTCGAAGTGAAAAAGGGTATCGTCTGCATCAAACAGGATGCAATCCCAGTTATCTGACATCAAAGCTCCTTAACACCGCTACAGCGTCAGCGCCATGATGATGGCATCTTCACGACCGCTGGCAGTGGGATAATAGTTTGGGCGACGACTGACCTGGTTAAATTCCAGCTGCTGGTAGAGCGCAATGGCGGGCAGATTTGAAGCCCGCACTTCCAGCCACAGCGTCAGCACGTCGCGTTTAATCAGTTCATCAATCAGATGCTGTAACAGCTGGCGGCCAAATCCCCGGCGCTGCCAGGCGGGATCGACCGCAATGTTGAACAGCGAGGCTTCATCCAGCACCACCTGAGTGATGGCGAAGGCGGCCATTTGACCGTCGACGTCGAGCCGCAAATTAAGAAAGCGTTCGCCCTGATTTCTGGCAAAGGTCTGTTCACTCCATGGAAAGGCGTGACTACGACACTCGATGGCGAAGGCCTGCGCCCGATCGTCAGGGGTGAGAAAAGAGATGGCTGTCATGGTTACACATCTGTTGCCAGAGCGCGCGTTTGGCGGCGCCGCTGCTGATCAGTTCATTGAAGGAAGCGCTGGTTAATGCCACGCCGTTAAAGGTTTGTTCACTCTCAACGCCGAGCAGCCATCCTGCGCAATGCAGCGTCTCCGGCAGCATTTGCAGCTGGTCCGGCGTCACGGTCATCACCTGAGCCGGTTGCAGATTAAGCGTATGTAGCACGTCGCGCATCAGCGGTTCGTGCAGGCCGGGGGGTGTCTCAGCCACGATAATCAGCTGCGTCTCCGGTGCCAGCGTGACGGCAATTTCGCCCTGAAGCACGCGCGGGCGGCGCAGCTGATACTGCGTAATTCCCATTTGCTGTAAAAGCCAGTCGCGCCTGGACGTCATGGTGTTACCTGTTCTGCTGCCTGAATGCGACGCTATGCTAGCAAACCCATCGAACATGCGCCAACAAACCACTATAATCCCCGCTCAGATCTTACAGGAGCCCCACATGTCTGCTTTTACCCCGGCCAGCGAAGTCATTCTGCGCCACAGTGATGAATTTACCGCCCGCCATGTTTTATTTGCTGGCGATCTGCAGGATGACCTGCCCGCTCAGCTGGAAACCGCCTCTTCGCGGGTGCATACCCAGCAATATCATCACTGGCAAAACCTGAGCCACCGTATGGGCGAACAGGCGCGTTATGGACTGGTTGCGCAGGCGGAGGATGTGCAGGGCTGCGATACGCTGGTCTATTTCTGGACCAAGAACAAACCGGAAGTGCAGTTCCAGCTGCAAAACCTGCTGTCACTGCTGCCGGTGGGCTGCGATGTGTTCGTGGTGGGTGAAAACCGCAGCGGCGTGCGCAGTGCCGAAGGGATGCTGGAACAGTGGGTCACGCTGGAGAAGATCGACAGCGCACGTCGCTGTGGCCTCTATCACGGCCGCCTTGATCGGCAGCCGACCTTCGACGCCAGCGCCTTTGGTCATACCTATCAGCTGAACGATCTGACCGTGCATACCCTGCCGGGCGTGTTCAGCCGCGACGGCCTGGATAGCGGCAGTGCACTGCTGCTCTCGACCTTCACCGCACATACCAAAGGCAAGGTGCTGGATATCGGTTGTGGTGCCGGAGTGCTTGCCGCGTCGTTGCCGGCGCGTTCGCCAAAAGTCCGTCTGTGGCTGTGCGACGTGCACGCCGCGGCAATTGAAGCGAGTAAAGCGACGCTGGCCGCCAACGGTCTGGAAGGCGAAGTGTTCGCCAGTAACGTCTTCTCGGACGTGACCGGCCGTTTCGACATGATTATCTCGAATCCGCCGTTCCATGAAGGCACCCAGACCAGTCTGGATGCGGCACAGACGCTGATCCGCGGCGCAGTGAAGCATCTCAATACCGGTGGCGAGCTGCGTATCGTGGCTAACGCCTTCCTGCCCTACCCGCAGGTGCTGGATGAAACCTTTGGCAGTCACGAAGTGCTGGCGCAAACCGGCCGCTTCAAAGTTTATCGTGCCGTTTACGGTCGCGGTGCCAAAGCGCGTTAAGACTTTTTCCGCTGTTTAACCGCGTCGCCGGGCTGAAAACGTTGCTTTTTACAGCGATCGTTTCAGCCCGACAAAATAGTTGTTGACGCATTGAGTAAAATCTCTAGAATGCGCCTCCGTGGTTGTAACATTCTCAAGGTGTTACGGGTATGCGAAGGTGGCGGAATTGGTAGACGCGCTAGCTTCAGGTGTTAGTGTCTTAACGGACGTGAGGGTTCAAGTCCCTCTCTTCGCACCAAAATCACAAGTTTCATATCGCGAGCACTGCGCGAAGGTGGCGGAATTGGTAGACGCGCTAGCTTCAGGTGTTAGTGTCTTAACGGACGTGAGGGTTCAAGTCCCTCTCTTCGCACCATTGCGGTGATATGAACAGACAACTCGATGCGAAGGTGGCGGAATTGGTAGACGCGCTAGCTTCAGGTGTTAGTGTCTTAACGGACGTGAGGGTTCAAGTCCCTCTCTTCGCACCAACGTTGTCATCTCCCTGCTTTAGTTCCCCTTTATGATCGTTTCTGTTACCGCAACCCGGTTACACGCTGTTCACTCCCTGCCTTTAATTCAGATGAAAATTCACTGACACTGCCGCCAGTCCGCCCGCTAATGCCAGACAGGATGGCAGCAGCAGATAATGACGTAAGCGCTGGTTAAACAGCATGACAATGGTCAGCAGCAGCGCCACGATCATCACCACCCGCCACTGGCTGAAGCTCGGTCCCCATAACGCGAACAATGGCATTGCGGCGCACGGCAGCAGAACGCCCCAGGCGCTATCCAGTTTCTTCCCCATCACCCAGCTAAATCCCCACAGGCCGCAGGCGGCAATAATGGCCATCCCCATGATCCGAACCTCAAATGATAAGCATTCCCATTATCATATGACAGTTTTGTGCCTTATGCAGCCTGTTTTTGACTGGCCCGGCCAGGAAGATGACAGACCAGTTGGAAAATGCTAGATTGCGGCCGATAACACTATTAATAACAGCAATAATTTGCTCACTGTCCGGTAAAGCGCTTTACCGGTTTGCGCTTTGATATTTCAGGGCCGTTACGAGTATTTATAATGAAATTACAATCTTATGAAGAACTGAAACACAGCAAATATCGGCTTTCGCTCATGCTTTTGTTGTTTCTTAACGTTGTTATTACACTATTCTGCTGGGCGCCGGTCAGAAAAAGCGAAATGACGTTACCGGTAATTTGCGTCGCTATTTTCAGTAGCGCAATATTATGTCTTTGTTTAATCCGTCCTAAACTAAAATTACCGTTATTAAATCCGGTGTCTTTTATACTGGGTGCTCTCTGGGCCTGGCACATTAACTATCGCTTTCATCAGGCATCTTATTTTGATGATGGCTTTCTGATTATCAGTTTGCTCAGCGTTTTTTTTATCAGCGCCATCGCTCTGAGCGATCATCTGCTGGCGTTTTGCCTGCATATCACCCCGCCGGTGGTCACCGTATTGCTGCTGGATAAGGGGGAACACCTGCCGCTGATCCTGCTGAACATCACCCTGCCGCTGATTGGTTTTTCGTTGCAGCATCTGATGCGTCGTCGCGCCGATAACTTTACCCTGCGCCTGATGCGCCAGCTGTATCAGGAGAAAGAAGCCTTCAGTGACCTCAGCATGCTCGATCCGCTCACCGGACTGTATAATCGCCGCGGGCTGAAAAACCGGCTCGACAATATTCTGGAAAACCATGCAGGCAGTCATTATGTCCTGCTGCTGGATATCGATCATTTCAAAGCCTATAACGACAATTACGGTCATGCGATGGGTGACCAGGCGCTGGCGCGGGTGTCGGTGGCCATTCGCGATGCGGTGCGTTCACGGGATGTGGTTACCCGTTATGGCGGCGAAGAATTTCTGGTGCTGATGACAAACGTCAACAGTTCCATTGCAATGAAACTGGCGGAGCGAATTCGTCAGTATGTGGTCGATTTAGAAATTCCCCACCGCTTTAATGAAAAAGTTTCGACCCATGTAACGATTAGCGCCGGCATTGCGCCTATTTATGATAATGAATTTGATCAGGCGGTAGCGAACGCTGACCGCGCATTATATGTGGCTAAAAATCAGGGAAGAAATACCATTCTCGCCTGGGAAGATTTACCTAAAGCGCATCATCCAACGTCCGGCGAACACGCGTAATACCCTTGCGTATTAAGCGGCTATTATTATGCCGTAACCGCGGTATAGCGGATTTTTATTCTATTAGTTCCTGTTCCTGACTTATTTACTCTCCCCGGCCAGCCGCCCTTTCCTGCTGATGTTTTGTACGGCTTGAAGAGTGAATCAATAACGATTATCATTTGCTTTCTTATCTACTCTTTCGCGAGTCGACATGGCAACCGTAACCGCTCAGGAAAATCGCTTTAGCTCCCAGTCGATGATCTTCCGGCAAAACGACCGTCCGCTGGCGGAAAGTTTGCAGCAACGGCTATTGCAGCAGCCTGACTATCTGCAGCAGTCGATTAAGCTCGATCAGCCTGCCGCGCCCGATTGCCTGACGCTCGCCGACTGGTCACAGCCCGCCGTGTTTACGCCGCTGATTCAGCGTTACAGCGACTATCTCTATCGCGATCATCCTGATGCCGTGCGGGAAGCAAAACCGGTGCTGTCACTGTGGGCGCAGTGGTATTTTGGTCTGCTGCTGCCGCCACTGATGATCGCCCTGCTGCAGGAGTCGCGCGCGCTCGACTGCTCGCCCGAGCATATCCGGGTGGAGTTTCAGCATGGACATCCCGCCGCGTTCTGGATTGCGGTGCAGGAGGATGAGGATGCGCACTACCTGAATGCACAGCAGCGCCTCGATCGGCTGATACAGCAGCATCTGATCCCGGTAGTGAACAGCATTACCCGCCACGGCGATATCAATGCCAGGCTGATCTGGAACAACATGGGCTTTTCGTTTCAGTGGTTCCTCGGCGAGCTAAAAAACACCCTCGGTGAGCTGCCGGTGGCACAACTGGAACAGGCGCTGTTCTTCAACCAGCAGCTGCTGGATGGCAGCGATAATCCGCTCTACCGCACTATGATCCCCCGCAACGGCGAACTGGTCCGTCGCAGCTGCTGCCAGCGTTACCGCATCCCCGATGTGGCGCAATGCGGCAACTGCACCTTAAGCAGCAGCTGATCGCGACGCATTCTGTCACTAAATCTCCGTTTATCTCGTTTACAGGCTGCGAGGCTTGTGGCAATTTTTACGCCTTCGATCAGCCTGGAGAGAAAGATGAGCCTGGAGTCAGTACGCCAGTTCTTTGCCGAACACGCCCCTGAAATTGAGATTATTGAGTTGGCCGAAAGCACCGCAACGGTTGATATGGCCGCCCGCGCCCACGGCGTTACGCCAGGCCAGATCGCCAAAACCCTGTCATTGAAGGTCAAAGATGAAGTGGTGCTGATTGTGACGCGTGGCGACGCCCGGCTGGATAATCGCAAGCTGAAAGCGGCGCTGGGAGCCAAAGCGCGGATGCTTAGCGTGGATGAAGTGATTAACTGGACCGGCCATCCGGTCGGCGGCGTCTGTCCTTTCGGGCTGGAAAATCCGCTGACCGTTTACTGCGACGTTTCGCTGCGCGGTTTTGACGAGGTGTTACCTGCGGCGGGCGCCATCCATAGCGCCGTGCGAATCAGTCCGCAACAGATGGCCGAGCTGACGGCTGCCCGCTGGGTCGACGTCTGCGAAGCGCGTTAATCGGGCTGCCGGGCCACCGCGCCGGAGATTTCGATGCCGCGCGTCTCGCGACCAAACGCCACTAACAGAGAGATCAGCACGGCTACCGTGCCCGCCACTATCGCCATGCCCAGTCCGTAATTGCCGCCGTGGGCTTCTGCAATACGCGATTGCAGCGTGGCGTTGACCGAAGCGATCAGATTCCCCAGCTGGTAGACAAAGCCCGGCAACACGGCGCGTGCGTTGGCCGGAACCAGCTCGGTCAGATAGGTCGGAACGACGCCCCACGCGCCCTGCACCATAAACTGCATCAGGAACGCACCGATGCCAATTGCCCATGAGCCGCTGGAAAAAGCCCACAGCGGCAAAATCGGCAGCGTCAGCAGTGATGCCAGAATAATCGCTTTTTTACGGCCGATACGCTCAGACAGTGACCCAAAGCAGATGCCGCCCAGCATCGCCGCAATGTTGTAACCGATGGCGATCAGGCTGACGGTATGGGCATCAAACTGGTGCTGCACTTTCAGGAAAGTGGGATAGAGATCCTGGGTGCCGTGACTGAAAAAGTTAAAGCAGGCCATCAGCAGCACCATATAGAGACAGATTTTCCAGTGCTGGCGAATGATCGGCATCAGCGCCGAACTGGTTTTATGCTGGCGCGCCGCCAGCCAGACCGGGGATTCAGGTACTTTAAAATAGATAAACGGTAGCAGCAGAATCGGTACTGCGCCAATCAGGAACATGCCCCGCCAGCCAACAGTGGCAAAGAACAGGCCAAAGACAATCGACGCCAGCAGATAACCGCACGGATAGCCCGCCTGGAAAATACCGGACATCAGCCCGCGGGAGCGATCCGGAATGGTTTCCATCGCCAGCGACGAGGCCACGCCCCAGATGCCGCCCATCGCCACGCCGTAGATCACCCGGAACGCCAGAAACGCGCCAAAGGTCGGTGACCAGGCGGAGAGCAGTTCAAACAGCGAAAACAGCACGATATTCAGCATCAGAATCGGCTTGCGGCCGTAGCGCTCCGCCAGACGACCAAACAGCAGCGCCCCGATCGGCCGCACCGCCAGCGTCAACATAATCGCCAGCGAGACCTCCGAAACCGAGGAGTGAAAGTAGTGCGCCAGATCGCTGAGCACAAAAACCAGAATGAAGAAGTCGAAAGCATCCAGCGTCCAGCTGGCAAAACTGGCAAACGCCACGTTTCGCTGGGTCGGAGTCCAGTTAAGCATGTCACTATCCTGTCTGAGCGGCTTCGGCACAGCGGCCGGAAAGGGGTGGGCGCAACCCACAGCGTGGTTGCAAATTTGTTAACCACTTGTATATATCATGTCAGAAAGGTTAGCGTGCTACGTAATTGTCAGCCGCTGCTTCAGGCTGTAAATAAGCGTGTCAGAATGGCGATTCAGGATGGGTACGGGGCGGATTGCGCCCCGGTATTCAGGCTTTCATGATTTCAGGCTTTCAGGCTTTCATGATTTCAGGATTTCAGGATTTCAGGCTTTCAGGCTTTAGCATTCGGGATTCAGGCGACTGAAAGCCTGGCCGATGATCGCTAACAGCCGGGCATTATCGACACGATGCAGCACGTGCACTAACGCGCCACAGTTATCCGGGATGCCGGTAGTGACGCGCAGCGGCTGACGATAACGCCAGCTTTTCCCGCGCGTCGGCCCGGCCCGCAGTTCGATATCCACCCGGTAATCGATGCCGGATGCCACCCGCTGATTCATCAGCCAGGCGATCACCAGCGCATCATGGATCCAGCAGCCTGCCAGCTGGCGGGTCTGTATGGAATAGTCGATCCACGGCCGCAGAGTCTCGCGCACAAACTGCGTCAGCGGATGATCAACCGCGGTCAGCCGGGTTAAATCCTGCTGGGTCAGCAAGGTCTGGGTGGTGACATCCATCGGCACCAGCGTCAGCGTGGCACCACTGTGTAACACCTGATGCGCCGCTTCCGGGTCGAGTCCAAAATTGGTGTCTTTGATGTAATCATCCAGCGCGAATACGCCGCCCATGATCACAATCTCCGCCACCGCTTCCGCCATGGCCGGATAACGCTGCATCGCCAGCGCCACATTGGTCAGCGGACCAATCGCTACCAGCGTAATCTCGCCCGGATTGTCGCAAATCAGCTTACCGATGGCGTCGGCCGCCTCGCCCGCATCCGCCGGTAAATCCGCCGGTAAATCCGCAGGCTGGCGCACATCCTGCCACAGCGTACTGAGTCCTGACTCTATCACCCGATTATCCAGTGCATCACGCCACGGGGCCGGATCTTCCTCAAGTGCCTGCTGAGCGCCCTGCACCACCGGAATGGCTAAGCCCAGCCGGGTTACCAGATTTTTGGCGACGCGCGTACCCAGCTCGCAGGGCGTGTTGCCCGCCACGGTGGTAATTAACTCCAGCGATAGCGCCGGAGACGCCAGGGCCAGCGCTATCGCCAGCCCGTCATCGGTATTAGCACCGGCGATACCGTTGCCCGGATCGCAATCAATAATTATTCGTTTCATGGTGTTATCTGGTTAACTCTGGCTTTGCGGTTTACAGCCGCAGGATTCGCCGATTTCAAGATAGTGGGGAAACTCTTTCAGCTGTGCTTCGTTCTGACCCGCTTTCAGCATCTGAATAGCGCAACGCGCCATCTCACGCAGCGGCTGGCGCACGGTAGTTAACGTCGGAACATGGAAAGCGGCGTGTTCGGTGCCATTGAAACAGACCAGTGCCACATCCTGCGGCACGCGAATCTGTTGTTCGGAGAAGGCGCGGAGCGCGCCAAGTGCCTGACCTTCATTGCTGGCAAACAGGGCGCGCGGCACACGACGCTGTGTAATCATGGTGCGGGCCGCCGCATAACCGCCCTCGCGGCTGTAACTGGCCGGGAAGATCAGCGACTCATCAACCGGCAGGCCACGCTCCTGCATCGCGTCACGCCAGCCCTGGATACGATCCTGGGCGTTAAGCATCTCTGTCGGACCGCTAATCATCCCTACCTGCTGATAACCGTGACTCAGCAGATGCGATGTGACCTGCCAGGCCGCCTGGCGCTCATTGACCCGCAGCATACTGACGCCCGGCTGCGGCTCGACCCGTTCCAGCATCACCAGCGGCGTACCGCTGGCTTTAATCATCTCAATGTAGGGATGGCGATCGACGCTGTTATAAAACAGTCCATCCACCTGCCGGTTCAGCAGCCCCTGAATCAGCTCCAGCTCGCGTTTACGGTCATCGCCGGCATCACCCAGCAACATCACGTGACCGTGGTTCAGCGACTCCTGCAGCAGCACATGCGCCATCGAGGCGACAAACGGATTGCTGATATTCGGCACCACCAGGCCAAAGGTTTTGGTATTGCCGGAGGCCAGGGCGCGCGCCGCAGCGTTTGGCCGGTAACCGGTCGCCTTAATCGCTGCCAGCACCCGCTGACGTGTCGCATCGGCAACCGGACGTGGCCCGTTATTAATCACATAACTGACCACCGCCACCGAGGTGCCTGCCGCTTTCGCGACCTCACTGCGGGTGACTTTTCCTGTTAACGGCTTAGCCACATCACTTTCCTCCATAAACAAAGCAGGCCGCATTACACGGCCTGCTGTACTTTTTTGTTGGTCCGGCTATATCGCATCATCCGGCAGGTTGAGATCCCGCCCTCGCGTCTCCGGCGCCACAAAGGTCGTCAGGAACCCGACAGTGGCCATCGCCGAGAAGTAGACCGCAATCGGCCACCAGTGACCGCTGTAAGAGAGCATCGCTGCGGCGATCAGCGGTGCGGTGCCGCCAGAGAGAATGGAACCCAGCTCTTTGGCGACCGCCATTTTGGTGTAGCGGTGGTGGACGCCGAACATCTCCACGCCCCACGCTGCCTGAACGCCAAAGATACCCAGCGACGCCAGCGCCATTCCCACCACGATTACCGGAATGACCAGCATCGGCTCGCGGCTATCCAGCAGCGTAAAGGCCGGCCAGGCGTAGACCATCAGCAACAGGCAGAACACGCGGTAAACCACCCGGCGGCCAAAGCGGTCCGACAGCCAGCCCGCGCAGGGGATAATGATAAAGCCTAGCAGCGACGCCAGAAAAACGGCGGTGGTCGGCACCGATTTATCCACCATCAGCACCTTCGCGACGTAACCGACAATAAACCCCTGCGCCAGATAAGAGGGGCCATTCTCGCCGATACGCAGACCCACCATGGTCCAGAAGGCGCGGGTACGCTGAAAGAAAGGACGCGAGTCGACCGCTGGCTGCGCCGCCAGCACGCCGGCACGTTCCGCTGCCATCTGCGCTTTTTTACGCTCAAATACCGGCGTTTCACGCAGGTGACGTCGAATCCATAAGGCGACCAGCGCAATCAGCGCACTGCTGAGGAACGGGATGCGCCAGCCCCATTCGAGCAGGCTCTGCTGATCCATCTGCACCACGATCAGCCAGACCAGCGAGGCCAGCAGCGTACCGCTGTTGGAACCAAGCGCGATCACGGAAGAGACCAGGCCGCGACGCTCCACTGGCGCATATTCGCCCAGCATCACCGTACCGCCCGACAGTTCAGCACCCGCGCCAAAACCCTGGGTAAAGCGCAGCAGCACCAGACAGGCCGGTGCCCAGACGCCAATCGAGGCATAGCTGGGGATTAAACCGATAAAGGTGGTGGAGGCGCCCATCAGGATGATGGTGGCGATCATCACCACCTTTCGCCCTTTGCGGTCGCCGAGCCAGCCGAAGAACAGTGCGCCAATCGGGCGGGCAACAAAGCCGACCGACCAGGTGGCAAAACTGGAGAGCAGCGCCATCGCCGGGGTCGATTCCGGGAAGAAAACGTCACCAAAAATAATGCCGGCGGCAAGGCCATAGAGCGCGAAATCCGCGTACTCCATGGCGGTACCTAACCAGCATGAGAAAGTGGCGCGCCAGAAATCTTTGCGGCCGGAAGACGTATTAAACCGCTCGTCAGCGGCTGAGGAGGAAGTCAGTGATGCCTGCTGCTTAACGGTGCTGTGTGCCGTCATAACCCTGTCCCTGAATGAGTATGCAGATCGATAAACGCCCGTCCGTGGGTCGGTTCCCTGGGTGTAAGCGGAACATCCCGGTGGCGACGTTCAGTTGACTAACCATGATGAAAGGTTAAAGGATTCCCTGGTGTTGGAATCTGGCCCCTCGCCCGCTTTCGCCGATCTTTTTTGACCGGTCGCTTTAACGAAGCGAATGTAACTTCACAATCAATGGCGCCTGCTGTGCATCGTGCACCGTGAGCAATCACTGGGGACATAGTGTATCTACGCGCGTAGATAAATCAATAGATCTTCAGCTAATTTGTTAGATAAACTTCATTATCACACTGCGTCATCAAAAGTTTTTATCGCAAATTCAGGCAGTTAACCGAGAGTCGTCGCGCATAAAAAATACATCAGGGCGTGAGAAGTAGAATTTTCTCTTAACATTAAGCTAAATCGGGAGCCGGCCCCTTTCATCGCGCTCCGTTATCGCACCGCGCTGTTACCGTGGCATGACAGCCGGGTTATTCTCCGAAAAAATATCCAGGGATTGGCAAATGCAGACAATGCTTTACCCTGTGGTGAAAGCGGTACAGGAGAGTTATGACGATTATTCTAATGCGGCACGGTAAGCCCAATCACCAGCCCGGCGGACGGCACAACGTGCAGGCGCTGGCGGACTGGTGCGAAGCCTTCGATTTGTCACAGGTCAGCGACGGACCGCCGCCGCGTAGCCTGTCTATTGCGCGTCAGGCGACGGTGGTGGTGTGCAGCCCGCTTCCCCGCGCCCGCTCCTCACTGCGCCAGCTCGGGTTGCAGCCGCACGAGGTCGACGCGCTGTTCAGCGAGGTGGCAGTGCCGCTGCTACCGGGCAGTCAGCTCCAGCTACCGACGCTGATCTGGCTGGCACTGCTGCGGCTGCTGTGGCTGTGCGGTTATGCCGGCCAGAGCGAGTCATTGCAGCACGCCCGCCATCGCGCTTCGCTGGCGGCCGACCGGTTAATTGAGCACGCCCGCCACGGCACGGTGCTGCTGCTGGGTCACGGCATCATGAACAAGATGATCGCCCGTGAGCTGCGCAAACGCGGCTGGCAGGCGGAAAAGCACGCCAGCAGCCGTCACTGGAGCTCGGCGATCTATCATCGTCCGTTTATCTGATCGCGCGGATAGTAGCTCAGCACTTCACAGCCGGTGCCGACCCGCGGCGTGGCAATCACTTTGCGCTGAGCCAGATCGATCACGCTCAGGGTGCCATCGCCCTGATTGGCGATCAGCAGCAACTGCTTGTCAGGGCTGAAGCAGCCATCCATCGGCATAGTGCCGACCGCGATATCGCCCAGTGGATTGAGCAGATCGTCAAACAGGGTGACAACCGGCTCACCCTCGCCAATCGCCACCAGCTGTTCCCCATCCGCGCTAAAACGCACCACCTGACAAGGCTGCTGATGACCCGGCAGCGCCAGACGCTGGCGAATCCGGTGGCTTTGCCGATCGATAACGTACAGCAGCGGCGCGTCGGCGGCGCTGGCCACCAGGTAAGGGTGTCTGGGTGAGGCGGCGATACCGGCAATCGGCCCCGGCAGCAGGATGGTATCGATGATCCGCCCTTCCGCTTCGCACAGATCGACGACCGTGATGGTGGCGTCCTCTTCGTTATCGGTAAACAGCTTGCGGCCGCTGGGTGACAACGTCAGACGATGCGCATTGTGCGAAGGGATCGGAATGACTTTTTCCAGCCGATCGGTGAGCGGATCGATCACCGCCACTGCGGCACTCTGCTCACAGCAGAGGTAGACTTTGCCGTCTCGCCCCAGCTGACCACTGTGCGGCGCCCGCAGCGGAGACAGATCGATAAAGCCGCTGATCTCCCGATGCTGCAAATCAATTATCGCCACTTTATGGCCCGGATGCGGATTGTTGCCATGAACGCCATCGCCATAAATCGGCACATAGGCTTTGCCCCACGCCGTCAGCATCAGCAGTTCATGCGGTCGCGGTGGAAAGGCGTTCAGCTCCCGCTCGACCGCAAACGTCTCCGGGTTAAGAAACAGGACGCGATTGCCCCGTTTATCTACCGCCAGTAAACCGTGAGAATCACTCTGCATGCGCGCTCCTTTCTCAGTAAGATCCTCTTAAGCGTAGACAATCGTTAACGCGCGGTACGCCGTGAGCGATTGATGAGCCGGGCTAACGCGGCAGTTTAAGCGCAATCCGCTGCCGAAAAAGCCACCAGGCCGCAGCAGCGGCGATAACTCCGCCGCGCGATTCAGACTTTCCTTATACCGGCGAAAAAGAGTGATTAAATAAATAATACAGTCCGCTTAATCTATTATTTTCATCGGCTGCCCGGTTTATTTCCGTATTATCCGAAAGTCAAAAAAAGACATAGCTTATAGGTAAATAATGTTTTATTAAAAAGGTGCAGTGCAATTTAAACCGCCGTGAGGAAACTAGCGCGCGCTTTTACACTGCGCCACCATCAGGGAAACCCTTTAATAATTCCCGCACTGATTGAGATTGCCGCCAGGCTGCATCGCCCCGTCATCGCGTTAATTATGGGGCGCGCAGGTGCTGCAATATGACGGGAAAATAAAAACAACAGGTGCACCATGACTTTACATCGCCAACGTCCTGCGCATAAGATCTGGCGCAACTGGAAAAGAATATCATTCAGTAGCCAGATGTTATGGAATAAAAAACAACACAGCGTCTTTAGCGCACCGGAATATGACCCGGGGCAGGAAGAGAACGTCGTGTTGATATCGCAGCAGAAAAGCTTGCCGGAAATTCCGAAGATTGTCTGGATGTACTGGCATAACGATCAGCTGCCTACCTCAATGGCGCTGAATATCAGTAAAATCCGGCGGGATAATCCCGATCACCAGGTTTATCTGATTACTCAGCACACCCTGTCGCAGTGGCTGCCCGATCTTGACTTTATCTCTTCCGATCTGACGCTGGCGCATAAAAGTGAAATCATTCGTCTCGAACTGATTCACCGTTACGGCGGCATCGGCATTGATTGCAGTACCCTGTTATTTGAAGATCTCGCCTGGGTCCATCGCGTGCATCTGGAGCGGTCGATGGATTTAATCGGTTACTACCGCGAACAATCAACCCTGAATTTTCTCGCCCCGGTGATCGAAAGCTGGTTTGTCGCCGCTGCGCCGCAAAATCCGTTTATCCGCGAGTGGCTGAAACAGCTGGCACCGGTGAAAAACGTCGGCATTCAGAACTATTTTCAGGAACTGAAAAAGCGCGATGATTTCCCGATGATTGTGCAGAACATTGATAATCCATCGCGCCAGCTATTGTCACTGGCCCAACAGGTAGCGATGCGCGAATACCGACGGGCCAATCTCTACCTGCGGAAAGGGGAAGCTAACGCTTACTACTATCAGCGCCTGCACGCTGACAGCAGCAGCGCCTTCGCCCATTCCGTGCTGTTTCAGCAACGACCGCAAACGCCGCCGCCAATCATCAAGTTAACCGGAAACGAACGGCTGCATCTCGACTTCAATCTGCGGCTGGGTTTGTACAATCGCCGCAGCCTGATGGGTGAGATGATGCAGCAGACCGCCCCGACGCTGGCGCTGCCGCTAACCGTCAAAGCGCGCGCGTAACCAGTGGGCAAAGGTGGTGACCGCACGTGGCACCTGCGCCGCCCAGGGACGCACAATCCACAGGCGGGCGGCGAACGCCTCGACCGCCTGCCATTCAGGCAGAACCTGTTGCAGTGAACCGGCTGCCAGCGCCGCCCGGGCGCTGAAGTCCGGCAGCATCGCAATGCCTAATCCCTGCAGCGCCGCATCGCGGATCGACTCACTGTTATTGGTGGCAAAACAGCCCTGAATCCGCACCTGGATCCGCTCATTATCGCCGTCGGTCACAAAGCTCCAGCGTGGCGATTCCACCCCGCGTGGATAGTAAAGGCAGTTATGCCGGGCCAGATCCTGCGGCATCAGCGGCGTACCCTGCGCCGCCAGATAGGCCGGTGACGCCACCAGCAGCGTGCGCGTCTCACACAGCGGCAGCGCCACGTGGGTTTCCGGTAGCGTGTCGCTGTGGCGTATCGCCAGATCAAACCCTTCACTGCTGAGCGACACAATGCGGTCCGTTACGTCGAGCTGCAGGCGGACCTGCGGATAGTCACGCAGAAACTCACCAATGATCGGCACCAGCTGCTGACGGGCAAACGCCACCGGCGCGGTGATGCGCACCAGTCCCCGTACCGGACCGGCAGTATCACGCACGCTGAAAAAGCTCTGTTCGATACGGGCAAACGGCTCGCGCAACTCCTCCACCAGCTTTTCACCCGCCGAGGTCAGACGCACGCTGCGGGTAGTACGCTGTACCAGCAGCACGCCCGCCATCTGCTCCAGCTCTTTGATTTTTTGGCTCATCGCCGCTTTGCTGACGTCGAGCCGCTCTGCGGCACGGGTAAAACTGCCCTGCTCGGCCAGCACCGTCAGCCAGTGCAGGTGATCCCACAGCGCATCGGTCTTCATCTCTTTCATCTTGATTGTTCAATATAGTGAATAATCAGTTCAGGCTACGCGCTTTTTCCCGGCGGATAAAGCAGTCACTATAGTCACAACAGACTATCACTCTCACCGCGAGGAAAAGCCGATGCCACTGCTGCAATTTGATGTTATTCAGGGTCGTTCAGAATCCGAACTGCGTACGCTGCTGGATGCAGCACACCGGGCCGTGCTCACCGCGTTTCAGGTGCCTGAGCGCGATCGTTACCAGATTGTTCAGGAAAACAAGCGCCACCAGATGGTGTTTCAGGATACCGGGCTGGGATTCAGCCGCAGCGATAATCTGGTCATGGTGCGGGTCTACACCAGCCCGCGCAGCAGCGAACAGAAACAGCACTTCATGGCGGAGCTGGCGCGCGAGCTGCGCGAAAGTTGTGGCGTGCAGGGTAACGATTTAATGATCAGCTTTATCACCAATGACAAAGGCGACTGGAGCTTTGCTGATGGTGAGGCGCAATACCTGACCGGCAAACTCTGAAATTACAGTCCGCTTTGCTCTGCTGACGGTGCGCGCCAGCCGCCGTCAGGCCTGATAAACTCCCCGCCGATGCTCTCTGTCACCAATATGATCCTCACCGCACAAATCTGGCTGGATGTGTTGCAGCCGGGTTACAGCCAATATAGATTGTCGAAAAACCATCCCCCCGAAGGTGGCCGGCAGTCTGAAGCGCCGCGTACTCATATCAACAGAGGATTTGCCGTTGTCCGAATTAGCGTCACTTGGGCTGTTTCTGGCCGCTATTGCTATCTATTCCTGTAAAGCCGGGCGTAACAAATTTTGGTTCTTTGTGGTGTTAATCCTGCTGGTGTTGTTTGTGGTGCTGAATGCTACGCTTTACGCCAGCAACTACTTCACCGGCGACGGCATCAATGATGCCGTGCTCTATACCCTGACCAACAGCCTGACCGGTGCCGGTATCAGTAAATATGTGGTGCCGGGCATAGGGCTGATCATCGTGCTGTTTCTGCTGTTCTGCCTGCTGTCGTGGATACTGCGGCGGCGTGAGCGGCCACATCATATCGGCTGGTCGCTGCTGGCGGTGGCCTGCGCGCTGGGTTCAGTGCAGACCACACCTGCATTTCGTCAGGTGGCGTCCCTGATTGTGTCGCACACCCAGCTGGCCGATTCCGACTTCGATGCGTTCTACAAAGTGCCACGTAACCGCATTGCGCAGCCGCACCTCAACGTGGTCTATATCTACGGCGAAAGCCTGGAGCGCACCTATTTTGATCAGCACGCTTTTCCCGGCCTGGCACCGGAGCTCAGCCGCCTGAAAGAGCAAAGCATCGACTTCAGCCAGACTGAGCAGCTGCCGGGCACCGATTACACTATCGCTGGCATGGTCGCCTCAATGTGCGGCATTCCGCTGTTTGCGCCGTTTGACGGCAATGCCTCAGCCTCGCTCTCCAGCTTCTATCCGCAAAACGTCTGTCTGGGCGACATCCTGAAAAACTCCGGCTACGACAACTGGTTTATTCAGGGCGCTGATCTGCGCTTCGCCGGCAAAGATGTGTTCCTGAAATCACACGGCTTTGATCCGGCCAACCTTTACGGCGCACATGAGCTGAAAAGCCGCGTTGCCGATCCGACCTATCGCAACAACTGGGGTTATTACGACGATACGGTGATGGATGAGGTGTTTGAAAAATATCAGGAATTGTCAAAAGCTAACAAACCGTTTGCGCTGTTCACCCTGACGGTCGATACCCATCATCCCGATGGCTTTATCTCCCGCAGCTGTGAGCGCAAGAGCTACAGCTTTGATGGCAAACCAAACCAGTCATTTAGCGCGGTGGCCTGTTCGCAGGAGCACGTCGCACGCCTGATTGACCGGATTAAAGCCTCACCGTGGTTTAAACAGACAGTGATTGTGGTGACCTCCGATCATCTGGCGATGAATAACACCGCCCACCAGTACCTGATTAAGCAGCCACGCCACGATCTTTTTATGGTGATCCGCGGCGATAAACCGCAGGCAGAAGTGATTGATGCGCGCCGCAGCACGCTGGATAACGGCGCGACGCTGCTGGATATTCTCGGCGGTGACAACGCGATTGGTCTGGGCCGCAGCAGCCTGAGCAGCGTTTCGCTATCGACGCAGTTTGAAGATATGAAAAGTAAGGTGATGAGCTGGAAGCCGGATATTATCCAGCTGTGGAATTTCCCGAAGATGATGGACAGCTTTACCGTCGATCAGGTGAAAAATACCTTTAGCTTCTCGGGTACCACCTTCCGGTTACCGATTCTGTTCCGCATCAGTGATAAGCATGTTGAGCCGATGCCGGAAGGGGAATATTCGGCACCGCTGCGCTATCAGCTGGCCGATTTCACCTCGACCGATAAGTTTCTGTGGGTCGATCGCTGTTTTAAAATGGCGCGACTCTGGCAGCCGTCGCTGGCGCTGTCCGGCGATCTCTGTGTGGCAATGGGCCAGCTCGGCGCAACGCCTGCGGTAACGCATATCGATCAGCCACAGTGGAAAGGTAAAGTGAAATTCCCGACCACACCGACCAGCGATGCGGCTTATCAGCGCAATCTGGCGCAGATCCGCATCGAAGATAACGACATTCGCTACAGCGCCGACAGCTTCCGGCTCGACGTGCCTGGCGCACCGCAGAGCATCAAGCGTTTTAGCGGCATTTCCCGACCGGAAAGCTGGGGTCGCTGGTCTAACGCTAATCTCGCGCCGGAAGTGAAGATAGAGTACGTCGATCCGCTACCGCCGAAGTTTGACCTGGTGATTACCGCTCGCGCTTATGGAGCTAACGTCCACCGCCAGATCCCGGTGCGGGTTGGCGATCAGCAGCAACTGCTGTCGCTGGGTGAAACCTTCTCTACCCATACGCTGCATTTTGACAACCCGACCGCCACGCACCAACTGACCATTGCGCCGCCGGAACCGCAGCTGAGTAATATCGGCAATATCACCGGTCAGGACCCACGCAAACTGGGCATTGGCATGGTGGAAATCAAGATCGTGCCTCAGCCATAACGCCTGCTTTTCTCTTCTCCTCTGCGGATTCACGCAGAGGAGATCTTCCCGCATCAGACGCCGAAGGTTGCGAGACCGCTCGCAATCCACTGCACGTTACTTGTTGAACTAATTGATATTTTTCTGAAAGGCGCGCAAAGTACAACTGGCTTAGTGGTACCCTTTGTGTGATCTGTCATCCTCTCGCTATCGCCATATTGCCGGGAGAGAGGCAGACATGACAAGCACCATGATGAAGACCCACCAGGCCTTTAAAGCCCTGCAGCGGGCAGGGATCGATGAGCAGCAAGCGGAGGCGATGGTGGAGATCTTTACGGATATGCAGCAGGGAAAACCGGACCAGCCAGACGATAAGCAACTCAGCCGGGTTGAACAAAAAGTCGACCGGGTCGATGAGCGCGTCGGCCACGTTGAGCAAAAAGTCGATCAGGTCGAACAAAAAGTTGAACTGATCGATGAGCACGTTGGCAATGTTGAACGCAAAGTCGATCAGGTCGACCGAAAAGTTGAACAGACAGATGAGCGCGTTGGCAATGTTGAACGTAAAGTCGATCAGGTCGATGAGCACGTTGGCAATGTTGAACGCAAAGTCGATCAGGTCGACCGAAAAGTTGAACAGACAGATGAGCGCGTTAGCAATGTTGAACGCAAAGTCGACCAGGTTGACCGAAAAGTCGAACAAATCGATGAGCGGGTTGGCAATGTTGAACGCAAAGTCGATCAGGTTGACCGAAAAGTTGAACAGATAGATGAGCGACTCGGCAATGTTGAACGCAAAGTCGATCAGGTTGACCGAAAAGTTGAACAGATAGATGAGCGACTCGGCAATGTTGAACGAAAAGTCGACCAGATCGATGAGCGACTCGGCAACGTGGAACGCAAAGTTGACCAGATCGATGAGCGTCTGGGGCACGTTGAAAGAAAAGTCGATAAGCTGGGTATCCGGCTTAACCAGGTTGAAATCAAAGTCGATAAGCTCGAGGCTGGCCTGATCAGCTTAACCCGAACGGTCGAGAATCTCAGAGATGAAGTGATGACAGTGAAAAACGACATGCGCTGGATTAAGCGACTGTTAATGGTGATGACCACCACCCTGCTGGTGGCGGCCGTGAAAACCCTGTTTATCTGAATAAGCAGCGACCGGTCAGGGCAGCTTGCGCAATGTTTCCAGCTTTTCGCGCTGCTGGCCATCGGCAGTAAAGTTGTCGCTGGCCAGCCAGCGCTGCAGGCCCTTTTTCACCTGCGGCCATTCACCATCAATGATCGACAGCCAGCTGGTATCGCGACTGCGGCCTTTGTAAACAATCGCCTGGCGGAAATCGCCTTCGTAGCGGAAACCAAGACGTTCTGCCGCCCGACGTGATGGCGCATTGCAGCTATCACACTTCCACTCATAGCGGCGATAACCCAGCGTCTCAAAGGCGTAACGCATCAGCAGGAAATGGGCTTCCGTCGCCATGCGGGTCCGCTTCAGATGAGGTGAAAACGCCACATGTCCGACTTCGATCACGCCATGTTCCGGCTGAATCCGCATCAACGCCAGGCTGCCTGCCGCCTGCCCGCTGGCAAGATCGATTACCGCAAAGTGCAGCGGGTCACGGCTGGCCTCCAGCTGCGCCGCATGCTCCTGCCACACCTGCCGGTTATCAAACGGCCCGACAAACATATAGGTCCAGTCGCGGCCATCTTCCGCCGCGGCGTAGGCATCGAACAGCGCTTCGCCATGGCGCGCCACGCTGAACGGCTCAAGCCGGCAAACTTCGCCAGTGAAAACCTGCGGCTGCGGAAAAGGACGGGGTTGCCAGTCCGGTAAATCGACCCCGACCGGCTGACCATACTGATTAGTGTGTTGTGACATATCGCCTCCAGGCTTCAGATGATGCCTGCAGATTGCCACTATCATGGTGGGTTAAAAAGTACCACAATGTTTGAAAATGATAGATCCACGGGAGCGCGCCATGAAGCCGGAGAGCCATCCTTTACTGCTGGCACCGTTAACGCCAGCCGCCGGAACCACGCTGCAGCAGCAGCTTTACCAGCGGATTAAACAGGGCATTTTGCAGGGCCAGCTGGCTGCCGGCGCGATGTTACCTGCCACCCGGCAACTGGCCGCTGAGCTACAGGTCTCACGTAATACGGTGCTTAACGTCTGGACTCAGCTGCAGGCGGAGGGCTATCTGATGAGCGATCGACAGGGTAGCCGCGTCAGCCTGCTGGCGTTACCGACAGCCCGGCCAGATGACAACGGGTTGGCTCACTGGCCGCTGGCAAAACGGCTTGATGCCCTTCAGCTCAGCCAGCGTTTCGATACCGGAACGCTGCCGCTGCGCCCCGGCATTCCGGCGCTGAATCATTTTCCGTTAGCCGCCTGGCGTCGGGCGCTTAATCATGTGCTGAACCACACGCCACCGCGCCAGTTGGGTTATGGCGACCCGCTGGGTGATCCTGAACTGCGTGCCGCACTGGCGCAGCAGTTGCGTATCACGCGCGGTGTTCGGTGTGATGCCGGACAGATTGTGATTACCGAAGGAGCGCAACAGGCGCTGATGCTGTGCGTCACTCTGCTGAGCGATCCGGGTGACCACGGCTGGGTTGAAGATCCAGGCTATCGTGGGGCCAAAGCGGCCATGCAAGCCGGCGATCTGCGCGTGGTTCCGATTCCCATCGATCAGCAGGGCCTGGCTCCGCAGCCGCAACACTGGCAACAGTCCCCACCGCGCCTGATCTACACCACGCCAACCCATCAGTATCCGACTGGCGCGGTGATGAGCGCAGCCCGGCGGCTGGCGCTGATTTCGGCGGCGCGGCAGCTGCAGGCTTGGATTATCGAAGATGATTATGATGGCGACTTCCGGCACCACGGCGAGCCGATTGCCGCCATGCAGGGGATGACCGATAACGCGCCGGTGATCTATCTCGGCTCCTTCAGCAAGACGCTGTTCCCTGCCCTGCGTATCGGCTTTATGGTGCTGCCCGCGCCGCTGGTCAGTAATCTGCGACCGGCGCTGCATCAGCTGCTACGTGGCGGTAATCCGCTGGAGCAGCAGGCGCTGGCACGCTTTATTCTCAGCGGCGATTACAGCCGGCATTTGAGTAAAATGCGCCGCCTCTATCGCCAGCGTCAGGCCCTGTTGCGCAGTGAACTGCAGCAGGCCGCGGGCCAGCCGATACCCTTACTGGGTGGCGACAGCGGAATGCATCTGGTCTTGCCAATCGAGGCGCATCAGAATGACGTGGCGATAGCCAACAGGCTGATTCAGGCTGGCTACGCGCCTGCGGCACTCTCGACCTTTTATCTGACTGAACCGGCACAGCGCGGCCTGGTGATTGGCTATGGCAACAGCAGCAGCACGCAGATCACCGCGGCGGTACGACAGTTGCGCCGGGTGCTGGGCTGGCCGGGTTAACGTCTGCCGCGTGGCTCACTGTCGCTGGCCGGAGCAGCAATCGATTCCCGCAGTATCAGCCGGGCATCAAAGCGCGGCATTGGACCGGCCGCTTCGCCACGAATTTCGGCAATCAGCCGGCGTGCCGCTTCACGCCCCATCTCGTATACCGGTTGCGCCACTACCGTCAGCGGCGGCGTCACAATTTCGCTCCATGGAAAGTTGTCATACATCACGAAGGAGAGATCCGCCGGGATGCGCAGCCCGCGCTGCGTCACTTCACGCAGCAGCCACATCGCTACTACGCTGTCAGAGGCCACCAGCGCACTGGGTGGCTGCGGGCGCTGCCACAGCTCAGCCACGATGCGGGCGATCTGCGCTTCATCCAGCGCATTCACTTTTACCAGCGACGGATCAAATTCCACTCCCGCCGCGGCAAACGCCTGCATCATGCCACCGACGCGCTGGGCAACCGGCGTCAGGCCAAAATCAGCTGGCGCACGGTAGTCACCGGTCAGCGCCATGCTGGTGACATAGGCGATATGACGATGGCCGGCCTGCAGTAACCGGCTGGTGGCGTCAGCCGCCACTTTGGTGAATTCACAGCAGATCGCTTCGACATCAAGGCCGGTAACTGCACGATCGAACAGTTTCAGCGCCCGGCCCTCTTCCAGCACCTGCATCAGATGGCTGTTTTGATCGCGCTCTGAACAACTGGGGGCCACGATAATGCCGTCGACCCGCTTCTCCAGCATCACCCGTACCGCATCCTGTTCAGCCTGCAGCTTTTCGTCGCTGTTGCTGAGCAGCAGATGGTAACCGGCGGTACGCGCCACATCCGCCATGCCGCGCAGGGCGAGGCCGAAGTGGGGATTTTCAATATCCCCGACAATGACACCGATGGTGTTAGAGCGCCCGGTATTCATGCTGCGCGCCAGCTCATTCGGACGGTAGCCCAGTGCGGCAGCGGCGCTGTTTACCCGCGCCTGCACCTCATCACTGACCGCGCCATAGCCCCCGAGCGCACGCGCCGCCTGGGCCTTGGAAACCTTTGCCGCGCGCGCCACATCCGCCACGGTGGGTGCTTTAGAACGTAATTTCTGGCTGGTCATAATTATTTTGAATCACAGGTTGATGACAGGAAGATTGACGCCGAAAAAAGGCTGTGCTTAAACTCATTGTAACCCCTTGAGACCGGTCTCACAACGCCCACGTCCACAAGGTGTCACCTGCGTTGAGACCGGTCTCAAAAATAATCACCGGCTCAACAGTCTCTGATGTTTAAACCTGCAAAAACGGATGAGCTATGAAATCGCAAACCAAACCGGGCAAACGGCCTGGCATGCTGTTCGGCACTGTGTTCAGTAAGACGTTCAGCACCCTGCTCGCACTCTGTGCACTTTCGTTCTCTACGCTGGCTGCCAGCGATGACAATCCCTACGGCCTGATCGAACCGGGCCAGCTACGCGTCGCTAGCGTCGGCGATTCCAGACCTTATACCTTCACCGATGCCAGCGGTCAGTTCACCGGCTTTGACGTCGAATTCTTTAAAAATGTCGCCCATCGCATGGGAATCGATAAGGTCGATTTTGTCGGTCAGGACTTCTCCGCCATCATGCCGGCGGTCGCCAACGGTCAGTATGATGCGGCGGTCGCGGCGATCGGCATCACCCCGGCACGTGAAAAAACCGTCGATTTCTCTACTGGCTATCTGGCGGGCTTTCTCACCGTGCTGACCCGCAGCGACAGCGGCGTGAAGAATGTCGCCAGTCTGGCAAAACGGCGGCTTGGCGTAGTTCAGGGCACGCTGCAGGAGAACTACGCGGTGGAACACTTCACCCAGACCGACATCGTGCGCTTCCCGGATAACAACAGCGCGGTCTCGGCGCTCAATAATGGCACGCTCGACGCCATCTTCCTCGACTATGAGGCCGCCAAAAGCTACGCCGAACGCTTCAAGCTGGTCTCTGCTGCCGATATCCCCTCTTTTGATGCCCCGGCCGGTATCGCCATCGCCAAAGGCAAACCCGCCTTTAAGGCCGCACTGGACAGCGCCATTAAAGCGGCGATGCAGGACGGCACCTGGCAGCGGCTCTATCAGAAGTGGTTCCCCGGCTCGCCAATGCCCAAACAGTATCTGCCTGGCGGTCAGTAAAGTGGCGGACGTTCGCGTCCTGAGTTAACCGGGGAATGCCCCGCACTGCATGGAGACGGCGATGGACTTGCTCACGATTCTTTCCCGCACCTTCTTTGATTTTTCCTCAATGAGGGAAGTGCTGCCGCAGATGCTAACCACCGGGCTGGTGAATACGGTGATTATCTCGCTGGCGGCCACCCTGCTTGGCACACTGTTTGGCCTGCTGCTGGCGCTGATGGGCATTTCGCCCTCGCGCTGGCTGCGCCTGCCCGCCCGGCTGTATACCGATCTGTTTCGCGGTCTGCCGTCGATTCTGACCATCCTGCTGATTGGTCAGGGCCTGGCGCGATTCAGCTATCAGCTGTTCGGTCCGACGCCTTACCCGCTGGGGATCTTCGCCCTCAGCCTGATTGCCAGCGCCTACATGGGCGAGATTTTCCGCGCCGGCATTCAGAGCGTCGAACGCGGCCAGATGGAAGCCTGTCGCGCGCTGGGGATGAGCTATGGCCGGGCGATGCGGCTGGTGGTGATCCCGCAGGGGATCCGCCGGGTGCTGCCCGCCATCGTCAATCAGTTCATCGCCATCATTAAAGACTCGTCGCTGGTCTACCTGCTGGGGCTAATGACCCAGCAGCGCGAGCTGTTTCGCGTCGGCCAGGATGCAGCGGTGCTGACCGGCAATCTGTCGCCGCTGATGCTGGCCGGGCTGTTCTATCTGATCATCACCGTGCCGCTGACGCACATGGTCAACTACGTGGATGTGCGTTACCGCACCGGCCGCCGTCGCCTGACCGCGCCGCAAAGTGGTTTAAAAGAGGTGGAGGAAGTCAGACGGCCCAACGGCGCGCTGGCCACTCACCCGCTGACCGGAGGCAACCATGAATAACCGCACAACCAGCGCCAGCTGGCACGGAGCCAGCCTGGAGCTGCGCGATCTGACCCTCGCCTATGGCCCGATTGAGGTGCTGCGTAACGTCTCGCTGCGGGTCGCGCCCGGCAGCACCACCTGCATTATCGGGCCATCCGGCTCGGGCAAATCGACCCTGCTGCGCGGTATTAACCGGCTGCATGAACCGAAATCGGGCGATGTGCTGCTGGCCGACCGATCGGTACTGCGCGACAAACCGGACGCACTGCGGCTGCGGATTGGCATGGTGTTTCAGCACTTCAACCTGTTTCCCGATCACAGCGCGCTGGAGAACGTGGCGCTGGCCCCGTGGCGCGTCAAAGGCTTGCCCAAAGCGCAGGCGATGGCGATTGCCCGTCAGCGGCTGGAAGAGGTTGGTCTGGGTCCGCGCGCCGATCACCGGCCACGCGATCTCTCCGGCGGCCAGCAGCAGCGGGTGGCGATTGCCCGCGCGCTGGCGATGGATCCGGAGGTGATGCTGTTTGATGAGGCGACCTCGGCGCTCGATCCCGAACTGGTGAAAGGCGTGCTGACGCTGATGGCCGATCTCTGTCGTCGCGGCATGACGATGGTGGTGGTAACGCATGAAATGGGCTTTGCGCGCAAAGTGGCGGATCAGGTGGTGTTTATGGACGAAGGCGAGATTGTCGAAGCCGGGCCGCCAGCCGCTATTTTCGATGCGCCGCAGTCACCGCGCCTGCAACGTTTTCTCTCTGAAGTGCTGTAACTGAGTAAGGAACCTGATAATGGCGGTAAAAACTGAAATGAAAGTGGTGGTGCTGGGCGGTGGCGTGCTGGGCGTATCGACGGCGCTCGAGCTGGCGAAACGCGGGGCAGCGGTAACCTTAGTGACCGAAGCCGCGCTCTGCTCCGGCGCCTCAGGACGCTCGCTGTCGTGGCTCAACTCAGCGGGCGAGCGGTCGAAACCTTATCATGCGCTACGCATGGCCGGCATCGATCGCTATCGCACCCTGTTTGCCCGGCATCCGACACTCGACTGGCTGCGGTTTGACGGCGGGATCTGCTGGTCGGATAACGATGTTGCCGCGACGGAGGCGCGCCACGACTATGAAAAAGCCCACGGCTACGATTCACAGCTGATCACGGCTGAAAACGTGGCGCAGGCGGATGCCGCAGTCGATCCCGATGCGCTGGCGGCCCAGGCAATATTTAATCCCGGTGAAGGCTGGGTCAGCCTGCCGCATCTGGTGGATTATCTGGTCAATCAGTTCCGCGCGCTGGGCGGCGAAGTGGTAGAACACGCCGGTAAAGCCAGCGTGATCACCGATCGGGGCCAGGCCTGTGGCATTCGTAGCGATAAAGGCGAGCTGCGCGCCGATGCGGTGCTGGTTGCCTGCGGTCCCTGGACGCCGGATGTGGTGGCACCGCTCGGTGTGACTATCCCCAACGGCTCGCCGGTTTCGATGCTGGTGATCACCGAACCATCCGCCCAGCCGCTGAAAGCGGTGCTGAACACCCCGCGCGCCGCGGTTCGTCCCAATCCTGGCAACCGTTTTGCGCTCGATCACGACTGGTATGAAGCTGATATCCAGCCGCTGGCCGACGGGGAATACCGGATTGATGAGCAGGTGGTGGCGCAGCTGGCGCAGGAAGCCAGCCGGTTATTGCGTGGCGATCGGCCGCTCAAAGCTGAGAGCTGGAAGATTGGCCTCAAGCCGATTCCGGGTGATGGCGATCCGGTGCTGGGTGAACTGCAAAAGGTACCGGGCTGTTACGTGGCGTTCAGCCACTCCGGTGCCACGCTGGCGCTGATTGTCGGGGAATTACTGGCGGACGAGATGATCAGCGGCGAAAAACATCCGATGCTGGCAAGCTTTGGTGCGGAGCGTTTCAGCTAAAAAAAAGCCGGTCGTGCTGACCGGCTGATTTTTTAACCGCTTATTTTAACCGCGGAAGAAGATATCGCCCGATTTCCCCATGACGATTTTGCCGGTGTCATTGGTAATCAGGATGTAATTGGCGTTGATATAGGCCCAGTGGGTATTCTCCTGCGGCGCAGGCAGATTACGTTTTTGCCACTCGGTAATGGTGTAGGTTTTATCAGTGTACTTCTCTGGCACCGTGTCGCCGACTTTATACTGTTTGTAGTCGATGATGATGGTGTTGAGATCGTAGTTCGGCTGTCCGCCAGTCGACGGCGCTGGCGTGGTCGGCGTAATGCCATCATTCGATTGTGAGCTGGATGGCGCCTCAGTCTGTGCGGCACCGGCATCCGGCTGAGCGTTAACCGCGCCAGGCTGCGACTGGGCATCAGGATTACCAGGCTGAATCTGTGGCGGCGGCGGAACGGTATCCGTTGCATCACCGGCGGCCTGCACAGCAGGGATCAGGCTCAGCGAGCCAACCAGTAATCCCATTGAGAAAAGTACACGTTGAGTCCTGCGCATAATGATTTCCACGTTAAATTGATTTTAGTGACGGTAGACAGGCTAAAGACAATCTTTATAGCGATACAGTTCCCCTCGCGTCAAAGCTAAGTGTAAGGAAAGACGACGCTATTCGTTTCACCACGCACCGGTTACTGTCCAACCACTCTATCCTTAGTTGCCAGATCGACCAACAACGCAATGCCTAAATAGTTGCTCCAGTTAAAGGCGTTTTGCAGCACCACAATCGCGTTGCCACGGGCTTTATCGTAGCCGATAAAGCTGGCATAGCCGCCAATGTAGCCGACCTGGTAGGTTATTTGCTCTCCCGCGACCCGATCGGTGACCCAGGCGATATTCTGTGCCTGGCTTCCCTGTTGATACCACGCCCGATTCACCGCGGCAAAGGCCTGATCCAGCGACCGATCGCCGGTGGCGCTCAGATGCGCACGCAGATAAGCGATCAAATCGCGTGCATTGCTGTAAAGACTGGCTGCCGCCACCATGTTGCCGTGGAAATGCCAGTCCGGCGTCAGCGCGCCACGGGCGATAAATTTGGGCTGATCGCCGGCGTGACCGAGTGCGCGCAGCGGATACCCGGCCAGCGTTTCGGGCCGGAAGCTGCTGTGCGTCATCTGCAACGGCGTAAAAATCAGCGTTGAGGCCAGCGACTGGATATCCTGATGAAAGCGTTCACGCAGAATATAACCGAGCAGCGCATAGCCGAGATTGGAGTAATGCGGCACGCGCACCGCTGGCGCAGAGAAATCGGCGAGATAATCGAGCAGCGCATCGCTGTCGAGATTGCTATAGAAGTTTTCGCCATTGCCCAGATAGCGGATGAACTGATGCAGCATCGGCAAGTCCATATCCTGACGCGGCAGACCAGCGGTGTGGGTGACCAGTTGCAGCAGCGTAATGCGTTTTGCGTCCTCGCTCAGCCGCACCCCAGGCAGCAGATCGGCCAGCGTGTCGTGCCAGTGCAGCTGGCCCTGATTCACCAGCTGGATAATCACCTCTGCCGTCACCCCTTTACTCAGCGAACCGAGCGCAAACAGCGTGTCGGGCGTAATCGGATAACGGTGCTGCCGATCGGTCACCCCATAAGCGTAAAATTGTGCCGGACCACCACGATGAACGATCGCAATGCTGATGCCGGGAACCTGCTTTTGCTGCATGTAGTGACGCACAATGTCGTCAACATTTTCATGGAAGGTGGCGTGAGTCTGGTAAACGCGGTCGCCGACCGGGGCCGACGTCTGCGACAGAGTGCCACAACCCGCGAGGATCAGGATGATGGCAGGCCACAGCAGGGCTATTATTCTGAATCGGCCTGAGGCAAGGCGGTGGAGATCCCGCCAGGTGCGAAGCGTGCTCGCCCGACCGGAGAAAAAGTCTGTTCTCATTTTTTATTATAATAATCAGTTAATTAAGTTTGATCGTGATGTAACAGACCCGCTGTCGCGCAAAAATGTATCACAAAGCGACAGTCGGCTATAGCGCGCTAAACCGACTAAAAGTGATGTAACCGGCGGATTGAGGGTCGCCGTGCCGGCAACTGAAACCACCTGCCCGGCCTGAGGTAAGCTGTGTTGCAGCGCGCAAGGGTGTACACTGCTGCGGCTTTATGGCTTGAACGCCGTGCTCACATTTTTGAAATGCCCGGGAGGCAACCGCATGAAAGAAGGCCCACTGTCCGAGAAAGAGCTGCAATGGCTGGAAGATATGCTGGAAAAATATGGCAGCGAAGCGTCGATTCTGGATGTCTCCGAGCTGGACGGTCTGCTGACCGCCGTGCTGTCCGGACCGACCACCGTCGAACCCAGCAAATGGCTGGTGGCGCTGTGGGGCGGCGAGAAGCAGATCCCAAAATGGAGCAACGAACGTGAAATGACGCGTTTTATGGAGCTCTGTTTTCAGCACATGAATGATGTGGCTGACCGGCTGTCTGAATTCCCTGAGCAGTTCGAACCGCTGTTTGGCATCCGTGAGATGGAAGGTCTGGAATTTACCGTGGTTGAAGAGTGGTGCTTCGGCTACATGCGCGGCGTATCGCTGACCGACTGGTCTGCCCTGCCGCAGGATCTGCAACCGGCGCTGGACGCCATCGCCTTACACGGCGTGGAAGAGAATCTCGAAAAACTGGATGCGATGACGCCGGATGAGATGGAAGCCAGCATTGAGGCGATCCGCCCTGCTGCGCTGGCGCTGCACGATCACTGGATCTCCCAGCCTGAAGCGGTGCCGGTGCCGCAGAAGCCGATCTCGGTAGAAAAGCTGCCAGGCCGTAACGATCCCTGCCCGTGCGGCAGCGGTAAAAAATATAAGCAGTGCTGTCTGCATTAATTCGTCACCTGGCCGGAGCGGGATCGCCGCCCGGCCTGCCACGCCAGACGATCCTGCCGCTGCGCTGACGATCGCTCCGATCCCACCGGGATCAACATCCCGCCACCGTCCTCGTGCCAGACTGCTCACGACTTGAACAGCCACGCGCTTATCGCTAAGGTAAGCGCGAATTTACCCGCCAGGAACGCATCATGATTACCATCGCGCTTATTGACGATCACCTGATCGTCCGCTCCGGGTTTGCCCAACTGCTGGGACTGGAACCCGATTTTCAGGTTGTGGCCGAGTTTGGATCGGGCCGTGAGGCGCTGGCGGGTTTACCGGGACGCGGCGTGCAGGTCTGTATCTGCGACATCTCGATGCCCGATCTCTCCGGTCTGGAACTGCTGAGCCAGCTTCCCGCCGGCTTAGCCACCATTATGCTGTCGGTACACGACAGTCCGGCGCTGGTGGAGCAGGCGCTTAACGCCGGCGCGCGCGGTTATCTCTCCAAACGCTGTCGCCCCGATGAGCTGATCGCTGCCGTGCGCACGGTCTCGGCCGGTGGCTGTTACCTGACGCCGGAGATCGCCCTTAAGCTGGCCGCCGGACGTCAGGACCCGCTGACCCGACGCGAACGCCAGGTGGCCGAGAAGCTGTCACAGGGGATGCCGGTGAAAACCATTGCGGCCGAGCTGGGCCTGTCGCCAAAAACCGTTCACGTCCACCGCGCCAACCTGATGGAAAAACTCGGCGTCAGCAACGACGTCGAGCTGGCGCGCCGCATGTTTGACGGCTGGCAATGACGCCGCTTCTGTCGCGGCTGATATCAGTGGCCGCCAGCGTCTGCATCTTCTCGGCGGCGTGGTTCTGCCTGTGGAGCATCAGCCTGCATCTGGTGCAACGGCCCGAGCTGGCGGTGCTGCTGTTTCCGTTTGGCCTGCGGCTGGGCCTGATGCTGCAATGTCCGCGCGGCTACTGGCCGGTGCTGCTGGCCAGCGAGTGGATGCTATTGATCTGGCTGTCGCACCAGGTCGCGCTGGCGCATCTGCCACTGCTGATGGTCGGCGGCGTGCTGACGCTGCTGCCGGTGGCGCTGATCTCCCGTTATCGCCACCAGCGCGACTGGCGCACGCTGCTGCGTCAGGGTGCCGCGCTGATCGCCGCCGCACTGCTGCAATCGCTGCCGTGGGCCGGTCAGCAGGAGATGCTGAACGCCCTGCTGCTGACGCTCACCGGCGGGCTGACGCTGGCCCCTACCTGCCTGGTCATCTGGCACTATCTCACCCGTACCCGCTGGCAGCCGCTGGGACCGGCGCTGATCTCCCAGCCGGTTAACTGGCGCGCCCGACATCTTATCTGGTATCTGCTGCTGTTTATCATCAGCCTGGGATTGCAGCTTGGCCTGCCGGCAGAGCTGGCGCGCTTTACGCCATTTTGTCTGGCGCTGCCGATTATTGCGCTGGCGTGGCACTACGGCTGGCAGGGTGCGCTGATCGCCACCCTGATGAACGCCATTGCCCTGATTGCCAGCCAGACCTGGCACGATCATCCGGTTGATCTGCTGCTATCGCTGCTGGCGCAAAGCCTGACCGGACTGCTGCTCGGTGCCGGTATCCAGCGGCTGCGTGAGCTTAATCAGTCGCTGCAGCATGAGCTGGCGCGCAACCGGCGGCTGGCTGAACGTCTGGTCGAGACCGAAGAGAGCGTGCGCCAGGAGGTAGCGCGTGAGCTGCACGATGACATTGGCCAGACCATCACCGCGATTCGTACCCAGGCGGGCATCGTCCAGCGGCTGGCGCCCGATAATGGCCGGGTGATCCAGAGCGGCGCGCACATCGAGCAGCTGTCGCTGGGCGTGTACGATTCGGTGCGGCGACTGCTGGGACGGTTACGGCCGCGTCAGCTAGACGATCTCTCGCTGGAGCAGGCGGTCCGCTCGCTGATGCGTGAGATGGAACTCGACGATCGCGGTATCGTCAGCCATCTCGACTGGCACATTGATGAGAACCTGCTCAGCGAAGGCCAGCGCGTCACGCTGTTTCGCGTCTGCCAGGAAGGCCTGAACAATATCGTGAAGCACGCCAGCGCCAGTGCGGTGATGCTCAAAGGCTGGCAGCAGGATGAACGAGTGATGCTGGTGATTGAAGATGATGGCTGCGGCCTGCCGTCCGGTTCCGGCCAGCAGGGTTTTGGTCTGGCCGGAATGCGCGAACGGGTGGCCGCGCTGGGCGGCACGCTGGCGATATCCTGTACCCACGGCACCCGCGTCAGCGTTCATTTGCCGCTGCGTACGGTGTGAGGAGTGAATGTGTTTAGCTTTCTGAAAACCCCGGCCAACGCCGCCCCGCTGCAGGATAAAGCGGAGATCGATCGCCGCTATCGCTACTGGCGACGGCATATCATGGTGACCATCTGGCTGGGCTATGCGCTGTTCTATTTCACCCGCAAAAGCTTCAACGCCGCCGCCCCGGAGATCCTCGCCAGCGGCGTGATGACCCGTACCGATATCGGCCTGCTGGCGACGCTATTTTACATCACCTACGGCCTGTCGAAATTTTTCTCCGGCATCGTCAGCGACCGCTCCAACGCCCGCTACTTTATGGGGCTGGGACTGATTGCCACCGGGGTAGTGAACATCATGTTCGGCTTCTCCACCTCGCTGTGGGCCTTTGCGTTGCTGTGGGCGGTTAACGCCTTCTTCCAGGGCTGGGGCGCGCCGGTCTGCGCCCGCCTGCTGACCGCCTGGTATTCGCGCAATGAACGCGGCGGCTGGTGGGCGCTGTGGAACACCGCGCACAACGTCGGTGGTGCCCTGATTCCGATGATGATCGGGGCGGTGGCGCTGCATTACGGCTGGCGCAGCGGGATGATGGTGGCGGGCGGATTAGCGATTCTGGCCGGTCTGTTTCTCTGCTGGCGACTGCGCGATCGGCCTCAGACCGTTGGCCTGCCCGAGGTCGGCGACTGGCGGCAGGATGAGATGGAGATGGCGCAGCAGCAGGAAGGCGCGGGCCTGAGCCGCAAAGCGATCCTCACCCGCTACGTGCTGCTGAACCCCTATATCTGGCTGCTGGCGCTGTGTTATGTGCTGGTTTACGTGGTACGCGCGGCGATCAACGACTGGGGCAATCTCTACATCTCGGAGACGCTGGGCGTCGATCTGGTAACCGCCAATTCAGCGGTGACGATGTTTGAGCTGGGCGGATTTATCGGCGCGCTGGTGGCCGGCTGGGGATCGGATAAGCTGTTTAACGGCAACCGCGGCCCGATGAACCTGATTTTCGCCGCCGGGATCCTGCTATCGGTGGGATCGCTGTGGCTGATGCCGTTCACCAGTTACGTGATGCAGACAGCGTGCTTTTTCACTACCGGCTTCTTTGTCTCGGGTCCGCAGATGCTGATTGGCATGGCGGCGGCCGAGTGTTCTCACAAGGAGGCAGCGGGTGCGGCGACCGGCTTTGTCGGGCTGTTCGCCTATCTTGGCGCGTCGCTCTCCGGCTGGCCGCTGGCGTGGGTGATCGACAGCTGGCACTGGAGCGGCTTCTTTGCGGTGATTGCGATTGCGGCCGGTATTTCCGCACTGCTGCTGCTGCCATTCCTCAATGCACAGGCGCCGCGTCCGGTCGACGAAGCGTGATGCGCCTCTCCTTTTTGCCGCATGTGGGGCAAAACTAAGAAATTTTCCTGGTTTCGCCTGGCGGCTGTCTCAGGCCAGGCGGGCGGCTGATTTTTACAATGCCAGCCATTCGCTGCCCGTTGCAGCTTTTCCAACCAGGAGAACCCCCATCCATGCTGGCCTTTCTCAAACAGGTGCGCAAACCGACCCTGGACCTGCCGCTCGACGAGCGGCGCAAGCTGTGGTTCAGACCCTTTATGCAGTCCTATCTGGTGGTGTTTATCGGCTACCTGACCATGTATCTGATCCGCAAGAACTTCAACATTGCGCAGAACGATATGATCACCACCTACGGGCTAAGCATGACGCAGCTGGGGATGATTGGTCTCGGCTTCTCGATCACCTACGGCGTCGGTAAAACGCTGGTCTCCTATTACGCCGACGGCAAAAACACCAAGCAGTTCCTGCCGTTTATGCTGATCCTGTCGGCCATCTGTATGCTCGGCTTCAGCGCCAGCATGGGCACCGGATCGGTCAGTCTGTTCCTGATGATTGCGTTTTATGCCTTGAGCGGTTTCTTCCAGAGTACCGGCGGCTCCTGTAGCTACTCGACCATCACTAAATGGACCCCGCGCCGCAAGCGTGGCACCTATCTGGGGATGTGGAATATTTCGCATAACCTCGGCGGTGCCGGTGCGGCAGGCGTGGCGCTGTTTGGTGCCAATTATCTGTTCGACGGCCACGTGATTGGGATGTTTATCTTCCCGTCGATTATTGCGCTGATTGTTGGCTTTATCGGTCTGCGTTTCGGCAGTGATTCGCCGGAGTCCTATGGGCTGGGCAAAGCCGAAGAGCTGTTTGGCGAAGAGCTGAGCGAAGAAGATAAAGAAGCCGAAGATGAGTCGATGACCAAATGGCAGATCTTCGTTGAGTACGTGCTGAAAAACAAAGTGATCTGGCTGCTGTGCTTCGCCAATATCTTCCTGTATGTGGTGCGCATCGGCATCGATCAGTGGTCAACCGTTTACGCGTTTCAGGAGCTGAAACTCTCTAAAGAGGTGGCGATTCAGGGCTTTACCCTGTTTGAAGTCGGCGCGCTGGTCGGCACGCTGCTGTGGGGCTGGTTATCCGATCTGGCCAACGGTCGTCGCGGGCTGGTGGCCTGTGTGGCGCTGGCGCTGATTATCGCCACGCTGGGGATCTATCAGCATGCCAGCAACCAGTATATTTATCTGGCTTCGCTGTTCGCGCTTGGTTTTCTGGTGTTTGGTCCGCAGCTGTTAATCGGCGTCGCCGCGGTCGGCTTTGTGCCGAAAAAAGCCATCGGCGCAGCGGATGGCATCAAAGGTACCTTCGCCTATCTGATTGGCGACAGCTTCGCCAAACTCGGCCTGGGCATGATCGCCGACGGCACACCGATATTCGGCCTGACCGGCTGGGCCGGCACCTTTGCCGCGCTGGATGCCGCCGCTATCGCCTGTATCACTCTGATGGCGATGGTTGCAGTGATGGAAGAGCGCAAAATCCGCCGCGAGAAAAGGCTGCAGCGGCTGAAGATGGCGTGATGTTAGGTAGCTGATAAGTGCCGCTGACGGTAAATCGCAACGGCCAGCGTGGCGGAGAGCAGTGCGCTCTGCTGCGCTGGCCGTTTTTTTAAGGTTATGTGGACGGATTGGTGGTTATCAGCATTTTTACTGCCGGTAGCATTCTGCATCCTCTGTCGACATATAATTATTTATCGTGGTGATGCCAGATAACGTGCCCCTGATTATTTGGCTTTTAAACTGCTTCCCGGCTCAGGAATGACAAGCGCTGGAGCATTTTAAAGCCGGGAGCTTAGTCGCGTCAGAAGACCTTAAGCAGCCCTGCATCGTCAAGCCTGACAGAAAACTCTGATGTCAGTAAATAAGATCCCTGCCTTTTCGAATTTATATCGTAGGCGAAGGAATACCGATGACCCGGAATGACACGGATGCCAAAAAGCGGCAGGCATTTATTTTCAAGAACATAGACCGGGTTATCATCAAAGGTTTTATGCAGGAGGTAATTTGTTTCGTTATTAACCTGAACTGCAGTAATTTTCTCGTCCGGGTGCAACGTTGATACGATACAAACCTGATCGCCATGAGTAACAACCGTTGTCGACTCACGCGACACCATACGGTCACCCGGGCCAGGACAGCCAGTTATAAAAAACGTTGTCATCAGCAAGAGATATTTTTTCATAGTGCTTACCTTATTTCTCCACTGATCACGCGCTGATAAAGTGAAGGGATCTCCCTAAGATTATCCGTTCCTCTGTATTTTCCTATACGGCCGGGTCTCTGATAATACGACCATTTTTCCAGACCATAAACCAGTAAAAGCCAGTAGTCTGCCAGGATTGAAGCCTGCTGCTCAAGAGCGTAATCCGTTAGCTTAACCTTATCCAGTTTGTATGTGTACCCGGCCGCCCAGCTAAATGCTCCTCTAAACCTGACCCATTGACCATGCTGGTGCTGCCAGACGTGGCCTAATTCATGGATAAAAACATATTTGTCTTCTATCAGCACTGATGTTGAAGAAAAATCATCCTTGTACATTATTTTTCGATACCATAACTCACCGTTTGGCGTCATAGCGTAATTTGACTTCTGTAATCCGAAAGGCAGGTAGCTATCACAGTGAATCCACACCCGATTATACGTTATGCTGTTGCCATAAACCCGGCGCGCCATAGTAATCTCGCCTAACGTCATACGCCGCAGCGTTCCTTCTTTGCTCCCTGCACTCATTTTATTATCCCTGTGCATCACGTTTTAAATTACCCTCTGACAATACAGCCTGTGTCATTCTTACAATCACCTGACAACAGAAATTATTATATGAAAATGAAAGTACAATCAATAAGAAATGATATCAATAACCTAATGCGTAAGGAGAATCACTATCTGTGCAGAGATGAATTCATTTTGAATCACTGCTATTAGTTACCATTTTCAACTCATCATGATTATTACTGCCTGCATCATCATTTCATTAATTAATTTATTAACATCTTCCAGCAATCCATTTTTACTAATTATTATAAGAACAGAAGAAATAACGAGGTGCGATTTTTCAACAGTCTACTACACCGGCCACAAGTACACTTAAAGATGTTAATGCACAAGGTAACTACCAGGGAAAATATTGTGGCGATGGTGGCAGTGATGGAAGAGCGCAAAATCCGGCGCGAGAAACGGCTGCAGCGGCTGAAGATGGCGTGATGTTAGGTAGCTGATAGGTGCCGCTGACGGTAAATCGCAACGGCCAGCGTGGCGGAGAGCAGTACGCTCTGCTGCGCTGGCCGTTTTTTTCATTAACAAGTTAATTAAAAGGTTAGTTAACAGGACTGGTGCCGGGCAGATGGCTGCATTTAACCGGCGCGCCGCTGGTTGCTTCACTATGTGAAGCAAAAAAACGATTCAATCTTTGCTCCACTTCACGCAATCCTCGCCCGTTCCGACATGCTGCGCCTAAAGCTCATACGCTCATTCCAACAGCCACCCGATGTGGTCATCGTTATTACCTTCAGGAGAGCGTATGGATCATTCAGCCCGCCAGTACGGTATTGAGGTCGCGCCGACGACAATTAAACGTTCGCCCAGACGCACCGCCAAAATTATGATGTCTGCCGGGATAGGTCACTTTATCGAGTGGTTTGATTTTGGCTTGTACGGCACCCTGGCGGCCATTATCGCCAGCAACTTTTTTGTCAGCGCCGATCCGGCAACCGCGCTGTTAAAGTCTTTCGCCGTGTTCGGTTCCGGCTTTCTTATGCGTCCATTGGGCGGGCTGTTCTTTGGCTCAATGGGCGATCGTCTGGGCCGACGCAAAGTGCTGGTCACGGTGATTGTGATTACCTCACTCTCAACCTTTGTGATGGGGATTTTGCCGACCTGGCACCAGGCAGGCATTATCGCCCCTATCCTGCTGGTGATAACCCGACTGGTGCAGGGCTTTGCGGCGGGCGGTGAAAGTTCCGGGGTTATTACTTATCTGGCCGAAAGCGCCGCACCGAACCGGCGGGCTACGCTCACCTGCTGGAGCGAAAACTTCAGCTTTATGGCCTTTGTTTGTGGCTCAGGGCTGGTACTGCTGCTGACCCATACGTTAGGCGACGCCGCAATGAACGACTGGGGATGGCGCATTCCCTTTCTGCTTGCCGCCCCGCTCGGCCTGGGTGGGCTGTATATGCGCCGCAATATGGAAGACTCGGCTGCATTTCACAAACTGCAGGCTAGCGGAAAGATCGAGAAATCGCCGCTGCGCAAAACGCTCAGCTCATCTGGCCGCGCCCTGCTTTTCTGCGTCGGCTTTGTGGTGGTTAAAGCGGTCAGCAGCTGGGTGCTGCAATCCTTTATGCCGGGCTACCTCTCCACCCATCTGCATTACAGCCGGACCGACTCTTATCTCATCACCACGCTGGGCTTGCTCAGTGTCGCTGTCTGTATGCCGCTTACCGGCTATCTTTCCGATCGCTGGGGCCGCCGTCCGTTAATGCTGATGGGATGTGGCGGCTTCATTCTGCTGACCTATCCCGCCATGTTGCTGATGACGCAAGGTTCGGTGATGACGTCGATAGCGGCCATGAGCCTGCTGGGCGTATTTGTCGCCATGTTTAACGGCGGCTGTGGCGCAGCGATGGTGGAGCTGTTTCCCACCGCCATTCGCTACGGCGGCATTGCCGTCGCCTACAACCTGACGGTAGCGGTATTTGGCGGCGTAACGCCTCTGGCCTCAGCCAGCCTGATTGCCTGGACCGGCGATCCGCTCTCTCCCGCCTGGTACGTAATGATCACTGCCCTCGTCTCTTTTATTGCGGTGTGGTTCGCCAAAGAGACCGCCGGCAAAATCCTTGATTAATCTGAACCGGAGTTAATATGCAAATCAGTCAGGTTGAATGCTTTCCGCTGAAAATTGCCGCTGACCAGATCTATCTGGGCGGCAACGCCACTGGCGATGAAGCGGATTATTATTATCGCCCTGAATACCGCTGCGTCTATTCCCGCAAGATGGAAACCTGCCTGGTAAAGATTACCACCCGCGACGGCCACGTCGGCTGGGGCGAGGCGCTGGCACCAGTGGTGCCGCAGGTGATTGCTGAACTGATCATCCAGCTGTTCAGGCCGTTAATTATCGGTCGATCGCCGTTCGATAGCGCCGTGCTGAATTCACGCATGTACGATGCGATGCGCGATCGCGGCCATATCACGGGCTACCATATTGATGCGCTGGCCGCCGTAGATATCGCTCTGTGGGATCTTAAAGGCCAGATCCTCAATTTGCCGGTGTATCAGCTGCTCGGGGGAGCCTACCGCGAGACCATTCCTTGCTATGTCTCCGGCTTGCCGGAACCGGATCTGGAATCCCGCGCTGTGCTGGCCAGACGCTGGCAGGAAAAGGGGTTCAGCGCCTTTAAACTGGCATTGGGTTATGGCGTCAGCGAAGACATCCACAATGTAAAAGTTATCCGTGAAGCGCTCGGCCCGGAAGCACAACTGTTCGTTGATGCCCACTGGAATTACAGCGTTACTGAAGCGAGTGAACTCGCACAGCGCCTGCATGCGCTTGGTGTTGGCTTCCTTGAAGCGCCGCTGCTGCCAGAAGATGTTGCCGGTCATCGTGAACTGCGCGCCAAAAGCCCGATAGCCATTGCGCTGGGTGAAACGGAACGCACCCGCTACCAGTTTAAGCCGCTGATTGAGCAACGCGCCGCAGATATTCTGCAACCTGATGTTGGCCGTACCGGGATCAGTGAACTGATGCATATCGCCGCGCTGGCGGAAACCTGGAACCTGCGTGTAGCGCCTCATCTGAGCGTAGGCCAGGGCCCGTGCATCGCCGCCTCAATCCATGCCGCTGCCGCAATACCTAACCTGTTCATGCTTGAGTACCAGCCTCCGGTTTTCAACGTCGCTAATCAGTTACTTAAACAGCCGCTGGTCTGTGAACAAGGCGCATATCAGTTGCCACGGGGAGCTGGACTGGGGATTGAAATCGATGAAGAGGGTCTACGTAAACATCTGACGGAGGCAACATGTTAAAAGGTAACGTGCCTATTCTGGCCACCGCGTTTACTGAACAAGGCGAGCTGGATCTTGCCTCGGTTGAACGCCTGGTCCACTTTCTGTTGCAGCAGAGCGTTGATGGGCTGGCGCTGTTTGGCAATGCTTCTGAAGGTTATGCCCTGACGCAGGATGAGAAGCAGGCGCTTTTTTACTGCGTCAAAAAACAGGTCGGCGATTTGCCGCTGGTGGCGGCGGCGGGCGGTGCCTCTTCAGCCGTCGCAATTGATGAGATCAACCGGGTACAGCGTTGGGGTGCCGATATCGCTATGGTTAATCCACCCGCCGTGGTTAAACCCGGTCCGGAAGAGCTCTACCGCTTCTGGCGGGATATCAGTCAGGCCTGCAGCATCGATATCATGATTCAGGATGCACCGCTGATGACCGGTGTGACCATGCCGGTAACGACGCTGGTTCGTGTTTGCGAAGATTTCCCGACCATCAAGTACATCAAAGTTGAGCAGCCACCGACGACGCTAAAAATCAGCGCACTGAAACAGGCATTAGGCGATCGGGTCGGCCTGTTTGGCGGCCTGAATGCCGGCTTTCTGTTTGAAGAACTCTGCCGGGGGATAACCGGCACGATGCCGGCCTGCGAATTCCCGGACGTGATTAATACCATTCTTCACTACTGGCATCAGGATCGAAAAGCAGCCCAGAGCCATTTTTACCGTTACCTGCCCTTTCTTCGCTACGGTGTCCAGCCCGGTATCGGCGTGGCTATTCATAAAACCGTGCTGCACCGGGCAGGGATTTTTAGCAGTGATTACGTCCGCGAACCGGCAAAAAGTCTGGATGAGATTACCCGTCTGGAGCTGAAGGAACTGACCGATGCGCTGCCGCTGGCGGTACTGGAGAGGCAGGCATGAACTATATCGCGGTCGACTGGGGCACCAGTAATTTTCGGGCGCTGAGCGTACGAGATGGCAGGATGATCAAAACGGTCGAGGCGGACTGCGGGGTCGGTAAATGCCAGCGCGATGCCTTGCCGTTAATATTGCAGCAGCAACTGTTACGGCTCGGCGAGGCTTATGATGAACAGCTGCCGGTTATATTGTGCGGCATGATTGGCAGCAATATCGGCCTCGCTGACGCGGGATATCTCAGTTTACCGCTTAGCTTCAGCGCGCTTTTCGGTAAAGGCCAGCCGCTGCCGGGGATCATCCCGAACCCGGTGAGTCTGCGCCCGGGTATCTGTGACCGACGGGTGAATGAAATATGCCGCGGGGAAGAGATGCAACTGGCCGGCGGGTTGATGCTCTCTGCTGCGCAGAACTTTGCCGCTGTCGGCACCCACAGTAAGTGGCTCCGAGTCGATCGTCAGCAGCAGCAGGTGACCCGATTACAAACGCTGATGACCGGTGAGCTGTATGCGCTATTGCTTAACCACTCGGTGCTGGGCAAGGGGTTGCCTGAACAATGCTGGTCACATCAAGCCTTTCTAAGCGGTATTGAAACGGCGCAGAGAATTCAGCATCAGCAAACCGATTTGATTAGCGAGCTTTTCCGCTGTCGGGGGCGTTATATCCTTAAGGCCCTCGCGGCAGAGGCGGCAGCGGCATGGCTATCCGGGTTACTGATTGGCCATGAACTTTTATCCGGGGCGACTGACCCGGAGACGATCTGTTTTATCGGCAGTGAAAGCCTGTTAGCGCATTACCGGCTGGCCTGTGAGGCGCTAAATCAGCCGGCAGAATTTCTGCCTGCGGAAACCGCCCTGATAGCCGGACTGAATGAGGTGTTCCGCCATGGCTATTAACTCACAGGTTATCGCTATATTACGCGGCATTCGTCCGGAAGAGGTTAATCACCATATCCGCTGCCTGCTGGATAATGACATCAGCCAGATAGAAATCACCACTAACTCGCCTGACTGGCAATCCAGTATTCAGGCAGCGGTTAAGCACTTCGGTCCTCACCTGAATATTGGCGCAGGAACGGTGGTTAATCGCCGCCAGGTCGATGAAAGCCTGGCCGCCGGAGCCCGGTTTATTCTCACACCCAATCTTGATCCGCAGCTGATAGCCGAAGCGAAAAAGCAGGGATTAACGGTGTATGCCGGAGTGTTTAGCGCCAGTGAAATTTTCCTTGCTGCCGGACTGGGCGTGGAGGTGATGAAAATATTTCCGGCCTGTGCATTGCCGGTTAATTATCCGCAACTGATCAAAGGCCCGCTTTCTCAGGCGGTACGGTTTTCAGCGGTCGGCGGGATAACGGCCGATAATGCGGCTGACTATCTGGTTCACTATGACAGTGTCGGGATAGGTTCGTCGTTGTACAGGCCCGGGCAGTCGGTTGCCGAAACGGCGAAGCGCTGTAAATTATTGATTTAATATAGTCATTGGTTCGCCACTGATTTTTTTCGCGGCAGATATCAGGTACAAACTTAACATCTCAACGTCCATCTTTTCACTGTTGATATTGGATAAGGCGATGGCCGCTGGCATGCCGGGGATATTACATGCCAGTCGGTAATCATGCTGACCATAGGCTTTGGCGAACACCTGATGGCGGCGTGCCTGTTCAATATCATTTTTCAGCAGCCGATAATCATGAATACCGATTTGGCTGATAATTTCCTCATCACTCATCGCTGATAATAATTTGATGCCAATCACCGAGTCATGCACCGGATAGGATTGATAATTCCCGATAGCACGGGCAATACTTTCTCCTCCGCGTGTATGGATGATATAGACCACATTGGTGCCGCTCAGGACGCCGATAACAATAGAAATAGCCGGGTTGCCGCTCTCTTCCAGAATGCCGATCACCGCATTATAAAACGCTGAGTTGTGGATAGCGTAGGCCGAGAGACGATGGATACCGATGCCGAGGCTGTATTTGCGCCGCGCATCGCGATGCACCATATCCAGCGCCAGCAGCGTTTTCATCAGGCGCGTTATTTTGGCCGAGTCGAGCGACAGTTCACGTCCCATTTCACGAATGCCCTGCGGCCGGCTCGCTGAAGCGAGCAGCTCCAGGCAGCGGAAAGCGTCATAGACGGTACTGTTCATAATGAGTTCCGGGTCCGGGCGTGATTCATGCCGTTATTCTCCAGCCTTTACTGACGCAAGCAACCCGCAATGGTCAGATCTGGAACCTGTTTCAAATGCTGAGAGGAATGGGGATTTTTAAAGCTGGTTCTGTGAGGAGCAGGTTAGCACCTGACCTGGCCAGGGGATATTTATCTGTTTCTTTCCGACAGGTTTCGACTAAATGGGTCAGGTTAGTTGCCTTAAATGAATGGCAGGAGAGCGATAACGCGTGCACGCTCATTGAGCAATGAATCATCATTAGCTATTGGAATGGCAGCAGGCCGAAGAAAGGAGAAATCTGAAGGCAAAAGAAACGACATGACTGACCGGCGATGGGATTCAATACTCCCTTCGCGGTCTGCAACATCAGATGAACCACGAATCATTGCCCCGCCATCATCAGTTAAAAATAAGTGTACAGGCACAGCCATTTTTAATGCTTCTTGCTGTTGATTAGTCGTATAACCATTTACCAGCTTTTGCTGATTCAATCAGCATTCCGATAGTTAAATCGGGCACCGCAATGGGGTTAGGCTTGTTGAACGGGTTCCAGAAAATTGGTTCATCAGGATAATAATTTTCAATCCTGAAGCTTCCCCTGGTGACCTGAAACTCGGTGAAAAACTCATCCATTAGCTCTTCGGCTTCGCCCACATCCAACTGCATATCCGTATCTAAGTCGGTTTCGGGTGTAAGTAATCTTTGCTTGTTCTCATTGTTGAATAAGTAAAAACCGTTATGCCGTTTGGCTAAAGCAAAAATGCGTTGTCCAATGTCCTCTACCATAATTTATCACTACCTCGCGCTATACGATTGTAATCACGTATGGAGACGTAAGTTATTTGCGTTATATCTGCAATTAAAATCACCTCACCGATGAGAGGAATAGTCCGACCTGTAAAAGCGCTCAATTTTGAGACCATTCTTCGTTTAGCTGTCCATGGGGTGTATCCACCAACCCATGTCGGTAACTTTATACCAAATGGAAATTTGGCAGACTTAAAATATTTCCGCATCGTTTTGGAAATACGTGAAGTTCCTGCTTTAGCGCCTTTTGGTTTAGTACGGGTTTTCTGATCGTTAATACCACTGTAAAGCGCGACCACGGCTAGCAGATCATCAATTCCAAAGTGGTCTGCCGTGGTTTCACAGAAAATAACAAACAGTATTCTGAGACGTTATGGTTGGATACCCTGAATAAAACCAGCTTCATTTAGTACTTGTGGCGTATACGAACCAAAATTCTTATAAGCCTGTGTGGGAATTTTTTAGGTAATCCAGAAGGCATCCGCATAAAAGAATCGTTAATGCTTGTTGTGGTGCTGAGAGGTTGTAATTGAATATCTCATTACAACCCTTCATCTCTTGCCGGATGCTTCAGCGCTAAAAGTGAGCTTAAGCATCTGTAATCAAAATCCTTCAGGTCCGTACATTCCAGTCATCTGTGTACTGCACATTGCCATCAACATAACGCCAGGTGATTTTGTCGTACATGAGGGAAACAGATTCCATATGGTTAATCTGTAAATTACCGGTCATTTTGGTATTTGGCATCCCCGGATTAATACCCGTAATTTTCACTCCCTCCATAGTCATAATAAAATAGCACTCTTCCTGCCCCGCATAATTAATCCGATACCAACGAATTTCGGCGCTTTTCAGCGTCTGTCCTGTTGCGACAGCCTTGTAAAGATAAGGGCTGGCACTATCGAATTCTTTTTCAATCATCATTGGCGAGTGTGAGCGCTTACCGGTAATTTTACCGTTAGCACTGTCTACCGGAATGTTCAGGCCGTGACTAAAGCCAACAATTTCAATACTTCCTTCACGATCTTTAACGTCTACAGATCCCTTGATGTCAGCGCCGCCGTCATCTTTAAGCCACATATACGCGGGAATAGGCATTTTACAAACTCCTTTTGAATGTCATTTTCTTGGTGATTAAGCTGTAGCAGGCAATCGTCAATAGCAGGTTTAAGACTACCAATGTCGCCAGAGTAAATGCTGAAAACACCTCTTCATCTGGAAAAAAAGCGTGATAAGGCAGGCAACGGAACAGTATCCAAAAAATGCATGTGAACGTGAATATCTTTGCTAACCGGCGTAATGTTGAAAAAGCCCACTCTTCAGGAAGACGAGCCAGCTCAATATTATGCGTCACGCCCTTAAAAACAGAGAGAACCACGCTCATGACAGGAACACTGATCAGTGTATTTATTAAGAGACTAAAGTAAACCCGTAACGCTTCCCAGGACTCCGGATCAGGCTCACCCAGAATGAAATGGGTAAATCTCTCTGCGCTTTGAAAATCAAATAATGCCGTTATAGCATCAACTAAACCATCATAGGGAACCACTTTAGCCACGATCAGCATAATTGCAGTAAACAGCACTATTTTGATAAAAAGATTAAGGACATGTTTTGCCATTGGCAATTACCTCAATCGTTCCGTAGGCCATTAGTTGCTTCATACAAGGAACCGCTATCTTTTGCGTTCTCAGTAATGCGTTACGTAACATGGCATAATCAGAGTCATGCGGAAGCGTAATACACCCTTCGGATAGTGCGCCCGGATGCAAACGAAAGTTACCTCGCTTGACGTTCTCTACCCATGTGTAATCATCGATCGTCCCATCATCCCGCCATATTGCGAACCATTCGGAATGCCTGAACGTAGCGCCACTGGCAAAGTGGTTATAAATATCCCTGACACCGGCATTTAATTGTGATTTGAGCCCTCCCTGAGGACGGTCAACAATCCAGTATTTTCCTGCTGGTACCGGCCCCTCTCCGGAAATCATTCCACAGGCTCCACGATTGCGGTAAGCGCCATTGCCAGAGAACGCTAAGAACGTTCCCACGCCCGGAAAGAATAAGGGTGAGTAGTAAGCATCATTAATTACAAACTTTCCATGTAGCGCCATAAGCATCCCTTATTCAGGCTAGTTGATTGATAATGCTACAGGCGATTTTCCAACCTTTATAGGGAAAATCAGATTCATTACAAAGTTAATGAGGACAAAAGGGGTGTAGATTTACAATAATTATTACAAGGTTGTTATAACTAAATCCCTTTGTTTAATATTCTGAAGATAATGTTACTTTCATTATCTTCATCCGGGACAACCACTCCATATAAGAGCGTTTATATAAATTATTTTTCAGGGAGAGATCGAGGAGTGATTGCGATGATTATCATATTTCGCAATTAAGCAAGGGCATGTCATTCGAACCAATAATATTTACAGTAAACTTTCATGGTAGCCGGTTCAGGAAACTGTGGCAGATGGGCCTGCGACAGGCCAGTAGCGGTAAGTAATAAAAGTAAGGTGTCAGACAAAGAGTCTGACGCAACGTCGTGCCTGTATTCTGACAGGCTTGTCTTTGTCGGCCAGCCGCTATGATGACGTCCGGCTGTGGTTGTTCATTTATTCGGGCACATTCTGAACTTGTGCTGTAGCTCAGACACTTTGGCTAACGCCGCGTCTGGCGGCACCCCAACCTTATCTGGCCGATAGAATTTTGAGATGGATACGCGCTCCCGCGATCGCGAATCAGGTGCCTGACTAATACCCAAACCCGGTACGGTTGAGAACATATGCAGCACGCTGAGTGACTGACGTGCGCCCATTGAATCTCCTCGTTTTTAAGAGCATGATCGCAATAATTTTTCACTGCTTACCCTCGATTATGACCTCAGGTAAAACGCTGCAAGCCGCTATTTCCGATGTTGCTGTATGGCGCAAAGGTGACCAATGCGCACCGCACAAGCCTCTTTTGCTCCTCTACGTCTTATCTCAATACAGGAAAGGACATTCCCGACTATTTGATTACGGCAATGAGATTCACGAACCGTTAACCCGATTACTGATCGAGTTTGGCCCTAAAAGACGGGATTACTACCCGAATATGCCTTTCTGGCGCTTAAGGACTGATGGATTCTGGACGCTGGAAAACAGCGAGAGTTGCAAACCGCGTAAAGGCAACATCCAGCCGACAAAACGAGAGTTAATCGAAAATCAGGTTGCCGGTGGGTTTGATGAAGACAGCTTCCAGACTCTGCAAAAAAATCCAACCCTAATCGATAAACTGGCACAGCAGATTCTGACTGATCGCTTTCCGGAAAGCCTGCAGATAAAGCTGGCCGAACTGTTGGGCTTCGATTTAGTTACGCTGATGAGAGCACGCGACCCTCGCTTTCGTGACATGATTTTACGGGCTTACCATTCGCAATGTGCTATCTGTGGATATGATTTAAGACTGGACGGAGCTTTGGTTGGGCTGGAGGCTGCGCATATACGCTGGAAGCAATATGGCGGACCTTGTGAAGTTAATAACGGGCTGGCGCTCTGCTCCGTACACCACTCTGCATTCGACAAGGGTGCCATCGGCATTGATGAAGATCTCAGGATTCAGATATCAGGTGGAATCAACCGTAGCCCGATGGTGGATCAGCTTTTCTGGTCACTTGAGGGGCAAAGACTTCATCTGCCTAAAGATAAAGTACTGTGGCCTGCTGATCAGTTTATTGAGTGGCATCAGACGCAGGTGTTTAAGGCCTGAGTGGAATAAGAGATCCAGCATTCGATATAAAGCAGGATAACTATTTCAGGATATTCAGTGTGTCATAAGCCTAACAGATTAAATGAACCTCAATTTATCCCGATGATAAATGTGGTCAGACATTAAAGATCCATTTTGTTCAGGGAATGGGCAACTGGCGCATTAACTTTGCATCAAAGTGGTATAACGTTGACTTCAACGATAGCGTTTCTTTCCGGTCAGGCAATATGGCGCTGGCCTGCAAAGAGGGAAATGTGGTCAACAGTGAAGAAAGCCGGGCAACTGATGTGCTGGTTGAAGTGATCGCATCATGATATTTAACCGCTCCCGATGCGATGTCGGGAGCGGTTACTCATTCAGACGACTTTCTGTTTACCGGCAATGACCTGAATAAACTCCTGCACCTGCTTTTGTTTCCTCGCCGACAGCCTGCACACCTGGCGCATCGACTGCATCAGTTCACTGTCGTTATGCCGGGCGGTGAGCACAATACAACCTTCCATTACCTTTACATCTACTGCTGTGCCAGTGGCAAAACCGGCAGCTTCCAGCCATTGTCCTTTCATTGTGATGGCGGGTATCCGGCTGTAATCCGGATAGCGGCTTGCATAGCTAACGGTTAATTGCCGGTTATCTGCAGGAGAGACTTCTGGTTCAGTCGGTTGTGCAATAGAATGGGCGTCAGTCATGATTACTATTCCTTTTCAATAGTGATTGTGATTAGCGGCGCGGGTGTGTTGGCGCACATCCGCGCCGCGCTAAATACCTGTATATATCATCAGGAAAAAGAAGAAAAGTCCAGCTAAAAACAGTGTGAAATAAGTAAGTTATAAAATCATTTTAATATAAATCGTAAATTTTATCTGGCGGGAAATAATAAGAAGCGCACCAGTAATGTGCGCAATAAATACTAATCAAGATTTTTTACGCGTGTTTTTTTACCTGAGCTGGCTGCACGTTCGGCTTTGATTTTCTCCAGTAGCGCGGCGGCGCTGTTTTCACCGCTGATTAATTCCGGATTCTCAGCACGCCACTGCGCGGTTAGTTCACCACGGAATGCTTTCGCCAGAATGGATTGAGTGAGATTGTCGACACGGGCCAGCGCGTTGTTAACCTGTTTTTCAATGGTGTCAGCGTATGCGAAGAGCTGTTCGACTCGGCGGACGATTTCATGTTGTTCTTCTGCTGAGGGTAACTTTAATGAATATGATTTAATATCTTTGATATTAAGATGTTTGATGAGGGTCCCACTATCAAGAGTGTCTATATAAGTTCGGAACTGAGGTGACCTAAAGTAAATGAACAAAAATGGTAAAACATCATAATTAACGTCGGATATAAAAGCGCTAATGCGTTGATTTAATAATATCACCTCATCACTGTTATTTAATATACAAACCCGCCCTAAGAACTCATCTTTAAGCGATTGAGCTGTAAGGTTCATCAACAAAACGCCGTTTTTTAAAGATAACTCCGGCCTTTTTATAGCCCAATCATTTGGTAAGTAAGTTGTATTTTTTTCAGTCCATATTACTTGCCCTGACTTATGGAGATTACCTGGACGCAATAATTTTACACCATTTTTCTGATAGTCAGTGCTTGGAAAGGATTTGCCATTAATAATTTTAACTAAATCTTCAACTTTCGTGAGCACCCAATTTTTAGTATCGGAATTAGTTAATTTTCCTTCAACAGCCACACTCAACACCGCCTGACGAAAACGTTTCAGGATTTTTGGGATTTGCTCAAGACGTGCTTTGGTGCTGTCTACCTGCGCCAGCAGCGTATCAAGTTTTTCAGCGATGATCTTTTGTTCTGATATCGGCGGGAATTTAAATGGCGCTTGAGAAAACTTGCTCTTGTTTACAATTGCAATTGTGGTAGCCGCTGATTGAGACTCTAACCATGGTTTTAATGTCAAAATTTGGTAATAAACAAATTTAACATTTATTTTTCCTGACGGAATCAATGCATTTATTTGTTGATTGGATGCTGATCTTCTAAAGGTAATACCAACTTTTCCTAAATTTCCAATACAAGTGACAACAATTGAATTGGCAGGGAGTTCTGGTACAAGAGTTAACCCTTCATCAGTCAAAGTATCGACGGTTGTAATTATATAGCCGCCAAGATCGAGATCGCCTGGTTTGATAAAAGGAATATCCCCACCAAAATTTGAACGTTGTTTGGTGCTGGGAGTTTTCCCAGTAACGATATGACCTAGCGCAGATAATTCACTCTCAATCCATCCCTCCGGCAATTTTCCCGCACTCATTCCTTCACCTCACCAAACGCTTCTTCCAGCAACTGACGCTGCGCATCGGCTTCATCGCTCGCACCCAGTTCACGCATCAGCGCATCCAGTTCGCCCATTGCCTGTACCAGCTCACCCATCGCTTCTGCCGCTAAAATATCCGGCTCCGGCAGGTTGTCGGCATCAATGCTGTCTTTATCTTTCAGCCAGGAGATATCCAGCGAATCAGATTTCGCCGTGCGGATCCACTCGCGGCTGAATTTGCGCCAGCGGCTGGTAGCCAGATGCTGATCGGTGTTTTTGTTCTCTTGGCTATCGGCAATTTCCGCCTCTTCAGCGTTAAAACTCCACTCACCTTCGCGACGCGGGCTTAAGCCGTGCGGGTCTTCACCATATACGCGCTCGAACGGCTGTAAATGATCGTCGGTAAACGGCGTGCGTTTGCCGAAACTCGGCATATTGGTTCGCAGATCGTACACCCACACGTCATCGGTACAGTTCTTATCCTGTGTCGGCTTCGCCACTGTGCCTTTGGTGAAAAAGAGCACGTTAGTCTTCACGCCCTGGGCATAAAAAATACCGGTCGGCAGGCGCAGAATGGTATGCAGATGGCACTTGTCCATCAGATCACGACGTATCTCGGTGCCTTTACCGCCTTCGAATAACACGTTATCCGGCACCACTACCGCCGCACGTCCGCCGGGGAGCAGGGTTTCAACAATGTGCTGCATAAAGCACAGCTGCTTGTTGCTGGTCGGGTGAACAAAGGTGCGGGTGATGTTAGTGCCCGCAGCGCTGCCAAACGGTGGGTTGGTGGCGACCACATGCGCCATCGGCAGTGTTTCACCATCGCTACCCAGCGTGTTACCCAGACGGATAGCGCCACCGTGGTCGAGGTTGCCTTCAATATCGTGCAGCAGGCAATTCATCAGCGCCAGGCGACGGGTTCCAGGCACCAGTTCCAGGCCAACAAAGGCGCGATGGATCTGGAAATCCTGCGTGTCGTTATCAAGGTCATCCAGATCGTTGGTCTGCGACTTAACGTAGCGGTCGGCTTCAATCAGAAAGCCCGCCGTACCCGCAGCCGGATCCTGTACAACCTCACGCGGCTGCGGTTTCAGCAGGTGGATAATGGTTTTGATCAGCGGACGCGGGGTGAAGTACTGACCGGCACCAGACTTGGTTTCGTTCGCATTCTTCTGCAACAGCCCTTCGTACATATCGCCGAAGTCATCGCGGGATTTGCCGTGCGTGCCGTTGTACCAGTCCAGCGAATCCATGTTGCTGACCAGCTCGGTTAACTGTTTAGGCTGGGTAATGGTGGTATTCACGTTCTGGAACACCGCCTGCACCAGTTTTTGGTTATCGGCACCCAGATGCACCAGCAGGTTACGGTAGAACTGCAGCTGATCCTGGCCGATGCGGGATTTCAGATCATCCCAGCGATAGCCTTCCGGCAAGTAGTCTGCTTCCTGGCCAGTCTCTTTACACATTTTCAAAAACAGCAGCGAGGCGAGTTCATTAACGTAGTTTTGATAGGAGACGCCGCCGTCGCGCAGGTTGTCGCACAGCTTCCACAGCTTCGCGACCAGATCGTTATTATTCATAGAGTATTCCGTAAATAAACAGCGGCCCTATTCAGGGCCGCAGAAGAAGACATTGCCGGGGATGATAACGCGTTAAGCAGGCTCGTCCCAGATGTAATCGCTGAACTTATCGAGCAGATTGTCGAGATCATCATCGAAGGTTTTTTGCAGCATTGTCTTGCCGCCACGACGATGAAAATTGCCCGTTTTGAAGACGTCGTCGTCAAGCACCACCTTCTCTTTCAGCGCAGTGGCCAAACGATCGAGCCAGGTCAGTTGCTCACTGTTCCAGTCGTTTTCGCCTTTGATGCGCTCCAGCGCATGATCGACGCGCTCATCGAACGGCTTCAGCGCATCACCCACCGCTGCACGGCGGATATGGCCAATCAGCCGGGCGGCGATATCCTGATTGCGCGTCTCTTTCCACGCTTTGCGCAGGGAAGATTCCTCGAAGTGCTGGCGATCAAACCACTCCTGCAGTTCGACCAGCCCTTTGCGGGTGAGGTCGCGCGGACGATTGATCACCGCCTGTAAGGCTGGCAGCGCATTCGAAGAACGTTGCACCAGCGAATCAAAAGCTTCGAGAAAATCCTGCGGCGTGTCGTAATCCCCATAGAGCGATTTTACGCTCACCACTTCATCGTCAATGTCGAGGAAGATTGGCGCATCATTCAGGTTGTTAATGTCTGCTTTCAGCTTCTCCAGACGGGCAATAAAGCCTGGCAGTTTGTTGAAGACTTCGGCACTCCAGTGCGCTCCTTTATCGCGCAGGCAAGAGGCAAAGCCATTAAAATTAACGCCTGCCGCGTCCTGGCATAGCTCATCCAGACGACGCACCTGCTTATCTACTGTTTCGCTGCGGTCACGGTTAAACGTGGCCAAGCCGATGATACGCTGGAGCTTGGCAACCAGCTGTTCATGGCTGTGATCGGCGAAGCTGCGACCATCCGCCTCAATGGTTTTGTAGGTCTCGGAATCGGTGATTTCATTGACCAGCGTTTGCAGTTCAACCTGAGGACGGACAACCACCGGGCGCATGGTATCGACACTTTCCAGCGAGCTATAGATATCGACACAGTCGAAAATCTTAAAGCTGGTTTTCGCCACTGCCGGACACAGACGCGTCGCACGGCCCTTCATCTGCTCGTACAAAATGCGGCTGCGTACCTTACGCAGGAAAACGATATTACAGATCGATGGAATATCCACACCGGTGGTCAGCAGATCGACGGTCACGACAATATTAGGCAGCCGCTCTTTGTTAAAGCGGGTGATCATGGTCTGCACTTTGCGCGCATCTTTATCGGCATCACCGGTAATCTTGATAATCGCGTCGTGTTCCAGCTGCGGATACTTTTTCTTAAATGCGGTACGCAGCTCTTCCACTACCATATCGGCATGCGCATTGGTGACGCAGAACACCAGCGTTTTTTGTAGTCCTGTGGGGTCGAGGTAGTTAGTGAGTTCATTACATACGGCGCGGTTAAACGCGGGAATAATCAGGTTGCGGTTAAAGTCGGCGACCTCAAAATCCTGTTCGTCTTCCAGAGTGTCGTTAATTACTTCACCCTGCGAGCTGATACGCTCGACCTGCTCACCCTGAGCAAGATAAACGCCATCCTGTGCGTTGCGGGTCGTGATCTGAATCGGCGGATCCTGGTCGATCAGATAACCATCAATTACCGCGGTACGGTAGGTGTAGCGGTAAACCGGATCACCGAAGATCTGCACTGTATGCAGAGCGGGCGTGGCGGTCAGCGCAACCTTTATTGCATCAAAATGGTCGAGAATACGGCGATAGGCAGAAACATAATCAAGCTGGCTGCGGAATTGCAACTCACCTTCGGTCTGCTCTTTATCGAGAATGTAGCCGCGATGTGCTTCATCCACGACGATACAATCGTAACGGCCAACCGGCATCGGTTCATCCGATTGCAGGGTGCGTTTAACCAGCGACTGAACCGTGGCAACGTGAATTTTAGTGCTGTCTTCGGGGAATTTATCCGTCAGCCCTTTGATATCAAAGATGCTGTTAAAGGTGTCGCCGTTAATACGCGTATCGTCAAATGCACCAAGCGCCTGCTCACCGAGAGAACGTCGATCAACCAGGAAGAGAATGCGCTTAAAACGTTGTGACTGGATAAGACGGAACATCAGGGCGATCGCGGTACGGGTTTTACCAGTACCGGTCGCCATCGCCAGCAGGATCTCTTGCTGCCCGTTTACGATGGCATTTTCGACCGCCCGAACGGCATCTTCCTGATAGTAGCGCAGGCCCAGTTCGCTCATTCCTGGATTTTCAGCAAACCACTGATTTTGTCTGTGCGGATCGCTACCGAGCATATCTAGCAGTTCTTCCGGACGATGCCACTCCGGCAATGCTTTTGACATGTTAGTAGTATGTCGGACGTCATGATACCAGATGCCGCTTTTGGTCTTCATTGCCGCGCGGTATTCGCGCCCGTTGGTGGAGTAGCAGAAGGGAATTTTAAAGCTCTGTTCGCCGCTGGTATCCTGCCAGCTGATTTCATACACCGGTACCGCTTCGTTCACGTCGTCGGGAGCGTACTCCTCCAGCAACGTATCGCGTAAGAATGCATTATCGAAGTATTTACTGTAGCGATATGACTCATTGAGTTTGGCGGGAACATCGATATTTTTACGCTTCGCTTCAACTACCGCGATAGGCTTGAGACCGACGAACAAAACATAGTCCGCAAAGCCCTGCTTACCCGTTTCATCTTTACCGGTGGGCCATTCAGCAATAGCTTTATTGACACCCGGTTCCGGACGTACGCCTTCAGAGAAGCGTAAAGCTTTGCTATCGGCCTGCCAGCCTGCTTTACGCAGCTGTGCATCAATCAGGAAGCGACTCTCTTCTTCACTGAGGTCAAGCGTACGCTTGATGGCCTGATCGGTGATTTCTTTTTGATATGCCTTACGTTCCTGTTCGGTCTGTTTCGCCAGCTCCGCATTTTTCTCGGCTAACTGGGCTTCCAGCGCCGCAAGCCGTGCTCGCGTTTGTGCTTCGGTTTCCTGCTGCTTACCTTCAAGAATAGCGATATAGCCGTTCAGGCTAATCAGCTTCTGCTGCTGTACTTCCAGTTCTGACTGACTCTGCGCTTTTTCCCGTACCTGCTGTTCAAGCTGCTGTTTCAGCGTCAGCACTTCCTGGTGATAAAGATTTTCTCCACGTTCCGGTAAAGCAAAAACAGGCACCGGAAAGTCATAATTTTTGGTGACCAGACGGTAGTACCAGACACCCAAACGGAAGCCGAGCCGCAGGCACATCTGGGCGTCATCAAGATCGTTATGGTATTCATGCACCGCCTGATTACCAATACGGCGCAATTTGTGGAATACAGAAAGGATCGTGTCATCAACAAAGGCGATTTTGCCTAGCTCACGCAGAAGATCGTGTTGATTATCGCAGGGAGGAATGCCCAGCAGCAGGCCAAGATGTTTGGCCGTCGCTTCGCCAAACATACGCATTTTTACCAGCGTGGTGTTGGGATCGTCCGGGTAATTGTTTTCCGCCGCGCAGGCGATAGCATAGGTGAAATCATTGATGCCTTTCAGGAACTCAAAATTGGATTTAGTCATCAGCAGTATCAATCCATCACTGTGCAGGCCTGTCCATACATTAGACCTGTAACTCTGTATCTTAACTTTTCATATTGTTTTGAACAATGGCCAACATCACTGCAACACGCTAATTCTTACCGATTAGTCTAATAAAATCAGAATGCACGTTTTCCATTTAGCCATATTCAGCAAATCCAAGGCATGAAAGGGATTATCTACCAGATTTTAGTGCCGTATAGCGATTGTAGCTTTTTTCTTTAAGAGCAGGTGGCGTCAGGTTTGCCATATTCTGCAAACCAGATGCAAAGCAAGGGCCTGTAGCAAATCAGAGTTATACTCGAATCTACCAATTGTATTTTTGATTTTTATACAGGTAATAACATCCTGAGCTATGCTACCTGTTCCACAGCGCTTTATGTATTTTTCCTGTCTGGTGATAATCAGACACCAGATCAATAAACTCTTTAAAATCCTTGTTCTCTACAACCAGACGGTTGACAGATTGCCAGTCAATACTGGTTCGCTCCCGCGCCGGAATAAGAGTTTGACTATTACCGGGATCTTGCGGATTGAGCAGGATCTCGCCAATACCATGCAGTGCACATAGCATCTGCAGCTCTTTTTCAACACTACGTTGCTTATCTTCGTTTATTTCGGTCGCAATCAGATAGCCGAAATGAGCCCAGCTTGAATTACTCACTGCCTGGAAGAAATACTCCCTGACATTGCTGCGGTTAAGCTGGCGTTTTACTTCAAATGACCACAAACGCGTCAAACGCCCTTCGTTATAGCGTACGCAGTTTTGCACAACGCTATCCCACCCCTTATCAAGGGGCTGTAAGGCAACGATGTCAGGGTAAAGCCAATGGTTTGCTCCAGGTCCTTTATTATTGCCTGAACGTTTCTCATCGATACGACGGCAAAGTAGTTCTTCTTCTTCAGAAAGATATTCAATCAGAAGCGGATAAAGCGCATGCTCGGAAAAACTTACTGTCTCAGTAGAGGGAGTCGGAGCGATATCAAAAGATGATTCTTGTTGCACACTATTATCAATTTCCTTACCCCAGTAAAATAGCCTGGGTCGCGGCTTGTCACGTGTCATAACCTGAGGATACATCGCTTTAGCCTGAACAGTTCTGGTCCCACCTATTTCAGCTGCTATTTGACTTAAGAAATCTTCATCACTGGCAAAACGAGGATTTTGACGTTTACTGGCAAGCTCTGCGCTGTATCGATCGATGATCTTCTGGGCAAGCTGACGGGCTGTGAATTGTTCATCAGGATTGGCCTGAAGAATATTAATAATCATCTGCGGGCGACTCGTCATGGCTCCTGCCTTGATATAAGAATAAGAACACGGATTTTAAGATGTCACAGTGTAAAACTCCCTGATGCTCAAACCAAGATCTCAATACGTGGTCTTGTGGCTTGTTGCCCTTTCAACGGGGAGCAGGTCAGTTGTCGGGCTTATTGACGGACTGATATGTCGCGACTTACGGCGATTTGAGGCAGCTCCTGAGTCCGGGATTGTTTATCACTGCGCCAGGCGTATGATTTCATGCAGCTTAATAGCAAGGGGATTGGTGTGGCTGGCGGTGCCGTTTTTTTGTACCAGAGAGTGTGTTTATATCAGCGGCGGCAGCGATTGGACTGATAGTATCCATTACAGACGGATCTTTTAAAAAAATACGTGTGATGCAATCATTCCCAGCCTGACTGAAACAAACAGTCCGGGATTTACCAGTGCGCTATCTACAGCTATCGTTGGCAACATTTTTGCTGCGATAGACATTGTACATTGACTTTCCACTCGCCAGATAGTTTACTTTTTTTATTATAGTTACACCCTGAGTGAATCTATGCCATCAAAAATAAACTGGCTGTTGCAAAACACCTCTCCAGGAAGCGTGGTTTTGCAATCCTGGCTAACCCGGAACAACATATCCCCTTCTCTGGCCTTTAAATACGCGCAAAGCGGCTGGCTGAAAAAACTGCGGGCTGGCGTTTATGCGCGCGCAGGACGTGAACCGGACTGGAGTGATGCGCTATGGAGTCTGCAAAGCCAGCTTGAGGCGCCAGTGCATCTGGCCGGACTGAGCAGCCTCTCCTGGCAGGGACGTTCCCATTACCTGCAACTTAAGCAGAGTCAATGCTGGCTTAGCGCTGAAACCAAAACGATATTGCCCAAATGGTTTAAAGAATTTCCCGGCGTTGAATGGCTAATAGTATCAGCCCTGAAGCTTCCTCAACTGGATGAGAAGTTCCGAACCGAGCTTGACGTTAAAGGAAAAAAATTAACCGCCAGCGTACCAGAGCTGGCAGCCTATGAGCTGTTAAGCGCAGTTCCTCAGGAAATCTCATTTGAGCATGCTGCCGAGCTTTTTCAGGGACTGGTCAATCTTAATCCACGTAAAGTGGAAAAGCTGCTTACGCTCAGCCAGTCCGTACAAACCAAGCGCTTGTATCTGTTTTTCGCCAGTTTCTATGAGCATGCATGGTTCAAACGCGTGGATACCAGCAAAATCGAACTGGGATCGGGTAACCGACAGGTCGTTGTTAATGGCAAGCTGGACACGCAATACCAGATTACTGTGCCCGAAAATTTTACCAGGAAGGGAATAAGCCATGGATAAAACCTCCCCCTACTACCGCCAGGTCGCCCTGCTGGTGCGAGCATTGCCCTATGTCGCTAACGAGACCTGTTTTGCACTGAAAGGGGGAACCGCGATCAACTTATTTATTCGCGATTTTCCCAGATTGTCCGTTGATATCGATCTGGCTTATATCCCACTGGAAAACAGAGAGGTCGCCTTACCCAACGTGCGGGAAGCGCTAACCCGCATCGCCACTGAACTGGAAACACAAGCCGGAATCAGTGCAGTGCTGCAAACCCATAATCCCGATGAGATGCGTATCATAGTCACTACGGACGACGCGCAAATCAAAATCGAAGTTTCACCAGTTGCCCGGGGGACATTGTATCTACCGCAAGAACACGATGTCGTAGAAGCCGTGGAGGAAGAGTTTGGTTTTGCCGCGATCCCGGTAGTCTCACTGCCTGACTTATATGGCGGAAAGCTATGTGCTGCGTTAGATCGCCAGCATCCCAGAGACTTCTACGATGTTAAAATGCTCTTAGATACACAAGGAATTGACCGCGCAATATTCAATGGTTTTATCGCTTATTTACTTAGCCATAATCGTCCATTGTCTGAAGTGCTTAGCCCACGCTGGAAGGATATTACTGAACCCTTTCAAAATGAATTCAGCGGTATGACCCTTGAGGAGGTCTCACTGGAAGCGCTGAGAGAGGTCCCGGAAAGAATGCTAAGCGCGCTGAAAGCGCATTTCACTCAACAGGATTTCGACTTCCTGATGTCATTTAAACGCGGGGAGCCTGACTGGAATTTAGCACCAGAACCCCACATTCAGAATTTGCCAGCCGTTCAATGGAAGCTGCGAAATATAGGACGGATGAAGGAGGAAAAACGCGCGCAGTCGCTGGATAAACTGGAAAAGGTCATGACAGAATGGCTAAGCTAGTTTACTTTTTTTATTATAGTCACACCAATAGTGAAACTATATTATTTTTTATAAACCAGCAAAGCCCTGCCAGGATAAATTCCCCTCCGATACTTAAAAATAAGGTTGCTGTTGGCCTCACAGGCGATCTGGTTTGTCAGGACCTGCGGAGTTTTGATGCAGGCCATGAGTCCGTGTTTGTTTATCATCATGCCAGGCAGTAACGGGTGTAGGGGTAAGTTTTTCTCTTGCAAAAGTATACATTGGTGCCAGGAACGGTAGGTAGTTGAACTGAGGATATCTACAGCGGCTGGGGCATTCAGAAAGTATAAGTGACCGCCCAAGAATCAAGAAATCATTCAGATGAATTATTATATTGAGTCTGTAGCATCTTACTTAATAACTTACATTCCTGAGGCCGAGGTATCATTTTCCCAAAAGTAATAAAGAAAAGGAACATAACCACAGCAACTGTGTATAATATCAAATGCCCCCAAAAAGGAATATATGCATTCCTATAAGCAGGTAATAGAAAAGATAAAATGGCCAGACACAAAAACTGGAGCGAAAACAAAGCATACATACCATTCTCAAACCAGAAAGAAAACCCTTTATTAAACACAAGAACATCATCTTTAATCAGTAAAAAAGTTCTGAATTTTTTGAAGAAACTGATAGGGATTAGATTCCTATGCTTTACGTAAAGCCGCAGAATAATTTTTTGGCTGGCAACATCAGAAATTCCAGTCATGCGATAGCTGGTTATTCTCTTAATATCCTCTTTGATGCAGATATTCACTTCATACGATAGCTTGTGGCTATCCAGAAGGCGCTGCAATTCATTTAACTTAGAATTCCTGACTTCGTTAACAAATGCGATAATTCCTCGTATTTTCCAGATAACAAGAGCCAGTGGCCCCGCAATAAAAATAAAGATAATAACCTGCTTTATCTCCAATGCTCCACTTGACACAGCAGCAGCGATCCATCCATTCACTATATCCAGTATTTTATCCATAACCTATTCCAAAAATAATGAGATCCTATATAAGGATAAAACAGCCCCACATAAAATTGGTAGTCGTATTTTCCATTTCAGGCTGAAAACATTGAGGGCATAACGGATAAGCGCATTGATACGCTGATTGATGACTTTTTTATCATTCATGGCACGGAGCTGAGCAGCCTGCTCAGGATGAAGTACAGCCAGTTTGAACGGAATGACTCAACACATGCACCGGGCGTTATCGAAGGCGCGAACGATGCCGACACGCTGTACCGTAGATATGTCCTTAACCTTATTAAGCAGTGGACGGGTGGTAAACCAGCCGCTGATGTTTCGTGATGACGTGCTGAGCGTGAGCGGTGCGCATTCTTTTCAGGGAAGCCAGAACCGATAGCAGCAAGCATAAACTTTTCTGAGCGGCAGACACAGAAACTCACCGAAGCCCGGCCCGTGCCGGGCTTTTTCACGCCTGCTGCGTGAGTGCATGTCTATGCCGCATGAAAACGTATGAGTCTCAGGCATCCAGGAACGGCTGGCAAGGCCAGCAGCGGCGCAGCTCAGAGCTAATCATGCAGGTGCATGAAAACCGCTGCATAAAGCGGGCAGGCGTGGCGGGGCTACGAGAGCGCGTAAGGCAGAGAATGATAATTAAAATCAATGTTATGATCTCACCAAATTTATTCAAATGCTGCGTCGGTCACACACAATAACTCATCAATAGTGGATATTACTTAAGTAACTACAAAGGAGAGTGTATGCGCGATAAATTTATTGATGCGATTCATAATCGTTCTAAAATCCAATTAACTTTTTATTCAAAGGAAGATGACGCGACAATCACGCGATTAACCGCTCCTATGGACTTCGGTCCTAGTCGTAGGGCATATGATAAAAGTGATAGATTTCATTTTTGGGATTATGAAAGTGATAAAAAAAATCATGTTCTTAGTTTGCTACCTGAGGCCATTGAATCTTTAATGGTCATCGATCAAGACTTTCAACCGCGAGAGTTTGTAAGCTGGACGCCCAACTGGTTTATTGCCAGAGACTGGGGTCAATACTCTTAATTACATGAGGCTACAATCGTAGCCTCATATTTTTTCTCATGTATATGCTTACACCCCCCCCAGCATTATAAAGCCCCTAAACCTCAACTCAAACACCTCAAAAATACGCATAAGCACCTGATTAAAAAATCATTTCATTATTTAACGCCATATTAACATTGGATTTTTTATATGCAAATGTCAATAAAAGTAATTGGTCTCCAGGTAAATTGAGTTATGCTTGCGCGTAATTTATTAGCTTCAAATAATGTTTTTTATTAAGAATTTAAATGATTGAAAAACCAAGTTTCCTGATATTTTTATAGTTATTTAAACGCAGATAGTCGGGCTAAGCAACGGTACTACCTCACAAGGATTGAAGTAATCCTGAAATTAATAAATTGCTCATGCAACTAAGAATGTAAATAAAAACAATTCTTTCTTACAGTTACCCACGTAGGGGATAAGATGGAGACATGTAAATAAAAATCATAGGATCGACAAATCAGTTAAAGTAATAATAAACATAATGATACTTCAATAGATTTTAGGTTCCGAAAAATAATTAACAAAAAAATTAAAAAGGAGCACACAATAGCGCTCCAATTTCATTATGATTTCACAGATTGGTTACAATATGGATGGGTAAGTTGAACATTTTCAGCACTACCGTTCCCACCTTCTCTAACTCTTACGATATGATCATATGATACTGATTTTTCCGTATCTATATATCCATTACATATAGGGAATTTAATAGCATGTTGTAGAGCAGTATCAATAAAAACTTTACTTTTCTGCTCATCATTTATTTTAACAGAAGTTCTTTTGAAATCTCCTAAAATTATTCTGCCCTCTAATTCAGCAAGCTCAACCAACTTACCTTCATTGATGTCTACACCATTTTTTAGAGCAATAATTAAACAATTTAGAAAATCTGAATATTTTGATACCCGGTAATTACTCCCAGCCTTTTGAATGATGATTGCAATCAGATCTTTGTATTCAATCATTGTCTTTTCGAGCTTTTCTCTAACAGCTGTTATATCTTTAAAGAATTGGGAATTATTATTTGAAAGATGCTTAGCTACAAGCTGTGCTGTACCCAAAAACATTGGCGTTGAATGTATCCCTGTTGGCCCATAAAAATAAATTGCGGGATGCAATCCTAAACTGCCATCACCATTTCCTGTCACTCTGTTGATGAGATATGTTGCCTTGGTTAATAAACGTAACGAATCTTGCCCATAAACATCATCTGGATAGTCTTCAATACGTTTAAGAACGCCATTCTGTGTACAGTCCGTAATGATAAGGAAATCTTTTAAAACTTGGATTGCAGTCCTTACACCACGAGACCCTCCTAATGGAAGGTCTAATGTTTTGATCGGTTTTTCCACTTCAGGCTCAAATAACATTCTATGGAGCTTTGCAGAATTCTCTTCAAGCTTTTGGGTTATTTCTTCATCAAAGTCTGACCAATAGCGATGTCCCCTACCAGCTCTGATAATAGCCCTTGTTGTGATAGGAACACTTTTTTTACGGTTCTTCAATAGCATTTCTTCAATAGGATCTAAAGGAGTTCCTTTCATATTTATATTAAAAAATGAAGTTTCGGCCTTATCTACATCACCCACTACCCACTGAACAGAAATGCCACGAGAAGTGAGTACAGCAATTCTCCGCTCTTGCTCGTCAGTTAAAGATGAGTTATCGACGAGCAATTTTTGATAGTAATCCCAACTTCCAACTCGATCTTTAACTAATTTCCGAGTTCTCTCAGCAGCCCTTCGCTGTTCACGAGGAATATCATGCCCAAACAACTGATGCGAAATATGACCGTCTCCATAATCGTCTTCAACCCATGCTCTAAGAGCACTTAATCTGTGGCCACCATCTATAACAAATAAACTTGTAGCGGAACGCCAAAGAATAACTGAAGGGATTAGGTCGCCATTAATGTAGCATTCAAGTAAAGAGACAACTTGTTCAGGACTCCAGTGGTTAGTTTCTCTTTGAAAATCGGGTTTTTTCAATAACGCCGCTATTCCGTTACCACTTTTTAATTCTCTTGCAGGTATACTGGCAAAGGTTTCATATGAGCTTTTATTAACATCTTTCAAAGCCAGATCAGAACGTTTGATCAATGCATCTAAATTTACAAGATTAGAGCGGGCACCCATGATTTTTTCCTTATCGCATGGTTTTGCTCATTATAACGCCATTTTAGGTGAGCTTGATACAGCTTCCACAAGCTACGCTTATGTTTAGTATTGTGATGCTTAGTATTTAGCAAAAGAAGCCATAAAGCTCCATTGGTGGTACTACCAACAAGTGGAGTGTAGCAACATCATCTGTCAAAGTGATCATAACAAATCAGGATAACCGCGTATCATTAAGATCGTGGCTGAAACGCTGGTAGAGCCCGCATTTCGTGTGCAGGTACGTTTCCATCATAAACCTGCTAGGGGCATAGAGCCGCACATCGACTTAAATGAGTACGATCAAACTGTTTTGGGAAGATTTAGAGACGTGGGCTGCGTTATAGCTTTTAAGTTGAAACTATATTTGTTTGAAGCTTGGAACTACACGCCGCTATGAGATAGTATTTCCTACTCAGCAACTACTAATAACTACAGCAGCAATTTTTGATAAGAATTCATATGATTTCTTACATGCAAAAGAGATAGATTTTTTTATCTAACTCCTTAAAAAGTAAGAAAATTAGTTTTTGAATGCCGAAGGCCGGAATCGAACCGGCACGCCTCGCGGCGGTTGATTTTGAATCAACTGCGTCTACCGATTTCGCCACTTCGGCACTGAAGAGGATGCGGAAAACGTTGTGGATTATACCGTTACCCCCTGTTTCCGCAACCCTTATCAGCAGGCGAATGTGCAACTGCTGAAAAAACCGTCTCTTGGGTTATCAGGTTCACCTGCTTAACCCGAAACAGCCTTCACGTCCGTGACCAGCGTGGGCAGATCCCAGGTGCCGCCCGCATGGATGTAACGACACATGCCGGTTCCGCCTTCATAGCTTTTGCGGAAAGCCTTGCCGTCCCACACCCAGCTTTCCTGGCTCATGCAGTCACCAATACCGCGGCCTTTCTGCACACTGGTAATCTCACCCTTGTCATAATCAGACCCGGAAATCGTCACCAGCACTGGCGTGCCTTTGAGTTGGTTATCGATGACCCAGTAGCCATATCCTTCGTTGTAAGCAGCACGCCAGCAGAGCGCCGAAAGCAAAGCGTGGCTGTCATCCAGTGGCGTAAGCGTGAGTCCGTCAGTTTCCGGATCGCTGTTTTCTGCAGGTGAATACAGGCTGTCGCACGTGTCATCGTCATTGTGGTTGACCGTAGAAAGCAGTCGGGTTTTCAGCGCTTCGATTTCTGGTGCGGTCAGCAAACGGGGTTCACCGCCGAGGGTTTTAGCCGCCTGAATAACCGGTGCGGGCACAGCCTTAGCCACGCTGCTCTCCGGTTTACTGCCCTTTTTGGTGAGCGCGCCTGGCGTGCCGATACGGCTCTGCACGTCGTCCGCTTTCAGCAGCACGGCATAAGCGCCTTCGCCGGAAAGCAGGAAAGGCTTTGTGCCGCCTTTAAATTCGACTTTACCGCTGCCTTTGACGGCGCTGATTACCGCAGAAGTCTGGCTGGCCGAAAGCCGCCAGTTATCGTCAGCCGCCACCAGATCGCCTGCTGATTTCCCGTCGATCCACAGCGTCAGCTTTTGCGCCGGTTCGCTGTCATCTTCGGTGTCGCCCAGCGTCACCTCTCCCACAGTCTCCGTTCCAGGTCCAGCGGCACGGGTGAGCAGGATAGAGCCGGAGGGATCCTCTTCTTTGGCATACCCCGCAATGCGGCAGGTCAGGGTGTTATCACAGACCACTTCCCAGTCTTTGTGCTCAAGCGTTTTTCCGCTCTGGGCGGCCTGAGCCGACAGGGAGAGTATCGCCAGCACGAAAAGCATCGGTTTACAGTTCACTTTATTCCCTTATGTTTTATTTCTGCCCGACCTGCGCGGATAGCTCCAGATTATATTGAAGAACATAAGTCGCAGTTATCCCTTTTTACTGCCCCCACAAACGCAAAAGAGCCAACCTCACGGTTGACCCCTTTTGCATGCTCAGCATGGGGCATCAGCGATGCCCGTTAGCACTCATTGTTGACAGGATGAGCACCTCAATGCGAATGGTCGTAATCACGCTGTTTCAGCTTGTTCTCAACCTTGTCTTTCGCTTCGCTGGCTTTCTCACTCACTTTCTCAGTCAGGCCGGCTTTGTGGTCGCGCTCGGTGGCTACGCCTGGCGACTGCGTGCCTACACCTGCTGCGGTAGCGGGTTTAACCCCTGCTGCACCGGTTGGTGACAGTTCGTTATCCAGTCCAGCCCGCGCATGGTCGATGTCCACTTCCTGACGACGTACTGTGTCATTAATGGTCTCGGTACGTTCACTGCCGTCAGTACGCACCACCACTTCTTCTTTCACGTGGGTCGTTTTGTTAATCACCGGCTGCTCGTGGGTTTCAGCCACTTCGACGGTTTTCTCTGACCAGTCCACTTCACCTGCCAGCGCCGGTTCATTCACCGAACGACGGAAGATGTCAGCGTGCTGCTCGTGCAGCGAGATATCTTCAGAGACCTGATCCGTCACGGTGTAGCGGCGGACCCGGGTTGAACCTTCACTCACCAGACGCTTACCGACTTCAATCTGTTCTTCCGCCAGACGCAGAATGTCTTCTTCGCTCTCATCACCGGTCAGTGAGGTGCGTCGTGGCTCAGCCTGTTGATCGCTAACCAAACGATCGTTGGTCTCTCCGGCAAACTGCTTACCGGCAGTCGGATTAATACCTGCTGCAGGTGCGCCGTTCTCAACGGTGCTTTGCATCCGCGATGGCACATCCACCGAGTCATGCGAGTGCAGAATGGTCATTGCACGCGCCAGTTTCTCTTCTTCAGTACGCAGCGTCAGTACCACGCCGCCTTTATCCATCGCTCTGGTGTAGACATCCGCCTGCTCTTTATCGACGGTGTGGCCAAACAGGCGCTGCCAGATGCTCGGGTGCTTAATCGACTGGCCTTCCTGCTGCAAACGTTCTCCACTGATAAGACTGATGTCCCGATCAGAAAAGCCTGCTTTCACGAGATTTCTTTTCGCGGCCTCTGCCTGAATCGCAGAATCGAACAGTGTTACGATTTTTTCTTGTGCCATGATAGATTCCTCTCTTGTTAGCTGTTTATTACCGATCGTCGTCTCTCTCTACTTTCACCTGCTGCTCACGTCGGGTAACCACATCCTGAAAAGGAACGCTGTCCTGCACTTTTCGGATGTGAATCTCCTCTTTAAGCACCAGTCTTCTGACTACTTCAATCTCTTCTTCTACTACCGGGATAATCAGTACACCGTTCTCTTCCCTGATTTCGGGCATCGTCTCGACGCGTTGTGCTTTCGCTACATGCTCAACCTCAACCTTCTCCCGGTTAAGCAGTGTACTGATCACCTCGTCATGCTCGGTTGTGGAACGGGTTACGCGGACATGTCCATCGACAACGGTTTGCTTTGTCAGCGCTATCTGCTCTTCAGCGAGCTTCAGCGTTACCTCAGCATCATTATTGTTTTCTGGCTGCCCCGCCATATATTCGCTCCCGTTAACTCAAGACTTTTAAATAATCGCCACAACTGCCTGACACAGTGATTAAGCATGAACACTCTCACGGATTTCGCAAGGCGGAATAAAACATTGATTGCAGTAAAAGTGCTGATAATGGCGTGCCGATCGGGTTATTTAACCGCATTTCCTGCCAGTCTCTGACATCAGATAAAAGATGAAAATAACCATAAAAACAGCATGTTGCCTGTATGCAACCTTCACCAAAAATAATAGCTTCACAAAGGCATTCAGCGTAAAAATAAACATTTAAGCCCAGCGGTAAAATTTACGTTAACCAGGAATAATCCGGCGAAAGATAACAATGATATAAATAAATATTAAAGAATATTACAGAGAATGAAATCATATTATCTGAACCAGCCAGGCTGGCAGATAAATAATCCATTCCTGTTTGAGAATTCTATTTAGACAGCAATTACAGAATATTCTCAAAGGTCTTATCAATGGATAAATTCAGGAACTTTCTCCTCGTCAGCTGCTCTTAGCAAGGCTGAATAAGCCATACAATTACAGACAGAGGTTGAGATGAAACTAGCACAACGCAGTGCGTGGGGATGGGGATTAGCGGCACTTCTGGTGGCGGGCAGTGCATCAGCCGCCAGCTGGCAGGATCAACTGAGCAGTGCAGCATCGCAGCTCAGCCAGCAGAACAACGGTAACACCTCCGGCACCACCCAACAGAATGGCGGTCTGTCACTCTCTTCCCTGACCGGGTTGCTGAACGGTGGCGACAAAGCGGTCAGCGCTAACAGCATGACCAACGCGGCGGGCGTGATGCAGTATTGCGTCGAGCACAACGTGGTGAAAAACAATGTGCAGTCGGTTAAAGATCAGGTGCTGAGCAAACTCGGTCTGAACACCACCACCGCGCAGGAACAGAAGACTGACTACACCCAGGGTGTGGCGGGTCTGCTGAATACCGGCAACGGCCAGCAGCTCAACCTGCAGAGCCTGAGCAGCTCGCCGATGGGCGAGAAGCTGAAAACCAAAGCCTGTGACGTGGTATTAAAACAGGGCAAAAACTTTATCTCCTGATAAAGCCGTAGCGCCGCTGCCTCCCCGCTTGAATCGACAAAGTGGGGAGCATTGGCCGGTCCAGTCCTCTCTGCACTTCACGCTGTGAACCCCGACACTCCCTTATCCGCACGTTGAGCGCTATAGTGTTGTTTTGATTTCTACAGGACAGCACGCATGAAAGGCATCAACATCGCACTTTACTTCGACCCCGATCGGATTCAGGCCTGCGTTCACGACCAGGACGACAGCTATTTCACCAAAAAATTCGAGTATGACGATGGCGTGATTGAGGAGATCTACCAGTGGCTGGATCAGTACGAGCCAAACCGCACTCATATCTGTCTGATTGAAAATGAAACCGCCGAGCTGCTGGCCGATGAGCTGGTCGACAGCGGCTTCCGCGTCCACCAGATCACCATGCACCAGCTGCTGAGCTGGTTTGCCGCCGAGCCACCGTCCACGCCAGACGGCACGCCGATGCGCGCCATGCTGCGCTTCCTCGAAGATGAACATCCACGTGAATATGAGTCACGCACGCCGCAAACCGAAGCGCTGATGGAGATGTTTGACGAGCTGGATGCGCTGGAGATGATCGACGATGCGGATGATGAAGATTCGCTGCCGGCTGATCTGCTGCGCGCGATGAAGAAACACAAAATCACCGCCAGCGCCGCGGCTCAGCGTCTGCTGCCGGACATCAACGAACGTATCCGCGAACATCTGATGCAGTACCCGGAACTGATGACGCCGGAAATCTTGCAGGATTTCTTCCCGGAATTAATCGAAGCGCTGGAGCGCCCGAAACACTAATCACTCACGGATGATTTAACATGCTGGAGTTAATCAAAGCGGTCAGTCTGGGGCTGGTGGTGCTGTTGCCGCTCGCCAATCCGCTCACCACCGTGGCGCTGTTTCTCGGCCTCGCGGGTGACATGAACTTTGAGGAGCGCAACCGCCAGTCCAGACAAGCCTCAATCTACGTCTTCGCCATCATGATGGTGGCGTGGTATGCCGGCAACGCGGTGCTGGATACCTTTGGCATCTCGATCCCGGGCCTGCGGATTGCCGGCGGGTTAATCGTGGCGTTTATTGGTTTTCGGATGCTGTTCCCGGTGAAGCCGGCCGGTCAGTCGGTGGAAGCAAAGCAAAAGCAGGATGAGCTGGATCACGCCAAAGAGCCGGTCAATATCGCTTTTGTGCCGCTGGCAATGCCGAGCACCGCCGGACCGGGCACCATCGCGATGATCATCTCTTCCGCCTCGACGGTGAGAAGCGGCATCGATTTTCCGGTCTGGGTGGTGAATACCGCGCCGGTGCTGACCTTTCTGCTGGTGAGCCTGATTTTATGGATTTCGCTGCGCAGTTCCGGGGCGATCATGAAAATCGTCGGCAAAAGCGGCATTGAAGCGATTTCGCGTTTGATGGGATTTTTGCTGGTCTGCATGGGCGTGCAGTTCGTGATTAATGGCGTGCTGGAAGTGGTACGCACTTTCCACTGAACATCAATAAAGGGTGCCCGTTGCGGGGCACCCTTTTCATTTTTACTTCAGCGTTTTCCGTACTTCAGCGACCTGATCTTTGCTCACTGCTGGCGCATTGTTGCTCCAGCCCTGACGGATAAAGGTTGCCAGCTGCGCCACCTCTTCGTCACTCAGACGCTGACCAAAGCCTGGCATCGCCAGTTTCGACGGCGCTTTCGCGGTCGAAGGCTGCTGCGCGCCGGCCAGGATGGTGTGGATCAATCCGGTTGGATCTTTGGCATTCACAATCGTCGCCTGATCCAGCTCCGGGAAGATCCCTGCTGCGCCCTTGCCGGTAACAAAGTGGCAGGCGCCACAGTTATCCAGATAGAGACGCTCGCCTTCGCTCAGGTTCTTCGCCGCGGTCAGCTTCGCTTCTGTTGCCTGCTGGGCCTTAACGTCGTAGGCCTGCAACGGCGGGTTACCGCCGAGGAATTTCAGGTAGGCGGCAATCGCTTTCAGATCGGCGTCGGTCATGTGCGAACTGCTGTGCTCAATCACCGAAGTCATCTCACCGCCGACCGCAGCTTTATCGTTGCGGCCGGTCTGCAGGTAATCCACCACTTCCTGCTCGCTCCAGCGCGGCAGACCGCGCAGTGACGGCACATCCCAGTTATTCAGGCTACCGCCCGCCAGGAATTTATCGTCACCGCTATCCAGCGCTTTCTCGTTCATGCCCAGACCGCGCGGCGTATGGCAGCTACCGCAGTGGCCCAGACTTTCGACGATGTAAGCACCACGATTGATCTCGGCAGAGGCGCCGCCAATCGGCTGGAACGGTTTGTCCGAGGTGAACGCCCAGTTCCAGAAGCGCATGCCCCAGCGCTGGCTGAACGGGAAGCTCAGTTTGGTTTCCGGCGGCTGTTCCGCGCTCGGCTGGACGCCTTTCATAAAGTAGATATACAGCGCGTGCATATCGGCATCGCTGATTTTGGCGTAATCCGGGTATGGCATTGCCGGATAGAGCCGCGATCCGTCCGGTAATACCCCTTTACGCACTGCATCAGAGAACTGCTGTTCGCTGTAGTTGCCAATGCCGTGGGTTTTATCCGGCGTGATGTTGGTGGAGAAGATGGTGCCGAGATTCGACTCAATCGCCAGCCCGCCCGAATAGTCCGGTTTGCCAGGTAACGAGTGACACGCCATGCAATCGCCCAGCCGGGAGAGATATTCACCCTGCTTGATCAGTTGCGCCTCATCTTCAGCGTGCGCTGGCAGGGCAAAACCGCTGGCCAACAGCACTGCGTTGGCGAATAAAAAGGATGTCAGTTTCAGCTTATTCATGCGCTTATGCCTGTACCAGTGGGCCGGGATTTTTCAGATACTGATCTTTGATCGCCTGTGCCGCCATTAGCGTAATGGCGCCGATGGTATCGGTCGGGTTCGCCTGGAAGTTCTGCGGGAAGGCGTTGCCGCCCGGCACAAACACGTTATGCACGTCCCAGCTCTGCAGGTACTTGTTCAGTGCCGAGGTTTTCGGGTTATCGCCCATCACCGCGCCGCCCACGTTGTGGGTAGAGACATATTTGGTCAGGTCGAAATCCGCGCCCATCGGCAGGAAGCTCATGCTCATGCTGTCCGGGTTCAGCTCTTTGGCGATGTTGCCGACAATGCCTTTCAGGTGCTGCTGCAGCTTCAACTCATTCTCTTTCCAGTTGAAGGTCATACGCAGCAGCGGCAGGCCACGGTGATCGTTGTAGTTCGGATCGAGATCCAGATAGATATCGCGGTAAGACTGACAGGTGGTGGTGATGCTGATCTTCATCGAATGACCGTACCACTCTTCCAGCCCCTCTTTGTAACCCAGGCCCCAGGTTGGCGTGCCTTTTGGCAGTGCGGTGCTGATCGGCGTACCGGTCGCCTGTGAGCTGTGGATCTTCGCGCCGCCGAGGAAGCCGAGCGAGGGACCATCAAAGTTGCCTGGCGAGATATCGTTAAACATCTGGCCGGTCGCGCCAGCGGTGGCGTACGGGTTGAAGTTTTTATCCTTGAAGAACAGGGTCGCGCCGCCGTTCGACAGGAAGGCGTAGTTACGCCCTACCACACCTTCTTCGGTGATCGGGTTGTACGGTTTGCCAATGCCGGACAGCAGCATCAGGCGCACGTTGTAGAGCTGGAAGCTGCTCAGCACCACAATTTTGGCTGGCTGGAAGCACTCGTTGCCCTGTGCATCGATGTAGATCACCCCTTTGGCGGTTTTCTTATCATCGTTCAGCACTACCTTGATCACTTCCGCGTTCACTTCGTAAGAGAAGTTCGGCATACGCTTCAGCGAATCCATTACCGCGGTTTGTGGTGAGGCTTTGGAGTAGTTGAGGCACGGATATTTACTGCAGTAGCCGCAGTAGTTGCACGGCGCGATCTGGTTGCCGTACGGGTTTTTCCACGCGCGTGACACGCAGGCTGACGGGTTCGGGAACGGATGGTAACCGAGCTTTTTCGCCGCTTCTTTAAACATCACGTTGTTCAGCGTGTCATCCAGCGCCGGCAGCGGATAAGGCTCCGAACGCGGACCTTCAAACGGATCGCCGCCTTCGAGGATCTGGCCGCGCAGGTTGCCGGTGTTGCCCGACTGGCCGCAAATCAGTTCGAATTTATAGTAGTAAGGCTCGATCTCTTCCCAGCTGAACGGGAAGTCCATCACCCGCATATCATCCTGCAGAATGCCCGGCTTGTAAGCCTCATCGACATAGGTCTTCAGTTTGATATCGGTCGGTGTCGGACGGATCAGCACTGCCGTCCAGTGCAGGCCGGAACCGCCAACGCCGGTGCCGGGTGCAAACGCGCCCCATTTACGGGTTGGCAGCGCCGTCTGGCTGCTGTTGTAGCGGACGGTAACCGCCACTTCTGCCGGGGTGGCGAACACTTTGTTGCGCACCGCGTAGGCGTATTCATCCGCCGGTTTTGGATAGGCGAACTCGTCGTAATCACGATCGCCGCCGCGCTCCAGTGCGCGCACTTCAAGTCCTGCCAGTGCCAGTTCGATGCTCATCAGCGAGCCGGCCCAGCCGAGGCCGCAGACGACGACGTCGACTTCTTTTTTAGTAACCTGTGCCATGATAATCCTGTTTCAAAACCCTGATTCGGAATGCGTCTTACGCGCGCTCGCCTTTAACACTGACCGGACCCAGCGGATACGGAACGTTGTGCTGTTTCACCCATTCGGTGAAGCTGGCACGCGCGCCCGGGAAGCCGATGGCGATCCAGGCTTTCATGCCTTTATTGCCGCCGTACATCGGGTCCGCGAGGTAGCCGTGCTTGGTATCGGAAAGCAGCTGGCTGAAGAACTGAGACGCCTTCAGGTTGGGTTCGCCCAGTGCCGCAAAGTCGATGCCGTTTTTATTTACCTGAGTCAGCACCGCATCTTTCTCTTCCAGCGTCAGCGCATGGAACGCTTTCTGGTGAGTGCTCTGCGACCACTGATTAATCAGCCGGATACTGGTCTGATACATCTGTTGCGGACGGAACGGGATCTGATAGCCCATGGTGGCGGGCGCCTGGGTGTTGAACGGGCCCTGCAGGTAGATTTCGCTGCCAAACTCTTCGCTGTGCAGCTGCTGATCGATAAAGATCGGCACGTTGGTTTCCAGCGCGCCTGGCGCTTTACCTTTGCCGCCCGCCGGAATCAAACGATCGGTGGCTGCGAGGATGAACTGCCATTCATCGGCAGAGAAAAAGATCGGTTTATAGTCAGCTAATTCCGGGGCGGCCATCTCTGCGGCCTGCGCAGCAGTAATACCTTTAAAGACCAGCTCACTTAATGGCAGCGCCAGTAATGAGCCCAGCAAAAATTTACGCCTGGTGGTGGGTTTTTGTAACAGCATATCCGCACGACTCTCATCTGCTAAATACCCGACTGATACGCTATGCAACAGAAAGGCTGGCAGCGCGAGCGGCTGGCAGGTCACCAGTCACTTCAGAGAATTAACGCGCACAGCACAGACGCCTGCAGAACCTACGAGGTGGGTATAATAATTTTTATGTGAATAACGGAACATATCGGTTAATAACCTGGCAATCTTAGGGATATAAATGTGTCTGAATGTAAAAATTGAATTTAAGATGTGTTTTAGTGAAAATTTATCATGGTGTTGCGTTGAGGTTACAGACAGGTAAAAGTTTTAGATCGAGGAAATTTATACTAAAACCACACAATCGTCGGGTAATCGCGGGTTTTTACCGCGCAACGACCGGCTATTATTTTCGGCTGGTCATCATTACGCCAAATAACCGATAAAAAAATATCATACTTCCATACAAGAGAATTATTCTCATTGGCAACATTATATTTACTTTCATTGCCAGACAATCAGCGCATGCGCAAATTGTGATCGGCAGCGCGTAAGCCGGATGATTTAAATAATGGACAAAATTACGCCAGAATAATCACGGCGGGTCATTATCGTTATTTGGTCATATGCCCGAGCTGGAGTGGCAATAATTGTGCAAAGCTCAGAACAAACCGGCATTTTGAGTTTTTACCGCGCCAGATAGAGTAGGTGAATCAACGACTCAGGATATCCTTTTATGCGCAAAACGCTCCTGTCACTGCTGACCGCAGTGGCGCTGGTTCACCCGGTGCACGCCGCCACGCCCGCCGATACGCTGGTGATTGCGGTGCCGCTCGATGGCATTATCAGCTTTGACCCGGCCGAAAGTTTTGAAACCATCAGCACCAGCAGCCTGCGTAACATTTATCAAACACTGCTGGAACCGAATCATCAGGATCCGCAGCAGTTATCTCCGCTGGCGGCCAGTCGCTGGCAGCCGGGCAATACCCCGCATAGCCTGGTATTCGATCTTAATCCGCAGGCCTATTTCGCCAGCGGCAATCCGCTGACCGCCCAGGATGTGGTGTTTTCGTTAACCCGCGCGGTGAAGCTGAATAAAGCGCCCTCGTTTATTCTGGGCGAGTTTGGCTGGACGCCGGACAATATCGACCAGCAGTTTACGGTGATTAACGACCACCAGCTTGAGCTGCGCTGGCCGGCACAAATCGGCAGCGATCTGGCGCTACGGCTGCTCACCGCGCCGGTGGCGTCGCTGGTCGACAGCAAACTGGCGCAACAGCATGCCGCCAACAACGACTACGGCAATGGCTGGCTGAAAACGCATTCCGCCGGCAGTGCCGCCTATGCCATCAAACAGTTCGTGCCGCTGCAGGCGCTGGTGCTGGAAGCCAATCAGTACAGTACGCAACAGCCGCATCTGAAGCGGGTGCTGCTGAAAGGCGTCGCCGAACCGGGAACCCGCCGCCTGCTGATCCAGCAGGGGGATGTGGATGTCGCCTACCAGCTCGGGCCGGATCAGATCGCTGCTGTAAAAGGCGTGAAGGATGTCCGGGTCGATGCCTTCCCCTCCAGCCTGATTTACTACCTCGGCTTTAATACCCAAAGCCCGCAGCAACCGGCGCTGGCCAATCCGGCGTTATGGCAGGCAGCACGCTGGCTGGTCGATTATGACAGTCTGGCGAATCAGCTGTTAAAGGGGCAATACCGCATTCATCAGAGCTTCCTGCCGGAGGGCTTTGATGGCGCGATTACCCGCACGCCGTTCCATTACGATCTGAACAAAGCCCGGTCGATTCTGCAACAGGCCGGCATCAAGCCTGGCACCCACATTGCCCTGACGGTGGTCAATCAACCGCCGTATATCGACGTGGCGCAGGCGTTGCAGGCCAGCTTCGCGAAGGCGGAGGTGAATCTGGATATCCAGCCGGTGGCGGAATCGGAGCTGTGGAGCAAAATGCGCAGCCGTGACTTCCAGGCGATCTTCTCTTACTGGGGCGCGGACTACGTCGATCCTAATACCAACGCCAGCACCTTTGCCTATAACGTGCCGGGCGGCGGCAAAACGCTGGCGTGGCGCGTCGGCTGGACCATTCCTGAACTGAGCGCGGCCACCCGCGCTGCAGCCGGTGAGAGCGATGCGGTCAAACGCCGCAGCCGCTACCAACAGTTGCAAACCCAGGTGCAGCAGCAGTCGCCGTTTGTGGTGATGTTGCAGGGCGCCACTCAGGTGGCGGTGCGCAGCAACATCCGCAACGTGCAGCAGGGCATCGGTGTCAGCCTGCTCAATTTCGAAGAAGTGCAGAAGTAACCGGCTCCGTTGCTCTGCGGAGCAACGGGCTGCTTTTCGGTGAAATCTTCTCCGCTTTCCCCCGCCCCGCTTGCTATTCTTCAGGCATAACCCGTTGCCTGAGAGTGGAAAATCATGACTTCGCCCCTGTTGATTGCCCGGACGCCCGACGTTCAGCTCGATCTATTACCGCAAATGGCCAATCGCCACGGTCTGATTACCGGCGCGACCGGTACCGGTAAAACCGTCACCCTGCAAAAGCTGGCAGAATCGTTCTCGTCAATTGGCGTGCCGGTATTTATGGCCGATGTGAAAGGCGATTTGACCGGCGTCGCGATGGCAGGCGAGTCGGGCGAAAAGTTGCAGCAGCGGCTGGCGAAAATTGGCGTTACCGACTGGCAGCCGCAGGCCAATCCGGTGATGCTGTGGGATATCTTCGGTGAAAAAGGCCACCCGGTGCGGGCGACCATCTCCGATCTCGGCCCGCTGCTGCTGGCGCGCCTGCTGAACCTTAATGAAGTACAGAGCGGCGTGCTGCAGATCATTTTCCGCATCGCCGACGATCAGGGCTTACTGCTGCTGGATTTCAAAGATCTGCGCGCCATGACGCAGTACATCGGTGATAACGCCAAAAGCTTCCAGACCCAATACGGCAACATTAACAGCGCCTCGGTTGGGGCGATTCAGCGCGGACTGCTGGCGCTGGAGCAACAGGGCGCGGAGCACTTCTTCGGTGAACCGATGCTGGATATCGCCGACTGGATGCGGGTCGACGATCAGGGTAAAGGCTTCATCAATATTCTTTCGGCGGAGAAGCTCTACCAGATGCCGAAGCTCTACGCCACCAGCCTGCTGTGGCTGCTGTCTGAGCTGTATGAACATCTGCCGGAAGCCGGCGATCTCGATCAGCCGAAGCTGGTGTTTTTCTTCGATGAGGCACATCTGCTGTTTAACGACGCGCCGCCGGTGCTGCTGGAAAAAATTGAACAGGTGATGCGGCTGATTCGCTCCAAAGGCGTTGGCGTCTGGTTTGTCACCCAGAACCCGGAGGATATTCCGGATCGGGTGCTGGGACAGCTCGGTAACCGGGTGCAGCACGCCCTGCGCGCCTTCACGCCGAAAGATCAGAAAGCGGTCAAAACGGCGGCCGACACCCTGCGCGCCAATCCGGCGTTCAGCAGCGTGGAAGCGATTCAGGCGCTGGGCACTGGCGAAGCGCTGATCTCCTTTCTCGATGCTAAAGGCAGCCCGTCCGTGGTAGAGCGGGCGATGGTGATTGCGCCTGGCTCGCGCATGGGACCGGTGACCGCAGATGAACGCAACGGCCTGATTAACCACTCACCGCTGTACGGCAAATATGACAGCGGCGTCGATCGTGAATCGGCATTTGAACGGCTGCAACAGGGCTTTCAGGCCAGCAGCGAACAGAGCAACGCGCCGCCTGCCAAAGGCAACAGCGTGGCGGTCGACGAGGGAATTCTCGGTGGGCTGAAAGAGATTCTGTTTGGCCGCACCGGACCACGCGGCGGCAAGCACGATGGCGTGGTTCAGACCATGGCGAAAAGCGCGACCCGACAGATTACTCAACAGATCATTCGTGGCGTGCTCGGCAGCCTGCTGGGTGGCCGTCGCCGCTGATAACGCTCTCTGCTAAGATCAGGATATGGATAAACAACACGAACTGAAACGGACTAAACGTCTGGCGCTGCTGCTGCTGTTACTGGCTGCCGCGACCTTCATCATCACCCTGTTTCTGCCGCCCGGCTTTTGGGTCAGCGGCGTGAAAGCGATAGCGGAAGCGGCAATGGTCGGTGCGCTGGCCGACTGGTTCGCGGTAGTGGCGCTGTTTCGCCGGGTGCCGGTGCCCTTTATCTCGCGTCATACCGCGATTATCCCGCGTAACAAAGATCGTATCGGTGAGAATCTCGGCCGCTTCGTGCAGGAGAAGTTTCTCGATACCGATTCGCTGCTCAGCCTGATACGCCGTCACGATCCGTCGCACCTGCTGGCGCAATGGCTGAATGCGCCCGGCAATGCTGACCGAATCGGCCGACATCTGCTGCAGGTGATGCGCGGCTTCCTCGATCTGACCGATGACACGCGTATTCAGAACTTCATGCGCCGCGCAGTGCATCGCGCCATCGATAAGGTCGATCTGACGCAGACCAGCGCGCTGATCCTGGAGAGCCTGACCAAAAACAATCGGCATCAGGCGCTGCTGGACGCGGCGATCGAACAGTTGCTGGCGCTGCTGCATAAGCCCTCAACCCGCGAGTTCATTGCGCAGCAACTGGTGCGCTGGCTGAAGCGTGAACATCCGATCAAAGCCAAAATGCTGCCGACCGAGTGGCTGGGCGAGCACAGTGCTGAACTGGTGGCGAACGCGGTCGATTCGCTGCTGGATGATGTGGCGCTGGATCAGGGCCACGAGCTGCGTCTCGGCTTTAACCGGGCGGTGGATCGGCTGATCGTCAAACTGCAAACCGACCCGGAGATGGCGGAGCGCGCCGAGGTGATCAAGAGCTGGCTGAAAGAGGATGCCACGCTCAATCGCTACATCGGCGAGCTGTGGAACGATATGCGTAACTGGCTGAAAGCGGACCTCAGCAGCGACGATTCGCGGGTGCAGGAGAAAGTGCGCGGTGCGGCGCTGTGGCTGGGCGAAACCCTGGCCGCCGATCCGGCGCTGCGCGACTCAATGAATCAGCACCTCGAACAGGCAGCGCGCAGCGTGGCACCGGAATTTGCTGGCTTCCTGACGCGCCATATCAGCGATACCGTGAAGAGCTGGGATGCACGCGATATGTCGCAGCAGATCGAATTGAATATCGGTAAAGACCTGCAGTTTATTCGCATCAACGGCACGCTGGTTGGCGGCACCATTGGCCTGATTCTCTATCTGCTGTCACAGCTGCCGCAGCTGATTCCGCTGCTGTCGCGCTAAGTCACCGGGCGAGCCGGCCGTCGGCGGGTAGCGGCCAAACTCAGCGAGGATGGCGTTCACAAAGCTGCGGATTTTCACCGTCTGCCGACGGCCAGCCGGGATCAGCAGATTCATCGGTCGCGCTGGCCCGGCATAATCGGGCAGCACCTGCACCAGCCGCCCCAGCCTGATCTCCTCAGCCAGAATGGTGGCCGGTCCGAGAGTAATGCCATAGCCTTCCAGCGCAGCATGCAGCAGCGCTTTCCAGTCATTCGATCGCATACGTCCCTGCGGATGCACCTCTTCGGTTTTACCCGCCCGGGTAAACACCCAGCGGCAGGGTTTCGACGGCGACCAGATGCCATACACCAGACAGGCATGTTTCACCAGTTCAGCCGGTGTGGCGGGCACCCCGTGCCGCGCCAGATAGGCCGGCGATGCGCAGGCAATCAGCTGATAAGGCTGCAATGGATGGGCGATGATTGAACTGTCGGCTAATTCACCAATCCGGATCACCACCTCATAGCCCTCTTCAAACGGATCAACCAGCCGATCGCTTAATTCAAGATCGACTTCCATCTCGGGAAACTGGCCCAGGTAGCGGGTGACAAACGGAGCGAGGTTAAAAGAACCAAAGGTGACCGGCGCGCTGACCTTCAGCGTCCCGGACGGTCGGCGCTGCATATCCAGCGCAATCGCATCAGCTTCCTGCGCTTCCGCCACCACAATTTTGCAGCGTTCGTAATAGTTGCGCCCTACATCCGTCAGGCTTTGTCGCCGGGTGGTGCGATGCAGCAGCAGCGTGCCGAGATGCTTTTCAAGCGTGGCGATGTGCTTTGCCACCATCTGCGGTGAGAGTTGCAACTGTCCGGCCGCGGCGGCAAAGGAGCCTGACTCGGCGACTTTGACAAACACGTTCATGCTGGTAAGCCGATCCATGATTCCCTCCTGTTGGTTGTTTATATTGCGTCTGTTTGTCGATTTATTCACCCATTGTTTTTAATTAAGGTCAGGGTGTGATCAACATTGAGGAACACCCCATGAAAATAGGCATTATTGGCGCAGGCTTTGTTGGCCGGGCGATAGCGAAACTGGCGATTCAGGCGGGACATCAGGTGATGCTGAGCAATTCCCGCGATCCGCGTACGCTGTTCAGTCTGAAACCGATGATTGGCTGCGAAACCGGCACCGCCGCTGAGGCTGCCCGCTTTGGCCAGGTGGTGGTGATTGCCGTGCCGCTCACCGCGCTTGAGCAGCTTCCGGCAGCGGAACTGCAGGGTAAAACCGTGCTGGATGCGGTCAATTACTATCCCGAACGCGATGGCGAAATTGAAGAACTGCTCACTGGCCGCATCAGCACCAGCGAGCGGCTGGCTCGCCTGTTGCCCAACAGCCGGATCACCAAGGCCTTCAATGCCATCCGTATGACCGATCTTGAAACCCAGGGCGTGCCCGCAGGCGATGCTCATCGTCGGGCGATACCGCTGGCAGGCGATGACCGCGAAGGCAAAGCCATCGCCATGGCGCTGTATGAAGCCTTTGGATTTGATGCGGTGGATGCAGGAGCGTTAGCGGAAGGCTGGCGTTTCGAGCGTGCCACACCCGCCTACTGTGTCGCACTCAACAGAGAGCAACTCATCACGACACTGAAAGAGACTCCCCGACCATAAGCCCTGAACAGACGGTCAGCGCGGCATAAAGTCGCTGCTACTGCCAGACCGTTGACAAACCTAAAGCGATGGCAGCATTCGCCTGCAGCAAAGCATCGCGGGCCACGGATGGCCTGCGCTGAGCCCGCCACGGATGGCGTTTTTGTGTCTTTGCGAAAGGCGTATGTTCCCTGAGCCTGAGCCTGCAGGTTAAACAGACCAGCGCCGTAGCGTACAGGCAATCACAGCCGCTGAAACCGTAACATCCAGACCGCTGACAAACCTAAAGCGATGGCAGCATTCGCCTGCAGCAAAGCATCGCGGGCCACGGATGGCCTGCGCTGAGCCCGCCACGGATGGCGTTTTTGTGTCTTTGCGAAAGGCGTATGTTCCCTGAGCCTGAGCCTGCAGGTTAAACAGATCAGCTCCGTAGCGTACAGGCAATCACAGCCGCTGAAACCACTACTGCCAGACCGCTGAATCTAAAGCGATGGCAGCATTCGTCTGCAGCTTAAAAAACAAAAAAGGCCGCAAACGCGGCCTTTTTCAGTTGCGGTGCTCGCTTAGCGCCGCTTGATCAGCATAAACAAGCTGATGGCGAAGAAGGCGAAGCTCGGCAGAATTGCCCCCATGATCGGCGGCAGACCGTAAACCAGGCTCAGCGGGCCAAAGATCTGGTCGAGCACATAGAACAGAAAGCCAAAGCTGATGCCGGTTACCACCCGCACGCCCATCGACACACTGCGCAGTGGACCAAAGATAAACGACAGCGCCATCAGCATCATCACCGCCACCGACAGCGGCTGGAAGATTTTGCTCCACATATTCAGCAGATAACGCCCGGACTCCTGGCCGCTCTGCTTCAGATACTTGCTGTAGTTATACAAGCCGCGAATCGAAAGCGCATCCGGGTCGAGCGCCACCACGCCCAGCTTGTCCGGCGTCAGGTTGGTTTTCCACTCGCCGCCCAGGCTCTGCGAACCGGTGATTTGCTTCGGATCGGTCAGGTTCGACTCATCCACCTGTGACAGCGCCCAGTGCTTTTTCGCCGCATCCCAGGTCGCGGTCGCGGCATAGCGCACGCTCTGCAGCCGACGCTGATCGTTAAAGCTGTAGATGCTGACGCCATCAATCTCATTGTCGCCTTTGATGCGCTCAATGTAGATGAAGTTGTTGCCATCTTTCGCCCACAGGCCGTTTTGCGTCGACACCAGCGCCCCGCCATACAACTGCTGCGCCCGATAGTTACGCGCCAACTGCTCGCCCGACGGCGCAACAAATTCGCCAATCGCCATGGTCAGCAGCACCAGCGGAATCGCGGTTTTCATCACCGACAACGCCACCTGCATGCGGGTGAAACCGGCGGCCTGCATCACCACCAGCTCACTGCGCTGTGCCAGCGTCCCCAGCCCCAGCAGTGCGCCCAGCAGCGCCGCCATCGGGAAGAAAATCTCAATATCTTTCGGCACGCTGAGCAGGGTGTAATAACCGGCCGAGAGCGCGCTGTAGCTGCCCTGACCGGTTTTACGCAGCTGATCGACGAACTTGATGATGCCGGAGAGCGACACCAGCATGAACAGCGTCAGCATGATGGTATTGAAGATGGTTTTGCCGATATAGCGGTCAAGTACGCGAAACATCAGACCGATCCTCCGCGTGTGAAGCGGGCACGGACCCGACGCATCGGCACCGTATCCCACAGGTTAAGCAGCACCGCCAGCAGCAGATAGCCGATATTCACTACCCACATCCAGACCGCCGGATCGAGCCGCCCTTTCGCCCCGCTCGACTTCAGCGAGCTTTGCAGCAGGAAGAAGATCAGATAGAGCAGCATCGCGGGCAGCATCGACAACACCCGGCCCTGACGTGGATTGACCACGCTGAGCGGCACCACCATCAGCGCCATCACCAGCACCGAAAACACCAGCGTCATACGCCAGTGCAGTTCGGCGCGGAAAGTCGGCGAGTCGTTGCCGAACAGGCCGGTAAAGCTCGACTGTTCCGCATCGTTCGGGTCCAGCGTGGCTTCTTTGTAGCCCACCAGCGCCTGATAATTGGTGAAGTCAGTGATGCGGAAGTCGCGCAGCAGCGCGGTGCCCTCAAAGCGGGTACCTTTATCCAGCGTCACCACCTGCGAACCGTCTTTATGCTGTTCCATATGACCGCTGTCAGCCAGCACCACCGAAGGCCGCGCGTTGCCTTTTGGCCGTAACTGCGCCAGGAACACGTTGCCGAACTGGTTGCCTTTGACATCCTCAATGAACAGCACGGCGCTGCCATCGCTGGAGGTCTGGAACTGCCCGGCCGCCAGCGCCGCCGTGCCAGGGTTGGCTTTGGCGTTCTGGGTCACTTCATCCTGATAACGGGATGACCAGGGACCGAGCCAGATGACGTTCACCGCCGCCACCAGCGACGTAAACAGCATCAGGACCATCGCCGCCTTGACCAGCACCGCTTTACTCAGGCCGCAGGCGTGCATGACGGTAATTTCACTTTCCGTATAGAGTCGTCCCAGCGTCATCAGGATCGCCAGAAACAGACTTAAGGGCAGTATAAGTTGTGCCATTTCAGGCACGCCGAGTCCTAACAGTGTCAGAACGAGGTTTGTCGGCACTTCGCCATCCACCGCGGCTCCTAAAATCCTGACTAACTTCTGGCAAAAGAAGATCAATAGCAGGATGAAGAGGATAGCCAGCTGGCTTTTGAGCGTTTCCCGAACCAGATATCTAATGATGATCACGCTTAGTACGCCTGTGAAAACTTGTCTTTTTGCAGGAAAATCGCTAGTTTCAACGCTTATTTGCCATTTTTCTTCATCAATGGCCGTCATCGTAGCTAAAATTGTATGACAAACGCGCTTGGGTGGTGGAAAAACAACATCTTGTCACCCTGATTCATTATGACCTCCAGCGGCAGAATGTCATGCTGCCGTGATGAATAAATGGGTCATGAGCGCGCTACATTCTAGCGGCAGCAGCGGCCGTTGTCTTTAAGATTCAGGAGAGTGCATGGAGTTCAGTGTAAAAAGCGGAAGCCCGGAAAAACAGCGCAGTGCCTGCATTGTCGTTGGCGTTTTCGAACCGCGTCGTCTGTCACCGATTGCCGAACAGCTGGATAAAATCAGCGACGGCTATATCAGCGCCCTGCTGCGCCGTGGCGAGCTGGAAGGAAAAGTGGGCCAGACACTGCTGCTGCATCATGTGCCAAACATCCTGTCTGAGCGTATTCTGCTGATTGGCTGCGGCAAAGAGCGCGAGCTGGACGAGCGTCAGTACAAGCAGGTGATTCAGAAAACCATCAATACGCTGAACGATACCGGCTCAATGGAAGCGGTCTGCTTCCTGACTGAACTGCACGTCAAAGGCCGTAACACCTACTGGAAAGTGCGTCAGGCGGTCGAAACCTCAAAAGAGGCGCTGTATAACTTCGATCAGCTGAAGAGCAACAAGGCCGAGCCGCGCCGTCCGCTGCGTAAGCTGGTGTTTAACGTGCCGACCCGCCGTGAACTGACCAGCGGCGAGCGCGCCATTCAGCATGGCCTGGCGGTTGCTGCCGGCATGAAAGCGGCGAAAGATCTCGGCAATATGCCGCCAAACATCTGTAACGCCGCCTATCTTGCCTCGCAGGCGCGTCAGCTGGCGGATGCCTTCAGCAAAAATGTCACGACCCGCGTCATCGGCGAACAGCAGATGAAAGAGCTGGGCATGAATGCCTATCTGGCGGTAGGTGCCGGTTCGCAAAACGAATCGCTGATGTCGGTGATTGAGTACAAAGGCAACCCGGATGCCGACGCGCGGCCGATTGTGCTGGTCGGTAAAGGCCTGACCTTCGACTCCGGCGGCATCTCGATTAAGCCGTCCGACAGCATGGACGAAATGAAATATGATATGTGCGGCGCGGCCTCGGTGTATGGCGTGATGCGCATGGTCGCCGAGCTTAACCTGCCGCTCAACGTGGTCGGCGTGCTGGCCGGCTGTGAAAACATGCCGGATGGTCGGGCGATGCGTCCGGGCGACGTGCTGACCACCATGTCTGGCCAGACGGTGGAAGTGCTGAATACCGATGCCGAAGGCCGTCTGGTCCTGTGCGATGCGCTGACCTACGTTGAACGTTTCGATCCGGAAGTGGTGATTGACGTCGCGACCCTGACCGGTGCCTGCGTGATTGCGCTGGGCCACCACGTCAGCGGTCTGCTGTCGAACCACAATCCGCTGGCGCATGAGCTGATCAGCGCCTCTGAGCAATCGGGCGACCGCGCCTGGCGTCTGCCGATGGCGGACGAGTATCAGGAGCAGCTGGAGTCCAACTTTGCCGACATGGCTAACATTGGCGGCCGGCCTGGCGGAGCGATTACCGCCGCCTGCTTCCTGGCGCGCTTTGCCCGCAAATATAACTGGGCGCACCTCGACATCGCGGGTACGGCCTGGCGTTCAGGCAAAGCCAAAGGCGCCACCGGCCGTCCGGTGCCGATGCTGTCGCAGTTTCTGTTGAATCGGGCAGGATTGAACGGCGACGACTGATCGCCGCAATGCTGACTACAAGGGCGGATGAGATTCCGCCCTTGATCTTCTGATGAGCAAGCTGATGAAAAACGCAACCTTCTACGTGCTGGAAACCGATGCACCGAGCGACGGCCTGAGCGCCATCGAAGCGCTGGTGTGCAATCTGGCGGAAACACGCTGGCGGGCCGGAAAGCGGGTGTTGATCGCCTGTGAAGATGAGCAGCAGGCGATTCGTCTCGACGAAGCGCTGTGGCAACGTCCGGCGAATGCCTTCGTGCCGCATAACCTCGCCGGTGAAGGCCCGCGCTACGGCGCGCCGGTTGAACTGGCCTGGCCGCAGCGTCGCGGCAGTTCGCCCCGCGACCTGTTAATTAGCCTGCTGCCACAGTTCGCAGATTTTGCTACTGCTTTCCATGAAGTGATAGACTTCGTTCCTTACGAAGAATCTCTCAAACAGCTGGCGCGCGACCGCTATAAAGCGTACCGCAGCGTTGGTTTCCAATTGAATACGGCAACGCCGCCACAGCCGCAAACGACATAGCAGAAATGGAAAAGACATATAACCCGCAAGATATCGAGCAGCCGCTTTACGAGCATTGGGAAAAGCAGGGCTACTTCAAACCGAATGGCGATACCAGCCAGGAAAGCTTTTGCATCATGATCCCGCCGCCGAACGTCACCGGTAGCTTGCACATGGGTCACGCCTTCCAGCAAACCATCATGGATACCATGATTCGCTACCAGCGCATGCAGGGGAAAAATACCCTGTGGCAGGCCGGTACCGACCACGCGGGCATCGCCACGCAGATGGTGGTTGAGCGCAAGATTGCGGCTGAAGAGGGCAAAACGCGCCAGGATTATGGCCGTGATGCGTTCATTGACAAAATCTGGCAGTGGAAAGCGGAATCCGGCGGCACCATCACCCGTCAGATGCGCCGTCTCGGCAACTCCGTTGACTGGGAGCGCGAGCGTTTCACCATGGACGAAGGTCTGTCCAACGCGGTGAAAGAGGTGTTCGTCCGCCTGTACAAAGAGAACCTGATTTACCGTGGCAAACGCCTGGTGAACTGGGATCCGAAGCTGCGCACTGCCATCTCTGACCTGGAAGTGGAAAACCGCGAGAGCAAAGGCTCTATGTGGCACATCCGCTATCCGCTGGCCGACGGTGCCAAAACGGCTGACGGTAAAGATTATCTGGTGGTCGCCACCACTCGTCCGGAAACCCTGCTGGGCGATACCGGCGTGGCGGTCAATCCGGAAGATCCGCGCTACAAAGATCTGATTGGCAAATTTGTCATGCTGCCGCTGGTTGGCCGTCTGATCCCGATTGTTGGCGATGAACATGCTGACATGGAAAAAGGCACCGGCTGCGTCAAGATCACCCCGGCACATGACTTTAACGACTACGAAGTCGGTCGTCGTCACAAGCTGCCGATGATCAACATCCTGACCTTTGACGGCGATATCCGCGAGCGCGCCCAGGTGTATGACACCAACGGCGAAGTCAGCGATGCCTGCTCAGATGAGATCCCGGCCGCGTTCCAGAAGATGGAGCGTTTTGCGGCACGTAAAGCGATCGTCGCTGCCGTCGATCAGCTTGGCCTGCTCGAAGAGATCAAACCGCACGACCTGACCGTACCTTATGGCGATCGGGGTGGCGTGGTGATTGAACCGATGCTGACTGACCAGTGGTACGTGCGCACCGCCCCGCTGGCGAAAGTGGCGGTCGAAGCGGTTGAAAACGGTGACATTCAGTTTGTGCCGAAGCAGTACGAAAACATGTACTTCTCCTGGATGCGTGATATTCAGGACTGGTGTATCTCTCGTCAGCTGTGGTGGGGTCACCGCATCCCGGCCTGGTACGACAACGACGGTCACGTCTATGTTGGCCGCACCGAAGATGAAGTCCGCGCTGAAAACAACCTGGCCGCCGATGTGGCGCTGCGTCAGGATGACGACGTGCTGGATACCTGGTTCTCCTCTGGCCTGTGGACGTTCTCCACTCTTGGCTGGCCGGAAAACACCGAAGCACTGCGCACCTTCCACCCGACCAGCGTGCTGGTGAGCGGCTTCGACATCATCTTCTTCTGGATTGCCCGCATGATCATGCTGACCATGCACTTCATCAAAGATGAAGATGGCAAACCGCAGGTGCCGTTTAAAACCGTCTACATGACCGGTCTGATTCGTGATGAAGAAGGCCAGAAGATGTCAAAATCCAAGGGCAACGTGATTGACCCGCTGGATATGGTTGACGGCATTTCGCTGGAAGCGCTGCTGGAAAAACGCACCGGCAACATGATGCAGCCGCAGCTGGCCGAGAAGATCCGCAAACGCACCGAGAAGCAGTTCCCGAACGGCATTGAGCCGTCAGGCACCGATGCGCTGCGTTTCACCCTCGCCGCCCTCGCCTCAACCGGTCGCGACATCAACTGGGACATGAAGCGCCTGGAAGGTTATCGCAACTTCTGTAACAAGCTGTGGAACGCCAGCCGCTTTGTGCTGATGAACACCGAAGATCAGGATTGCGGCCAGAACGGTGGCGAAATGACGCTGTCGCTGGCAGATCGCTGGATCCTGACCGAGTTCAACAGCACGGTGAAAGCCTACCGTGACGCGCTCGACAGCTACCGTTTCGATATCGCTGCTAACCTGCTGTATGACTTCACCTGGAACCAGTTCTGTGACTGGTACCTGGAGCTGACCAAGCCGGTGATGAACAGCGGTAACGAAGCGGAACTGCGTGGCACCCGCCATACGCTGGTAAACGTGCTGGAAGGCTTGCTGCGTCTGGCGCACCCGATTATTCCGTTTATCACTGAAACCATCTGGCAGCGCGTGAAGGGACTGAAAAACATCAGCGACGACACCATCATGCTGCAACCTTTCCCGCAGTTTGATGCGGCGAAAGAGGATGCCGAAGCGAAAGCGGATATTGAGTGGATGAAACAGGCGATCGTGGCGGTGCGTAATATTCGTGCCGAAATGAACATCGCGCTGAGCAAACCGCTGGATGTGTTGCTGCGTGACTGCTCACCAGCGGCACTGCGTCGGGTAGAAGCGAACCGTAACTTCCTGTCGCGCCTGGCGCGTCTGGAAAGCCTGACCATTCTGCCGGCTGGCGAGAAAGGCCCGGTCTCGGTGACCAAAATCGTTGAAGGCGCTGAGCTACTGATCCCGATGGCTGACCTGGTGGATAAAACTGCCGAACTGGAGCGACTGGCGAAAGAGCTGGTTAAACTGGAGGTCGAAATCGACAAGATTCAGGTCAAGCTGGCCAACGAAGGCTTTGTTTCCCGCGCGCCGGAAGCGGTGGTGGTGAAAGAGCGTGAACGCGTCGCCGAACTGCAACAATCAAAAGCAAAACTGATTGAACAGCAGGCAGTGATTGCGGCATTGTAAGCGTCGTAGCTGACAGCTTATTCATAAAGCCGGGCTCGCCCGGCTTTTTTATTGACCTCGTACAAATCCGGAAGAGATGATGACGACACCCACCACCACGCGCCTTGATCTGCAGGTGCGGCCGATTACTGCCGCCGACAATCCGCATATCGCCCAGGTCATCCGCGACGTTTCAGCGGAGTTCGGCCTGACGGCTGATAAGGGATACACCGTATCCGACCCGCAGCTCGACCACCTGTTCGAGTTGTACAGCGCCGAGCACAGCGCCTACTGGATTGTGGAGCATCAGGGTAAAGTGGTCGGTGGCGGCGGCGTCGCCCCGCTCGCCTGCAGCGCGCCCGATATCTGCGAGCTGCAGAAGATGTATTTCCTGCCAGAAGTGCGCGGCTTCGGCGTGGCGCGCGAACTGGCGCTAAGAGCGATGGAACATGCGCGCCAGCGCGGCTTCCGCCGCTGCTATCTGGAAACCACCAGTAGCCTGACGCGCGCTATCAGGCTCTATGAGTCGCTGGGCTTTGAGCTGATCGACAGCGCATTAGGCTGCACAGGCCATACAGACTGTGAAGTGCGCATGTTGCGAACGTTATGAGCCGCGCCCGACGTAACTCATGTCGTTGATGGATTCAATCACGAACTCCCCGCTGTCGGTATAGCGCAGCCGGGTCACGCTCGCATTTTGCAGCGGCTGGTTTAACGTGGTATCACCCAGCGCCATCAGCAGCGTCGCAATCGCCATGCCGTGCGTCACCACCAGAACGTTACCGCCGCCCTGCTGTTGTGCCTGCTGCGCTATCCGGGTCAGGCTATCCACCATACGCTTCGCCACCTGCTGATAGCTTTCGGCCATCCCTGCTGATTTAATGCCTGCCAGTGACAACGTGCCGGCTGCTTCCACCTGCCGGATCGTGTCGATCATCTGGTCGATATGAACCTTGCCTGCGGCAAACGTCTTCATTATTGCCGCTTCAGAGGCATAACCAGCCTGACGGGCGACGGCATCCCACATGTTCTTATCCAGATCGCCCTCATACAGTCCAAAGCCCACTTCCCGCAACCCTTTCAGCTCGTTTAACGGCAGCGGCGCTTTCCATCCGTGCATCACAAGCTGCGCGGTTTGTCTCGCCCTGCCTGCATCGCTGGACCAGACGGCGATAAACGGCACCGTCTGCAGGCCACGTCCCAGCTTTTCCGCTACCTCCACGCCCGCTGGCGTTAGCGGCGTATCTGCCCATCCCTGCACGCGCTGAACCGTGTTAAACATCGTTTTGCCATGCCGCGTAACAAAGATTGTCACATCGGCAGCGAAGGCTTCGCCTGCACCGGCCCCAATTGCCACAAAAATCAGCAACGCTTTAACTATTTTCTTCATGCTATTTTCCTTATTTGAACAGGTTTAATTTATACTCAATCGCGATTTCGGCCGAAAGACAGGGAGAACGCATAGCGTTTCCTTGCGCATTAAATAGCGGCGTTTCTTTATTATTCTTATATGACCAGCCATAACCGAACAGCGTAGAGATGGAGAGATTTTTCAGGGCTGGATGAGGTTCGATAAAGCGATTAATCAGCGCAATTTCTCCCGAACGTATATGCGCATTACGGTATTTAAACTGCCCATAGTTAATCTGAAACCCACTAAAAATGCCTTTTGTAATTTCAAACTCCGTCTGCGCCACCAGGGCCAGTTCTTTATCACGGGTATAATCTTTCCCGGCAGAGGTGAGTGAGGTAAAACGCCCGCGGGTATTTTTTGTCAGCGGCCGCGCATAATATCCCACCGCATTATGTTTGGGCGCCGAGGTCCAGGCGGCAGCCAGTTTTTGTGTCCATCCATCGTTAATCCAGTCAGCTTCGCCGACATAGTGCCAGGCACGATCGTCGAACGATCTTTTGCTGGCCGCCATATTTTTATAATTTTCCAGCCCCTGACTGCCATAAATTTGCGAGGAGAGACGCCAGTGCGGCGAGAGCGAGTAACTCGCTTCGATAACATGACGCCGCTGGTAATCCTGCGCTTCGCCAAATGCGTAGGCGAGCCGTCCACGGTCACCGGTATAGCTCAGTGCGCCAGTATAGATCGCCGCAATGGTTCGTTTATCCTGGGTTTGCAGGGCAATGCTGTCCGGCGAATCGTGGCGTATCGTTTTGGTCACATAAGCCAAATCCAGCCGCACATTCTGCAGGTTCAGCGCGCCGCTATAGCCTGAGTAACTGTTACGCGACAGGCGGTTAGTGTTGGTCAGCACGCCAATGTTTTTTAACTCCTGCCAGCCCGCTTTCCCTTCGAACCCCGCCTGCCTGTCGCCCAGTTTCACTTTCAGATAGCGCTGGCCAAACTTGCTAAAGCCGTGTGCGTCCGCTTTTTGCTGATTACCGCCGCTGTCGTAAAGCAGACCGCGCGAGGCAAAGTTGTCGCTGGCCCCCAGCCTGATCACGCGGGTATAGGTTGCATCGAAACCCAGCCAGTCCCACAGATAGCCGGAACGATAATCCAGACTTGCCGCCTGCCCCCAGGCGTTATGAACGGTGGTAGGGTGTGTTGCGTTTTCCTTGAGATATTTCCAGTAATTGCGCAGCCTGAGATCGAGCTGCGAATCGTGCAGGAAAGCATTGTCAGAGAGCGCAGGCGCATCGGAATAATCGGCCCACGCCACAGACGGCGGAAAAAACAGAGGAATAAATAACAGAATACAGGTCCTTCCCCTCATTTTGAGACTCCTTCCATTAAATGCGTGTTAGCAAAATTGGCAGTCCGGAATAAGGTGTCTGACCTGTTTTCCGTCTGTACCAGGCGCAAAAAAAAACCTGATTCACACCCCCTCTCTGGCAAAGAGGAAGTGTGAATCAGGTTTTGCTTAAAATAATAACAACCCTAATTCGGCAAGGGCAATATACTTATTCCGCAGAGAAAAAACAGCAGAGGAAAAACATTCTGTGAGGGATGACGCAAATAATATTTAGCGAATGTTACTAAGCCGAATTAACTTAATAATTAACGTTTACATGATTATTATTAATTAAATCAATCCGGTTCAATTTTAAAAAATAAACGGACGCCGTAACAGCGCCGTTTACTTTTATCAGAATGCCGGTAACCCGCTGTGAAAACGTAGTTCGCTGTCCGGTTCGCTGATTAAGCGCGCTTCGGTTGTCCCAATCGCCTGTACCCTGGGCGCGATATCCTTCGCGGATATCCGGGCCGCCAGGGTTAAATAGTCCTGATAGTGACGCGCTTCCGATCGCAGCAGTGAGATATAAAAGCTCTCCAGATCCGCATCCAGCCACGGCGCCAGACTGGCAAACCGCTCACAGGATCGCGCTTCAATATAGGCACCGCAAATCAGCTTATCCACCAGCGTCTCTGGCTCATGGGTGGTGACCTCACGCAGCAGCGATTTCGCGTAGCGGCTGGACGTGATCTTCTGATAGACCAGCCCGCGCGACTGCATAATTTCCCATACCTGATAAAAGTGATGCAGCTCTTCTTTAATCAGCAGCACCATCTTTTCCACCAGATCATCCGCCCACGGCAGTTCATTACGGACGATGATGCGTTTGGTGAGATTTTTATGCGCATTGATAAAGTCGCTGTCGCCATCTTCGCGGAAGATAAAATCTTCGTACGGTTTCAGCCAGCCGAGAATCGCCTCACCGCTGGGTTTGTCGGCCACATATTTGCGGATCAACCACACCGCGGTCTGCGCGGCTTTCAGCTCGCACACCAGGTGATCGGTTAATAACAGGGTCAGATTTTCCGGTTTACGCGCCTCATCAATCCAGGCCTGGGGCGTACGGCAGTGCAGAAACTGATAAATCGGTTCAAGTAACGGTGCGTAGTTCATGGTGTTAAAACGAGGCTGGAAAAGAAGAGAGGCGGAGAATTCCCCGCCCTGCGCGACTTAGTGGCGAATGCCGTTATCATCTTCATCGTCGATGGCGTCTTCGTCATCTTCATCTTCGGCGTCCGGGTCTTCGAAGTAGGTGCCCCAGCCGTCGTAGTCGACATTGTATTTACCGATCAGGTTCACCAGTTGCTCAACCTGCACATCAATCAGCTCTGGCTTGAGCGCCGATTCGCTGATGATGTCAACGCACATCACGGTGGTACCATCTTCCAGTTCCAGCTCTTCCGGCTCGGTCACTTCATAACCCAGCTTAAAGGCGTCAACCGCGGCCTTTTCCAGTGAATCGAAGTTGTTGCACGAGAGATGGTGCTCGATGGTATAAAGCGCATCGGGATCGCTGCCATCCTCCAGCAGCTCTTCAATGATCAGGCGCGTCTCTTCACGCTGCTCTTCCAATAATGCTTCATATGCCATGACGATGTCCTCTCTGAGTTCGGCAATAAACAATTATTTTCCCACACTGCCTGTCGCGCCACTACACAAAACGAAAAGTTTATTCTCATCGGGCTTGAAAATGCATATTCATCCGGTTAGATTGAATTTTAATTCACTTTATATGGTTACCGGAGTGTTGTATGAGTCAGCTGTATCAGCGCCATTTCCTCAGGCTACTGGATTTTACCCCGGCCGAAATTGATTACCTGCTTAGCCTTGCGGCTGAATTAAAACACGCTAAAAAAAGTGGCAGTGAAGTCCCCTCCCTGAAAGGCAAAAACATCGCGCTCATCTTCGAAAAAGACTCGACCCGTACCCGATGCTCTTTCGAAGTGGCCGCTTACGATCAGGGCGCTAACGTTACTTATCTCGGCCCAAGCGGCAGCCAGATTGGCCATAAAGAGTCGATGCGCGATACCGCGCGGGTGCTGGGCCGGATGTACGATGGCATTCAGTATCGCGGTTACGGCCAGGCGCTGGTGGAAACCCTGGCTGAGCATGCTGGCGTGCCGGTGTGGAACGGCCTGACCACGGAGTTTCATCCGACCCAGTTACTGGCCGATCTGCTGACAATGCAGGAGCACCTGCCGGGTAAAAAGCTCAGCCAGATGACGCTGGTCTACGTCGGCGATGCGCGTAACAACATGGGCAACACCATGCTGGAAGCGGCGGCGCTGGTCGGGCTGGATCTGCGGCTGGTGGCACCGCAAAGCTGCTGGCCAGAGGACGCGCTGGTAGAACAGTGTCGCAAAGTCGCGCAGCAGACCGGCGGTAAAATTACCCTCACCGATAATATTGCCGACGGCGTCAACGGCGCTGACTTCATCTACACCGACGTCTGGGTATCGATGGGCGAAGCCAAAGCAGTGTGGGAAGAGCGCATCGCCCTGCTGCGAAATTATCAGGTCAACCAGGCGATGCTCGATCTGACCCACAATCCTGAGGTGAAGTTCCTGCACTGTCTGCCCGCTTTCCATGACGATCAGACCACGCTGGGCCGGCAGATGGCGGAACAGTACGATCTGCATAATGGCATGGAAGTGAGCAACGAGGTGTTTGAGTCGCCGCACAGCATCGTGTTTGATCAGGCGGAAAACCGCATGCACACCATCAAAGCGGTGATGGTGGCGACGCTCGGTCAGCGCTGACCCGCTGCGTCAGATTGCCGGTCTGTCTGCGTGCCAGTCAGGCCGTGCCGGAGCGGGCGCAAACGATTCCCTCGCGCACGATTTTTCCTTGCTGCCCGGCCGCGAATGGGTATAATGCGCCACAATTTGCCGGAGGAAATATGCTACAGCGCAGCGGACAATTTGACGCTCAATCACGCCTGACCGCAGGCGGCGCCGCTGTTTCTTTCGGTCATCGACCCGATCATAAAAAAGCCCCTTAAGCAGGGGCTTTTTTTTGTCCGCAATCCGGCCGCGCAGAGGAGAAAGCTATGGCTAACCCGCTATATCGCAAGCACATTATTTCGATCAACGACCTCAGCCGTGACGAGCTGGAACTGGTGCTGCATACCGCTGCACAGCTCAAAGCGCATCCGCAGCCGGAACTGCTGAAGCACAACGTGATCGCCAGCTGCTTCTTTGAAGCCTCGACCCGCACCCGCTTGTCGTTTGAAACGGCGATTCATCGGCTCGGCGCATCGGCGGTAGGTTTTGCCGACGGCAGCAACACCTCGCTGGGGAAAAAGGGCGAAACTCTGGCCGACACCATTTCGGTGATCAGCACCTATGTCGATGCGATTGTGATGCGTCATCCGCAGGAGGGTGCGGCGCGGCTGGCGACCGAGTTCTCCGGCGGCGTGCCGGTTCTCAACGCCGGTGACGGTGCCAACCAGCATCCGACCCAGACGCTGCTCGATCTCTTCACCATTCAGGAGACCCAGAGTCGCCTGAACCAGCTGAATGTGGCGATGGTCGGCGACCTGAAATATGGCCGCACCGTCCATTCACTGACCCAGGCGCTGGCGAAGTTTGACGGCAACCGCTTCTTCTTTATCGCCCCTGATGCGCTGGCGATGCCGGCTTACATCACCGATATGCTGGATGAGAAAAACATTGTCTGGTCACGGCACGACAGCTTTGAAGAGGTGATGCCGCAGCTCGACATTCTCTACATGACGCGGGTACAGAAAGAGCGTCTCGACCCGTCGGAATATGCCAACGTCAAAGCGCAGTTTATTCTGCGGGCGTCCGACCTGGCGACGGCACGTGACAACATGAAAGTGCTTCATCCGCTGCCGCGCATCGACGAAATCACTACCGATGTCGATAAAACCCCTTACGCCTGGTACTTCCAGCAGGCCGGGAACGGCATCTACGCCCGCCAGGCTCTGCTGGCGTTAGTATTAAACAGCGAACTCGCCCTGTAAGGAGATCCTCAGATGACACATGACAACAAATTGCAGGTCGAAGCGATCAAGCGCGGCACGGTCATCGACCATATCCCGGCGCAGGTCGGCTTTAAGCTGCTCTCCCTGTTCCGTCTGACCGAAACCGATCAGCGCATCACCATTGGCCTGAATCTGCCGTCAGGTGAGATGGGGCGTAAGGATCTGATCAAAATTGAAAACACCTTTCTGACCGACGATCAGGTCAATCAGCTGGCGGTCTATGCACCGCATGCCACGGTCAACCGCATCGACGATTATGAAGTGGTGGCGAAGATCGCCCCGACGCTGCCGGAGCACGTTGAGCGGGTGCTGACCTGCCCGAACAGCAACTGCATCAGCCGCAGCGAGCCGGTCTTCTCCAGTTTTGCGGTCAAGCAGCGCGCCGATGATGTCCACCTGAAGTGCAAATATTGTGAAAAAGAGTTCGCGCGCCATGTGGTGCTGGGTCACTGGTAATCGTTCCGGCCAACCCTATAATGGTCAGCACCGGCGGGCTCACCGCCCTACTGTCTTATTCAAGGAGCAATAATGTCTCGTGAAATCAGTACCGAAAAAGCCCCTGCCGCTATCGGCCCTTATGTTCAGGGTGTCGATCTCGGCAGCATGATCATCACCTCCGGCCAGATTCCGGTCGATCCCGCCACTGGCCTGGTGGCCGATGATGTGACCGCCCAGGCGCGTCAGTCACTGGATAACGTAAAAGCGATTGTTGAAGCGGCTGGCCTGCAGGTCGGAGATATCGTGAAAACCACGGTTTTCGTCAAGGATCTGAATGATTTCGCTACGGTGAATGCGGCCTATGAAGCGTTCTTCACCGAGCATCAGGCGGCGTTCCCGGCCCGGTCCTGTGTCGAAGTAGCGCGTCTGCCGAAAGATGTGAAGATTGAAATTGAGGCCATTGCCGTTCGTCGCTAACTGACAACGGCGGCGTAGCCGCCTCTCTGCCTGCGACGGCAGGAGGCGGCCAGCGGATTAGCGCTTAGCCGGTCGCCATAGCCACAACAGCGCGATGGCCAGCGCGAACAGCACGCCAAAACCGATACCGGTCGCCACCGCCGGCGCACCGGCTTTAATCGCCAGCGTATAGAGCCCCAGCATCAGCAGCATCGCGCTGTTCTCCCCGAGATTCTGCACCGCAATCGCATTTCCCGAGCCGACGCTCTCTTTACCGCGTGCCTGCAATAGCGCATTCAGCGGCACCACAAAGAAGCCCCCCAGCGCGCCAATCACCATCAGCAGCAGATAGGCATTCAGCAGGGTATGCTGCAGCGAGAAGACCACCACCATGACGCCAATCAGTACCCCGGCAGGCATACAGCGGCGCACCGTCTCCAGCGTCACCAGTTTTGCGGCCGCGGCCGCACCCAGCACGATACCGATCGCCACCATCGCATTCAGGGTGGTCGGCGTGGTGTTGTCATTGATGCCCAGCGCCACCGGCACCCACAGCACCAGCAGGAAACGCAGCGTGACGCCCGCGCCCCAGAACAGGCTGGTGCCGAGCAGTGAAAAGCGCGTTTCGGCGTCACGCCATAGCACCGCTGCCGCACGGAAAAAGCTGCGCAGCATGGCGGCGATCTGCCAGCTTTGCCCCGGACGCGCCGCCTGCAGTTTCGGGATAAACAGATTGGCCACCACCGCGATGCCGTAGGTGACGGCGCAGAGTCCCAGCGCGGCCAGCAGGTGCCAGTCAGCCAGCATACCGCCCGCCACCGAGCCAAGCAGAATGGCGGCGATGGTTGAACCTTCCATCAGCCCGTTGGCTTTCACCAGCTTTCCGCCGTGGGTGATTTCACCGAGGATGCCATATTTCGCCGGTGAGTAGGCCGCAGCGCCGACTCCTACCAGGGTATAGCCAAGGAACGGGTTGAAGCCGAAGCAGATCGCCAGCGCGCCCAGCAGTTTCAGGCTGTTGGCGATCATCATCACCCGCCCTTTCGCCATGCTGTCGGCCATCTGCCCGACAAACGGGGCCAGCAGAATGTAGGTCGCGACAAACAGCATCTGCAACACCGGCTGGCTCCAGTCGGGATAGTACTGGCTTTTCAGCACCGCCAGCGTGGCAAACAGCAGCGCGTTATCGCCGAATGCCGAAAAGAACTGGGCTACGATCACCGCGATCATGCCGCGCGACATCAGCGGCGCATCCCGTTCGATGTTCATGCCTGCTCCTCTTCAGCCAGTTTTTTCAGCGTCACGTAATCCGGTTTGCCGCTGCCGAGCTGTGGCAACTGCTTCATCACCCGGATATCACGCGGCAATGCCAGCTCCGGCGCACCCAGCTCACGGGCGGCTTTTTGCAGGCCATCACGCGCCAGTTCGCTGTCGGTGGTAAACAGCACCAGCGCCTCGCCACGCTGACCATCCGGCCGCAGCGAGGCGGCATGTTGTTTGTCCGGCGACGCTTTCAGGGCGATCTGCTCGACGATCTCCAGCGACACCATCTCGCCAGCGATCTTGGCGAAGCGTTTGGCGCGTCCCTGAATCTGGCAGAAGCCCGCCTCATCAAAGCTGACGATATCGCCGGTGTCATACCAGCCCGCTTCCTGATTGCCTTCACCATCGTCGGCGACCGGCACTTCCAGCACGCCGGGATTTTCAACCCGCAGATAGCCTTTCATTACGTTCGGGCCGCGCAGCTGCAGCCGTCCGCCCTGCTCAATGCCCGGCACCGACATCAGTCGCGAATCCATCCCCGGCAGAATGCGTCCCACGGTGTGCGCTTTCGCCGCCATCGGCACGTTAATCGCCACCACTGGCGCGCATTCGGTTACCCCATAGCCTTCGAGGATGCGAATGCCATATTTTTCCATGTAGAGCTGGCGGGTGTTTTCCTGCAGCTTCTCGGCTCCGGCCACCACATAGCGCAGGCGGGCAAAGTCGTAAGGGGCAGCAAAGCGGGCATAGTTGCCAAGGAAGGTCGAAGTACCAAACAGTACGGTGCAGTTTCGGTCATAGACCAGCTCCGGCACGATGCGGTAGTGCAGCGGACTGGGATAGAGAAACACCTGCGCGCCGGTCATCAGCGGCGTAAACAGGCCGACGGTCAGGCCAAAGGCGTGGAACAGCGGCAGCGCCGACATAAAGCGGTCACGCGGGGTAAAGTCGGCCACGGTGCGAATCTGTTCGACGTTCGCCAGCAGGCTTTTATGCGAATGCACCACCCCTTTAGGGTTGCCTTCTGAGCCAGAGGTGAACAGCACCATCGCCGCGTCTTCCGGCTGCTGGGGCAGCTGAGCGCGATGAGGCATCAGCAGATGGCCGACAATCCACAGTTTGTCCTGTAGCGTCACCGTATCTTTCAGATCTTCCAGATAGATCCACTGCACCTCGTCGAGTCCCTGCGGCAGATGCCACAAATTACCTTTGTCGAGGAACTGACGCGAGGTGAAGACGGTTTTAATCTGCGCCGCAGTCAGGGCAGCCCGCATGCCGTTGACGCCCGCGGTGTAGTTGAGCATCGCCGGTACCCGGCCACGCAGCGAGGCACCGAAAATCGCCGCCGCGGTGACGGTGGTGTTTGGCAGCAGCAACCCGACCACTTCGCGCGGCTGGCTGTAGCGTTCAAGAATACGGCCGACGCCGAGCGATTTCTTCAGCAAGCCGTTATAGCTGTCGGGCTTGAAATTGACATCTTCGATGCAGCGCCTGAAGGCACCGTAGCGTGAACGGGCCGCGAGAAAGGCTTCAAACAGAGTTTCACGCGGGCGTACCGCCATGCGGGCTTCCATCATCACATGATGCAGATGTTCGCCCGCCAGTATCCGCCGATCGCGGGCGCGTTTCGCTTCCGGCATCGGGATACGGGTCGCCGGCAGAATGCTGAGGGTGATGCGCGGAAACAGGCGGCGTTTGAATACACCCGCCAGTCGGCCAAACGGCGTAAACTCCGCCCCTTCAATCCGCATCGGTACCACGTTAGCGCCAGATCGCGCCGCGACAAATCCGGCCCCGCTGTAGATTTTCATCAGCGATCCGGTCACGGTGATCCGTCCTTCCGGGAAGATCACCACCGGGCGGCCGCTGTCGATCAGCCGCACCAGCTGTTTCAGCGCCATCGGCTTAGTGGGATCGAGCGGCACATAGTCGATAAAGGGTTTAACCAGCCGCATAAACCAGCTTTCGCTGATGGTTGAATAGACCGCGTAAACCGGCTTAATCGGCAAAAATAACGCCAGCAATATGCCGTCGAGAAACGACATATGGTTCGGCGTGATCAATACCTTCTGCTTATGCAGTTCGGCGACGTCGCCGCGCAGTTCGACCCGCCATAACAGGCGGAATACCAGACGCAATAGTGTGAATACCATGCCTGCTCCTTAGCATCGTGAAAAATAGCCCCTCACGATGCAGGATTTGACGCAGTTCGACAACAGAATTATCCGCCGCAATCAGGGTGTCTGCCAGCCACCGCCCAGCGCGGCAATCAGCGCCACGCTGCTGACCCACTGGGTGCTTTGCAGCGTCAGTAAACTCTGTTGTTCGGTCAGGCTGCTGTTTTCGGTGGTGGCCACGTCGAGATAGTCGATCATCCCGGCCTCATACTGATTGCGCGTCACCCGCGCTGATGTCTGAGCCGCCACGGCTGCGCGCTGCTGGGCCGCAATCTCGCCCTGCAGGGTGTTGAGTTCCACCAGCTGATCTTCCACCTCCTGTAACGCTGCTAATACCGTCTGACGATAGCTGGCGACGCTGGCATCCCAGCTGGCACGTGCCTGATCAACCTGCGCCGAGGTGGCGCCAAAGTCGAGCAGCGTGCCGCTTAGCTCCGGCCCCAGCGACCAGACGCGGTTGGGCAATGAGAACAGCGAATGCAGTGCCGATGAACTGACGCCGCCGCTGGCGCTGAGGGTGAGATCCGGATAGTAACCAGCCACCGCCACGCCAACCGCGGCGTTAGCGGCCGCCATGTTACGTTCGGCATAGGCGATATCAGGACGGCGTTGCAACAGCTGGCTCGGCAGCCCGGCCGGCACCGTGGGCAGCGTGGCGTGCAACGGCGCGGCAGGCAGGCTGAAGTCCGCCGGCGCTTTGCCCACCAGCAGCGCGATGGCGTGTTCCATCTGGGCACGCTGCCACTGATAATCCTGCGCCGAGGCGCTGGCGCTCTCCAGCTGCATCTGCGCCTGTGCCTGGGTAGCGAGCGACGCCGTGCCAGCCTGATACTGGTTAGTGATCACCTTCAGGTAGCGCTGGTAGGCCGCCACGCTCTGCTGATAGAGCGCAATTTTCTGGTCGATAAAACGCAGCTGGAAATAGTCCTGCGCCAGTTCAGACTGGGCGCTAAGGGTGATATTGGCCAGTTCCGCCGCGCTGGCCGCCGCGCTGGCGCGATTCTCTTCCAGCGTGCGACGCAGTTTGCCCCACAGATCCAGCTCCCAGCTGGCACTCAGTTCGGCCTGATGGCTGCTGCTGGTGGTGCGGGCGCTGCTGCTGGTGGCGTGGCTGCCGCTGCGCGTCACGCTGCTGTCATAACCCAGTGACGGAAACAGCGCGGCGCGTGACTCGCTCGCCAGCGCCTGCGCCTGACGGTACTGCGCCGCATAATTGGCGACGTTCTGGTTCGAGATACTCACCTGGCTAAGCAGGCCGCTCAGGGTGGCGTCGTGATAAACCGCCCACCATTCGCCTTTGCCCTGCTGATCGCGCGGCGTCGCCTGCTGCCAGCCTTTGGCCTCTTTATAGTGAATCGGTACCGCCATCGCTGGGCGCTGGTAGTCGGGACCAACAGTACAGCCGCTCAGCAGCAGCATCAGAACAAGCGGGATAACGGGTTTCATCAATCAGGATTCCGCATGGCGCAGACGACGCCATTGACGTTGAGTGGCACGGCTCAGACGATCGAGCCACAGATAAATAACCGGGGTGGTGAACAGCGTCAGCAGCTGGCTGAGCGCCAGACCACCCGCGATAGCGATCCCGAGCGGACTGCGCAGATCGGCATCGCCGCCGCTGCCAAGTGCCAACGGTAAGGCACCAAAAAAAGCCGCCAGCGTGGTCATCATGATCGGCCGGAAGCGCATCAGACAGGCCTGGGTAATCGCCTGTTGCGGCGTCATGCCCTGCTCTCTTTCGGCGCTGATGGCGAAGTCGATCATCATGATGGCGTTCTTTTTGACGATGCCGATCAGCAGAATGATGCCAATCAGCGCGATCACCGTCAGCTGGGTGTTAGTCAGCAGCAGCAGTAACAGCGCGCCGACGCCCGCTGACGGCAGGGTCGACAGAATGGTCAGCGGATGGATATAGCTCTCATACAGCACGCCGAGCACGATATAGACCGCCGCCAGCGCCGCCAGAATCAGCCACGGCATGGTGGCCGTGAGCTGAGAAAAGGCGGCGGCCGTCCCGGCAAAACCGGCCTGGATGGTGGCGGGCAGGCCCAGCTTCGCCATCGCCTGCTTGATCAACCCCTGCGCCTGCTCGAGCGAGACGCCATCATTGAGGTTAAAGGCCACGGTGCTGGTGGCGGACTGGCCCTGATGCGTCACGGCCAGCGGGGCGTTGCCGCCGCTGAAGCGGGTAAAGGCCGACAGCGGAATACGATCGCCGCTGTCGTTAATCACATACAGCTGTTGCAGCATCGCCGGATTGGCGGTGTCGCTATCCTGCAACGACATCACCACGTGATACTGATTCAGGGTGTGATAGAGCGTGGCGATCTGCCGCTGGCTGAAGGCATTATTCAGCAGCGTATCCAGCATCTGCACGTTGACCCCAAGCCGGGTGGCGCGATCACGATCGATGGTCAGTTCCACTTCCTGGCCGCCGGTCTGCGAATCCGAATCAACGCTGTTGAGCTGGGGGATCGCCGCCAGCGCCGCCTGCACTTTCGGCGTCCAGCTGCGCAGCAGATCGAGATCGTCAGCCTGTAAGCTGTACTGATAAGTGGCGTTGGCGCTGCGTCCGCCAATGTGCAGGTCCTGCGCCGCCATCAGGAACATCTGTGCGCCAGCCAGCTGGCTGGTTTTACGGCTCAGCCGGTTCGCCACTTCGGTGGCGGTGGCATCACGCTGATCGAAATCTTTCAGCCGGACAAAGAAGTTGGCGCTGTTGCGCGCACCGAACATCCCGCTGCCCATCGACGACATGACGCTCTCTACCGCCGGATCGGCCTCGATGATTTTGGTAAACATCTGCATCTTCGGCTTCATCGCCTGGAATGAAATGTTCTGGTCGGCGCGCAGTGCGCCCATCAACAGCCCGGTATCCTGATTCGGAAAGAAGCCCTTCTGTACCACCGAATAGAGAAACAGGTTGAGCAGCACGGTCAGCAGCAGGCTGAGCAGCGTCAGTTTCTGATGACGCATCACCCACGCCAGCCCGCGCGCGTAGGCGGCCAGCAGGCGATTCAGCAGGTTCTCAATCGCCTGGTAGAGCGGGTGCGGCCGCTGGCTGAGCGGCGGTTTCGGCTTCAGCAGCCGGGCACAGAGCATCGGGGTCAGGCTGAGTGAGACAAATAGCGAGATCAGCAGCGACACGGTGAGGGTAACGGCGAATTCGCGGAACAGTCGTCCGACGATGCTGCCCATCAGCAGGATCGGAATAAACACCGCGATCAGTGAGATGGTCATCGACAGTACGGTGAAACTCACCTCCTGCGCCCCGCGCAGCGCCGCCCGCAGCGGACTCAACCCGCGCTCAATGTGGCGGGTAATGTTCTCCAGCACCACGATCGCATCGTCAACCACGAAACCGGTGGCGATAATCAGCGCCATCAGCGACAGGTTATCGAGGCTGTAGCCAAGCAGATACATCACCGCGCAGGTGCCGATCAGCGATACCGGCAAGGCCAGCGCCGGAATGATCACCGCCTGCAGATTGCGCAGAAAAACAAACACCACCGCGATCACCAGCAATACCGCAATCAGCAGCGTCTCTTCGGTGTCATACAGCGAGGCGCGCACGCCGGGCGAGCGGTCGACGACGATGCGCAGTTGCGTATCCGCCGGCAGATCTTTTTCCAGCTGCGGCAACTGCGCTTTTATGGCGTCGATGGTGTCGAGCATGTTGGCGCCTGCCTGACGCTTGATGCCGATCATCACCGAGGGCGTGGCATTGAGAAAACCGGCCTGATAGCGATCTTCCACCGAGTCGTAAACCGTGGCGACATCGTGCAGCCGCACCGCTTTGCCCTGCTGATAGCTGACGATCAGATCGCGATAGCTGGCCGCCTTATCCAGTTGACCATTGCTGTCGACCAGCCATGACTGCCCGCTGCCCTGCAGCACGCCTTTGGGCAGATTGGTGGTGCTGTTCGCCACCGCGCTGCGCACCGTATCCAGCGAAATACCATAGTGGGTCAGCTTCAGCGGTTGCAGATTAATCCGCACCGCCGGCAGGGCACTGCCCATCAGCGAGACTTCGCCCACGCCGTTAACCTGGCCCATCGCCTGTTCGATTTTGCTCTCGGCCAGATCGTAGAGTTCACCGGGCGTGCGGGTGGCAGAGGTCAGCGCCAGCATCACAATCGGCGCATCGGACGGATTGGCTTTGCGGTAGGTCGGCAATGACGCCATCGCACTCGGCAGCAGGCTGCGCGCCGCGTTGATCGCCGCCTGCACGTCACGCGCCGCGCCGTTGATATCGCGATCCAGTTCAAACTGCAGAATGATGCTGCTGGAACCCTGCGAGCTGCTGGAGGTCATCTCGGTGATACCGGCAATCTGTCCGAGTGAACGCTCCAGCGGCGTGGCGACGGTCGCCGCCATGGTTTCCGGACTGGCACCGGCCAGGCTGGCGCTGACCATGATGGTCGGGAAATCGACCTGCGGCAGCGGCGCGACCGGCAGCAGACGATAGCCGAGTACGCCGAGCAGCAGAATCGCCAGCGTCAGCAGCAGCGTCGCCACCGGGCGGAAGATAAACAGCCGGGTCAGATTCATTGTCCGCTCCGCGCCGGTTGCTGACGACGTTTCACCCAGCGCTTGCCGCGCTGTGCCAGCGCATCAAACCACAGGTAGATCACCGGCGTGGAGAACAGCGTCAGCACCTGACTGACGATCAGTCCGCCGACAATCACCAGCCCCAGCGGCTGACGCAGTTCTGCGCCAGACCCGGACGCCAGCATCAGCGGCAGTGCGCCGAGCAGCGCCGCCATGGTGGTCATCAGAATCGGCCGGAAGCGCAGCAGGCAGGCCTGATGGATCGCCTCCCGCGGGCTGAGATGCTGCTGATGTTCCGCCTCCAGCGCAAAGTCGATCATCATAATCGCGTTCTTTTTGACGATGCCGATCAGCAGGATCACGCCAATCAGCGCAATCAGGCTGAATTCGGTGCCGGCCAGCAGCAGCGTCAACAGCGCCCCGACCGCCGCCGACGGCAGCGTCGAGAGGATGGTGACCGGATGGATAAAGCTTTCATACAGAATGCCGAGCACCACATACATGGTGATCAGCGCCGCCAGAATCAGCCACAGCGTGTTGCTGGTGGCACTCTGGAACGCCGAGGTTTCCCCCTGATAGCGCAGCGTAATGCTCTCCGGCAGCGCAAGCTGCTGCCGCACTGCCGCGATCGCCTGTTGCCCCTGCTCCAGCGAATAGCCGGGATTGAGGTTGAAGGAGATCATCACCGCCGGGAACTGGTTCAGCCGCATGTGCATCAGCGCGCCGGTTCGCTGGTGAATCGTGGCAATTGAGGTCAGTTTTACCATCCCGCTGCTGGCCGTGGTGCTGGTGGTCGAAGCGGTGCTGCTGCCGGAGGTTGTCGTGCTGCTGTCCGAACTATCCGAACTGTCCGAACTGTCCGTGCTGTCGGACGGTTGCAGATAGATATCATCAAACGATGCCGGACCCTGCTGCCAGGCGGGCGCGACTTCCAGCACCACCCGATATTGATTCGACTGGGTGAAGATGGTCGACACCAGCCGCTGACCGAAGGCGTTGTAAAGCGCAGTGTCCACGTCCGCCGCCGTGATGCCGTAGCGCGCCGCTTTGTCGCGGTTCAGCTCCACAAAGGCGACACGTCCCTGATCCTGCAGGTTGCTCACTACACCGTTAAACTCTGGCCGCTGCTGCAGGGCCGCCACCAGCGCAGGTGACCATTTCACCAGGTTCTCGCTGTCGGCGTCGTCAAGTGTGAACTGATACTGGCTCGGTGAGACCTGATCGTTAACCGTCAGATCCTGCGCCGGTTGCAGATAGAGCTGAATCCCGGTCACGCCGGCGGTGGCCTGCTGCAGTTGTTTAATCACCTCATCCGCCTTGACGTCACGCGCGGCAAACGGCTTGAGGTTGATCTGCAGGCGGCCACTGTTAAGGCTGCTGTTGGTGCCATCAATGCCGATGATCGAGGAGACGCTTTCCACCGCCGGTTTTTTCATGATCAGTGCCGACAGCGCCTGCTGCCGGGTGGCCATCGCGCTGAAAGAGACATCCTGCGACGCGACGGTCACTCCCTGAATCAGACCGGTATCCTGAGTCGGGAAGAAGCCCTTCGGCACCACCAGATAGAGCAGTGCGGTCAGGGCTACCGTCGCCAGCGCCACCAGCAGCGTCAGTTTCTGGTGGTTCAGCACCACCGTCAGCAGCCGGTCATAGCCGCCAATCAGGCGATCAAACAGCACGCCGCCTTTGCGGGCAAAAGTGGACTGCCGCTCTGGTGGAATGTGGCGCAGCAGATAAGCACACAGCATCGGCGTCAGGGTCAGCGATACCACCATCGACACCAGAATCGCCACTGCCAGGGTGATGGCAAACTCGCGGAACAGCCGCCCGACCACGTCACCCATAAACAGCAGCGGGATCAGCACCGCAATCAGCGAAAAGGTCAGCGAGATGATGGTAAAACCAATCTGCTGTGATCCTTTCAGCGCCGCTTCCAGCGGGGATTCGCCCTGCTCCAGCCGCCGGGAGATGTTCTCGACCACCACAATCGCATCGTCGATGACAAAACCGGTGGCGATGGTCAGCGCCATCAGCGACAGATTGTTGAGGCTGAAGCCCGCCAGATACATCACGCCGAAGGTCCCAATCAGCGACAGCGGCACCGCCACGCTGGGGATCAGCGTCGCCGCCACGTTGCGCAGGAACAGGAACGTCACCATCACCACCAGCGCAATCGACAGCATCAGTTCAAACTGCACGTCGCTGATCGAGGCGCGAATGGTCTGGGTACGATCGGACAGGATAGTCATCTTCACCCCATCCGGCAGCGCCGCCTGCAGCACCGGCAGCTGCGCCTTGATGTTGTCCACCACCTGAATCACGTTCGCGCCGGGCTGACGCTGCACGTTGATCACAATCGCTGGCCGATTATTGGCCCACGCCGACTGAAAACTGTTCTCCGGCCCCTGCTCAATGAGGGCAATATCCTTCAGCCGCAGCGCCGCGCCATTCTCATAGCTGAGGATCAGGTTGCCGTACTCAGCGACGGTGCGCAGCTGATCGTTGGCATCAATGGTTACCGAGTGATATTTGCCGTCAAAGCCGCCTTTGGAGCCGTTGACGTTGCTGTTGCCAATCAGCGTGTTGACCGCTTCCAGCGTCAGATGGTGGGCAGCGAGCGCTTTCGGGTTGATCCGGACCCGAATCGCCGGCTGTTGTCCGCCCGCCAGCGTCACCATCCCGACGCCAGAAATCTGCGACAGCTTGAGCGCCACCCGGGTATTTATCAGATCCTGCACCTGCGTCAGCGGCAGCGTGTCGGAACTGGCCGCCAGCGTAATCACCGCGCTGTCCGCCGGGTTAACCTTTTTATAGGTTGGCGGATTGGGCAGATCGTCAGGCAGCAGGCTATCGGCGGCATTAATCGCAGCCTGCACCTCCTGCTCGGCGACATCCAGTGACAGATCGAGGCTGAATTTCAGCGTAATCACCGACGAGCCGCTGGCGCTGGCGGAGGTCATCTGACTCAGTCCGGCCATCTGGCCCAGCTGGCGCTCAAGCGGCGCGGTCACCGACGACGCCATCACATCCGGACTGGCACCGGGATAGAGCGTGGTGACCTGAATGGTCGGATAGTCGACCTGCGGCAACGCCGAGGTGGAGAGAAACTTATAGGCAAAAATGCCGGCAATCAGCACGCCGACCATCAGCAGGATGGTGGCGACCGGACGCAGTATAAACAGCCGTGACGGATTCATTTGGCCTCAGCGCTTGCCGGTGCAGGCGTCTCATCCGCCAGTGAAACCTTGCTGCCGTTAGTCAGCCGATCGATTCCTTCGGTGACCAGCCGATCGCCTGGCGCAACGCCGCTGAGGATCGCCTGATGATCGTCGTCAACCGCCGGACCGGTGGTGACCGCTTTACGCGTGACGCTGTTGTCCTGATTGATGACGAAGACAAAGCTGCCGTCGCTGCTTAATTGCAGTGCCTGAGCCGGGATCACCGTTACGCCTTTCAGCACCCGGGTCTGCAGCCGCAGATTGACGAACTGGTTGGCAAACAGCGACTCATCCTGGTTGGCGAACAGCGCTTTCAGTTCTACGGTGCCGGTGGCGGTATCGATCTGGTTACTGATGTACTTCACCTCGCCGTTGGCGAGCAGATGCTGGTTATCCTGGTCAAACAGCGTAGCGGGCAGGCTCTGGCCCTGATGCAGGGCGCTCACCAGCGTCGGGATTTCGCTCTGCGGCACGCTAAAGGTGACCGCCGCTGGCTGCATCTGGGTGATGGTTACCAGGCCGGTGCTGCTGGAGGTCTGTACCATGTTGCCCGGGTCGACCTGACGCAGTCCGACCCGACCAGCGATCGGCGCGGTGATGCGGGCATATTCGATACTCAGTCTGGCGCTGGCGATCTGCGCCTGATCGGCGGCGACTGCCCCGCGATACTGCCCTACCGTGGCGATCTGGCTATCCAGATCCTGGCGCGACAGCGAGTCCTGCGCCGCCAGCTTGCGGTAGCGTGCCAGCGTCAGTTCGGCGCTTTTCAGCAGCGCCTGATTCTGATTAAGTTCGCCCTGATACTGATTCAGCGTCGCCTGGTAGCTGCGCGGATCGATCTGCGCCAGCAGCTGACCAGCGCTGACCTTCTGACCTTCGGTGAAGAAGACCTGTTGCAGCTGACCATCGACCCGGCTGGTGACCGTCACGCTGGCGTTGGGGATCACCGTGCCGAGCGCATTCAGCCAGACCGGCACATCGGCACGGGTCGCGACGCCGCTGTGTACCAGGGTCGCGCCGCCGCCCATTCTGCCGGGCGCACCGCGTCCGCCAGGCGGCATCGCCCCGTCCGGTGCTTTGCCGAGGGGCAACAGACGCCAGGCCACACCAGCGATGGTCGCCGCCACAATCAATAAAAGCAGCCATTTCAGCCAGCCGGAACGCGCGGAGCGTGAGTGGTGAGTCATCATCGAACTCTTCAGATAAACAGAAAAAGAACATCCCGGAGGGTGCGGAATATGAAGTGAGCCACCTGCAGTGGCTGATGGCGCTGCCGCGAATTCGCCAGCATGAAAACCACCAGCCGGGGCTTCACGGCGGGCATTATCGGCGAAATGTTACGCGCCTTTCTATCGGCAAAAGGTAAGGGTTTCGTTAAGAACAATGATGATGTTGACGGCACGCGCAGGCGGGAAAACACGGACGACGCGCGCGGCCTGACGCAGGCAAAAAAAAACCCACGCATCTGCGTGGGTTGGTGCAATAACAGGGTAATCACTGCCGAAGCGGTGTTGTTTTCACACCCATCAATACCTCTGGGACCTCTATCCTCGCACTGTTTCGTGCCGCAGCAACAGAGGGAAAACGCAACCGAATTCGGGGAAATGCAACGAGGTGTGAATATCTCCCTCGCCGCACTTACACTCTGATTTTTCTAAGATTTATCTTAGTTGTTCGCTGCGGTAGCGCTGTAAATGGCATCCGGCGCGATGTTCATGTGCTTCAGTACCGGCCCCATGATGTTGCCGAATACCGGCGCCGCTACCGAGCCACCAAAGTGATCGCCAGCGGTCGGATGGTTAATCATCACCACCAGCGCCACTTCCGGATGACTGGCAGGCGCGATACCGGCGGTATAGTTGACGTAGCCGCCATCATATTTGCCGCTGTTGCCCATCTTCTCAGCGGTACCGGTTTTGGTCGCCAGACGATAGCCCGGCACCGCAGCTTTCACCCCGGTCCCGCCCGGCAACACGTCGCTCTCCAGCATGTGTACCACCTCTTTCACCGTTTCCGGATTCGCTACCTGCTTGCCCAGCACCGGCGGGGTGACCCGGGTAATCGACAGCGGACGGTAGACGCCGTAAGAGCCGAGGGTGGCGTATTCACGTGCAATCTGCAGCGGCGTGACGCGCAGGCCGTAACCAAAGGAGAAGGTCGCCCGTTCGATGTCCGCCCAGCGGGTGCGGTGCAGCGGGAAGTAACCGACGCTCTCGCCGGTTAAGCCCAGGCCGGTCGGTTTACCGAGGCCAAACGCATGATAGGTATTCACCAGCGCTTCAGCCGGCATGGCCAGCGCAATGTGCGACACGCCGATGTCACTCGACTTCTGCAGGATGCCGGTCATGGTCAGGCGCGGCCAGTGGCCAACGTCGCGGATCAGGTGGCCGTTGACCCGGTACGGCGTGGTATCAATCACCGAGTCCGGCCGCACCAGATGACGCTCCAGCCCTTCCATCACCACCAGCGGCTTCACCGTCGAACCGGGTTCGTAACTGTCGTTAATCGCCGCGTTTCGCATCTGGGCGGGCGTGGCGCCATCGTAGTTATTGGGGTTGAACGACGGATAGGAAGCCATCGCCAGAATCTCGCCGGTGTCGATTTTCACCAGCACCGCCGCACCGGAGTCCGCCTTGTTGATCAGCACGCCGTCGCGCAGTTTGCTGTACAGGGTGTATTGATCGTATTTGTCGATGCTGAGCTGCACCGTCGGCGGCTGCGTCGGCGGCTGATAGTTGATCATCGCGATGATATTGCCGGCAGCGTCCTGGCGATAAACCTCTTTACCCGGCTCGCCCTGCAACACCTTGTCAAAGCCCTTCTCCAGCCCGTTCAGGCCGACATTATCGGCACCGACGATGCCAATCAGCGGCGCAGACGCTTCACTCATCGGATAGAAACGGCTGTCGTCGTAGACCTCACTGATGCCTTTCAGCTTCAGCTCTTTAATATCTTTGGCGATACCCAGTTCGATTTTACGTCCCAGATAGAGGAAGCGGCGTTTTGGATTGGCGGTGATCTGCGCCGCCAGTAACTCCGGCCGGGTATTCAGGGCGGCAGCCAGATAGGCCCATTTTGCACTGGTGAAGTCGGGGTTGCTCTCCAGCACACGTAACGGATCGGCGATCACGTCGCGTGACGGTACGCTGAGCGCCAGTGCTTCGCCGTTGCGATCCAGCAATGTGCCACGGCTGGTTGGCAGCGTGACGGTGCGCAGCGAGCGCTGATCGGCTTCGTGCTCCAGCATCGGCTGGTTGAGAAATTGCAGGTCCGCGACGCGCGCCAGCAATACCACCATGCAGGCCAGCACACCAAGGCAGATAAGACGGAAGCGAAAAGGGTTAAACGGGGCTTTAATCTGGTCTTTTCCCAGTAGTTTTTTAATCCGGGGCATGGCAATCCGCTGCGCTAAAGAGATAAAAGAGGGCTTAATTGAGCAGTTATAAAGAAAGCGCTGACCGGTTAACAGGAAAACTGTGTATCAGTTCGTTATCGGCCGCTAAATGCCGGGCAAAAAAAACCTGCGCATCTGCGCAGGTTGGTGTAATCAAGAAAATCTATTGATGTTCACCCATCAATACCTCTGGGACCCTGACTGTAGCAAGCGGGCTCGATCGGCTGCCATCGCTCAAACGCAACAGTTACCGGCAAAGTGTAACTGGCTATGAGATCCTTACGCTATTTTGCAATCCGGATGTTTTTTGATTTCTACCAGACAACTCATGGCGTTAGGTCCCTGGGTCAGTGACGAAGTGCCGATATCGAGCGTCAGGACGTTGGGATTACCGGCGCGATCGTAGGGCTGCCATGCCTGACCGAAACCGGGATCAAACCAGGCACCGGTGGCGATAATCACCACGCCCTGGGTCAGCCCTTCGGTCAGCCGGACGCCGGCCAGCATCACGCCGCGCGCATTGCTCACCTCGATTTCGTCACCGTCCACGATGCCACGCGCCGCCGCATCCAGCGGATGCATATACAGCGTTTCGTGACCGGCGGTTTTATTGCCCTGCACGGTGCCGGTGCCATCCAGCTGGCTGTGCAGCCGGTCAGCAGGCTGGATCGAGATCATATGCAGCGGATAGTCGCGGCTGATCGGCGCACCCAGCCACTCCTGCGGCTCGCGCCACTCCGGATGGCCGGCAAAATCGTCAAGCTGGTAGTCGGCAATCGTCTGGCTGAACAGCTCGATTTTGCCGCTGGCGGTGTTGATCGGATTGGCCTGCGGATCGGCGCGGAAAGCATCCATAAACACGTAAGGTTTGCCGCCCTCGGGGATCTCAACAAAGCCGCGCTGCCAGAACGCCTCAAACTCAGGGAAGCTGATGCCTTTGCGCTGGTGCGCCACGGCACACTGCTGATAGAGATGCGCAATCCACTGCATCTCGTTGCGTCCTTCGGTAAAGGTGTCGCGGTAGCCAAGACGCTCCGCCAGATCGGCAAAGATATCGAAGTCGTTGCGCGCCTGATGTTGCGGTTTGATCGCCTGATGCATCGCCAGCACAAAGCGGTCGCGTGACGATCCGCCAATGTCGTTGCGCTCCAGCGTCGTGGTGGCGGGCAGCACGATATCGGCCATCTGCGCCGCCGGGGTCCAGACAATGTCCTGCACCACGACGGTGTCAGGCCGCTGCCAGCCCGCCACCAGCCGGTTGAGCTGCTGATGGTGATGGAACGGATTCCCGCCCGCCCAGTGCACCATATGGATGTCAGGATAGTGCAGCGTCTCGCCCTGGAAGGTGTAAGGCTGGCCGGGATTGAGCAGCATATCGCTGATACGCGCCACCGGAATCGACAGGCCGGACGGGTTGGGTCCGGTATTCATCATCGGTGCCGGGCCGTCCTGGCGCGGATTGCCAACGCTGTTCATCGACCCGTGACCGAAGGAGAAGCCCGCGCCCGGCAGCCCTGGCTGACCGAGCATCGATGACAGGGCGATCATCATCCAGTACGGCTGCTCACCGCGATGGGCGCGCTGAACCGAATAGGAACAGGTGATAAAGCTGCGTTTACCGATCAGCTGCTGCGCCAGTTGCACGATGCGATCGGCCGGGATGCCGGTGATACGGCTGGCCCAGCCGGCGGTTTTCGCCACGCCATCCGCTTCGCCCAGCAGGTAGGCGCGCAGTTGCGGCCAGCCGGTGCAGTGGCTGGCGAGAAACGCCTCGTCCACCGCGCCGCGCTGGGTAATCTCATAACCCAGCGCCAGCATCAGCGCCACGTCGGTATTCGGGCGAATCGGGATCCACTCGGCGTTGAGGAAGGCCGGGCAGTCATCGCGCATCGGGCTGATATTAATCACCGGCGTGCCTTTGGCCGCCAGTTGCTGCAGCGCCGGTTTCAGGCTGTGCTGCCCGGCTCCGCCCGACGCGACCTGGGCGTTCTTCAGCGCCAGTCCGCCAAAGGCGACAAAAATCTCTGCATGTTCCACCACTTCCGGCCAGTCAGTAACGCGACCAGTCAGCGGCATATAGGTGCCAATGACATAAGGCAGGAAAAATTGTGCCGCGCCCCAGCTGTAGTTGCCCTGCTGGTCGACGCCGCCGCCGCCCTGAAAATAGAAGCGGCGGATCAGGGTGCGGGCATGGTTAACCCGTCCGGCTGATGACCAGCCGTATGAGCCATTGAAAATGCCCGATGCGCCGTAGCGCTCGCGGATACGGCGGTTTTCATCCGCCACCAGGTCGAGCGCGGTGTCCCAGTCACCGCCACAAAATCTTCCCGGCCCCGCAGCGTGCGATCGCTGTTTTCACGTGACTTCAGCCACGAGCGACGCACCATCGGCTGGCGGATACGCTTATCGGAGTAGACCAGTTCAGGAAGGGTGTGGATCATCGGGGACGGATCGGCATCGGCGAAAAAAGGCTCGCAGCCAATCAGGCGATCGTTTTCAGTGACGGCGGTGAAGGCGCCCCAGTGCGCCAGGTGTGGCACTTTGGTTTTCATCGTTGTTTTTCACGGCAGAGATTTGGGGATAATCAGCATAGCATGGCGTGCCACTTCAGCAGAAGGCGTGCCGGACGGCCCGATTTCGCCCTCTTTTGCGACGACGCTGGCATTCTGCTGGCTTGATGTGGCGGCCCTTTTCCGTAACACTGATGCGATGTGTAAACGTTTTCCCCGGAAGCAGGTAAACGCATGGCTACCATAAAGGATGTTGCCCGACTGGCTGGCGTTTCTGTCGCCACAGTCTCCCGTGTAATCAATAATTCTCCCAAGGCCAGCGACAGCTCGCGCCAGGCCGTCGGCCAGGCAATGGAGCAACTTCAGTATCATCCAAACGCCAATGCACGCGCGCTGGCGCAGCAGTCGACCGAAACCCTCGGGCTGATTGTCGGTGATGTGTCGGACCCGTTTTTTGGCGCGATGGTCAAAGCGGTCGATGAAGTTGCAGGAAAAACCGGCAACTTTTTGCTGATTGGTAACGGTTACCACAATGAGCAAAAAGAGCGGCAGGCGATTGAACAACTGATGCGCCACCGTTGCGCAGCGCTGGTGGTGCACGCCAAGAAAATACCGGATGCAGAACTGGAACTGTTAATGAAACAGGTGCCGGGTATGGTGCTGCTTAACCGGCTGATCAAAGGCTTCGAAAAGCGCTGTATTGCGCTCGATGATCGCTACGGCGCCTGGCTGGCGACCCGCCATCTGATCCAGCTGGGTCACCAGAATATCGCCTTTATCTGCTCGACCCACACCATTTCCGATGCCGAAGATCGCCTGCAGGGTTACTACGATGCGCTGAAAGAGCACGGCCTGCCGTGCAGCGATCGGCTGGTGACCTGGGGTGAACCGGATGAGGTGGGCGGCGAAACGGCGATGACCGAACTGCTGGGACGCGGTAAAAATTTCACTGCGGTCGCCTGCTACAACGACTCAATGGCCGCCGGCGCGCTGGCGGTGCTGAGCGATAATGGCGTCCGCGTGCCAGAGGAGATGTCGCTGATCGGTTTCGACGATGTGCTGGTATCACGCTACGTGCGTCCGCGCCTTACCACCGTGCGCTATCCCATCGTCACCATGGCGCAGCAGGCCGCCGAACTGGCGCTGGCGCTGGCCAATGACCAGCCACTGCCGGAAGTAACCCACATGTTCAGCCCGACGCTGGTGCGCCGCCATTCGGTCAGCGGTCCGGCATCATAATGGGTCGCGGCCGGTTCAGGCCGCGCCCGTCTACTTAAAGGCGCGCAGCAGCGTTTCCAGCGGCCTGACCAGCGCAATCACCGTCTCATCCTGCACCTCTGCCGCCGCGTCCAGCGTGGCGTGCATCTGTGCCACTTCGCTGGCCCCAAAGGCCTGGTTGCGGGCCCAGGCATTCACCAGCGAAATCCCCATCCGACTCAACGCGTCCACCTGTTGCGCACTGTGGGCCAGCGGCTTCAGCAGGTAGTTAGCATTAAGCAGTGGCATCACCTGGGCGGTATTAGCCTGCCAGCGCTGGAGCTGACGTTGAATCGCCGCTGCCGCCGTTGGATCGGTGCGATTGGCGATCAGCGCGCTAACCTGATGTTCCAGCTGACGCACCGCCTCACTCTCGGCGGGCAACACATCCGCCAGCCGGTTTAACGGCTCATGGTAATCATAATGGCCGGCCTGAAACTTCACATGCTGGCGGGTATAGTACTGCGCCGGTTCCAGCACCTCGGCCAGCACCTGCAGCGGCGCGATATCACTGCGGTTGGCCAGCCGCATCATCTGACGTTCCGCCTGGGCGTGTTGCTGAGTGCCGACAGAGACGCTGCTCCAGCGATCCATCGCCGCCAGCCGCTGATACATCTCATCGCTATCGGTAACATCCTGAGCGGACCACAAACGCTCGGCGACCACAAAGGCGCGCGGCCACAGTTTGGTATCGATAATCTGGCTGTTGATATTCTCGGCCCACAGCGCCGCCTCACCGCCCAGCAGGTTTTGCTGCATCTGCTGCGGTGTCGGCAGCGTGGGCGCAATCCCGGCCGGTGCCTGCGCCAGCTTTTTGCCGCTGACCGGATACCGCACGTTCCCCACCAGCACATAGCCGCTGAGCGCCTGCGTATGCGGTTGCAGCGTCACCACTGGCTGCAACGGCCCCATCCAGCTGTCGACCTGAAAACGCACCTGTTGCGTCGATAGCCAGTCGATCTGGCTGACCATCCGCCGCGCTTTGCCGGCAAAGTCGATAAAGCCACGCCAGCCCTGCTGCCCCTCAATCAGGGTAAAACTGCCCTGCACCGGACTGCCTTTCAGTCGCGGCAGGGTGAATGCCCAGCTTTGCGCCTGCTCGCCCGGCTGCAGCTTATCCTGGCCGTTGAGTCCCTGCGGATAGATTTCGTTGCGGTAGTGATAGCTGGCGGGCTGCGGCTGATCGAGATAGAAGCCGGTGGAAAGGATGCCGCGCATGTTCTCTTTGGCGACCTCGCTCAACGCATCCTGGCCCTGCCACGACTGGATCAGAATGCTGCGCGGCAGATCGGGATGGGCGATCTCATCCCAGCCGACCATCTGACGCTGGTGCTTCTCAAGGATCTTCTCAACCCGCTGGTTGAACCAGGCCTGCAGAGCATGGGCATCTTTCAGCCCGCGATCGCGCATAAATTGCTGGATGTGCGGAGACTGGTTCCACTGGGTCGGATCGACCTCATCGCCGCCAATATGCAGCCACGGATCGGGAAAGATCGCCGCCATTTCACCCACCAGAGTGTCGATCACCTGATAGACCTGCTCATTGCTGGGATCGAGCAGCGGTTTAAACACCCCCCAGCCACGCTCCATCTGATAGGGACCCGGCGCGCTGATCAGTTCCGGCATCGCCACCGCCAGCGCCGAGGCGTGGCCCGGCAGATCCAGCTCCGGCACCACCCGCACGCCGCGATCGGCGGCATACTGCACCAGTTCACGCATCTGTTGCTGGCTGTAATAGCGGCCATCGCTGGCTTTCTGCTGGAGCTGGGGATAGTGGCTGGAAGCAAAGCGCCAGCCCTGATCGTCGGTCAGATGCCAGTGAAAGACGTTCATCCGGGCGGCAGCGATGCCATCAATTTGCCGCCTGAGGGTTTCAATCGGCATAAAGTGACGAGCACTGTCGATTAATATTCCACGCCAGGGGAATCGCGGCTGATCATCAATGGTCACGTAAGGAAGGGTGGTGCCCCGATCGCCGTTCTGAATCAGCTGCAACAGGGTTTCCATGCCGCGCATCGCGCCGAACCGGCTGGGGGCGCTGAGCAGTACGCCGCTGCCATCAATTTGCAGGTGATAACGTTCATCACTGTCGGGCTGCGGCAGCGGATCGACCGCTTTATCAATCACGATACGGATGGTTGGCTGTGCCACCGGCTGGCGGGCGGGCAACAGCGGCCAGCCGGTCTGATTAGCGATGCGTTCCAGCCAGCGCGCCTCGGCCCCCGCCAGATGATCGCCGGTAATCTGCAGTGTTAGCTGCGGCGTCAGGCTCAGCGTCCCGCCGCTGGCTGGCTGTTCAACCCGCTGCGGCCAGGGCATTAAGGGAAGCTTTTCAGCCAGCGCGGGTGAGACCAGCGCCACACTCATCACGCAACTTATCGCACCATAACCAGCAATCAGAGAACGGCGTAACCACATTGGCGGGCATCCTTGTAGAGTCAATGACTTATCACGGGTAAACCCTGATTAAAGTTGTTTCGCGCAGTTAAGCAAGTTAATCCATTAAGAAATTTGAACTGAAGGCGAAATAGTTAACATCCGACGCTTTTTTCTGCCCGCTTCGCCCTTCCTTGTTTCAGGTCAAAATTCGGTGGAATAATTCGCAACAATCACTACATGTAGGGATTAGAATCCTGCGAATACCCATATGTAGTCTCTGGAGGGATAATGGCGACGGTAGTGATTAAGCGTGATGGATGCCGGACAGGCTTTGATGCACAACGTATTCAGCAAGCTGTGGCCGCTGCCGCGCGCGCGGCAGAGGTGGACGATGCGGCCTGGTGCGCGCAGGTGGCGCAGCGTGTCAGTACGCTGCTGGCCGACCGTCAGGAAGTCGACATCCGCGAGATCCAGTGTGCGGTTGAAGAGACGCTGATGGCCGGTCCCTATCCGCAGCTGGCCCGGACCTATATCGAATATCGCCACGATCGTGACGTCGCACGCGATCGCCAGAGCCAGTTGCATCACGCCATTCGCGGGCTGGTCGATCAGACCAATGCTGCTCTGCTGAACGAAAATGCCAATAAAGACAGCAAAGTGATCCCGACCCAGCGCGATCTGCTGGCCGGGATCGTGGCGAAGCACTATGCACAGCAGCAGATCCTGCCGCGTGATGTGGTGCTGGCCCACGAGCGCGGCGAGATCCACTATCACGATCTCGACTATTCGCCCTTCTTCCCGATGTTTAACTGCATGCTGATCGATCTGAAAGGGATGCTGACCAACGGCTTTAAAATGGGCAATGCCGAGATTGAGCCGCCAAAATCGATCGCCACCGCGACCGCCGTTACTGCGCAGATCATCGCTCAGGTCGCCAGCCATATCTACGGTGGCACCACCATTAACCGGATTGATGAGGTGCTCGCCCCGTTTGTTGAACTGAGCTACCGCCGGCATCACGCCATCGCCGTGGAGTGGCAGATCGCTGAGGCGGAGCAATACGCGCAGCAGCGCACCGAAAAAGAGTGTTACGACGCCTTCCAGTCGCTGGAGTACGAGGTCAATACCCTGCATACCGCCAACGGTCAGACGCCGTTTGTCACCTTTGGCTTTGGGCTGGGCACGGACTGGGCGGCCCGGCTGATCCAGCAGTCGATTCTGCGTAACCGGCTGGCCGGTCTGGGCAAGAACCGCAAAACCGCGGTGTTCCCTAAACTGGTGTTCAGCATTCGTGAAGGGGTCAACCGGCGCGCAGGCGACATTAACTACGACATCAAGCAGCTGGCACTGGAATGCGCCAGTAAGCGCATGTATCCCGATATTCTCAATTACGATCAGGTGGTAAAGGTCACCGGTTCATTCAAGACGCCAATGGGCTGCCGCAGCTTCCTCGGCGTGTATGAAGAGGATGGCGAGCAAATCCATGAAGGCCGCAACAATATCGGGGTAATCAGCCTCAATCTGCCGCGTATCGCCCTGGAGGCGGCGGGTGACGAGACGCGCTTCTGGTCACTGCTGGATCAACGTCTGCTGCTGGCGAAACGGGCATTAATGACCCGCGTGGCGCGCCTGGAGAAAACCAAAGCGCGGGTGGCACCGATCCTTTATATGGAAGGGGCCTGTGGCGTTCGCCTGAACGCCGATGATGAAATCGGACCGATTTTCCGCAACGGCCGCGCCTCACTGTCGCTGGGTTATATCGGCCTGCATGAAACCCTGAACGCGCTAAGCGGCGGCCAGCATCATCCGTATGATGATGCGGCTCTGCGCGCCAAAGGGGTGGAGATTATCGCCCATCTGCGCGCCGCGACCGATCGCTGGAAAGACGAGACCGGTTACGGCTTCAGCCTCTACAGCACCCCAAGTGAAAATCTGTGCGATCGCTTCTGCCGGCTTGATGCAGCGGAATTTGGCGTGGTGCCCGGCGTCACCGACAAAGGCTACTACACCAACAGCTTCCATCTCGACGTCGAGAAGAAGGTGAATCCGTACGACAAAATTGATTTTGAAGCGCCCTATCCGCCGCTGGCGAATGGCGGTTTCATCTGTTACGGCGAATACCCCAACATCCAGCACAACCTGAAGGCGCTGGAAGATGTCTGGGATTACAGTTATGACCGCGTGCCCTATTACGGCACCAACACCCCGATTGACGAGTGCTACGACTGCGGGTTCAACGGCGAGTTTACCTGCACCAGCCGCGGCTTTACCTGTCCGCAGTGCGGCAACCACGATCCGGCCCGCGTCTCGGTCACCCGCCGGGTCTGCGGCTATCTTGGCAGCCCGGACGCGCGGCCTTTCAACGCCGGTAAACAGCAGGAAGTGCAGCGTCGGGTGAAACATCTCGAGGGCCCGCTGGGATGATGCGTATCCATCGCTATTACGATGTGGATATTGTGAACGGGCCGGGCACGCGCTGTACCCTGTTTGTCGCAGGCTGCGAACATCAGTGTCGCGGCTGCTACAACCAGAGTACCTGGCGGCTCGATTCGGGCGTTCCCTTTACCCTGGCGATGGAAGAGCAACTGCTGGCAGATTTGCAGGATACCCGCATCCCGCGTCAGGGACTGTCACTGAGCGGCGGCGATCCGCTGCATCCGCATAACGTGCCGCACATTCGCCGGCTGGTGAAACGGGTGCGGCAGGCGTGCCCCGATAAAGATATCTGGCTGTGGACCGGTTACCGGATGCAGGAGCTGAATGGTGCCCAGCGCGAGGTGCTGGACTATCTCGACGTGCTGATTGATGGCCGCTTTGTCGAGGCCGAGAAAGATCTCCGGCTGCTGTGGCGTGGCAGCCGCAATCAGCGTATCTGGCAGCTACGCTGAGTGACGTGGAATATCTCCTGACTCGATGATAGTCACGCTGTCGCCGCCCGGCGTAAAGGCCTGCTGATGCAGACAGCGCGCCACGTCACGCGCGGTGACTGAACGCCAGTTGCCCGGCAGCAGGCCAAACAGCGGCGCCATCAGACTCTCTCCTCGGCGCGTCTGCGCCCGATCGCCCAGCAGTAACGAGGGCCGCACCAGCGTCAGCCGCGGCCAGCCCTGATGCCGCAGTGCATTTTCCATCTCACCCTTGACCCGATTGTAAAAAAACGGCGAGTGACGACTGGCACCGTGCGCACTGATCGCCAGCATCTGCTTCGCCCCTAAACGTAGTCCGCTCAGGCCACTGTCGACCACCAGCGTGTAATCGACGTGGATAAAGGCCTGCTTGCTGCCCGCCTGCTTGCGGGTAGTGCCCAGACAGCAGAACACCGTATCCAGCGAGGTTTGTAATGGCCCGAGCACGTCGGTGAGATCCGCTTCAACCGGATTAACCACCTTGCGCATCGCGGGTAACGCCCGCCGGGTCGGCGCAATAATTTCATCAACCCGCGGGTCCTCAATCAGTAAGCGCAGCAGATGCGATCCGACTAATCCGGTGGCCCCAGTCAGTAATACGCGATTCATTTCAGATTCGTCCTTATTTCACTGCTCACAGGTTAAAAGATAGCTGATCTACGCGGCCTGGCTTGCGTTCTGACATGGAGCGTCCAGGCTTAATACATTAATCAGGAAAGCGCATCCCGCGCTCCACCGTTTAAGGAGGAAAAGATGAGCAAGAAAGTTGCGGTTTTGATTACCGATGAATTTGAAGACTCAGAATTTACCTCACCGGCCGAAAGTTACAAAGGCGCTGGCTTTGAGGTAATCACCATCGAGAAGCAAGCGGGTAACGTGGTCAAAGGGAAACAAGGCGAAGCGGAAGTGACCATCGATCGCAGCATCGATGATGTCAGCCCGGCCGAATTTGATGCGTTGCTGCTGCCCGGCGGTCATTCACCGGATGCCCTGCGCGGCGACGATCGCTTTGTCGCGTTTACCAAAGAATTCGTCGCCAGCGGCAAACCTATCTTTGCGATTTGCCATGGCCCACAGCTGCTGATCAGCGCCAATGGCGTACGTGGCCGCAAGATGACCAGCGTGAAGGCGATTGCCATTGACCTGGTAAACGCGGGTGCTGACTTCCACGATAAAGAAGTGGTGGTTGACGACGATAAGCTGGTCACCAGCCGGACGCCTGACGATCTGCCGGCGTTTAATCGCGAATCTCTGCGGATCCTCGAAGCGATTTAACCCGCTGCGCCCCTTTCCTGCCGGAGAGGGGCCGCTAATCCTGCCTTACCTCTTGCCGTACCCAGGCAATTTTCTTGCCGAAGCCCAGCGCATTATCGGTCATCTTCACTTCATCCAGCTGAATCTCCCACAGCGGTGCGGACACCTTACGCGCAATCGGAAATCGCTTGTGGTAGGCGCTGCGCGCCACGTGCTCTGCCTCGTCGCTTAGCCGCACGATATGGCCGCGATACTGCACGCCTTTGATCAGCAACACGCTTCTGGGCTGGCCGTTCACCGTGCCCGCCACCTGCGGATTTTTCATCACCAGCAGGCCGTGACGGGTATCCGGCTCCGTCATGATCCAGAACGCCATGCGTGCTTCGTCGAAGACGTAATAACAGTTGGCGCACCACAGCTCATCATCGGCGGTGCAGCAGAGGGAAAGGACGTGTTGTTTTCTGAGGTAGCGAACCAGATGGGCATGGTCGGACAAGGTGATCTCCTGACGGCGCACCGGATAGCGACAGGCGGCGAAGCGCGCTACACTGCCCGGCACTGTTTTTATGGAATCCATTACGATGAGTCAGCGCTGGCAACTCTACATCGTCCGTACGGCGAAAGGGAGCCTCTACACCGGCATCACCACCGACGTTCCGCGCCGGGTGGATCAGCATCAGCGTGGACGCGGCGCCCGGTCGCTGCGCGGCAAAGGCCCGCTGGATCTGGTGTTTCACTGTGAGGCGGGCGATCGCGCCAGCGCCTCCAGACTGGAGTATCAGGTGAAGCAACTGACCCGCCAGCAGAAATTACTGTTGGTGGCGAGCCAGCCGGTTAGTCTGGAAAGCTGGCTGGGTACGCCGGTTAAGGCTGACGGTTAAAGGGTTCAGCGTATTCGATGCGCCCTTCGGCACCGTCGAAGGCATTATCCGCCAGACGGTAGACCTGGAAAGCGGCTTCGCTACCGGGCCAGCGGCTGTGCAGGCCATAGCGGGCAGCAGGCTCAAAGCCAAAGCGGTTAAACAGCGCCGGATCGCCCAGTACCACGACTGCGCTATAGCCGAACTCATTCAGCGTATCCAGCCCTTCATAAATCAGCTGTTTCGCAATGCCCTGACCGCGCAGGCTTTCGTCCACCGCCAGCGGGGCCAGTCCGACCCAGTTGCGATCGTCGCCCTGTACGCTAACCGGACTGAATGCGGCATAGCCCAGCACCTGTCCTTCCTCGTCGGTCGCTACCACGCCCAGCGTCAGCAGGCCATCTTCACGTAACGCCTGGGTCAGTTCAGCTTCGGCTGAGGTGCTGAAACAGCGCCTCAGCAAACTGTCGATGCCCGCGGCATCAACGCCAATCTCGGTACGTATTAACATGCAACACCCGCGCGCGCCTGTGTGGCCTTCGCGTCCTGTTTCATTCCGGCTTCAACAAAATTCGCCATCTGCTGAATTGCCGTGCGTAATGCGGTGGGCATGGCGTCGAGTTCAATAGCATCCATTACGTTCTTCACCTCCAGTCCCAGCTCGGTGTCGCCTTCAATCGCCAGACGGCGCTGAAAGAACAGCATGTCGGGATCTGCTTTGCGTGCTGCCACCAGCAACAAGTCATTGGCATTGCCCCGAAACCAGACATCCGCTTCGGCGTGCTGCAATACCGCCAGTCGGCCATCCTGCATCGTCGTGATCCATTGCAGACTGACATCCGCAATGTCTATCCCCAGCAGGCGTCCTTCGAGAAAGTCTAACTCACCTTCGGCCAAAGCATGGCGAAATTGCCAGTTTAGGAGTTGTTGCAAAAGCAACTTTTTAACCGGGAATGGGGTTAGCGCTGCGGGTAAGCCTAAGATTTCAGGCGCCTTTTTCACAATATGGGCATGTAACCGCTCTAACACTTTCTTCACTCCCTTCAGAAAATTTTACGTATATTGCCACATCCTTTTCTGCGCGCCTCCTCTGAGATCAATAAAAACCGCTGACGGTCGATTAAAAAAACATCATCGGCGATGATCAATTGGAATTTCACTGCCCCAAATCAACGTTTGCCCGTCGGCAGATGCCTAGACTCGTTGCCCATCTGCATGTCGAGAGGATTACCGATGGAACTGCTCTGCCCGGCAGGAAATTTACCCGCAGTGCGCATCGCCGTAGAGAATGGCGCCGATGCCGTGTATGTGGGACTGAAAGATGACACCAATGCGCGCCACTTTGCGGGCCTGAACTTCACCGATAAAAAGCTGGCTGAGGCCGCGCGCTATCTGCATCAGCATCAGCGTAAACTGCATGTGGCGATCAATACCTTTGCCCATCCGGACGGCATGGGACGCTGGCAGCGGGCGATTGACGTGGCGGCACAAAACGGTGCAGATGCGCTGATTCTGGCGGATATTGCCACACTGGAATATGCCGCATCCCGCTATCCGCAGGTTGAACGCCATCTGTCGGTGCAGGCCTCCGCCACCAATCTTGAGGCGGTTCGTTTTTACCATCGACACTTCAACTTACACCGCGTGGTGCTGCCGCGCGTGCTGTCAATTCATCAGGTAAAACAGCTCGCCCGCTCAACCCCGGTGCCGCTGGAAGTGTTTGCTTTCGGCAGCCTGTGCATTATGGCTGAAGGACGTTGCTACCTCTCTTCATGGCTGACCGGTGAATCGCCCAACAGCGCCGGTGCCTGTTCGCCAGCGAAGTTCGTGCGCTGGCAGCAGACGCCACAGGGCATGGAGTCACGTCTGAATGAGGTGCTGATCGATCGCTATGCGCCTGACGAAAGCGCGGGCTATCCCACCTTATGCAAAGGTCGCTATCAGGTTAACGATCAGCGCTATCACGTGCTGGAAGAGCCCACCAGCCTCAATACGCTGGAGCTGCTGCCGGAGCTGCTGCGTGCCGGCATCGCCTCGGTGAAGATTGAAGGCCGCCAGCGCAGCCCGGCTTACGTGGCTGACGTGGCGCGCGTCTGGCGTCAGGCAATTGATCGCTGTAAGGCACAGCCGGAACATTTCGGCGTGACGCCAGAGTGGATGAAGACGCTGGGCGATCTCTCAGAAGGAACGCAGACCACGCTGGGTGCCTATCACCGTGAATGGCAATAAGGAGTCATGATGCAATATGCCCTGGGACCGGTGCTCTGGTACTGGCCAACCGAAACACTGGAAAACTTTTATCAGCAGGCAGCCCGCAGCAGTGCGGATATCATCTACCTCGGCGAAGCGGTGTGCAGCAAACGACGCGCCACCAGTTATGCCGACTGGATGACGCTGGCCCGCGAACTGGCTGCCAGTGGCAAACAGGTCGTGCTTAGCACCCTGGCGCTGCTGCAATCGCCGTCGGAACTGAAAGAACTGAAGCGCTACGTTGAAAATGGCGAGTTTCTGATCGAAGCCAATGATATCGGCACGGTGAATATGGCCGCCGAGCGCCATCTGCCGTTTGTTGCCGGGCCGACGCTGAATGTCTATAACGCCGAGACGCTGCAGCTGCTGGTAAAAGAAGGCATGACGCGCTGGTGCATGCCGGTTGAGATGTCGCGCGACTGGCTACTGCAGTTGCTGCAACAGTGCGAAGAACGGGGTATCCGGCAGCAGTTTCAGGTCGAAGTGCTGGGCTATGGCCATCTGCCGCTGGCGTTATCTGCGCGCTGCTTTACCGCGCGTTCAGAAAACCGTGCCAAAGACGCCTGTGAAACCTGCTGCATCAAGTATCCTGAAGGTCGTCGCGTGCTGTCGCAGGAAGGTCAGCAGGTATTCGTGCTTAACGGTATTCAGACCATGAGCGGCTACTGCTATAACCTCGGCAACGATTTGCCAGGCATGCATCGCTGGGTCGACTGCGTGCGGCTCTCGCCGCAGGATAGTGGAACCCTGGCGGAGATCGATCGCTTCCGCGCCAATGAAAACGGTCAGGCACCGCTGATGGTGGCGAAAGGCAACGATTGTAATGGCTACTGGCGCAAACTGGCGGGCATGACGCTGGCATCCTGAGTAAAAGCACATACCGGCTATATTCCTGCTGAGGTTAGCAGTTTTAATATAAGGAATGATGCGTAATACTAAAAGGTGCAGAATCTGACGTCTGCGCCATATAACGGGAGTAGCCATGTCTGAGAAAAAACCTCTTCGTCTGTCCGTACTGGATCTGGCGCCGATCCCCCAGGGCGCGACCGCACGTGAGGCGTTCCACACGTCGCTGGCGCTGGCGCGTCAGGCTGAAAAGCTGGGCTACCAGCGCTACTGGCTGGCTGAACATCACAACATGACCGGCATTGCCAGTGCCGCTACCTCGGTGCTGATTGGTTATCTGGCGGCGAATACCGACACGCTACAGCTCGGCTCCGGCGGCATTATGCTGCCTAACCATGCGCCGCTGGTGATTGCCGAGCAGTTTGGCACCCTGGCCTCGCTGTATCCCGGCCGTATTGATTTAGGCCTGGGCCGCGCGCCCGGTTCCGATCAGCGTACGATGATGGCGCTGCGTCGACATCTCTCCAGCATGCACGCCGATACGTTTCCGGATGATGTCGCTGAACTGATCGGCTGGTTCGATGCCGAACCGGGCGAACAGCCGGCGGTACAACCGGTGCCCGGTCTGGGGCTGAAAATTCCGGTCTGGCTGCTTGGTTCCAGCCTCTACAGCGCCCAGCTGTCAGCCAAATTGGGTCTGCCGTTCGCCTTTGCTTCGCATTTCGCGCCCGACCAGCTGTTCCAGGCGCTGCACGTCTACCGTGAAAACTTCCAGCCGTCGGCGCGTCTTGAAAAACCTTACGCCATGGTCTGTATCAACGTGGTGGCTGCCGACAGCGAACGTGATGCGCGCTTCCTGTTTACCTCGCAGCAACAGCAGTTTATTAACCTGCGCCGCGGTAAGCCTGGCCCGTTACCCGCACCGGTTGAGAACATGGATAATCTCTGGTCGCCGTCAGAACAGTATGGCGTGCAGCAGGCCTTGAGCATGTCGCTGGTCGGCGATAGCGACAAAGTGCGTCACGGTCTGGCTTCGCTGATGCGCGAAACTCAGGCTGACGAGATCATGGTCAACGGCCAGATTTTCGATACCGAGGCGCGTCTGCGTTCATTCGCCATTGCGATGGAAGCGGCCCGCAGTCTGTAATTCTGCCGGCGGTGGGGGCAAGCCATCGGCACCCACCGCCAGCTGCCGACTGTCACGCGCCGGCGATCGGCCATAAAAGCGGCTGTACTCCCGGCTGAACTGCGAAGCGCTCTGATACCCTACCCGATAGCCCGCCGTCCCTGCATCCAGCTTTTCCACCCGCATCAGGCGTCTCGCCTCATTCAGCCGTAGCTGCTTCTGGTATTGCATCGGCGTCATCGCCGTCACCGCTTTGAAGTGATGATGCAGCGACGAGACGCTCATCCCGACGTTGCTGGCGAGCTGATCAATTTTCAGCGGTCGGTGGAAGTTTTCCCTTAGCCAGCGCGCCGCCTGCGCCACCCGGTTGCCGGGGCGCTCTGCCAGCGCCATATTCAGAATGCGCGGTCCTTCCGGCCCGGTCAGCAGTCGATAGAAAATCTCCTGTTCAATCAACGGCGCCAGCGCGGCGATATCCTGCGGATGATCGAGCAAGCGCACCAGCCGTATCACCGCATCGACCAGCAGCGGTGACATCTTATGCACCGTAATGCCCCGCTCGCTGCGTGCCTGCGACAGCGGCAGCACGGGCGGAAACTGCTCGAGGTAACGCATTAACCGGGTTTCATTGATGGTGATGCCGATACCCAGATTGGGCTTTTCCGGCGTGGCAACGGTGACGCAGCCGCGGACCGGCATATCCAGCGTCACTAATAGCAAATCACCCGGCCCGTAATGCAGGATCTCATCCCCGATATGCAGCGCTTTACCGCCCTGCGCCACCAGCGCAAAGCTGGCCCATTGGGCAATGTGCACCGGCTCGCTGGGGGCTGAACTACGGCCAAAAAACAGACAATCTATGGCGCTGGTGTGCCGGCCATCACTCGGCGCGTGACGATCGATCAGCTGCGCCAGCGCTTGCCACTCAGGGGCTTCTGTCATCACTCCTCCCGTCTCCGTCCGCTCTGTATTCAGATGCGGCAGATCTTAACGTAAGTTAATCACGACACCCGCCTTGCCCGGTCATCTTTGCAGGATCGTGCAAAAAGCTTGCAGGATTGCGCTACCCACATCCGGCACCAGCGCGCATAGTCTACCGACGCAATCATTACGACAGAGAACAATATTATGAAAGCTCTGGAAAACAAAATAGCGCTGGTGACGGGCGCGTCAAAAGGTATTGGCGCGGCGATTGCCATCGCTTTTGCCACCGCTGGCGCGCGCGTGGTGGTCAACTATCGCCAGGACGAGCCGGGTGCGGCCGATGTGGTGAGCGATATTCTGTCGCTGGGCAGCGAAGCGGTGGCGGTACAGGCGGATATCTCACAACCTCACGAGGTTGAGCGGCTGTTTGCCACCACCGTGGCGGAGTTCGGGGCACCGGATATCGTGGTCAATAATGCCGGCAGTTTCCATCACGGTGACTTTGCAGCCCTGACGCTGGAGGTAATGCGCCAGCAGATCGACGTTAATCTGCTCGGCACCATGCTGGTGTGTCAGCAGGCGATTCACCACTTTCCGCCGCACGGTGGCAGCATCATTAACCTTAGCGCCCTCAACAGCAAAAACAGTACTCCTGGCTCGGTGCTGTGGGCCGCCACCAAAGGGGCGATTGATACCCTGACCCAGGGTCTGGCACGGGAGCTGGGGGCAAAAAATATTCGGGTCAATGCATTAGCGCCGGGGATGATCCTGACCGAGGGTTTGCTGGCAGCCAAGAAGATCAGCCCGCAGCTCAAGGCGCAACTGCTGGCGGCTACACCGCTGGGACGGTTTGGACTGCCGGAAGATGTCGCCCAGGTGGCGCTGTTTCTCGCCTCTGAGGAGTCAGCCTACGTCAGCGGCGAGCGCGTGATGATCAGCGGCGGCGCCTGACAGGCATAAAAAAAGGGAAGCCCGAAGGCTTCCCTTTTTATCACGACTTAACGACTGTTATGCGTCACGACGACGTGGTGCTGCGGCAGCGCCATCTTCACGACGTGGACCACGACCACCTTCACGGTTGAAGCTACGTCCGCCTTCACGACCACCTTCACGGCGTTCAGAAGAGAAGCGACGACCACCTTCACGGTTTGCGCCCGCGCCTGCACCAGCAGGACCACGACGCTCACCACCGGCTGGACGACGATCGCCACGGCCTTCGTTCGGCTGTGCATCACCCAGCAGCTGCATATTCATCGGTTTGTTCAGAATACGCGTACGGGTGAAGTGCTGCAGCACATCGCCTGGCATGCCTTTCGGCAGCTCGATGGTTGAGTGAGTGCCGAACAGCTTGATGTTACCAATGTAACGGCTGCTGATGTCGCCTTCGTTAGCAATCGCACCAACAATGTGACGAACTTCAACACCATCATCGCGACCCACTTCGATGCGATACAGCTGCATTTCGCCAACGTCACGACGCTCGCGACGTGGACGGTCGCCATCACGGCTTTCACGTGGACCACGTGAGTCACGCGCTTCGCGGCTGTCACGACGGCCATCACGCTCATCACGATCGCGGAATTCGCGACGTGCCGGACGCGGTGCTTCTGGTGGCAGAATCAGAGGACGTTCGCCCTGTGCCATCTTCAGCAGTGCAGCTGCCAGTGTTTCCAGATCCATCTCTTCTTCTGGCTGCATCTTAGCCAGCAGCGCACGGTACTGATCCAGATCGCTGCTTTCCAGCTGCTGCTGGACTTTAGCCGCAAATTTAGCCAGACGACGCTGACCCAGCAGTTCTGCGTTTGGCAGCTCTACTTCAGGAATAGTCAGCTTCATCGTACGTTCGATGTTGCGCAGCAGACGACGCTCGCGGTTCTCAACGAACAGCAGGGCGCGACCGGCACGGCCCGCACGACCGGTACGGCCGATACGGTGAACGTAAGATTCTGCGTCCATCGGAATGTCGTAGTTCACCACCAGGCTGATACGCTCAACGTCAAGGCCACGGGCCGCAACGTCAGTCGCGATCAGGATGTCAAGACGACCATCTTTCAGGCGCTCCAGCGTCTGCTCACGCAGAGCCTGGTTCATATCACCGTTCAGCGCGGCGCTGTTATAGCCACTACGTTCCAGCGCTTCTGCCACTTCCATGGTTGCGTTTTTGGTACGCACGAAGATGATGGCAGCATCAAAGTCTTCAGCTTCAAGGAAGCGAACCAGTGCGTCTGTTTTACGACCGTAAGCGGTCCAGTAGCTCTGGCTGATATCAGGACGTGTGGTCAGGCTTGACTGAATACGCACTTCCTGTGGATCTTTCATGAAGCGTTTGGTGATGCGACGAATCGCTTCCGGCATGGTTGCAGAGAACAGCGCGGTCTGATGATCGGCTGGAATTTGCGCCATGATGGTTTCAACGTCTTCGATGAAGCCCATGCGCAGCATTTCATCTGCTTCATCCAGCACCAGGCCACGCAGGTTAGAAAGGTCTAACGTGCCGCGTTTCAGGTGGTCAAGCAGACGGCCAGGCGTACCCACAACAACCTGTGGTCCCTGACGCAGTGCGCGCAGCTGCACGTCATAACGCTGGCCGCCGTACAGGGCAACCACGTTCAGGCCACGCATATGTTTAGAGAATTCGGTAACTGCTTCAGCAACCTGTACCGCCAGTTCGCGGGTCGGTGCCAGCACCAGGATTTGTGGCGCTTTAACAGTAGGATCAATGTTGTGTAACAGCGGCAGAGAGAACGCCGCGGTTTTACCACTCCCGGTCTGCGCCATGCCTAACACGTCACGGCCCGCCAGCAGGTGAGGAATACACTCAGCCTGGATTGGGGATGGCTTAACGTAGCCCATGCCATTCAGTGATTCAAGGATGTCGGCGTTCAGGCCAAGGTCAGCAAAAGTGGTTTGAATATCAGTCATGTAGTACACGTGCCTCTTAGATTGCGGCGGCCAGTCTACATAACTCGTCGTGAAAACTTTCAGTCATTTTCATCAAAAAGTGTGAACCGGCTCAAATTAGAAGTTTTGACGAACAGAAAAGCCCTCATCCCTGAAGATGATGACTTGACAGGTTTTACAGGCAATTAAAGTTCGTCAGCTATTGCTGGTCAGATTCTGATAAATCGTCTTGTGCCTGGCCGAGTTGCGCCAGTTCCAACAATGCGTATCGGTGTTCAACAAAGTTATTGACGTTGTTGGCCACCGCCAGTTTGAACAACGCTTTCGCGTCGTCCTTCTCCCCCAGACTTAGGTAGTACTTACCTAAATAGAAGTTGGTTTCACTGAGATGTTCAGCGAGCGAGGTGTTATCCGTTGCGTCCGCCTGGAGACTTTCCATCAACGACTTTTCGCTGATGTCACCCAGGTAGAACTCGACAATATTCCATCCCCATTGGTCTCTGACCGCTTTGTCGTGACGCTGTTGAAGCGCGACTTTTGCCTTGTCGACATCCATCTCACGTTCAACGAGATAGAGCCACAGACTGCGGAAAGGATCGTTAGGATCGTCTTGATAAAACGCCAGCAGATCATCTTGCGCTAACTTGTATCGACCGCCGTAATAGAGGGCGATACCACGGTTTAAATGCGCATAGTTGTAAGTTGGATCAAGCTCAAGTACAGAATCAAACGCTTCATAGGCGGCATCAAAGTTGCCCGCCTGCGTTAAATATATGCCTAAGTAGTTAAACACTTCTGGCATATCTGGTCTTATAGACAGCGCTTGCGAAAAATCGTTCCGCGCTAATGCCCGCAGACCTAAACTATCATACAACACTCCGCGCTCATATAACAGCTGTGCGCGTTCATCATCGGTGAGGGCACGACTGGCAAGAATTTGTTCCATGCGCGCCAGAATCACTTCCTGCTGCAGTGTGGGCTGTAAAGGTACTGCAAGAACTTCGTTCTTACGCCAATTGGAGTTGCTGCATCCTGCCAGCGTCAAAGCTGTCGCAACAAAACACCAGCGCAGAAAAGGCTTCATTTCCCACTCCCGAATACAAACATTGGGATAACCATCCTGTCATCCGCCTGCTGTGCACAAGGATTCCCGCCCTCGCGATGACACAAACGCCCCTCCCTGCCAGGCAAGGAGGGGCAAATCAGCAACGACTTATTCAGCGTCAGGTGTGCTCACCGCTGCAGCTTCTTCAGTCTGCGGCTTAGATTCTGTCGCTTCTTTAATGCTCAGACGAACGCGGCCCTGGCGATCAACTTCCATCACCTTAACCGGAACTTCCTGACCCATCTGCAGATAGTCGGTCACTTTCTCAACGCGCTTATCGGCGATTTGAGAAATGTGCACCAGACCTTCTTTACCACCGCCGATAGCGACGAAGGCGCCGAAGTCAACGATGCGGGTCACTTTACCACTGTAAATGCGGCCCACTTCGATCTCTGCGGTGATCTCTTCGATACGACGAATCGCTTCTTTCGCTTTCAGACCATCGGTCGCGGCAATTTTCACCGTGCCATCATCTTCGATTTCAATCGTGGTGCCAGTCTCTTCGGTCAGTGCACGAATCACTGAGCCGCCTTTACCGATCACATCTTTGATCTTATCAGAGCTGATTTTGATGGTGTAAATGCGCGGTGCGAATTCAGAAATCTCAGTACGCGGGGTGCTGATAGCCTGTTCCATGACGCCCAGAATGTGCAGACGCGCACCCTTGGCCTGGTTCAGCGCTTCCTGCATGATTTCACGCGTGATGCCTTCGATTTTGATGTCCATCTGCAGCGCGGTGATACCTTCACGGCTACCAGCTACTTTGAAGTCCATGTCGCCCAGGTGATCTTCGTCGCCCAGGATGTCAGACAGAACAACAAACTTCTCGTTTTCTTTCACCAGACCCATCGCGATACCGGCAACAGCAGCCTTGATCGGTACGCCTGCATCCATCAGTGCCAGTGAGGCACCACAGACAGAAGCCATTGATGAAGAACCGTTAGATTCGGTGATTTCCGACACTACACGGACGGTGTACGGGAATTCTTCCGCTTTTGGCATCACGGCCAACACGCCGCGCTTCGCCAGACGACCGTGACCAATTTCACGACGCTTAGGCGAACCGACCATGCCGGTTTCACCGACAGAGTACGGAGGGAAGTTGTAGTGGAACAGGAAGCTGTCGGTACGTTCGCCCATCAGCTCATCCAGATTCTGCGCATCGCGGGTGGTACCCAGCGTCGCGGTTACCAGCGCCTGCGTTTCACCACGGGTGAACAGCGAAGAACCGTGAGTACGTGGCAGCACGCCAGTACGCACATCCAGACCACGGATCATGTCTTTCTCACGACCATCGATGCGCGGTTCGCCGTTCAGAATGCGGGTACGAACCACATTCTTTTCAAGGCTGTGAACGATATCGCCAATTTCAGCGCTATCCAGCGTTTCATCTTCAGCCAGCAGCGCAGCGATGGTTTCATCTTTGATCACGCCAACCTGGGTGTAACGTTCCTGCTTATCAGTGATGCGGTAAGCATCGCTGATGCGCGCTTCAGCCAGCGCAGCCACGCGAGAAATCAGCGCGGTGTTTGCGGCTTCTGGCTGCCAGTCCCAGCGAGGTTTGCCCGCTTCGGCGACCAGCGCGTTAATGTTTTCGATCACAACCTGCTGCTGATCGTGGCCAAATACCACCGCACCCAGCATCTGCTCTTCTGACAGGATCTCAGCTTCAGATTCCACCATCAGAACGGCATTCTGCGTACCGGCAACCACCAGATCCAGACGAGACTGTTTCAGCTCATCGGCCGTTGGGTTCAGCACGTATTGATCGTTGATGTAGCCGACGCGCGCGGAGCCAATTGGGCCGTTGAATGGCAGGCCAGAAAGAGCCAGCGCAGCAGAAGCACCAATCATTGCCACGATGTCCGGGTGAACCTGTGGGTTCACGGAAACCACGGTCGCAATGACCTGGACTTCGTTAACAAAGCCTTCCGGGAACAGCGGACGAATCGGGCGGTCAATCAGACGCGCAATCAGGGTTTCGCCTTCGCTTGGGCGTCCTTCACGACGGAAGAAGCTGCCTGGGATACGACCAGCAGCGTAGGTACGCTCCTGATAGTTAACGGTCAGAGGGAAAAAGTCCTGACCTGGTTTCGCTTTTTTCTGGCCGACAACGGTAACGAATACCGCGGTATCGTCCATGCTCACCATCACAGCGGCAGTCGCCTGGCGAGCCATCATGCCGGTTTCCAGCGTTACGGTATGTTGACCATATTGGAATTTGCGTACGATCGGATTCAGCAAAATCAAAGTCCTTAACTTCGGGGCACGGCTATCTGTAGCCTGCCATTGATTACCGATCTTTAGTTGCATCCCTCGCGACTAATGACAACCCTTAACCGCCCCTGCGGTAAAGCCTCTCATTAGCCGCGCGAAACTCTGCAAACAAAGATCACACTAAGCAACAATACATGAGTTTGGTCCGGATTGCTGCCGATTGCTCGAAAAAAGGGGCCATAAAGGCCCCCTTTTCGCGAAACTCGCACAAATCCGATCGCAGGTCACGTACGGTGCAAAAACGCTGCATGACGCGCCGACGACCCGATTTTTCAGACTTAGCGACGCAGACCGAGGCTTTCGATCAGGCTGCTGTAGCGTGCAACGTCTTTACGCTTCAGGTAGTCCAGCAGCTTACGACGCTGAGATACCATGCGCAGCAGACCGCGGCGGCTGTGGTGGTCTTTTTTGTGCTCAGAGAAGTGACCCTGCAGATGAGTAATCTGCGCAGTCAACAGGGCAACCTGAACTTCGGTTGAACCGCTGTCGTTAGCACCACGGCCATATTTAGCAACGATCTCTGCTTTAGCTTCTACGCTTAGAGACATAATAAACTCCAGTAAAAAATGAATGTATGGGTGCCGATCTCTAATTCAGCATCCCGCTTTAAAGCCGCGCTATTCTACTCTTCGCCCGATAGCAACGCAATTGCGCTATCAGCGAAAAAACATCACGCCACTTAATCCTGATACTCAACCACTAAACGCCGGGGCGCCACGCGGCCATCGTCGGCGATTTCCGCCATGCCGATAAATTTACGCGCCTCGCCTTCGGTGACCCGGACCAGTCCCTGCGCCGGCACGTTGCTGGCCTGCACGGGCTGTCCCTGTTTGAAGTACGCCGCCGCGGTAGACAACAAATTCACTTCAGGGAAATCCGCAGCGGGACTGTCCATCGGCAGCAGCAGCGGATCGAGCTGGGTTTCCAGCGGAAGACCGGCTTCGGTCGCGGCAGTCAGCAAACCATTGAGCTGTTCCAGCGTGACCATGCGCTCATACGGGTAGCGTGCAACCTGCACCCGACGCAGCATGATAACGTGCGCACCACAGCCGAGCTTTTCGCCCAGATCATCGATGATAGTGCGGATATAGGTCCCTTTGGAGCAGTGGATTTCCAGCTCCAGTTCATCACCTTCCCAGCGAATAAATTGCAATTCGTAGACGGTGATCGGACGCGGCTCGCGCGCAATCTCAATGCCCTGACGCGCATATTCATACAGCGGTCGGCCCTGATGCTTTAACGCAGAAAACATCGACGGCACCTGCAGCGTTTCGCCGCGGAAGCTGTCCAGTGCCGCATCCAGTTCTGCCTGACTGAAGCTCACCGGGCGCGTCTGCACCACGTTGCCATCGGCATCGGAGGTATCAGTGCGCTCCCCGAGGCGAGCAATCACCCGATAACGCTTATCGGAGTCCAGCAGATACTGTGAAAACTTCGTCGCTTCACCCAGGCAAATCGGCAGCATGCCGGTCGCCAGCGGATCAAGCGCGCCGGTGTGTCCTGCGCGGTTGGCGTTAAAAATACGCTTCACTTTCTGCAGCACATCATTCGACGAGACGCCTTGTGGCTTATCCAGCAACAACACGCCATGGACGTCGCGACCGCGACGACGCGGACGACTCATTACGCCTCCTCGTCTTCACCGGTGGCGTCAGGGCCACGGCGCTCAGCATCGTTTTTCACGACGCTGCTGACGAGGTTAGACATGCGCATCCCTTCGATCAACGAGTTGTCGTAGAAGAAGGTCAGCTCCGGCACGATACGCAGGCGCATCGCTTTGCCGAGCAGAATACGGATATAACCTGAGGCTTCTTTCAGCGCTTTCAGGCCATTTTTTACCGCTTCTTCATCTTTATCATTCAGGAAGGTCACGAACACTTTGGCGTAAGCCAGATCACGTGAGACTTCAACACCGGAGACGGTGACCATCATGCCAAGACGCGGATCTTTAATCTCGCGCTGCAGGATCATCGCAATCTCTTTTTGCAGCTCTTGTGAAACGCGCTGCGGGCGACCAAATTCTTTCGCCATCATTATTTCTCCCAAATAATTCGGGAGGCCAGTGGCCTCCCAAATTGCATCACATCAGCAGTGACTTACGCGATGGTGCGTTTAACTTCAATCACTTCAAAGACTTCAATCATATCGCCGACACGGACGTCATTGTAGTTTTTCACGCCGATACCGCACTCCATGCCGTTACGCACTTCGTTGACGTCATCTTTAAAGCGACGCAGAGATTCCAGCTCGCCTTCGTAAATCACCACGTTGTCACGCAGGACGCGGATTGGATTGTGACGTTTGATGTTGCCTTCGGTCACCATACAACCTGCCACTGCACCGAATTTCGGTGATTTGAACACGTCGCGGACTTCAGCCAGACCAATGATCTGCTGTTTGTATTCCGGAGCCAGCATACCACTCATCGCCGCTTTCACTTCGTCAATCAGGTTATAGATGACGGAGTAGTAGCGCAGATCCAGGCTTTCTGCATCGATGACGCGACGCGCAGAGGCATCGGCACGGACGTTGAAGCCAAGGATGATGGCGTTAGAGGCCGCAGCCAGCGTCGCATCGGTTTCGGTGATCCCGCCCACGCCTGAACCGACAATCTTCACCTTCACTTCGTCGGTGGAGAGTTTCAGCAGGGAGTCGGAGATCGCTTCCACAGAACCCTGAACGTCCGCTTTCAGCACGATGTTCAGTTCAGACACTTCGCCTTCGGTCATGTTAGCAAACATGTTCTCCAGCTTAGATTTCTGCTGGCGAGCCAGTTTAACTTCGCGGAATTTGCCCTGACGATAAAGTGCCACTTCACGCGCTTTCTTCTCGTCACGGACCACGGTCGCTTCATCACCGGCAGCCGGCACACCGGACAGACCCAGAATCTCAACCGGGATAGACGGACCCGCTTCTGTTACTTCGCGACCCAGTTCGTCACGCATTGCACGAACGCGGCCATATTCGAAGCCACACAGCACGATGTCGCCTTTGTTCAGCGTACCTTCACGTACCAGCACGGTTGCAACCGGACCACGACCTTTATCGAGGAACGATTCGATTACCACGCCGCTCGCCATACCTTCACGGATAGCGGTCAGTTCCAGCACTTCCGCCTGCAGCAGGATAGCGTTAAGCAGATCGTCAATGCCGGTACCCGCTTTCGCAGACACGTTGACGAACATGTTTTCGCCGCCCCACTCTTCCGGAATGATACCGTACTGAGTCAGTTCGTTTTTAACGCGATCCGGATCGGCTTCTGGCTTATCGCACTTGTTCACCGCAACCACAACCGGCACTTTGGCCGCTTTGGCGTGCTGAATAGCTTCGACAGTCTGTGGCATCACGCCATCGTCTGCTGCTACCACCAGGATAACGATGTCAGTCGCCTGCGCACCACGTGCACGCATTGCGGTAAACGCGGCGTGGCCTGGGGTGTCGAGGAAGGTGACCATGCCGTTATCGGTTTCAACGTGGTATGCACCGATGTGCTGAGTAATGCCGCCCGCTTCGCCAGAGGCGATTTTGGTGGAGCGGATGTAGTCCAGCAGTGAGGTTTTACCGTGGTCGACGTGGCCCATGATGGTCACAACCGGTGCGCGAGATTCCTGCGCTGCATCGGTATCACGATCGTCCATTACCGCTTCTTCCAGCTCGTTTTCACGACGCAGGGTCACTTTGTGGCCCATCTCTTCGGCAACGAGTTGTGCAGTTTCCTGGTCGATAACCTGGTTGATGGTCGCCATGGCGCCCATCTTCATCATCGCTTTGATGACCAGAGAACCTTTCACCGCCATTTTGTTAGCCAGTTCGGCTACGGTAATGGTTTCACCAATCACAACATCGCGGTTAACCGCCTGGGCTGGCTTGTTAAAGCCCTGCTGCAAGGCGCTTGGTTTGCGATGCTTACCGCCTTTACCACCACGAATCTGCGCACGCGCTTCTTCACGGTCAGTTTTGGCTTCAGAATGTTTGTTGCCTTTTTTCGCCGGACGCGCAGCTTTAGCAGTAGTACGCGCACGCGCACGACCCGCTTCAACCTGACGGTCATTTTCGTCTTCAGCCTGACGGGCATGGGTCGAAGTGGTGACGTGATAGTCGCCTTTATCCTCTTCTTCCGGTTTTTCCCATTCAGCTGACTTCTCTTCGGCCAGACGGCGGGCTTCTTCTGCTACGAGGCGGGCAGCCTCTTCAAGCTTACGGCGGGCTTCTTCTTCAGCTTTACGCTTCAGTTCGGCAGCTTCAGCTTCGCGACGGGCTTTATCGGACTGCGCAGCCTTGGTCACTTCGTCGGTAGGTTGATTTGTCACTTTCTCATTTTCCGCTGCTGCACGTTTGGCCTTGTCAGCGGCTTCGCGCTTGGCTTTCTCTTCGGCTTCACGTTGCGCTTTCTGTTCAGCTTCGCGACGGGCTTTTTCTTCAGCCTCGCGTTGCGCCTGCTCTTCCGCTTCACGCTGCGCCTCGGCTTCTGCTTCGGCCTGAGCTTGCTCAGACTCTGCATCACCTTTCACGTATGTGCGCTTTTTGCGGACTTCGATTTGCACCGACTTACTTTTACCCCCGGTGCCTGGAATATTCAAGGTGCTGCGCGTTTTACGCTGCAGCGTCAGCTTAGCTGAACCGACCTGACCGTGCTCACGATTCAGGTGAGACAATAAGGTTTCTTTCTCGTGCTGGGTCACTGCGTCATTTTCAGACTTAGGGATCCCCGCATCAGCAAATTGCTGTACCAGGCGATCGACCGGAGTCTGAATTTCTGCGGCCAGCGATTTTACGGTTACATCTGTCATGCTGTTCCTTCCTGTTATTACGCGTCATCGCCGAACCAGCAGATATTACGGGCGGCCATAATCAGCGCGCCGGCTTGCTCATCAGACATGCCTTCAATATCCGTCAGATCGTCAACACCTTGCTCAGCGAGATCTTCCAGCGTGCAAACGCCTTTCGACGCCAGGCGGAAAGCCAGAGCACGATCCAGACCTTCAAGATTCAGAAGATCCTCAGCGGGCTGCTGGTTACCAAGGCTCTCTTCTTTCGCCAGTGCCAGGGTGGTTAACGCATTTTTTGCTCGTTCACGCAGGGCTTCAATGGTCTCTTCGTCGAGGCCGTCAATTTCCAACAGCTCGTTGATTGGCACGTATGCCAGTTCTTCCAGCGAAGAGAAGCCCTCTTCCACCAGTACGGTGGCGAACTCTTCGTCGATGTCGAGATGTTTGGTGAACATATCGATTGCTGCGTGTGCTTCAGCCTGATGTTTGGCCTGCAGATCATCGACGGTCATTACGTTCAGCTCCCAGCCACTCAGCTGTGAAGCGAGACGCACGTTTTGGCCGTTACGGCCGATCGCCTGAGCCAGATTGCCAGCTTCTACAGCGATATCCATGGTGTGGTTATCTTCATCAACCACGATTGACGCCACATCAGCCGGAGCCATGGCGTTGATAACAAACTGCGCCGGGTTGTCGTCCCACAGCACGATATCGATACGCTCGCCGCCCAGTTCACTGGAAACCGCCTGAACACGCGCGCCACGCATGCCCACACAGGCACCCACCGGATCGATACGTTTGTCGTTGGTCTTGACTGCAATTTTAGCGCGCGAGCCCGGATCACGAGCAGCGGCTTTAATTTCAATCACTTCTTCGCCAATTTCTGGCACTTCAATGCGGAACAGTTCAATCAGCATTTCCGGTTTGGAACGCGTCACGAACAGCTGCGCGCCACGTGCTTCCGGGCGAACGGAGTAGAGCACGCCACGAATACGGTCGCCTGGGCGGAAGTTTTCACGCGGCAGCATATCTTCACGCAGGATAACCGCTTCGGCATTGCTGCCTAAATCGAGAGAAATATTGTCGCGGTTAACTTTCTTCACCACGCCAGTAATAATTTCGCCTTCCTGCTCACGGAACTGATCAACCACCATCGCGCGCTCAGCTTCGCGCACTTTTTGCACGATAACCTGCTTAGCGGTCTGGGTGGTGATACGGTCAAAGGTGACCGATTCAATCTGATCTTCGACATATTCGCCCAGATTGAATGCTTCATCTTCGAAGCGGGCCGCATCCAGCGTGATCTCGCGCGTCGGCTGCGTCACCTCTTCTACGATTTCCCAACGGCGGAAAGTATCGAAATCGCCACTTCGGCGATCAATGCTGACGCGTACGTCAATTTCTTGCTCGTACTTTTTCTTGGTCGCAGTCGCCAGCGCGCTCTCCAGCGCTTCGAAGATTTTCTCACGCGGCAGGGCTTTTTCGTTAGAAACGGCTTCTACAACAGCTAAGATCTCTTTGTTCATCCTGGTTAGCCTCAATCCGGACTTTTAAAAGTGGGGGACCAGGTTCGCTTTCTGAATATTACTCAGCGCGAACACTTCATCGTTACCCTCAACGTTCACCGTGATCATCTCGCCATCAACGGACTTGATGATACCCTGCCATTTACGGCGGTTCTGAACGGCCATACGCAGCACCAGACTCACTTCATCGCCCATAAAACGGACATAGTGTTCTGCAGTGAACAGAGGACGATCGAGTCCCGGTGAGGAGACTTCTAGGTTGTAAGGCACGGTAATGGGATCTTCGACATCCATTACGGCACTTACCTGGTGGCTGACATCGGCGCAATCATCGACATTGATGCCATCTTCACTATCAATATAGATGCGCAGGGTTGATGTGCGACCACGAACGAATTCAATTCCAACCAGTTCGTAGCCCAGCGCTTCTACCGGAGCCGATACCAACTCTGTCAATTTTTGCTCTAATGTGGACAAGCCCACCCCCAAGACATAAAAAAAGGGCCTATAGCCCAGTATTACGATTCGCTAATAACAAAAAACCCCGAATATTCGGGGCTTTTAATCACTGGACCCTGTACGCCGCAATGCGGCTCGGACTCCATCCAAAGAATTTTCTTTCAAAAATGAGCCGTGAATGCGTCCGTCGATGCACACAGTATATTTGAAAAAGAACTCAAAGGGAAAGTGGTTGCGGGGGCCGGATTTGAACCGACGACCTTCGGGTTATGAGCCCGACGAGCTACCAGGCTGCTCCACCCCGCGTCCGAAAACGTGGCGAATAATACGCCAAACCTGCATAAAATGCAAGTAATACTAAGATTTGGTACCGAGGACGGGACTTGAACCCGTAAGCCCAATCGGGCACTACCACCTCAAGGTAGCGTGTCTACCAATTCCACCACCACGGCACTACACTGACCACAACGATTCGTTGTGTTGACGAACTTACTTAGGAATATCGCTGCCCGGCGTGGCCGGTTGAGCTGGCTTTTCAGTCTGTTGAGAAGACTGCGCCGGCGCAGAAAGATTTTCCCACTCGCTTCCTTTCGAGGCTTTATTACTGTTCAGGTTACCGAGAACCAGGCTGATGATGAAGAACAGTGCCGCTAAGATGCCGGTTGTACGTGTCATGAAATTACCTGAACCCGTAGAACCAAACAGCGTACCGGATGCGCCTGCACCGAATGAGGCTCCCATATCAGCGCCTTTGCCTTGCTGCAGCATGATCATACCCACGAGGGCGATAGCTACAATAAGGAAAACAACTAAAAGAGCTTCGTACATATTCAACCTGTTCCTTGCACGATAATCGTACAGTTAAAGCTTCAACCAGTATTGATGGGGAGTCTCGTCATCACCCATCAGAAGCGGGTGTGAATACTAACCAAAGGCGGATACCTCTGCAAGCGCAATTTTCATCACCCAAACTAATTGCAGAAAAAAACGCCATCACGGTGATTTTACAGGCGGTTCGGTAACCTGCGAACCGCCTGTCAGCCGATTAAAACGCCTTTACCTGATCGGCGATGCGGTTTGCCAGCTCGGTTACCTGCGCCTCATTCTCGCCTTCCACCATCACCCGAATCAACGGCTCGGTGCCCGACTTGCGCAGCAACACCCGCCCCCGGCCGGCCAGCGCTTTTTCCACCTCTGCCGTCACGGTTTTCACCGCGTCGCTCTGTAACGGATCGTGCTCACCGGTAAAGCGGACGTTGACCAGTACCTGAGGCAGCATTTTCATGCCGCTGCACAGATCGTGCAGGCTCATGTGGTTGCGCACCATTGCAGTAAGTACTTGCAAACTTGCCACGATGCCGTCACCGGTGGTGGTTTTATCCAGCAGGATCACATGGCCTGAGTTCTCTGCCCCCAGACGCCAGCCCTTCTCCTGCATCTTCTCCAGCACGTAGCGGTCACCCACTTTTGCCCGGGCAAACGGAATACCGAGCTGCTTAAGCGCCAGCTCCAGGCCCATATTGCTCATCAGCGTGCCGACTACGCCGCCGCGCAACTGGCCCTGACGCAGCCCTTCGCGCGCAATGATGTAGAGAATCTGGTCGCCATCCACCTTTTCGCCCAGATGGTCAATCATCATGATGCGATCGCCGTCGCCATCGTAGGCCAGACCGATATCCGCTTTCTCCGCCAGCACCCGCTGTTGCAGCATCTTCAGATCGGTAGCGCCACACTCTTTGTTGATGTTCATCCCATCCGGCTGGGTGGCAATGGCAATCACCGTAGCGCCCAGTTCACGCAATACATTCGGTGCAATGTGGTAGGTGGCCCCGTTAGCGCAGTCGACCACGATTTTCAGGCCGTTAAGGTTGAGCTCGCTTGGGAAGGTGCCCTTGCAGAATTCGATGTAACGTCCGGCGGCATCAACAATACGGCTGGCACGGCCCAGTAAGGCGGATTCAACACAGGTAATCGGTTTTTCCATCTCCAGTTCGATCGCTTCTTCAACGTCGTCCGGCAATTTGGTGCCTTCGGATGAGAAGAATTTGATACCGTTATCGTCGAACGGGTTATGCGACGCCGAAATCACAATCCCCGCTTCGGCGCGGAATGTACGGGTCAGGTAAGCGATGGCCGGGGTCGGCATCGGTCCGGTAAAGGCGGCGGTCAGGCCCGCGGCTGCCAGACCGGCTTCTAAGGCTGACTCCAGCATATAGCCGGAGATGCGGGTGTCCTTACCGATAATGATCTTTTTCGAACCGTGACGCGCCAGCACTTTCCCTGCGGCCCAGCCCAGCTTCAGGACGAAATCAGGGGTGATTGGCGCTTCACCGACTTTGCCACGAATGCCATCTGTACCGAAATATTTACGATTACTCATGATTATCCTTTTGCTCTTCGGGTCGCTTCGACCACGCGCATCGCTTCGGCCGTCTCTTTGACATCATGGGCGCGAATAATCTGTGCACCCTGCATCGCGGCGATGACCGCACAGCTCAGGCTGCCGGTTAAACGCTGTGACGGACCGACATTCAACAACTGACCTATCATCGATTTGCGCGACATGCCCACCAGCAGTGGCAGGCCGAAATGGTGAAAATCGCTGAGATGAGCCAGCAGTTCATAGTTGTGGCTAAGATTTTTACCGAAACCGAAGCCCGGGTCGAGTATCAGCCGCTCTTTTTTGATTCCCGCCGCTTCGCAACGCGCGATCTGCTGCGCGAAGTAAGTGTCCACTTCGTGCAGGATGTTTTCATAGTGTGGCGCCTGCTGCATGGTACGTGGTTCGCCCTGCATATGCATTAAACAGACCGGCAGGCCGGTCGCTGCCGCCGCTTCCAGCGCACCTGGCTCTGAGAGCGAGCGCACATCGTTGATGATGTGAGCGCCCACTCGCGCTGATTCCCGGATCACTTCGGCTTTAGAGGTATCGACCGAAATCCAGACCTCAAAACGCTGGGCAATCGCTTCGACCACCGGGATGACCCGCTCCAGCTCCTGCTCGACGCTGACCTCATCGGCCCCCGGACGGGTCGATTCACCGCCGACATCGATAATGGTCGCGCCAGCATTGACCATCTCATTGGTGTGGGTGAGCGCATCGACCAGCGCGTTATGCTTACCGCCATCGGAAAAGGAGTCGGGCGTGACATTCAAAATACCCATCACATGGGGAAATGATAAATCGAGATGGGAATCACCGGCGAACAACTTCATGGCGAATCACTCCTTGCTGATCAATATCTGGATGTAAAAAACCCCGGACCAGCCGGGGTTTTGTCTGACGAGGTGACGTCTTATTTATCGAACTGTTCTGACATGGTGTTGCCTGGGTTTGGCGTACGCGGTTCATCGACCGGACGCGGCGCCTTTGGCGTGCCGTTGCTGTCAGAGTTGCTGCTGCCTGGATCTTCCCAGCCGGCTGGCGGACGCACTTCGCGGCGCGCCATCAGGTCGTCGATCTGCGGTGCATCAATGGTTTCATACTTCATCAGCGCGTCTTTCATCGCGTGAAGGATGTCCATGTTCTCACCCAGAATGCGGCGAGCACGCTGGTAGTTGCTGTCGATCAGGTGTTTAACTTCCTGGTCGATAATGCGGGCTGTTTCATCGGACATATGTTTCGCTTTCGCGACTGAACGTCCGAGGAACACTTCACCCTCTTCTTCGGCATACAGCAGTGGACCCAGTTTTTCTGAGAAGCCCCACTGCGTCACCATGTTACGTGCCAGGTTGGTCGCGACTTTAATGTCATTCGACGCACCGGTAGAAACATGTTCAGCACCGTAGATGATCTCTTCTGCCAGGCGGCCGCCGTACAGCGTTGAAATCTGACTTTCCAGTTTCTGACGGCTGGCGCTGATCGCGTCGCCTTCAGGCAGGAAGAAGGTCACACCCAGCGCACGGCCGCGCGGAATGATGGTCACTTTGTGCACTGGATCGTGCTCAGGCACCAGACGACCAATGATCGCGTGACCCGCTTCGTGATAGGCGGTTGACTCTTTCTGCGCTTCCGTCATCACCATGGAGCGACGTTCCGCACCCATCATGATTTTGTCTTTCGCTTTCTCAAACTCAACCATCGACACTACACGCTTGTTCGAACGGGCAGCAAACAGCGCCGCTTCGTTGACAAGGTTAGCCAGGTCGGCACCGGAGAAGCCAGGCGTACCGCGCGCAATGATTGCCGCGTCAATATCGGTCGCCAGCGGAACACGGCGCATATGCACTTTCAGAATCTGCTCACGGCCACGCACGTCTGGCAAGCCCACCACCACCTGACGGTCGAAGCGGCCTGGACGCAGCAGCGCCGGGTCAAGCACGTCAGGACGGTTAGTCGCGGCGATAACGATAATACCTTCGTTACCTTCGAAACCATCCATCTCAACCAGCATCTGGTTCAGTGTCTGCTCACGTTCATCATGACCACCGCCTAAACCCGCGCCACGCTGACGGCCCACCGCATCGATTTCATCGATGAAGATGATGCACGGTGCCGCTTTTTTGGCCTGTTCGAACATGTCACGCACACGAGATGCACCGACACCAACAAACATTTCAACGAAGTCAGAACCGGAGATGGTAAAGAAAGGCACTTTTGCTTCACCGGCAATCGCTTTCGCCAGCAAGGTTTTACCGGTACCCGGAGGACCGACCATCAGCACGCCTTTCGGAATCTTACCGCCCAGCTTCTGGAAGCGGCTCGGTTCACGCAGATATTCCACCAGCTCGGCGACTTCCTCTTTCGCTTCGTCACACCCGGCAACGTCGGCGAAAGTGGTTTTAATCTGGTCTTCCGTCAGCATGCGGGCTTTACTCTTGCCGAAGGACATCGCGCCCTTGCCGCCGCCGCCCTGCATCTGGCGCATAAAGAAGATCCACACCCCGATCAGCAGCAGCATCGGGAACCACGAGATGAAGATCGACGCCAGCAGGCTTGGCTCTTCCGGTGGTTCGCCAACCACTTTGACGTTTTTGGTCAAGAGGTTATCGAGCAACTTGGGATCATTGACAGGAATGTAGGTGGTGTATTTATTGCTGTCTTTTTTAATAACGTTAATTTCACGCCCGTTAATACGTGCCTCGCGGACCTGATCCTGGTTCACTTCCGACAGGAAGGTTGAATAATCAACCCTACGGCCATTCGACTCGCTGGGCCCAAAGCTCTGGAATACTGACATCAGCACGACCGCGATGACTAACCAGAGAATCAGGTTTTTCGCCATGTCACTCAAGGGATTAACCTCATATTACAACGGTGTTAACAGATAGCGTAGGGTACTATAGATCCTTCATACATGGAATCGCAGCAAAACTGCGGACTACTCCAGCAATTTGGTTATAGTTTGCGCCCAGTCGCCACAATGTACACTTCACGTGAACGTGACCGTGAAGCGTCCGGCTTACGAATTTTCACTTTCGTAAACAGGGAGCGAATTTCCCGCAGGTATTCATCGAAGCCATCTCCCTGAAACACTTTCACTACAAAACTGCCGCCGGGTGCCAGGATATCCCGACACATTTCCAGCGCCAGTTCGACTAAATACATCGACCGGGGAATATCTACGGCAGGTGTACCACTCATATTCGGTGCCATATCGGACATGACAACCTGAACTTTCTGATCGCCAACGCGCTCAAGCAGCGCATTGATCACCGATTCTTCACGAAAATCACCCTGAAGGAAATCGACACCGACAATCGGATCCATAGGCAGGATATCACAGGCAATAACGCGCCCTTTGTTCCCAATTTGCTGTACGACATATTGTGACCAGCCACCGGGTGCAGCACCCAGATCTACCACGGTCATGCCGGGTTTGAAAAGCTTGTCACCCTGTTGTATTTCATCAAGTTTAAACCAGGCGCGCGAACGCAACCCTTTTTTCTGCGCCTGAAGCACATATTTATCGCTAAAGTGTTCCTGGAGCCAGCGGCTGGAGCTGGCCGAACGCTTTTTACCCGTCATAATATTTCCAACTAAATCGTCATCGTAGCGATAAACCTGCACGCAATGGGTTGCGTCGATTTGGTGATATACCCGAGATGGCGGTAGAATGAACCGTTTTCAATCCCTGAGTAAGTAAAAAACTACGATGAATCTAAGTACCAAACAAAAACAGCACCTCAAGGGCCTCGCCCATCCGCTCAAGCCGGTGGTTATGCTGGGTGGCAATGGCCTGACTGAAGGCGTGCTGGCCGAAATCGAGCAGGCTCTGTCGCATCACGAACTGATTAAGGTGAAAATTGCCTCAGAAGATCGTGAAACAAAGCAGCTGATCGTTGAGGCGATCGTGCGTGAAACCGGTGCCAGCAACGTACAGGTGATCGGCAAAACGCTGGTGCTGTATCGCCCGTCTAAAGAGAGCAAGATTTCTCTGCCACGTTAAGTGGGCAAAGAAAGTGCCATGCTCTTACCTCAGATAAAAGGCCGCAATGCGGCCTTTTTCCTTTCTTTACATTGTGCTTTAACGCATTTCAAAGCGTAGCAACATCTTAAAGGTATTCCACCTTCAGGATTTCATATTCAACATCGCCGCCAGGGGTTTTGATAATCGCCACATCATCTGCCTCTTTACCCACCAGGCCACGCGCCATCGGTGAATTTACAGAAATCAGATTTTGCTTAAAGTCAGCTTCGTCATCACCCACGATACGATAGGTCGACTCTTCGTCGGTATCGATGTTCAGTACGGTTACCGTCGCGCCAAAAATGACCCGGCCGGTTTTGGGCATCTGGGTGACGTCAATCACCTGGGCATTGGAGAGTTTGGCTTCAATCTCCTGTATGCGGCCCTCACAAAAACCCTGCTCTTCACGTGCGGCATGATATTCCGCATTCTCTTTCAGGTCGCCATGCTCGCGGGCGTCAGCGATAGAGGCAATAATGCGCGGACGCTTCACGGTTTTCAGCTCGTTCAGCTCTTCGCGCAATCTTTCTGCGCCTCTTAACGTCATCGGAATCTGATTCATTTAAGCTCCTCGTCATCTATCCTGTTTAACGGTGTCATCCTGACCGGTGACTGCAGAAAAAAGCGTTCTGCGACGCATTAGCCGGTTTTGCAAACAAAAGAATCCTGACCCGGACAGTATTCCAGGCCAGAAAAGGGTTTTGCAATTTGATACGTATTTTACCCCAGAGTTCCCTGCGGGTCATCGTTTACTTTCCACCACCCAGCGACGTAGTATTGACGGCTTCACCTGCCAGTTACCGCGAGATTATGCGATTTTCACGACTTGTTACCGGATTAACCTGTGCATTTATGCTGCAGGCACAAGCAGCGCCAGTTGATGAATACATGCAGTATCTGCCAGACGGCGCCAATCTGGCGCTGATGGTGCAGAAAGTGGGTGCATCAACGCCGATCATTGATTACCACGGAAAACAGATGGCGTTGCCCGCCAGTACCATGAAGGTAGTGACGGCGCTGGCGGCATTACTGGAACTGGGCGGAGACTACCGTTTTCAGACCACCTTTGAGACCAAAGGCGCGCTGGTTGATGGCACGCTGAACGGCGATTTAGTGGCACGTTTTGCCGGCGATCCCACCTTAAGCCGGCAGGATCTGCGCAACATGGTGGCAGCGTTAAAGAAGCAGGGCATCACCCATATCAAAGGCAATCTGGTGATTGATACCTCGGTGTTTGCCAGTCATGACATGGCACCGGGCTGGCCGTGGAACGACCTGACCCAGTGCTTCAGCGCCCCGCCGGGTGCGGCGATCGTCGACAAAAACTGTTTCTCCGTTTCGCTCTACAGTGCTAACACGCCGGGCGAGAATGCATTTGTGCGTATCGCCTCCTATTACCCGGCGCATATGTACAGCCAGGTGCGCACCATCGGCCGCAACAGCGGCGAAGGGCAATATTGCGAACTGGACGTGGTGCCGGGCGAACTGAACCGTTACACCCTGACCGGCTGCATGCGTCAACGTGCCGAACCGCTGCCGCTGGCGTTTGCGGTTCAGGATGACGCCGCCTGGGCTGGCGAGATTCTGAAAGCGGAGCTGCGTGCCGCGGATATCGATTACAGCGGGCATCTGGTGCGTCAGTCTCTGGTCACCGAGCCTGGCACGGTACTGGCCTCAACCCAGTCGGCACCGCTGCATACGCTGCTGCATACCATGCTGAAGAAGTCTGACAACATGATTGCCGACACGGTGTTTCGCACCATTGGCCATCATTACTTCAACGTGCCGGGAACCTTCCGCGCCGGTCAGGATGCGGTTCGCCGGATCCTGAAAGCCAAAGCCAATATCGACATGGGCAACAGCATTCAGGTCGACGGTTCCGGCCTGTCGCGTCATGACCTGATTTCGCCGCAAACCATGATGCAGGTACTGCAGTACATTGCGAAGAATGACAGCACGCTGGACTACATCTCGATGCTGCCGCTGGCTGGTTATGACGGCACGCTGCAGTACCGTGGCGGGCTGCATGAGGCGGGACTGGATGGCAAAGTGTCGGCAAAAACCGGCTCACTGCAGGGGGTCTACAACCTGGCGGGCTTTATCACCACCTCGAGTGGTGCCCGGGTCGCCTTTGTGCAGTTCCTCTCCGGCTATGCGGTTCCACCGGAAGATCAGCGTACCCGCCGTATTCCGCTGGTGCGTTTTGAGAGTCGGCTCTACCGGGATATTAACCAGAACAACTGATTAAGCAGCGAAAAAAAACGCAGCAGGCGATCAACCTGCTGCGTTTGTTAATAAAGTCTGGCCCCGTCAGCGATGAGACCGAGCCTGCACTGGAAACAGAGGCAGCTCAGAAAAACGCTTAAGCCAATCCCTGGTCGTCCGGCCCGCGCGATTACGCACCTCATCTCTGAGGTACGCCCGAAGTCGGGACACCGCCTGGCGTTTTTGTCCATGGTGTGGAACGCTTTCCTCCCCTGCTCCCTGCGCGTTGAGCTTATCAATTGCGGCCAGATTCATCCGGATCGGGTTATGGCTAAACCCATCAGAAGTGGGTATTCACACTCATATAGTAAGTGCGGCCCGACTCGTTAAAGGTGTTAGCACCGGCACCGTACAAATACGCGCCGGTAGTGGCGTTACCGGTGGTCTGCGCATTGCCTTCGCGGAAGTGGCGCTTATCGAACAGGTTGTCGATCCCCACAGTGACGCTGGCATATTTGTTGACGTCATAGGTACCGCTCATGCCGACCACTGAGTATGGACTGACCTCATCGGTGGCGCTGCCCGTGACCGGATTGCCTTTATAGTCATACTTTTTCGGCACCTGTTTGCCGTACCAGGTCAGCGTGGTTTGCAGTGACAGATCCTGTGTCGCCTGCCAGCTCAGCGTCGAGTTCAGGGTGTATTCCGGGATAACCGACAGGCGATCGCCGGTCTCTTTGTTTTTACTCTGCAGCATGTAGGTGAAGTTATTGTTCCAGCTCACGCTGTCTGAGAACGGCACGTTAACCGTCCCTTCCAGCCCTTCCACCACCGCTTTCGGCACGTTTTCCCACTTATAGATGTCGGTTTTACCGTTCGAGGCGGTACCGGTTGGCAGCGTGCCTGCCTCAATCTTATTGCGGTAATCATTGCGGAACCAAGTCAGACCGGCCTGATAACCCTCATGTTTCCACTCCAGCCCCACCTCTTTGTTGATGCTGTTTTCCGCTTTCAAATCGTCGTAGCCCATCAGATAACAGGCACCGGCGCTAGAGGCGCAGCCCTGGCCGTTACTGTAAAGCAGATAGTTCGGGTTGGTCTGATACAGGCTCGGCGCTTTGTAGGCGCGGGCGATGCCCATTTTCAGCGTGAAGTCATCGCCTAATCCCTGTGACAGGTTGAGCGACGGGCTCCAGTTGTTACCTGCGATGGAGTGATGATCGAAACGCAGGCCTGGCGTCAGCATGGTGCTGTCAGTCAGTTCAATGTTGTCTTCAGCAAACAGTGAGAAGATTTCAGCCTGAGAATAGGGGCTGCGACCGGTGGTGGCGATGCCCGGAATGGAACCGTAGCTGGCCGCCTGAGTGGTCGATGACGGATCCTTCATCCGCTGCTGGTTCCACTCGGTGCCGAGGGTAGCCGTCTGATTGACCAGCCATTCAAACGGAATACTGACCTCACTGTGCAGCAGCACATCGTCCAGCTGAATGGTGTTGAAGTCGCTGTTGGAGAAGATCCCTTCGGTGCCGCCCGCCAGCCCTTCATTCAGGCGCGAGTTGCGGGTGTTCTCATATTGCGCATAGGTATTGGTACTGATGCCATTATCCCAGGCGCCGGTCCACTTCAGCGAGAAGCTCTGCCGATAAAGGCGATTGGTTTCATCACCATATTTGCTTTTCACCAGCGCGTTGGTGTTGGTGTTCTGTGTATCACCGGCATACAGGTTGCCCTGCCGACTGTAACCGGCGCCAAACTCCAGTGCCTGCATTGGCGCAAAAGCCCAGCGCAGTAAGGCATGAACATCTTTATTGACCGAGCCTTCACGGCCGGCCGGATAGGATCCGGCATAGGTACCGGTTCGCTGGGCAGCATGTCCTTCATTAATGTCGTACGCATCGGCCTGAGTTTTTGCCAACCCGCCATACAGCCGGAAGCTGAAGTCGTCGCCTAACGGCCCTTCGAGGCTAAAGTTAGTGCGTCGGGTTGCCCCTTCATCTTTATGCTGCGGCACGTTGTAGTAGGCGCTCCACGAGCCGTGCCACTGATTATCCAGCTCTTTTTTGGTGATGATATTTACCACCCCGCCAGCAGCACCATTACCGTAACGTGCCGCCGCCGGACCACGGATCACTTCAATATGATCAATCATCTCAGGCGGAACCCAGTTGCTGTCGCCGCGCGTATCACGCTCGCCACGCCAGCCCAGACGCACCGAGTTGCGGCTGGTCACTGGCAAGCCATCAACGAGGATCAGGGTGTTTTCCGGCCCCATGCCGCGGATATCGATCTGTCGGTTATTACCGCGCTGGCCGCTGGTGGAGTTACCGGTCAGGTTAACGCCGGGCATGGTACGAATGATTTCAGAGACGTCGCGAGCAGGCGGATGTTTTTTGATTTCGTCGGCGGTGATGGTCGACACACCGGGTGCCTGAAGCGTTTGCTCGGCGGCGGTGACCATCATGGTGCTGTCGCTGGCGGTATCGGATGAGTTGCTGGTGATGCCCGGGTCAGTAGCGGCAGCTACTGACCCGGTAGAAATGAGAGAGGTGGTGACGCCAAGTTCAATCATAATGGCTAACGAAAGCCGGGATAACTTTTTCATTTTTTTATTCCTGGATTGCCAGCGAAAGGCCACTGCCGGCGCGCCGGTGAAAAGGTAAGTACCTTGCCTGCAACGCATTCCAGTTCTCTCTGGACCATCTTCAACAGACCCTCGTCCCGGTCTGAAGCCCGATACGGCAGAGAGGATGCGCGCGCTCCCTGTAGAGCGGAAACACCCTATTGCAAATGAAAATAATTATCAATAGTATTATTCATAACATGCATCACCCCTAATCAAGTGTAGTGATCGACTGATGGCGCGTATGACGTGGTTAAATGAAGTGACCGGCAGTGACGCCTGGTGGCAACAGCAGCAGCAACAGGGCATTCCCTTGATTGAGCCCGGCGAAGAGGGAACCTGTCAGGTCACCTTCTTCTGGCGTGATCCCCACGGCGATGAGTCCCACTCGGCGATCCGCCGCGTCTGGATCAACATCACCGGCGTGACCGATCACCATCAGTCCGCCGCCCCCTCCTCCTTAACACGCGTTCCCCATACCGATGTCTGGTGGTGGCAAACCACCCTGCCCGCTGACTGGCGCGGCAGCTACTGCCTGATACCCGATCGCCAGGCAGAGAAATTTGACGGCCAGACTGATATGCAGACGCTGCGCCAATGGTGGAGCGGCAAATTCCCGTCAGCGCAGGCGGACCCGCTCAACCCATTGCGCGGCTGGGCCGGCGGACGCGGCATGCGGGTATCACCGCTGCACCTGCCGCAGGCGCCCGATCAGTCGGTGTGGCACGATGTCGATCGCGGCCAGCCGGCGGCTATCCCGCTGCAACCGCTGCTGTGGCGCAGCGAACGACTGGGTAATCAGCGCACGGTGTGGCTTTACTGCAGTGGCGAGGCCTCTTCCGCCGCACGTCCGCTGGCGTTATTGCTGGATGGACAGTTCTGGGCGCAGACCATGCCGATTGCCGGTCCGCTGCAGCAGCTCACCGCCGCAGGCGAACTGCCACCGGCGGTCTATGCGATGATCGACATTATCGACCGGGAACACCGCAGCCGGGAGCTGACCTGTAATCCTGAATTCTGGCTGGCGGTGCAGCACGAACTCCTGCCGCTGATTCAGCAAACCGTCGCCTGCCGGGTGCAGGGCGACAGCACGCTGGTGGCGGGACAGAGTTTTGGCGGACTTTCCGCAGCTTACGCCACCTTAAGCTGGCCAGAGACCTTTGGTGCCGCCATCAGCCTTTCCGGCTCCTTCTGGTGGCCGGCGCGCGGTAACCCCAACGGCTGGCTACCGCAACAACTACAACAAGGTTTGCTGCAGGCGCCGCCGCGCCGCTTTTATCTCGAAGCTGGACGGCGTGAGCGGCTGATTCTGGCAGCGAATCAACAATTTGAGCGTGATTTAATCGCGGCCGGGCATCAGGTTAGCTATCAACCGTTTGAAGGCGGTCACGACGCGCTCTGCTGGCGCGGCGGCCTGCTGGCCGGATTAAAAGCAATGTGGCAATACCCGTAATTCGCTTATCGGCCCTCTTTCACGCCCGAGGTCGCTCGCGGTCAGCGGCGGCGCGCAGGATGAGGGCGATATCTCGCCTGGATATCACGGGCAGGAGACCAATATGCAACATCTCAATCCGTTCGACGATCCGCAGCAGGATTGTCATGTACTGATCAATAACCAGCAACAGTACAGTTTATGGCCCGCCTTCCGGGCGATTCCGTCTGGCTGGCAGCCGGTATTTGGTCCCCAGCCACAGGCCATCTGCCTCAGCTGGCTGAATGAAAACTGGCACGATATTCGTCCGGTCACCGCCAGCGCTAGCACCAGCCGGAGCGACGATGTCTGAGATCATCATGAACCCGAACCTGACTGAACAGAAAACGTTGCCGCTGGTTGCCGCTCAGCCCGGCATCTGGATCGCAGACCAGTTATCCCCGCACGCTAATGCTTACGCGGTGGCGCATTTTGTTGAACTGCGCGGCGCGCTCAACAGCACGCTGCTGGCCAAAGCAATCGTTGCCGGCATGCAGGAAGCGGATACGCTGAATATGGCGTTTGGCGAGCAGGACGGCGAACCACAGCAGTGGTCTGCACCGCAGCGCTTTGCTACGCCGCAGGTGATTGACCTGCGCAATTCAGCCGATCCGGTCGCCGCGGCTCGTGCGCTGATGCAGCAGGATATGTCTGGTGACCTGCGGGTGATAAGCGGCGCGCCGCTGTACCACCACAGCCTGTTGCGGCTGGGTGATGAGCACTGGTACTGGTATCAGCGTTATCATCATCTGGTGGTCGATGGCTTCAGCTTTACCGCCCTGACCCGCCGTATTGCCAATCTTTATAGCGCCTGGCAGCGTGATGAAACGCCCGAGCCGACGCCCTTTACGCCGTTCAGCGAGGTGGTCGAAGAGTACCAGCGCTACCAGCAATCTGCTGGCTGGCAGCGTGATGCGCAGTTCTGGCGCGAAAAAGGCGCGCAGCTTCCCGCGCCTGCGTCGCTCTCCGACCAGCCGCTGGCGGGCCAGAGTGCCAGTACCGATCTGCTGCGCCATCGCTTTGCGCTGGACAGCAATAACTTTCAGGCCCTGCTGGCGCATACCCAACAGCTGCAGCTCAGCGCGGCTGACACCGCGATTGCGCTGGTCTCGCTGTGGCTGGCACGTCTCAGCGGACAAAACGACTTTGCCGCCGGTTTTATCTTTATGCGCCGCATCGGTTCAGCCGCGCTGTGTGCCACCGGTCCGGTGATCAATGTGCTGTCGATGGCGGTGCACAACGATCCGGCCCAGCCGCTCGGCGCGCTGGCGGCGCGACTGGCGAGCGAAGTAAAAAAAATGCGTCGACATCAGCGCTACGATGCCGAGCAGGTACAGCGTGATCTGGGCCGTTCCGGCGACAGCGATCCGCTCTACGGACCGGTGATCAACCTCAAGATGTTTGATTACCAGCTCGATTTTGCCGGCATTAAAGGCGTGACGCATCAGCTCGCCTCCGGCCCGGTACGCGATCTGGAGATTGCCATCTACCTCAGCGAACAGGGTGACCTGACGCTGGAACTGCTGGCGAACGCGCAGCGTTACAGCGAAGTAACCCTCAGACAACACGCCAGCCGCGTTGATCTGCTGCTGTCGCAGCTGGCCGCCGATCCCGATCGCCCGTGTGGCGAGCTGGATATGCTGACGCCGGCTGAACATCAGCAGTTAGCCACCCTTAACCAGACGGCAATGCCGCTACCGGCAGAGACGCTGAGCAGCCTGCTGTTAAGCCAGGCGCAGCGTACTCCGCAGGCCCCGGCGCTGGCGGATGAGGCCCATCAGCTTACTTATCAACAGATGCAGCAGCAGGTGGCGGCGCTGGCGCAGCAGCTGATTGCACAGGGTGTGAAGCCGGGCGATATCGTCGCCGTCGCCCTGCCGCGATCGGTGTTCCTGTCGCTGGCGCTGCAGGCTATCGTTAGCGCGGGTGCCACTTACCTGCCGCTCGATACCGGCTATCCTGACGATCGTCTGCAGATGATGCTGGAAGATGCCGCGCCGAAAACGCTGGTCACCTGTCATCAGCTGGCCGGACGACTGGCCGCCCTTACGCCGGTCACCCCGCTGTTTTATGACGCACTGTTAACCCCGAACACGTCAGAGATCAGCCAGCAGCCACGCCCGCAGGATGGCGCTTACATTATCTATACCTCCGGCTCAACCGGTCGGCCGAAAGGGGTGCTGGTCAGCCATCAGGCGATCGTTAACCGCCTGCTGTGGATGCAGGATCACTATCCACTCGGCAGCAGTGATGTGGTATTGCAGAAAACCCCGAGCAGTTTCGATGTGTCCGTCTGGGAGTTCTTCTGGCCGCTGATGGTCGGCGCACAGCTGGTGATGGCCCCGCCGGATGCCCATCGCGATCCGGAAGCGTTGCAACAGCTGTTTGCCCGCCATCGCGTTACCACGACCCATTTTGTGCCGTCGATGCTGGCGGCCTTTGTCGCCACGCTGCAGGATGCGGACGCCGTGGCGCGTTGCGCTACCCTGCGCCAGGTGTTCTGCAGCGGCGAAGCGTTACCGGCTGAGCTGTCACGCCAGTGGCAAAAGCTGACCCATGTCGCGCTGCACAATCTCTATGGTCCGACCGAAGCAGCGGTCGACGTCAGCTATTACCCGGCCTCGGGTGAGGAACTGGCGGCGGTCGAAGGTGCCAGCGTGCCAATTGGCTTCCCGGTCTGGAATACCGGCTTACGGATTCTGGATGCCCGTCTGCAACCGGTGCCGCCTGGCGTGGCTGGCGATCTCTATCTGACCGGCGTACAGCTGGCGCATGGCTATCTTGATCGCCCTGACCTGACCGCCAGTCATTTTGTCGCTGATCCCTATGGCGACGGCAGCCGGATGTACCGTACCGGCGATGTTGCGCGCTGGCTGGCCAATGGCGCAGTCGAATATCTCGGCCGCAGCGACGATCAGCTTAAAATTCGCGGACAGCGGATTGAACTGAATGAGATCGACCACGCCCTGGCTGCCCTGCCCGGCGTGGAGCAGGCGGTGACGCATGCACTGGTGCTGGGTGGCGCAGACCCTCAGCAGGGAGATGCGCGCCAGCTGGTGGGCTATGTGGTGGCGGATCAGCCGATTGATGCCGTGGCGATGCGTCAGGCGCTGGCGACTCAACTGCCTGCGCACATGGTACCGGTCGCTATCGTGCAGCTGGCGGCGTTACCGCTCAGCAGCAACGGCAAGCTGGATCGTAAAGCGTTGCCGCTGCCGCAGACGCAGACAGCGGAAGCGGGCCGGGACCCGCATCCGGGACTGGAAACCACCCTGGCACAGGCGTTCGCCACGCTGCTGGAGCGGGAGTCGATCAGCGCTCAGGATGATTTCTTCGCCCTCGGCGGCCACTCGTTACTGGCGATGCGGCTGGCGGCACAGCTGCGCCGCCGCCTCAATCAGCCGGTGTCGGTCGGCCAGATTATGGTCGCTTCCACGGTGGAAAAACTGGCAGCCTTGCTGAGCAGTGAATCGGCTGAGGCCAGCCGTGCCGGCTTTGAAGCGGTGCTGCCGCTGCGGCGCGGCAGCGGGCCGACGCTGTTCTGCTTCCATCCGGCTTCAGGTTTTGCCTGGCAGTTCAGCGTACTGCAACGCTATCTCGATGCACGCTGGTCGCTGCTTGGCATTCAGTCACCGGATCTCACCAGCCCACTCAATCAGGCATCGCATCTCGATGCGGTGTGTGAGGCGCACCTGGCGACGATACGCCAGCAGCAGCCGCACGGTCCTTACTATTTCCTCGGCTATTCGCTGGGCGGGACGCTGGCACAGGGTATTGCGGCGCGGCTGGAAGCCGCAGGTGAAACCGTTGCCTTCCTCGGCCTGCTGGATACCTGGCCACCAGAGACGCAGAACTGGGATGAGAAGCGCGGGGAAAACGTACTGGATCCGGCGGTACTGGAAGAGGTTAACCGGGAGCGCGAGCAGTTTATTGCGGCGCAGCGCCAGCAGGCGGGAGAAGGGATGGAGGCGCTGTTTACCACCATCGAAGCCAACTACGCCAGCTCAGTGCGACTGCTGGCCACGGCCCGCAGCGCGCGCTTCAACGGCCGGGCGACCCTGTTCCTGGCGGAACAGACGCAGCAACCCGGTCAGGATGCCAGTCGCGCCTGGTCATCTTACGTTGCCGAACTGGACATATGGCCGCTGGATTGCGCCCACGTCGAGATCATTTCGCCGCGGATGTTTGAACAGATTGGGCCACGCCTGCAGCAACTGCTGGCGGCGTTTTAATCCCCGACCGACTCGCGCCTTCCCGCAGGGGAAGGCCGAATCAGCTGGCTGCGCGCCCCAGCGGCACAATCATCGGGGTGTGGGCCACCGGATCGTCAACAATCATGCAGCGCAGGCCGTAAATGGTTTCAATCAGCGCCGGCGTCACGATGTCGGCCGGTTTACCTTGCGCAATAATCTTACCGTCCCGCATGGCAATCAAATGGCTGGCGTAGCGGCATGCCTGATTGAGGTCGTGCAGCACCACCACCAGCGTACGGCCATGCTGCCGATTCAGATCCTGCATTAACTCCAGCAGTTCAATCTGATGCGCGATATCCAGCCAGGTCGTCGGTTCATCGAGCAACAGCAGTGGCGTTTGCTGCGCCAGCACCATCGCAATCCAGACCCGCTGCCGCTGACCGCCGGACAAGGTATCGACCTGCTGCTGTGCCAGATCGGCCACGCCGGTCGCCAGCATCGCCTGCTGCACTGCCACTTCATCTTCCTGCCGCCAGCGACCAAACAGCGGCTGGTGAGGATAACGTCCGCGCGCCACCAGCTCACTGACGCTGATGCCGGCGGGTGCATTGGAGCTTTGCGGCAACAGCCCGAGCCGACGCGCCACCTCTTTGGTGGAGTAGTGGGCAATCGCATTGCCATCCAGCAGCACCTCGCCCTGTAACGGCCGGGCCAGCCTGCTCAGGGTACGCAGCAGCGTCGATTTACCACAGGCGTTGGGGCCAATGATCACCGTCAGCTCACCGTCAGGGATCGCCACTGAGAGATTCTCCGCCACGATTTTTTTGTCATAACCGAGCGTCAGCGCGTTGCCCTGCAAACGTGTTGTTACTGTCATTGGCGTCGCGCCTCCCGCACCAGTAGAGCAATCAGATAAAGTCCGCCCAGGCTTACGGTAATCACGCCAACCGGCAGTTGATAGGGCAGGAAAAAGTGCTGCGCGGCGTAGTCAGCGGCGGTTAACAGCAACGCGCCACATAATGCCGCCAGCGGTAATGCGCCTTTGATTCCGCCGCACAGTCGACGGGCGATCTGCGGTGCCAGCAGCGCAATAAATGAGATCGGCCCGACCAGCGCAGTCGAGGCCGCCGTCAGGATCACCCCGGTCAGCATCAGCAGGATGCGGCTGCGCTCAACCGCTACGCCAAGCGCGCAGGCGGTATCATCGCCCATCTCCAGCAGCCGCATCCGCCGCGCCAGCAGTGCGGTTGCCAGCAGCGCCAGCAGCAGCACGCTGATTACCGGCGTGGTTTTCGCCCAGCTGATGCCGTTCAGCGAGCCGGCGCTCCACAGGCCAGCGCTCAGTGCTGCCTCGAGTGAGGCGCTGATGATAAGCCAGCTGTTAAGCGCCATCAGCAGCGCCCGCACGCTGATACCGACAATGATCAGCCGAAAAGTCTCGACGCCGTTGCGCCAGCTAAACAGCCAGACCACACCCGCCGTCAGCAATCCGCCGATCAGCGCCGCCAGCGTCATGCCTTCCATGTTCTGCTGGAACAGCACCAGCGCCACCAGCACACCGCTGTAGGCGCCGGTGTTGAAGCCCAGAATGTCCGGGCTACCGAGCGGATTTCGCAGCAGCGATTGAAAGATAGCGCCGCTCACGCCGAGCGCCGCCCCGATCAGCAGCGCCATCATCACCCGCGGCAGACGCCACTCCACCACAATCAGCTGAATATTGCGCGCCGCCTCGCCGTTAATCACCTGCCACAGCTGCGCAGCCGTGATCGGCAAGGTGCCGCGCGTCACGCCGAGAAAAGCCAGCGCCAGACACGCCAGCAGCAGCCAGACGCCGTTGAAGGTTACACGCTTCATACTGCACCTCTGCCAGCCTTACGGCGCACCAGCACAATCAGCATTGGCGCGCCGAGGATTGCGGTCACAATCGATACGCGCAGCTCGCCCGGTACCAGCACGCGGCCGAGAATATCAGCCGCCAGCAGCAGACAGGGCGTAATGAGAATGGTGCCAGGCAGCATCCAGCGATGATCGTTACCGAACAGCCAGCGTGCCAGGTGCGGCGTCATTAATCCGACAAAGGCAATCGGCCCCACCGCGGCGGTGGCGGCCCCGCTCAGCAGGGCAATCGCCAGCAGCCCAATAAGCTGGGTGCGGGCAACGCGGGTACCGAGCGCGGTTGCCATATCACCGCCCATGCTGAGACTGTTGAGCGAGCGTGCCAGCAGCAGCGCCAGCAGGCAACCGATCGCCACGGCAGGAAAGGTCGTGCGCAGCATGGTGAAATTACGGATATCCAGCGAACCGCTGTGCCAGAAACGCAGATGATCATAGATGTCAGGGTTGAGCAGCGATAAGCCAGAGGTTAAGCCCTCTAACACCGCGCCCAGCGCCACCCCGGCCAGCGTCAGACGCACCGGATTAACCCGTCCACCACCGATAGCGCCGGTCAGCGCCACCAGCAACGACGCCAGCAGCGCCCCGCTAAAGGCAAAGCCCAGCCAGTCGGCCGGTGAATCGGCACCGAACAGCGCAATGCCCAGCACCACCGCGAAGCCGGCCCCGGCATTGATGCCCAGAATACCGGGATCGGCCAGCGGATTGCGCGTCAGGCTTTGCATCAGCGCGCCCGCCACGCCGAGGCCAACGCCCGCCAGCAGCCCGGCCAGGGTGCGTGGCAATCGGGCGTCACGCACAATGATGCAGTCAGCGCTGGAGCAGTCGGTCAGCAGCGCCTGAGTGACATCATGAAAGGCAATGGATTTGGCACCCAGCATCAGACTGAGCGCGAGGAGCAGCAACAGCAGCATCCCTGAACCTGCTATTACATGGAATTGACGCATAACGTTTAAACCTTCACGAATTCAATGGCATCGCGGTGGATACCTTTATGATAATGATACTTGTTATCGTTCTTACGCGTTTTTTGTATGTTACCATGACTCGTAAACTCAATGATGAGGAAAATGGGTGCAAAAAGGCAACGTTATGAACAAACCCTCCCACTTTATCGATCTCAGCCTGCTGAAAACCCATCCCGCCTTCCGCGCCGTGTTTATCGCCCGATTTATCTCAATCGTCGCGCTTGGCATGCTGGCGGTCGCGGTACCGGTACAGATTCAACAGCTGACACAATCCCCGCTGCTGGTCGGACTGGCGGTCACGCTGGCCGGTGCCGGCATGTTTATCGGCCTGCTGACTGGCGGCGTACTGGCCGATCGCTACGAACGCCGGCGCCTGATTTTGTTTGCCCGTTCCACCTGCGGCCTCGGTTTTGTCGCGTTGTGCATCAATGCCCTGCTGCCCGCGCCCTCGGTGATCGCGGTGTTTGTGCTGGGCCTGTGGGATGGCTTTTTTGGCGCGATTGGCGTCACCGCGCTACTGGCCGCCACCCCGGCGCTGGTGGGGCGCGAAAATATCATGAAAGCGGGCGCTATCACCATGCTAACGGTCCGCTTTGGTGCGATCCTGTCGCCGGCGATTGCCGGACTGGTGATCGCCCATGCTGGCGTGGTCTGGAACTACGGTCTGGCGGCGATCGGCACCTTACTGACGGTGCTCACCCTGCTGCGACTGCCAACGCTTGCCCCGCCACCACAACCGCGTGAACATCCGCTGACCGCGTTATCCGCCGGGATCGGGTTTCTGTTCGCCAGCCCGATCGTCGGCATGGCCGCGCTGGTTGGCGCGCTGGTGACCTTAGCCAGTGCGGTGCGGGTACTCTACCCGGCGCTGGCTCCGCACTGGCAGGTCGGGCTGGAGCAACTGGGGCTGATGTATGCCGCCGTGCCACTCGGGGCGGCGGTCGGTGCCTTAACCAGCGGCCGGCTGGCACAGTCGTCGCAGCCGGGTCGATTGATCCTGGCCAGCGCCATTGCCGCCTTTGTGGCGCTGGGCCTGTTCAGCCTGATGCCGTGGTTCAGCCTGAGTCTGGTCTGCCTCGCCGCGTTTGGTTATTTCAGTGCTATCAACAGCCTGGTGCAATATGCCCTGATCCAGACGCTAACGCCGGATGCGCTGCTTGGGCGGATCAACAGCCTGTGGACGGCGCAGAATGTTACCGGTGATGCGCTTGGCGCGGCGATGATCGGGGCGATGGGGTCACTATTGCTGCCGCAGCAGGCGGCAGGCCTGCTGGGTCTGGCCGCCACCGTGCTGGGCGTTGTGATGTGGCTGCTGATGGCGCGTTTGCGCCGTTATCAACCGCCTGCACATGGGCAGGCGGAAACAGCATCATGATTTAGCGAACAGCGCCTCCAGCCGGTTCAGCAGATTGGTGGCGCTGTAGTAATCCAGACGGAAGGTATCCAGCCCCAGCGCATAGACCGCTTTGCTACGCACCGCGGGCGTCTGGGCCAGGAAAGGATTCTTCATCACCTGCTCTGCTGTTTGCGGCTCGGCGGCAAACAGCAGATACGAGTGGCCATTCAGCCCGGCAGCCAGATTTTCCCCTGACAACTGAATAATGTCTTTACGCTGCCCCATGCTGTGACCGTGCTGCATGTCGGCAGGTGGTGTAGCCAGGGTGAACCCCAGCTGCTGCAGCAATTTGCCCTGCGCGGATGCCTCAGTCCACAGATTAACTGCGCGACCGTCGCCGTTCCAGACCATGGCGGAGACCGGCTGCGGCGGCAGCGTCAGCGCTGAGCGGAGCGCTTTTTCACGTGCATCGAATGCGCTTACCCGGGCAGCGGCTTGTGCTTCATGGCCGGTTGCTTCACCCAGCAGCGTTACCAGCTGCTGCCAGCTTTTATCGTCGTAGTTGATCACCAGCACCGGCGCGATGGCGGACAGCTGATCGACCAGTTTGATCGCTGAGTCATTGCCGGTGGCACTGACCACAATCAGGTCCGGCGCTTCCGCCGCAATCGCTTCGGCACTCGGCTCGCCAATATAAAGGCGTTTTACGCCGCGCTGTTTTGCCACCTCACCCCACTGACGGAAGAAACCCTGCCCATCGGCCAGCCGGCTGTTGGGTGCCGTTGCGCCGCTGGCGATCACCGGCGCATCTATCGCCAGAAGCGAACCGGTCAGGGTGACGCTGGTCGAGACAATGCGGGTCGGCGCCTGGGATAACGTCACACTGCCTTTGGCGCCCGCCACCGTGCGCGGCCAGCCGTTCTGTGCCGTCGCCGCGAAACTGATACAGAAGAAAAACAGCGCTATCGCCGCCTTTACACCACGTTTAGTCATAAATTTCAGTCCACTTTTATACTGGCTATTTGCCCTGCTGTTTGTGCTGATTTAGCAGGAAAACGCAGCCGAAACACCGCGTATTTATTGACACTTCCGGCTAATCAACGTAGGTTACTGGGCCACAATACAAATGATAATCATTATTAATTATCTTATCATTTATAGGTGAAAATTATGGTGGAATCGTTGACGTTTGAACATCCCTTGTTGCAGGATTTCTCCGCGTTGTGCCGCGGCTACCTGTTTACTTCTCCCTGGAAAAGCCTGACCACGCAGGGCTGCTTCACCACGCTGACCACCCCGGTAACTGCGGGTGATGTGCTGACAGGGGATTTTCAGCAACAATTGCAGCACCATTTCGCCTCAGCCAGAAAACAGGGTATTACCCACCCTATTCTGGTCGGCGCGATCCCGTTTGACGTCAACCAGCCATCGGCGCTGTTTATCCCCGAATCGTATCAGACCTTTAACCGCGCCGATCTGCATGCGGTCACCTCACCGCCCGACTCTGCCTTGCCGCAGGTGCGTCGCCGTACGGCGGTGCCGGATCATGACATTTTCACCGATATGGTGGCGCAGGCGGTAGCCGCAACGCAGCGTGGCGATCTGGATAAAGTGGTTCTGTCGCGACTGATGGATATCACCGCTGAACAGCCGGTGGATACCGCGGCGCTGATGCAGCGCATCGTGGCGCAGAACCCTAACAGCTATCACTTTCATCTGCCGCTGCCGGAAGGGGGTTCGCTGGTCGGGGCCAGCCCGGAATTAATGATCCGCAAACAGGGTCGGGATTTCAGCTCCTGTCCGCTGGCCGGATCGGCCCGCCGTGATGCCGATCCGATCCGTGACCAGGCCGCAGGCCAGAGCCTGATGCGCTCGGATAAAGATCGCCATGAACATAAGCTGGTGACCGATGCGATGCGCCACACGCTGCAACCGCGCAGCCGGACGCTGTCGGTGCCGGAGGTGCCGTCGCTGATCACCACCGCAACCTTATGGCATCTCGCCACTCTGATTGAGGGTGAAGTGCTCGACCCACGCGAAAATGCACTGTCGCTGGCCTGCCTGCTGCATCCGACGCCGGCACTGAGCGGCTTCCCGCATCAGCGCGCCCAGCAGCTGATACAGCAACTCGAACCGTTTGAGCGTCAGCTGTTTGGCGGCATCGTCGGCTGGTGCGATGACCAGGGCAATGGCGAATGGGTTGTGACGATTCGCTGCGGCACGGTCAATGGGCCACGCGTGCGGCTGTTTGCTGGCGCGGGTATCGTTGCTGACTCACAACCAGAATCAGAATGGCGTGAAACTGGCGTCAAACTTGACACCATGCTTCGCGCTTTTGGACTGCAATAAAGGAACCTGTATGACCATTTCCTACAGCCGCTGGCCTGACGATCTGGCCGCGCGTTACCGCGAAAAAGGCTACTGGCTGGATTTGCCGATGACCGATATCCTCGAACGCCACCAACAGAGCGACAGCGTGGCGGTGATTGATGGCGATCGGCAGTTCAGCTATCGTCAGCTGGCCCGCTTAAGTGACAACCTGGCGGCGGCGTTGCAGCGTCGTGGCCTCAAACCGGGTGATACTGCGCTGGTGCAGCTCGGCAACGTGGCCGAATTTTACCTGACGCTGTTTGCGCTGTTTAAAATTGGCGTCGCGCCGGTTAATGCGCTGTTCAGCCATCAGCGTACTGAGCTGACGGCTTACGCCAGCCAGATTGCGCCCCGCCTGCTGATTGCCGATCGCAGCCATACGCTGTTTGCCGATGACAGTTTTATCAGCCAGCTGTGCCGCGATCATGACTCGCTGCAGCAGGTGATCCTGCGCGGTGACGGTCAGGCTGAAAACAGCCTTGAGGCGCTGCTGGCGGAAACGGCGGGCGATTTCGTTGCTACGCCGACCGCCGGTGATGAAGTGGCCTTTTTCCAGCTTTCAGGCGGCAGCACCGGCACGCCGAAACTGATCCCGCGCACCCATAACGACTACTATTACAGCATCCGCGAAAGTGACGTTATCTGTGGAGTGACTGCCGACACCCGTTATCTGATCGCCCTGCCCGCTGCGCATAATTTTCCGATGAGCTCACCGGGCGCACTGGGGGTCTTCTACGCGGGCGGACAGGTTATTCTGGCGGCCGATCCCAGCGCTACGCTCTGCTTCCCGCTGATTGAAAAGCATCAGGTAACCGATACCGGTCTGGTCCCGCCAGCCGTCAGTCTGTGGCTGCAGGCGATTCAGGAATGGGGCAGCAATGCCGCACTGGCTTCGCTGCAACGCATTCAGGTCGGTGGCGCGAAGCTGGGCGAAACCCTGGCGGCGCGCATTCAGTCAGAGATAGGCTGCAAACTGCAGCAGGTGTTCGGCATGGCTGAAGGTCTGGTGAACTACACCCGGCTCGATGATGATGAAACCACCATTCTGACCACGCAGGGCCGCCCGATCTCGCCGGATGATGAAGTGTGGGTGGCCGATGAACAGGGCAATCCGCTGCCGACCGGCGCCATTGGCCGTCTGATGACGCGCGGACCTTATACCTTCCGCGGCTACTACAACAGCCCGGAACATAATGCCGCCAGCTTCGATTCACAGGGCTTTTACTGCTCTGGCGATCTGATTGAGATCACCCCGCAGGGCAACATCATTGTTCAGGGACGTGAGAAAGATCAGATCAACCGCGGGGGCGAAAAGATCGCGGCGGAAGAGATCGAGAACCTGCTGCAACGCCATCCTGATGTGATCCACGCAGCACTGGTGTCGATGAACGATGAGCTGATGGGTGAGAAGAGCTGCGCCTTTATCGTGGCCCGTCAGCCGGTGAAACCGGTGGCGCTACGTCGTCACCTGCGTGAACTCGGGGTAGCGGAATTCAAACTCCCCGACCGTATTACCTGCGTAGATGCCCTGCCGCTGACCCCTGTCGGCAAGGTGGATAAAAAACGTTTGCGCCAACAACTTGCCGATCAACAAGCGCAAGCCTGATCTGTCCGGAGATTTTTCTATGGCTATTCCAAAACTGACCTCTTATCCGCTGCCAGCCGCCACTGAGTTGCCGACCAACAAGGTAAAATGGGCGCTGGAGTCGGGCCGTGCGGCACTGCTGATCCACGATATGCAGCGTTATTTCCTCAACTTCTGGGGCGTGAATAGCCCGCTGGTGGAGCAGGTAGTCGACAACATTGCCCGCCTGCGCCGCTACTGCAAAGCGCAGGGGATTCCGGTGTTCTATACCGCGCAGCCGAATGCGCAGAGCGATGAAGATCGTGCGTTGCTCAACGACATGTGGGGCCCGGGCCTGAATAAGCATCCCGATCAGCAGAAGATCGTGGACGCGCTGGCACCGGATGCCGACGATCATGTGCTGACCAAATGGCGCTACAGCGCCTTCCATCGCTCGCCGCTTGAGTCGATCCTGCAGGAGATGGGCCGCGATCAGCTGATCATCACCGGCGTCTATGCTCATATCGGTTGCCTGACCACCGCCACCGACGCGTTTATGCGCAACATCCAGCCGTTTATGGTGGCGGATGCACTGGCGGATTTCAGCCGCGACGAGCATATGATGGCGCTGACCTACACCGCTGGCCGCAGTGGCAAAGTAGTGATGACCGCCGACCTGATGCCGCTGCCGCTGAGCAAAGACGATCTGCGTGCGCTGATTCTGCCGCTGCTGGAAGATGACGACGTGCCGGAAGATGATGAAAACCTGATCGATTACGGTCTGGATTCGGTGCGGGTGATGGCGCTGGCGGCGCGCTGGCGTCAGGTGCACGGCGACATCGACTTTGTCAGCCTGGCCAAAAATCCGAGCATTGATGGCTGGTGGGCATTGCTGTCACGGGAGCCTGCGTAATGAGCCATTCGTTCGACTTCAGCGGAAAAATTGTCTGGATAACCGGTGCCGGCCAGGGAATTGGCTATCATACCGCGCTGGCGTTTCATCAGGCAGGTGCGCAGGTTGAAGCTTTCGATCAGCGTTTTCACGGCCACGACTATCCGTTTCCCTGCCATACGCTGGACGTGTCCGATCCTGACCAGGTGAAGACGCTCTGCCAGCGACTGCTGGCGACGCAGCCGCGTATTGATGTGCTGGTGAACGCGGCCGGTATTCTGCGGATTGGCGCGACCGATGAGCTGTCGTTTACCGACTGGCAGGCCTGCCTTAACGTCAATGCCGGTGGCGCGTTCAACCTGTTTCAGCAAACCCTGCCGGTGTTCCGGCAGCAGCGGGCGGGCGCAATTGTCACTATCGCCTCCAACTCAGCGCACGCGCCGCGTATTGGCATGTCCGCCTATGGCGCCTCAAAAGCCGCCCTGCGCAGCCTCTGTTTGACGGTGGGTCTGGAGATGGCACCGTATGGCGTTCGCTGCAATATCGTCTCGCCCGGTTCAACCGATACCGATATGCAGCGCAGCCTGTGGCATACGCCGACCGGTGAGCAGGAGATGATCGCGGGCTTCCCGGATCAGTTCAAACTCGGTATCCCGCTAGGAAAGATCGCACAACCGCAGGAAATTGCCGCTAACGTGCTGTTCCTCGCCTCCGATCTTGCCAGCCACGTCACCTTACAGGATATCGTGGTGGATGGCGGCGCAACCCTGGGAGCCTGATCATGTCAACGATCTGGAAACGATCTATCGATCTTGATGCCCTGAATGCGCTGGGGGAGAACTCGCTGGTGGCACATCTGGGGATCATTTTTACCGTAATCGGCGAGGATTATCTGGAAGCGACCATGCCGGTCGATGCCCGAACGCATCAGCCTTTTGGCCTGCTGCACGGTGGCGCATCCGTAGTACTGGCGGAGTCGATGGGATCGATTGCGGGCTATCTGGCCGTTGGGGAAGGCAGCAGCGTGGTGGGCGTGGAAGTGAATGCCAGCCATCATCGTGCGGTATCAAGCGGGTTGGTACGCGGCATTTGTCGTCCGCTGCATCTGGGCAAGCGCAGCCAGAGCTGGCAGATTGAGATTCGTAACGGTCGCGATCAACTGTGTTGCAGTGCCCGGCTGGGCGTGGCGGTAATGAGCTAACGCCGGTGTGATGCTCCCCTTTCAGGGCGAAAAGGGAGCATCGCGCATCAGCCGTGATTCGGTGATGCGCGCAGAGCGTTAGCGCTGATAGATAATTTCGACGCCTTCGTCGTCTTCATCATCCCACTCTTCATCCCACTCTTCATCTTCCACTTCAACCGCGTTTTCAATGGCTTCTTTGTGGTAATCATCCCACATGAACTCCACTTTCTCCGGCTGTTTCTCTTCGAGCTCGGCTTCTTTCGGGTTGGCGTTGATGAAGCTCATCACGTCCCAGCAGAGTTCGTTGACACCGGTACGGCTGGCTGCCGAGATCAGGTAATACTTCCCTTCCCAGCCCAGCGCGTCAGCGATCGCTTTGGCGCGTGACTGCGCTTCTTCTTCGCTCAGCAGGTCAATTTTATTGAACACCAGCCAGCGCGGCTTGTTGAACAGCTTATCGCTGTATTTTTCCAGCTCGCCGAGAATGATGCGCGCGTTTTCAATCGGATCGCTTTCATCGATAGGATCGATGTCGATCAGGTGCAACAGCACGCGGCAACGCTCAAGGTGTTTCAGGAAGCGAATACCCAGACCCGCGCCTTCGGCTGCGCCTTCGATCAGGCCAGGAATATCGGCCACCACAAAGCTCTGTTCGCTGTCCATACGGACCACGCCAAGGCTCGGGACCAGAGTGGTAAACGGATAGTCCGCCACTTTCGGTTTGGCTGCCGAGACGGCACGGATAAAGGTCGATTTACCGGCATTCGGCAAGCCCAGCATCCCGACGTCGGCCAGCAGCATCAGCTCCAGCTGCAGGTCGCGTTTTTCACCGGGCGTACCCATGGTTTTCTGACGCGGACTGCGGTTAACCGACGATTTGAAGCGGGTATTGCCCAGGCCATGCCAGCCGCCTTTGCCGACCATCAGTTTCTGGCCGTGGCGCGTCATGTCGCCTAAGGTCTCACCGGTACCCTGGTCGATGACCCGGGTGCCGACCGGCACTTTCACCACGATATCTTTGCCACGTTTGCCGGTACAGTCACGGCTCTGGCCGTTCTGCCCACGCTCGGCGCGGAAAGACTTTTCGAAACGATAATCGATCAGGGTATTAAGGTTTTCGTCAGCGATCAGGTAAACGTCACCGCCGTCACCACCATCCCCCCCGTCCGGGCCGCCTTTCGGGATATATTTTTCGCGGCGGAAGCTGACGCAACCATTACCGCCATCGCCGGCGACGACCAAAATTGTCGCTTCATCAACAAACTTCATTTTCTATCTCCGTCACACAATCGTCTGCAGCACTCTGCAAACGGGTCCGCCAGGGTCTTCTGCGCTGACCAGCGGCGGATAAATCAGGATTGGCTTTCGCCAGTGCGTACATAAAGTGTACAGCAATCTTTTGTGATGCGTTGCCTTTACGGCAACCGAGCGCAGAATGTAAAAAGCCCCGCAGCAGTTGCGGGGCCTTTAATTCGTGCGTTCAGACGTTAAACGTCTGCGTCACGACAACCTTACTCAGCAACGATGCTGATGTATTTACGGTTGTTCGGACCTTTGATTTCGAATTTTACTTTGCCGTCTGCGGTAGCAAACAGGGTGTGGTCACGACCACAACCTACGTTGTTACCGGCGTGGAATTTGGTGCCACGCTGACGAACGATGATGCTACCCGCCAGAACGGATTCACCACCAAAACGTTTTACACCCAGACGTTTTGCGTTGGAGTCACGACCATTTCGAGTCGAACCACCAGCCTTTTTATGTGCCATTTGTCAGATCTCCTCTTAGGCAGTGATGCCAGTGATTTTCACATCAGTGAACCACTGACGGTGGCCTTGCTGCTTACGGTAGTGTTTACGACGACGAAACTTAACGATCTTAATTTTCTCGCCACGACCATGAGCAACAACTTCCGCCTTGATCATACCGCCTGAAACCAGTGGCGCGCCGATTTTCACGTCTTCGCCATTGGCAATCATCAGAACCTGGTCAAACTCAATGGTTTCACCGGTTGCGATGTCCAGCTTTTCCAGGCGAACGGTCTGACCTTCGCTTACTCGGTGTTGTTTACCACCACTTTGGAAAACCGCGTACATATAAAACTCCGCTTCTGCGCTTGCCTTTTAGTTCATCAGGCGGCGCGCTAAATATTCACAATAGGGCGCGAATTCTACGCAAAACTCCAGGAGAAGACAAGAGCACTTTGCACTCTCTTGCAGAAAAAAAACACAGGCCGAACGCAAACGTTCCTCAACCAGAAAATTCAAGTACAATCAGTAACAGATTACCTGAACGCTGGCTGGGTAAAAGCACTTACCATGGCAGAGAAACGAGTCATAGCTGAAAAGACGAATGAACTTAGAACAGATTAATGAATTAACCGCACAGGATATGGCTGCCGTTAACCAGACCATCCTCGACCAGCTGAATTCAGATGTCTCGCTCATCAACCAGTTGGGCTATTACATCATCAGTGGTGGGGGCAAGCGTATCCGCCCCATGATCGCCGTGCTATCCGCACGCGCCATGGGTTACAAGGGCGATCTGCACGTTACCAATGCGGCGCTGATCGAATTTATCCATACCGCCACGCTGTTGCATGACGATGTGGTGGATGAATCCGATATGCGTCGTGGCAAAGCCACCGCCAATGCGGCGTTCGGCAATGCGGCGAGCGTGCTGGTCGGTGATTTTATTTACACCCGCGCCTTCCAGATGATGACCAGCATGGGCTCATTGCGCATTCTGGCGCTGATGTCGGAAGCGGTGAACGTGATTGCTGAAGGCGAAGTGCTGCAGCTGATGAACGTGAACGATCCTGACATCACGGAAGAGAGCTATATGCGCGTGATTTACAGCAAGACTGCGCGCCTGTTCGAAGCCGCATCGCAGGCGTCCGCGATTCTGGCTGAAGCCACACCGGAAGAGGAAAAAGCGCTGCAGGATTATGGACGCTATCTGGGTACCGCTTTCCAGTTAATTGACGATTTACTGGATTACAGTGCCGACGGTGAAACGCTGGGTAAAAATACCGGCGACGATCTGAGTGAAGGGAAACCGACGCTGCCGTTACTGCATGCGATGCAGCACGGATCGCCGGATCAGGCGAAAATGATCAGAGAAGCGATTGAGCAAGGCAATGGCCGGCATCTGCTGGAGCCGGTGCTGGAAGCGATGAATCAGTGCGGCTCGCTGGAATGGACGCGCAAGCGTGCGGAACAAGAAGCGGATAAGGCCATTGAAGCATTGAAAATCCTGCCGGAAACGCCGTGGCGCAGCGCGCTGGAGTCGCTGGCGCACATGTCCGTTCAACGCGACTTCTAATCCCTGACGGAGCCAGCCCTGGCTCCGTTTTTGTTTATCTGCTCCCACTTCTTTCACGCTTCTTTCTCTGGTTGCACCTCTTTTGCGCGGGTTCACGCAGATCTGGCTTAAGATCCAAATTTTACTGGAAACATATGGAATCTATTTGCTATAAATCCCACTAACTTTCCAGATAACATTGCAAAAAGGAAAGCCGTCGCCCGTGTGGGTGACGCAATAACACGGAAAAGGAGAACAGGTTTATGCAGAAAAGGATTGAAGACTGGCATCCCGCCGACATTATCGCCGCCTTACACAAGCGCGGCACGACTCTGGCCGCTCTGTCACGCTCGGCAGGCCTGAGTTCATCTACCCTGGCCAATGCGCTGTCGCGACCGTGGCCCAAGGGTGAGTGGCTGATTGCCGAGGCGATTGCTATCCATCCCGCGGAGATCTGGCCCAGCCGCTACTACGATGCCGATACGCATTGCCTGCTGGATCGTAAGAAACGGATCCGATCGCTGCCCGATCAACCTACCGATCACAGCGATCTTTAGTTCTTACCCGGCGAAAAAAAACCAGCTCCGGATGCCGGAGCTGGCTCATGGTCTTGCCGCAAAGCGGGATTACTCGTCGCCGCTCACGCGCTCAATGTTTGCACCCATCGCTTTCAGTTTATCTTCGATGTGTTCATAGCCACGATCGATATGATAGATACGATCGACCAGCGTGGTGCCTTCCGCGATGCAACCCGCCAATACCAGGCTGGCAGACGCACGTAAATCGGTGGCCATTACCTGCGCGCCAGACAGCGTTTCAACGCCGTGGCAAATCGCGGTATTGCTCTCAATTTCCGCGTGCGCACCCATACGAATTAATTCCGGGATGTGCATGAAGCGGTTTTCAAAGATGGTTTCGGTGATCAGGCCGGTGCCTTCCGCGACCAGGTTAAGCAGCGTGAACTGCGCCTGCATATCGGTTGGGAAACCCGGATGCGGTGCGGTGCGGACGTTAACCGCTTTTGGCCGCTTGCCGTGCATATCCAGACTGATCCAGTCTTCACCGGTTTCGATATCCGCACCCGCGTCACGCAGTTTCGCCAGTACGGCATCCAGCGTATCGGGCTGCGTTTTATGACACACCACTTTGCCACCTGAAATGGCAGCCGCTACCAGGAAGGTGCCGGTTTCAATACGGTCCGGCAGTACGCGGTAAACTCCGCCACCCAGACGTTCAACGCCTTCGATGGTGATTTTATCGGTGCCTGCGCCGCTGATTTTTGCGCCAAGGGTATTCAGGAAGTTGGCGGTATCGACAATTTCTGGCTCACGGGCGGCATTCTCAATCACCGTCGTGCCGGTCGCCAGCGTCGCGGCGCTCATGATAGTGACGGTCGCACCGACGCTGATTTTGTCCATCACGATCAGCGCGCCTTTCAGACGGCCGTTGACTGACGCTTTAACGTAGCCCTCTTCCAGTTTGATCTCGGCACCCAGTTGCTCAAGACCGGTAATATGCAGGTCGACCGGACGCGCGCCAATCGCGCAGCCACCCGGCAGGGAAACCTGTCCCTGACCAAAACGCGCCACCAGCGGGCCCAGCGCCCAGATCGAGGCGCGCATGGTTTTCACCAGATCGTAAGGGGCACAGAATACGTCCACCGCGCTGGCATCGACATGCACAGAACCGTTGCGCTCCACCTTCGCACCCAGCTGGCTCAGCAGCTTCATGGTGGTATCGATATCGCGCAGCTTCGGCACATTCTGGATCTCGACCGGCTCTTCAGCCAGCAGGGCAGCAAACAGAATAGGCAGCGCGGCGTTCTTCGCCCCGGAAATGGTTACTTCACCACTTAAGCGGGTGGGGCCTTGCACACGAAATTTGTCCATTAACACGGCTCTCAATTAACTAGCTAAAGGTCGGACTCGCGCACGGCGAGTTCACCAGGCTGACGGATCAGAAACCGTTGAGTTTACGGTCACGCGCCCATTCAGCGGGAGTATAGGTTTTGATGGAGACAGCATGAATGCGGTTATCCGCGATGAACTCCATCAGCGGCGCGTAAACAGCCTGCTGCTTCTTAACGCGGCTCAGCTCACCAAACAGTTCGCCGACGGCGATAACCTGAAAGTGGCTGCCATCATTGCTCATCACATGCACTTCATCTAAAGGCAATGCTGCCATCAGCACGGCCTGAATTTCACTGTTTTCCATTGCGCTTAACTTCACCTGATAATAATAAGGGAGACATCTTAGAGGAAAGCGGCTGACTCTTAAATACGCAAAAGCCCCTGTGTAAAACAGGGGCTTAGCGTAATGACCGGAAATCAGGCGCTTTTATCCGCAGAAACAATAATCTGTTGCAGATTGTAAAGGGTAATCAGCGACTGCAGTTTGTCGCTGATGCCGGCGAACCGGGGAGTAATGCCCTGGGCCCGGGCGATTTCACGCAGATGCACCAGCAGCGCCAGCCCGGAGGAATCGACCCGCTCCAGCGCGGCGACATCAATAATATCAACATCTTTGATCAGCGTGTCGCGCTGCTGCCACAGGCTGAGCAGCGTATCGCGGTCCAGCTCGCCTTTCAGTAATAGCGTGCTGGCTTCACGCTGCCAGCTTAACGATTCGCGCATTATTGCTGTTTATCCAGCGTAATCGGCTGCGCCGCGGATGATTTCAGCTGCGCGGTCAGGCCATCAATGCCTTTGGTACGTAACAGATCGCTCCACTCATTTTGCTTGGTGGTGATCATGCTGACACCTTCGGCGATCATGTCATACGCCTGCCAGTTGCCGGTCTGACTGTTCTTGCGCCACTGGAAGTCGAGGCGAACCGGAGGACGGCCATTCGGGTCGATAATCGAAACGCGGATTGCGACAATTTTAGCGTCGCCTAACGGCTGTTCAGGCTGAATCTGGTAGGTCTGACCGTGATACAACGCTAAGGCCTGGCCGTAAGCCTGTGCCAGATAATCACCAAAGGCGCTGAAGTAGGCTTCACGCTGTGCAGGAGTAGAGTCGCGGTAGTAGCGGCCCAGCACCAGTGCGCCGGCATATTTAATCTGCACATACGGCAGCAGTTCCTGACGTACGATGTCGCGCAGGTAGTTCGGGTCCTGCTTGATTTTCGGCTGCTCATTCTTAAGACGGGTAAAGGTCTTCTGCGCCGCTTCGTTCATCAGTTTGTAGGGATTGCTCTGGTCGGCTGCCGCATTGGCCGTCAGCGGCACCGCCACCACCAGCATGGCAATCATCAGTAAACGTTTAAACATAGTATACCCTCTTGTTTTAAGGTTGAGCCGGTACCGCAGGTGCGGCATTCTCGCTGCCCTGCGCATCCTTACTGTCATTATTTTGTTTGTTGTCGCCGCTCTTGTAGAGGAACTGACCAATCAGGTCTTCCAGTACCATCGCCGACTTGGTATCACGTAACGTGTCGCCATCTTTCAGCATCGACGAACCCAGTTCAGGATCGTCAAAGCCTAAGTTAAGCGCCAGAAATTGTTCCCCCAGCAATCCTTGTGTCCGGATCGCCAGCGAACTGGTGTCTGAAATTTTATTAGCGTACTGATCGCTGATGTCCATGGTGACACGCGGCAGCAGCGTTTTCGGTTCCAGTTCAATATCGGTTACCCGGCCAATCACCACGCCGCCAATTTTTACCGGCGAACTGGCTTTCAGGCCGCCAATATTGTCAAAGGTCGCGTAGAGCTTCCACGTCGGCTCGGTGCCCATCGACTTTAAATCGGCGACGCGCAGCGCAAGAAACAGCGCAGCCAGTAACGCCATGATCATGAAAATGCCAACCCAGATTTCGCTTTTTTTGCTTTGCATTGCATCAATTCCCAAACATCAGTGCTGTCAGCACAAAATCCAATCCGAGCACCGCCAGTGACGCGTGCACCACGGTGCGCGTCGTCGCGCGACTGATCCCTTCAGAGGTTGGAATCGCATCATAGCCGTTAAATAGCGCTATCCACGTTACGGTGATAGCAAACACCGCGCTTTTAATCAGGCAGTTAACGACATCGGTACGAAAATCAACGGCATTCTGCATCGCCGACCAGAAGAAACCAGGATCAATCCCTTTCCAGCTCACGCCGACCAGCGCCCCACCGGCGATACCCACCGCGGTGAAAATCAGCGTCAGCAGCGGCATGCTGATAAAACCGGCCCAGAAACGCGGCGACACCACCCGTCGTAACGGGTCAACCGCCATCATCTCCATACTGGAGAGCTGTTCGGTGGCTTTCATCAGGCCGATTTCGGCGGTCAGCGCGGACCCGGCCCGTCCGGCGAACAGCAGCGCGGTCACCACCGGTCCCAGTTCACGCAGCAATGACAGCGCCACCAGCATACCGAGACTGGTTTCTGCGCCGTAAGTGGTTAAGACCAGGTAACCCTGAAGGCCAAGCACCATGCCGATAAACAGACCGGAAACCACGATGATCAGCAGCGACAGCACGCCGACGCTATACAGTTGCTTAATCAGTAGCGGCGTGTGTCTGCGGAACGCTGGTTTGCCCACCAGCGCATGAAACAGCATTAATCCTGCGCGGCCAAAACTGGCGCACGTTTCAATTCCCTGACGTCCAAATGTCGCCAGCGCCTTCAACACCATTAGTTTAGTTACTCCCTGAGCCGGTTAAATCAGCGAGATAGTCGCCGGCAGGAAAACGGAATGGAACCGGACCATCCGCTTCTCCATCAATAAACTGGCGGACACGCGGATCGTTGTTTTCTCGCAGTTCCGGCGTGGTGCCGTGTGCGATAATTTTCTGTCCGGCCACGATATAGGCGTAGTCCGCAATACTTAATACTTCCGGTACGTCGTGCGACACCACAATACAGGTCAGTCCCAGCGCGTGGTTAAGTTCATCAATCAGCTTAACCAGCACGCCCATGGTAATCGGGTCCTGTCCGACAAAGGGTTCGTCGAACATAATCAGTTCAGGTTCTAAGGCAATGGCACGCGCCAGCGCAACGCGCCGCGCCATTCCGCCCGACAGCTCAGCCGGTTTCAGCTGGGCGGCGCCACGCAGACCGACCGCTTCCAGCTTCATTAACACCGTACTGTGCAGTAACGGAGCCGGCAGGCGGGTGTGTTCACGCAGCGGCCAGGCGACATTTTCATACACCGTTAAGTCGGTAAACAGCGCGCCTGACTGGAACAGCATGCTCATTTTTTTACGCGCCTCATACAACTTAGCGCGAGATAATGACGGGATGTTTTCGCCACGGAAATAGATTTCGCCACGGGTCGGCTGAAGCTGACCCCCAATCAAGCGTAGCAGAGTGGTTTTACCGATCCCCGAAGGTCCCATTATCGCTGTCACTTTGCCTTTCGGTACGGTCAGCGAAATGTCATCGAAGATTTGGCGATCTCCGCGCGAAAAACTCACGCCACGAACCTCGACCAGATTCGTCTGCTGCTGGATCATTATTACCTCTTGTAAGGATCGGGCGTAAACATGGGTTACGATGGTAGCCTGTTCGGTCCTGATTCACGATAGCTTTACAGAAACTTACCGCTAACATTTGGCGAAAACGGCCATTAAATTTACTTTTGCCTTTCAGACGGTCAAAATCAGCGCCTGTTATATCGCACAGAACCTGAAACCCACCGGACAAGGCGTGCCGGGCTGGGGTTTTTACGCAAGGATTTTTCATGTTCGTAGCTTCTGCACTGCTGATTATCGGTTTGCTTTTACTGGCTTATGGTGCCGATCGTCTGGTGTTTAGCGCCTCGATACTCTGTCGATCGTTTGGTATTCCACCCTTGATCATTGGCATGACCGTCGTCAGCATCGGCACCTCGTTGCCCGAGATGATTCTCTCCTTCTCGGCCGCGCAGCATGGCCAGATGGATCTTGCTGTCGGTACCGCGCTGGGCTCGAATATTACCAACATTTTACTGATCCTGGGTGCCGCTGCGTTAATGCATCCACTCAGCGTACACTCTAATCTGATTCGTCGTGAACTCCCTTTAATGCTGCTGGTGACGTTGCTCAGCGGTTTTATGCTGTTTGATAACCAGCTTAGCCGACTGGATGGCATTGGATTGATCGCCATCGCCGCGGTTTATCTGATGGTGGTGATCCGCATCGCGCGTAAAGCGGAACGTGATAACAACGACACCCTGACCCGTGAACAGCTGGCGGAATTACCGCGCGAAGAGAGCGGCAACACGGTGGCGTTTCTCTGGCTGGCCGTCGCCCTGATTATCCTGCCGATGTCGACCCGGATGGTGATCGACAACGCCACGGTGTTTGCCGACTATTTTGGCGTCAGTGAACTGGTGATGGGTCTGACGCTGATTGCCGTCGGCACCAGCCTGCCCGAGCTGGCGACGGTGATTGCTGGTGCGCTGAAAGGCGAAGATGATATCGCGATCGGTAACCTGATCGGCGCCAACATTTATAATATTGCTATCGTACTCGGCCTGCCGGCGCTGATGCATCCTGGCAGCATCGATTACCACGCGTTCGCCCGTGATTACTGGGTGATGCTCGGCGTCAGCGTACTGTTCGCCCTGCTCTGCCTGTTACGTCGCCGACGCGTTGGCCGTACGGCAGGCGCACTTTTACTCTGTGGTTTCTTCGTCTGGGTGACGCTGCTGTGGGTACAGCCAGCGTTCATGGACGGCTAACAAGGACAGACTGACCATGTCATATCAGCAACCGGCAGTTTTTGATTTCCAGCGCGCAGGCAAAGCGGTATTGCGCATCGAGCGCGAAGGTCTGGAGCAGCTCGATCAGTACATTAACGACGATTTTGCCCGCGCCTGCGCCCGGATTTACGCCTGCCAGGGTAAAGTGGTGGTGATGGGGATGGGCAAGTCAGGCCACATTGGCAAAAAAATGGCCGCCACCTTTGCCAGCACCGGCACGCCCGCCTTTTTCGTTCATCCGGCGGAAGCCAGCCATGGCGATCTCGGCATGGTCAGCAAGAATGACGTGGTGATTGCCATCTCCAACAGCGGCGAGTCGAATGAAATTCTCGCGCTGATTCCGGTGCTAAAGCGGCAGAATATCACCCTGATCTGCATGACCGGCCGGCCAGAAAGTGCGATGGCCCGGGCTGCCGATGTGCATCTGTGCGTCAGTGTCCCGCAGGAGGCGTGCCCGCTCGGTCTGGCTCCCACCAGCAGCACTACCGCCACGCTGGTAATGGGCGATGCGCTGGCCGTTTCACTGCTGGAAGCGCGCGGCTTCACCGCCGAAGACTTTGCGCTCTCCCACCCCGGCGGCGCACTCGGACGTAAACTGCTGCTGCACGTGGCCGATATCATGCACAGCGGCGATGAACTGCCGCACGTCACGCGCGATGCCTCGCTGCGTGATGCGCTGCTGGAAATTACCCGCAAAAACCTCGGGTTGACGGTGATTGTTGACGATCTGATGAAGATTGAAGGCATCTTTACCGATGGTGACCTGCGCCGCATCTTCGATATGGGTATCGATTTCCAGCGCGCCACCATAGGTGAAGTGATGACGCCAGGCGGCATTCGCGTGCGGCCGAACATGCTGGCGGTTGAAGCGCTCAACCTGATGCAAACCAAAAACATTACCTCGATCCTGGTCGCCGATGACGACCATCTGCTCGGTGTGGTACATATGCATGACATGCTGCGCGCTGGCGTAGTCTGAACAGGAAAAGACAATGCAACTGGCAACTCCCCCGATTGATACCTGCTATGGCCCGGTCAGCGCCGAGGTGATGGCTCGCGCCAGCCAGATTCGCCTGCTGATTTGCGACGTCGATGGCGTGATGTCCGACGGGGTGATCTACATGGGCAATAATGGTGAAGAGCTGAAGGCGTTTAATGTGCGCGACGGCTACGGTATTCGTTGCCTGCTGACCTCAGATGTGGAAGTGGCTATTATTACCGGCCGGAATGCCCGCCTGATGGAAGATCGCTGTAAAACGCTCGGCATTCGTCATCTTTATCAGGGACAATCGGATAAGCTTTTGGCCTATGGCGAACTTCTGGATAAACTGTCTCTTTCCGATCAACAGGTCGCCTATATTGGTGACGACCTGATCGACTGGCCGGTGATGGCAAAAGTGGGATTAAGCGTGGCGGTTGCGGATGCACATCCGGTGCTGTTGCCGCGCGCGCACTACGTGACGCGCATTGCGGGCGGACGTGGCGCGGTACGTGAAGTTTGCGACCTGATCTTAATGTCGCAGGACAAATTTGAGGATGCCAAAGGGCAATCAGTATGAGTAAAAGCAGGCGTTGGATGACGCTGATTCTGACCTTGATTGCACTGGTTTTAATCGGCTGGAATCTTACCAACCAGGATGAGAATACGCCGGTTGCCACCGATAACCAGGCACCGACCTATACCAGTGCGGATTCCCACACCGTGGTTTATAACCCACAGGGTGCACTGTCGTATAAGCTGGTTTCCGATAAAGTGACCTACTTTTCGGATCAGGAACTGAGCTGGTTCGATAATCCGGTGATGACCACCTACGACGAAAATAAAGTGCCGACCTGGACACTCCGTGCCGACAAAGCAAAGCTCACCAAAGATCGTATGCTTTATCTGTATGGTCATGTGGAACTGAATACGCTGACACAGGATTCCCAGCTTGACCGGGTCAAAACCGACAATGCGCAGGTTAACCTTGTCACTCAGGACGTTACCTCTGACGACCAGGTGACGCTGTATGGCCGCAGTTTTAACTCCACCGGCATGAAAATGCGCGGCAATTTACGGACAAAAAACGCCGAGTTAATCGAAAAGGTCAAAACTTCTTATGAAATTCAAAATGAACAAAAATAGCCTTAAGCTTTTACTCGCCAGCATGCTGCTGGCGAGCAGCGTGCCTGCGCTGGCCCTGACCGGTGACTCGGATAAGCCCGTCAATATTGACTCGCAGAACCAGGCGCTGGATCTGCAGGGCAATGTCGCGACCTTTACCGGCAACGTTATCGTCACTCAGGGTTCGATCAAAATCACCGCTGATAAAGTGGTGGTGACCCGTCCGGGCGGCGACAGCAAGAAAACCATCGTCGATGCGTACGGCAATCCTGCCACCTTCTACCAGATGCAGGACAGCGGCAAACCGGTGCAGGGCCATGCGGCAAAACTGCACTATGAACTGGCTAACGACTTTGTTGAACTGACCGGCAACGCCTTCATTGAGCAGCAGGACAGCAACATCAAGGGCGATCGCATTACCTATCTGGTGAAAGAGCAGAAAATGCAGGCTTACAGCCAGGGCCAGAATAAGCGCGTCACCACCGTGCTGGTGCCGTCGCAACTGCAGGATAAAGGTTCGTCCAACAGCGGAAAGAAGAGTAACTGATAGCTATGGCCACATTAATCGCAGAAAACCTGGCGAAGGCATATAAAGGCCGTCGCGTGGTAGAAGATGTCAGTCTGCAGGTAAAGTCCGGCGAGATTGTCGGCCTGCTGGGTCCCAACGGTGCCGGTAAAACCACCACCTTTTACATGGTGGTCGGCATTGTGCCGCGCGATGCGGGCCGCATTATTATCGATGACGAAGATATCAGTATCCTGCCGCTGCATGCCCGTGCGCGTCGCGGTATCGGCTATCTGCCGCAGGAGGCCTCTATTTTCCGTCGCCTCAGCGTCTACGATAACCTGATGGCGGTTCTGCAAATCCGTGACGACCTCACCGAAGAGCAGCGTCAGGATCGCGCCAACGAGCTGATGGAAGAGTTTCACATTGAGCACCTGCGCGACAGCATGGGTCAGGCGCTCTCCGGCGGTGAACGTCGCCGGGTCGAGATCGCCCGCGCGCTGGCCGCCAACCCTAAATTTATCCTGCTGGATGAACCGTTTGCGGGTGTGGACCCGATCTCGGTCATCGACATCAAGAAAATCATTGAGCATTTGCGTGACAGCGGCCTTGGCGTGTTGATTACCGACCATAACGTGCGCGAAACCTTAGCGGTGTGCGAACGGGCATATATCGTCAGTCAGGGCCACCTGATCGCGCACGGTACGCCGAATGAAATTCTGGCAGATGAGCAGGTTAAGCGGGTTTATTTGGGTGAAGAGTTCAGACTCTGATAAGGTGTCGTAAATACTGATGTTTACCTGGGAACTACCATCCTGTCTATGAAGCAAGGTTTGCAACTCAGGCTCAGCCAACAGCTGGCGATGACACCGCAGTTGCAGCAGGCGATTCGTCTGCTGCAACTCTCTACGCTTGAACTCCAGCAGGAGTTACAGCTGGCACTGGAAAGTAATCCGCTGCTTGAACAAACCGACCTGCATGATGAAATCGACTCTCGTGAGGCTCCCGAAGGCGAAGCGCTGGATACCCGTGAAGCGCTTGAGCAGAAAGAGATGCCTGACGAGCTGCCGCTGGACGCGACCTGGGACGAAATCTACACCGCCGGCACGCCATCCGGGACCGGTACCGATTATCAGGATGATGAGTTACCGGTTTATCAGGGCGAAACCACCCAGTCACTGCAGGATTACCTGATGTGGCAGGTTGAGCTAACGCCATTTAGCGATACTGACCGCGCCATTGCCACTTCGATCGTGGATGCGATCGACGATACCGGATACCTCACCGTTTCGCTTGACGAGATCCTCGACAGCATCGGCAACGATGAGCTTGAGGCCGATGAAGTCGAAGCGGTGCTGAAACGCATTCAGCGCTTTGATCCGGTTGGCGTCGGTGCGCGCGATCTGCGCGACTGTCTGCTGGTGCAGCTGTCACAATATACGCCCGAGACGCCGATGCTGGCGGAAGCCCGCCTGATCGTCAGCGAACATCTGGATCTGCTGGCCAACCACGATTTTCGCAGCCTGATGCGGGTGACGCGCCTCAAAGAAGAGGTGCTGAAAGAGGCGATGATGTTAATTCAGTCGCTGGACCCGCGTCCCGGTCAGTCAATTAATACCGGTGAACCGGAATATGTGATCCCCGACGTGCTGGTGCGGAAAGTCGGCAGCCGCTGGACGGTTGAACTGAACGCCGACAGCGTCCCGCGCCTCAAGATCAACCAGCAGTATGCCGCCATGAGCGGGGCGACGCGTAACGACAGCGACAGTCAGTTCATTCGCAGCAACCTGCAGGAAGCGCGCTGGCTGATTAAAAGCCTGGAAAGCCGCAACGATACGCTGCTGAAAGTGACACGCTGTATTGTCGAGCAGCAGCAGGCCTTCTTTGAACAGGGCGAAGAGTTTATGCGCCCGATGGTGCTGGCCGATATCGCCCAGGCGGTTGAGATGCACGAATCGACCATTTCCCGCGTCACTACGCAAAAGTATCTGCACAGTCCGCGAGGCATTTTTGAACTGAAGTACTTTTTCTCCAGTCACGTGAATACTGAAGGTGGCGGCGAAGCCTCATCGACAGCCATTCGCGCACTGGTGAAAAAATTAATCTCGGCGGAAAATCCAGCCAAACCCTTGAGCGACAGTAAACTCACCTCCATGTTATCTGATCAAGGGATCATGGTGGCACGTCGTACCGTCGCCAAATACCGCGAGTCTTTATCCATCCCGCCATCGAACCAGCGCAAACAGCTGGTTTGACAGAAATGAGAAGGAAGACCTATGCAGCTGAACCTTACCGGGCAAAATGTTGAAATCACCGCACCACTGCGCGATTTCGTCAGCGGTAAATTTGCCAAACTGGAACACTATTTCGAACATATCAATCAGGTTTATATTGTGCTGAAAGTTGAGAAAGTCACCCAGGTGGCTGACGCAACGCTGCACATAAACGGTGGCGAGCTGCACGCCACGTCCGAAGCGGAAGATATGTATGCGGCGATTGACGGGTTGATCGACAAGCTCGCCCGTCAGCTGACCAAACACAAAGATAAACTGAAAAAACACTAACCTTCACGCTAGCTACGCGCGCCTGCCGCGCAGAGCCGACAGGATGGGGCGGATAATCCGCCCCGTTTTGTCATCTAAGCAAGCGCCATTTACCGCCAGCATCTTGATACGCTGGTGGCTGATGGCCAGGTTAACTCGCAAGTGAAACGATAATGAACAACGATCTAACACTGGAATTGAGCACAGTGCTTTCGCCTGACTGCACCCGCAGCGGCGTACACTGCCAGAGCAAAAAACGCGCGCTGGAAATCATCAGCGAACTGGCCGCTAAGCAGCTCAACCTGCCGCACCAGACGCTTTTTGAAGCGATCCTCACCCGTGAACGCATGGGCAGTACCGGTATTGGCAACGGCATTGCCATTCCACACGGTAAACTGGAAGAGGATACGCTACGTGCTGTCGGGGTGTTTATCAGCCTTGAACAGCCGATCGCGTTTGATGCCGTTGATAATCAGCCGGTCGATCTGTTGTTTGCCCTGCTGGTACCGGCTGACCAGTGCAAAACTCACCTGCACACCCTTTCACTGGTGGCGAAGCGTCTGGCGGATAAAACCGTCTGTCGCCGTCTGCGCGCCGCGCAAAGTGATGAAGAGCTCTATGCCATTATCACAGAAGGCCAGTCAGAGCAGTAAAGCGTCTTTACCGGCCGCGTGCCGGTTTTAAAACGGGAGAGAAGGTCATGGTGCTGATGATCGTGAGCGGTCGGTCAGGCTCGGGGAAGTCAGTGGCGCTACGCGCGCTGGAAGATATGGGTTTTTACTGCGTCGATAACCTGCCGGTGGTGCTGTTGCCCGAGTTGGCGAACTCGCTGGCGGAGCGCAACATCTCGGCAGCGGTGAGCATCGACGTACGCAACATGCCTGAATCCCCTGAGATTTTTGAAACCGCGCTGAATAACCTGCCCGACTCATTTTCACCCCAGTTGCTGTTTCTTGATGCCGATCGTAATACCCTGATTCGCCGCTACAGCGACACCCGCCGTCTGCATCCGCTCTCCAGTAAAAATCTGTCGCTGGAAAGTGCCATTGATGAAGAGAGTGATTTGCTGGAGCCACTGCGTTCACGGGCCGATCTGATCATCGATACCTCAGAAATGTCGGTCCACGAACTGGCAGAGATGCTGCGTACCCGGCTGCTGGGCAAGCGTGAACGTGAGCTGACGATGGTGTTTGAGTCGTTTGGCTTCAAGCACGGCATCCCGATTGATGCCGATTATGTGTTTGACGTGCGCTTCCTGCCGAATCCGCACTGGGACCCTAAGCTGCGCCCGATGACCGGCCTCGATCGTCCGGTGGCTGCCTTTCTCGATCGCCATACCGAAGTGCACAACTTCATCTATCAGACCCGCAGTTATCTGGAACTGTGGTTGCCGATGCTGGAAACCAACAACCGCAGTTATCTGACTGTCGCTATCGGCTGTACCGGCGGGAAACATCGTTCGGTCTATATTGCAGAACAGCTGGCGGACTACTTCCGTTCACGCGGCAAGAATGTACAGTCACGTCACCGTACGTTGGAAAAGCGTAAATCATGACCGTTAAGCAAACTGTCGAAATCAAAAATAAACTGGGTATGCATGCCCGACCGGCAATGAAGCTGTTTGAACTGGTACAGAGCTTTGACGCTGAAGTGCTGCTGCGCAATGAAGCCGGCACCGAAGCCGAAGCCAGCAGCGTGATTGCGCTGCTGATGCTCGATTCAGCTCAGGGCGGCCACATTGAAATCGAAGCCAGCGGGCCGGAAGAGATCCCGGCGCTGGCAGCGGTCATTGAGCTGTTTGAAGCGGGTTTCGACGAGGATTAACCCTCAGTCCAGCCGGTTACGCTGTAAAAATCCTTCCCCGCCAAGCTGGCGCATCTGACGCAGGATCCACTGCTGCCGCTGCCGTACATAGCCAGACGGCGTTGCAGCACGGAAGCGGATAGGATTAGGCAGCACCGCGGCCAGCAACGCCGCTTCGCCAGCGGTCAATCGGCTGGCTGGCTTGTGGAAATAGCGCTGTGACGCCGCCTCCACACCAAACACCCCAGGCCCGAATTCGGCGATATTCAGATAGACGGTCAGAATACGTCGCTTAGTCCAGACGGTCTCAATGCCCACCGTCAGGCCCGCCTCCAGCCCTTTACGCACCCAGCTCCGCCCATCCCACAGAAACAGGTTCTTGGCCGTCTGCTGCGACAGGGTAGATGCACCACGCATCCGGCTATCGCTGTTATCCAGCACCGACTCGATCGCCGCGACGTCAAATCCCCAGTGGGTCGGAAACTTTTGATCTTCAGACGCAATCACCGCCAGGCCCATCCACGGCGAAATTTCATCGTGTCCGACCCAATCCGAATGGGCAACATAGCTGAAGTCGCCGCGAAGCCAGGCACCGAGCTGGCGCTCAACCATAACCGCGGAGAACGGCACCGGTAAAAATGAAAACAGCAAAATCCCTGCCAGCCAGATGCCCAGCCACGCCAGAATAATACGCACAGCAATCCGTTTAATACGTTGTCCGGCGCTTCCTTTATGCTTACTCATGCAATCTTCCCATACTTGTTTCAGGCGTTAATCAATTACTCGCGTAATCAGTGCGCAAAAAAACCTTTTATTGCCTTTATCGGTGAAAATGACCGTGCAGTTTCCAGACATCAGGTCGACATTTTGCATTAAAAAGCTGCAACAGATCGAAATAGTTCAAGCACTTCCGTCAGAAAGGAATCGGTTCCATTCGCCGCGACCGTTAATTACCTTTCCAGATAAACACTTAATAATTAGTAATAAGCACTAATTTTAATGGTTTGCATTGCTTAACTATCCTGTTTTTATGTCTTCGGTATTTTTCACTAATTGGCCGAAATCATGCCGATAACCGGTAAATTTCTTGCCAGAATAGCGCGGTCATTGACCGTCTGTCGCTTAAGCTTTCGCCACCGGTTAAGGTCCGACCTGATGGGTGGAAGCGTAAATAAGCGAAATCTTTTTTCTCTTTCCAAAACGTTTTGGATAAATCACGCCATTTTGCGCCGGTGGTGAGCAATATCAGCGCGTTAGCAGCATTAATAGCTCAGATTCGTCCGCCGCTTCGCTTTAAGGGGTGACAGGGCCAGCAACCCGGCTATCGCCGGGTTAAAAGCGCGCAAAAAGTGGGATAACTGATTAAAATAACCGCAATACAACGCAGAAAATGATTCCTTGCTTGACTGTGTTGCCAAATTAATGTTTTCTGTATTTAAACGCTGCTCAACATCACACATTTTAATGAATCTTCTAACACGTTAAGATGAATTTGCTAAGGTGAAGGCAGTGTTAACCAATACCATGCGGCTGCGTTTATTACTCAAAGCATAGCAACCGCTACTTTTTCCCTGGTGTTGGCGCAGTATTCGCGCACCCCGGCCTCGGCTGGGGTCATTTTTTTCTGGCGGACGACGCTTCCTGCTCCGCAACCCAGTCGCGCAATACCTGCACATCGTGTCGCCACTCGTGCTTCAGCTCATCAATCCATTCAACCACGTTATCCCACCAGGCTGGCAGTTCCGGGCTCTGGATCTGTTTCGCCAGCTGCTGCAGATGTTGTAACCCTACCGATCCCGCCGCGCCCTTGATTTTGTGCCCCTCTTCGGCGATGCCTTTTTGATCGCGCGCCATCAGATTAGATTCGAGCACTTCAAGATAGCCTGGCATCATCTTTTCAAACATCGTCAGGCTTTGGGTAATCAGGCTCGGCCCGACCAGATTGAGATACTGCTCCAGCATCGGGATATCCAGCAGCGTCTGGCTTTTATCTGCGGCTTCGTGCGGCAACGCCTCCTCCGGCTCCGCCTGATAATCCCAGAACTTTTTGATGATGGCGGTCAGCGCCGGTACCGCCAGTGGCTTGCTGAGCACATCATCCATTCCGGCATCGAAATACTCTTTTTTGTCCTTCAGCACATTGGCGGTCAATGCTACCAGCGGCGGCAGATGGATGCTCTGGTGCTGCTGGCGGATCGCCCGCGACACATCCAGACCGGTCATGTCCGGTAACTGAATATCCAGCAGCACCAGATCGAACTCCAGCGGGTCAAACATCGCCAGCGCGTCGCTGCCGGTCATCGCCACCTCGACGCTGCAGCCCAGCTTCTCCAGCACCGAGCGCGCCACAATCACGTTCAGTTCGATATCTTCCACCAGCAGCACGTGCAGCGCCGGCAGAGGCAGGCTGTCATCCACGCCTTCATCTTCCACCTCTTCAGCAATGCGTGGCGCTTTGATCTCAACGGTGAAGCAGGAGCCCTGCCCCGGCGCGCTTTGCACCCGGATATCGCCGCCCATCGCCTGTGCCAGCCGGCGGGATACCGCCAGGCCAATGCCGGTGCCGGTAGCCGGTTTGCCGCCGTGCTGATCCTTCACCTGATAGTACATGGCGAAGATTTTGTCCTGCTCCTCCTGGCGGATGCCCATACCGGAATCCTGTACCTCAAAGCGCAGCGTTTCATCCTGCTGATACGCCACCCGCACTACGATCTCGCCCTGCTGGGTGAACTTGACGGCATTGCCAATCAGGTTCCACAAAATCTGCCGCAGACGGGTGCCGTCGGTGGAGATCATGTGCGGCAACGGTAACTGTGGTGCGAGGACAAACTTCAGCCCTTTTGGCTGCGCCAGCAGGCCGGACAGGTTTTCTAAATCGGCGAGGAAGCTGGTGAAGTCGAGCGGCTGATTATCCAGCTGCACCTTACGCCGCTCAATCTTGTCCACTTCAATCACATCATTGAAGATGTTGCCCAGCGTGATGGCAGAGACGTGGATGGTTTTCAGGTATTTCAGCTGTTCCTGATTCAGATCGGTATCGAGCAGAATACGGCTCAGTCCGACAATGCCGTTAAGCGGCGTACGCAGCTCGTGGCTGATAGTAGAGATAAAGGTGGTCTTCTCCCGGCTGGCGTTCTCTAACGCGTCCTGGTAGCGCTTACGCTCGGTTATATCGCGGCCAAATCCCATCAGCCCGCTGCGTTTGCCGACGCGGTCGTAATAAGGCACTTTGCGGATTTCAAAACAGGCTTTGCGCCCGTCCGGATATTGCAGCCACTGTTCATAAGTCAGGGAGACGTTGTGGCGGAACACTTTCTCATCGGTTTCCAGCACTTTAGTGGCCGCTTCATCATCGTAGATATCGCGTGGCGTCAGGCCGATAAGCTGTTTTTCACTTTTACCGGTCAGCAGTTCCATCGCGCGGTTACAGCCGGAGAACTGTTTGTCGATGTTGCGATAGAACACCAGATCCGGCGACGCATCAAGAAACGAACGCAAGAAGGAGGATTGCTGCTCCAGTTCAATCTGCGCCTGTTCGCGCCGCGTCACTTCTTCACGCAGCTTATCCATCACCTGCTCACGCGCCTGCTCCGCTTTTTTACGGTCGGTGATCTCCTGATTCAGCTGGGTGATGGTCTCTTTCATCTGCTGATTCAGTTCCAGGTCGCGGGTGCGCATCTCTTCCAGTTTATCCACCAGCCTCGCCAGCCGCTGTCGCGATTCCTCCAGCTGATCGACCACCACCGACAGGAAATAGACCGCCCACGGGGTGATCAACAGCCCGAAGAACACCGATCGCACCATGTCGATACTCTCGACATGCCCACGCAGTACCATGGTGACCGCCATCTGGACAATCATCGCCAGCACCACCAGCGCCGAGGCCAGCAGCAGCGAGAACCGCACCAGTCCAAGCTTCACCATCAAATCCACGTAATATTGTGCCAACAGCCGAATTTGTTTCATAAAAACTCCCTGGAAGAGAAACAGCCTCATGATAGCGTAATTAACCGGCCGACGTCGCAACGCCGCAGCGGAAGATAAGCGATGTAGTGCGCTTTTATGGTGCATCGGCCCGGTTGTTCGGCGACGTTTATGACAACCGGCTTAAAACCCTTGACTGCGTGTGCCAAATGAATAATCTGTAAGGCCGCTGCTAAAAACGGCGCATCCTTTGCCCGGTGTTTTTTCAATATCCTGTCGACGTTCTGTTGCGCAGGCTCATTCCTTTTTATGAATACTCATTCATCTTTAATGCTGTTTTAAGCACATCCAGCCCGATTAATTTTTCTTATAACCCCCGGCTGTTTCATTCAAATAATCGGACATAAGAAAAACAGATACATGCTGTGCAACAGCGGTGCGGAACAGCATTAAATGCTGTTAAAGCCCTACTCACCAGCATGGTGCAGAGATCTAACGGCTGCACTACAGTGAGTCAGTTCACATTTATCAGGCGATTGCCACCGGCTAAAGCACCATAATTTAAACCTCTTTATCTTTTTAATTCATAAGCTTAGCATCAAAAACAGCACAATAACCTCGGCTAAGGCCCTCATTTGACCTGATTACGCTTTCCCGATAAGTTGGAAATCCGCTGAAAGCTTTCCTGACGGGCCAGTGTCTCGGCATATCTATGCAACAAGAAGACTCCCGCGTGGTTTAAGTCATCTCCTTTAAGAGACCGGAAATCGAAGAGCAGCTCAATTAAGGACGTTTCACCGATGTCTGGAGAGAAATGCTCAGGGCTATGACGCGCGCTCGACAGAGCATGGCGATGAAAATGAAGTGCGCCTCAGTTGCGCTCAGACCCTGAAACAGTGCAGGTAATGTCAAAAGCAGTTTAAGGAGACCCTCAATGTCCACTAACAAACCTCATTCCTATGGCTTGTATGATCCAACAGCAGGCAGTGATAGCTGTGGTGTAGGTTTCATAACGCGTAAGGACGGCGAGCAGACCCATGAGATTTTGCAGATGGCGCACAGCGCCCTGTGCACCGTACCGCATCGTGGCGGCATGTCGGCTGAAGGCGTGGGCGACGGCGCCGGGGTCAACGTTGATCTCTCCCTGCACTTCTTCCGTAAAATTACCGGCCAGCCGCTGGAAGCGGGCCGCTTCGGCGTCGGCAACTTCTTCGTGCCGAAAGATGCCGACCTGCGCGCTAACGCAGAACGTCTGGTCGATGAAACGCTGAGCAGCTTTAATCTGCCGGTGATCATGAAACGTGACATGCCGCTCGACAGCAGCGTGACGCGTCCGGCGGCAGTGCAGTTCCAGTTACCGATTCTGCAGTGGATTTTCACTGCGCCGCAGGACGTGGCCGACCAAAACGACTTCGAACAACGCATTTATCGCGCCCTGTTAACCATCGAAGCCCGGGCTTTTACCGAGAGTGAATTTGGCGGTCTCTATCCGCTGTCGCTCTCTTCACGCACCCAGGTTTTTAAAGCCCGTCTGAATTCCAATGAAGTGATCCCTTACTTCAGGGATCTGACCGACCCCGATCATCAGGTGCGCGGGCTGTTTTTCCATACCCGCTTCTCAACCAACACCGATCCGCACACCACCATGGCGCAGCCGTTCCGCCTGATGGCGCACAACGGTGAACTGAATACCGACCGTAAGAACCGCATCGCCGAATCGGCGCTGGCGCTGGCGCGCGGCAAGAAAATTGTGCGGCCGAAAGGCCAGTCGGACAGCTCACGTCTCGATCAGAGCATCCATAGCCGTCTGATGGAAGATAACCTCGATCTGATCACCGCAGTGGTCTCGATGATGCCGCCTGCCTGGGAAAACGACAGTGCGTTATCGCCGGAAGTGCGCGCTATGCTGGAGTACTTCTCGCTGTATGAAGAGAAGAACGACGGTCCGGCTGCGTTAATCTTTGGTAATGGCGAAGTGATTGGGGCGCGTCTTGACCGTCTCGGCCTGCGTCCGCTGCGTTCAGTAGAAACTGCAGAGTATATCGGTGCGATGTCCGAAGCGGGCCAGATTGCCTTCCCGCCGGAAAGTGTGCTGCGTCGCGGCCGTATTGAGGCCGGTGGCATGCTCTACTTCGATCATCGCGAAAAACGCAGCTACACCACGGTACAGGCGCTGGAAAAACTGGCTGCCGAAAAAGATTATCCAGCTCTGCTGCGCGAGGCGCGCGTCGGACTGGAAGACCTGCCCGCCATTCCGGCTGAGCAGCAAGGTTCACCGCTGCGCTATCGCGGTGACCTGAAAACCTATCAGCGCTTTGTGGCCTACTACTACAACCAGGAAAGCTTCAAGTTCATGATGGACCCGATGCTGAACACCGGCGCAGAGAAAATCTCCGCCATGGGTTACGGCAACGCAATTAACGGTCTGTCCGATCATGAAGGCGGCATGGCGCACTATTTCTCTCAGCGCTTCGCCCAGGTGACTAACCCGCCGCTGGACTCTATCCGTGAAGTGGATGGCATGACGCTGCGGGTCGCGCTGGGTGCCAAACCGCATCTCGGTCGCAGCAAAGGCCGCCAGATTGTGGTGCCTTCGCCGATCCTGAGCCATCTCGATATGCTGCGTTTACGTGAGCAGGATGTCGCGCCGTACGCCCGCTTTGAGATGCTGTATGAGCCGGTTATTGGCAAAGATCTGTTGAGCACCACCGCTAACGCCAACGCGCTGGAGAAGGCGATTGACGATCTGGCACAGCAGGTGGTTGATTTTGCCCGCAGCCAGGGCGGCATCGCGGTGCTGACCGATCGCCACATCTCCTCTAAACAGGCAGCAATTCCGATGCTGCTGGTGGTCTCTGCCATCAACCAGCGTCTGGTGCAGGAAGGTCTGCGTCTGGATGTGTCGCTGGTGGTGGAAAGCGGTCAGAGCATTTCATCGCACCACATTGCCGCCACGCTGGGCTTTGGTGCCTCCGCTATCTATCCGCTCGGCGTGCAGATGCGTGCGGAAGAGAAGTTCGGTGAAGGTGAAGAAGGCAATAAAGCCTTTAAACGCTATGCCAAAGCGGCTGAAAAAGCATTAATGAAAACCATGGGCAAAGTGGGTCTCTGCACCGTTGAAAGCTACAGCAGCGGCGAATTCTTTGAGCCAAACTTCCTCAACACCGACGATCCGGTGCTGAAAAAGTACTTCCCGAATATTAAAACGCCGGTGGGCGGCGCCGGTTTTGCCACCATCGCGCAGATGGCGGTCGACTGGCATCAGAGCGCCCTGAAAATTCAGGGTGAATCTGAAGTGCCGTTGCTCGGTCTGTTTAAAGAACGTGCCGAAGGCGCCGGTCACTCGTACGGCACCATTGCGGTACGCACCTTTATTGATATGACTGAGGAGCCGATCCGCTTCGCCGATAAAGCGCGTGAAGAGGATAACTTTATCCGCCTGATGACGCTGGCGAAGCTCGATAACGCCTTTGGCATCAAGCCAGAAACCTTTAAAGACAGCAGCTTCGAGCGCATTCCGGATGAGGTGATCAACAATTTCACTATCACCGCCGATTACCGTCAGTTCTCAAGCCTGATGTATGAAGAGCGTAAACGTCGCCCGGCGGCGCTGCGCGATATTCTGACCTTCCCGGCTGACCTGACCCACATCGACAGTGAAGCGGAGTTCCGCCGTAAGCTGGGACGCTACTCGCTGACCAACAACGGCTTTGCGATCCGCGGCCTGGTCTGTGAAGCGGTGGATGGCAGCCTGAATCACTTTATGCTGCGCCTGACCGATGCGATTGCTGGCCTGAAGCCAGAGCATGAGCGTCTGCAGAACCTGTCACGCGCACTGAAGTTGCGGTTTAACGACGATATCGAGAGCAGTGAAGTGGTCGATGGCGGCCTGAAAGTGACCGCTTACGGCAAAGCGGCCGATTATCTGTCGCGTATTTTCACCACCCTGCCCTCACTGCCGCTCAGCGAGGTTCAGCCCGCCTGTGAAATCACCCGCACCTTTGCTTCCGGTGCGATGAGTCACGGTGCGCTGGTGGCACCTGCTCATGAGGCGGTGGCACACGGTACCAATATGGTCGGCGGCATGAGCAACTGCGGTGAAGGTGGCGAACACTACTCGCGTCACGGCACCATCCGTGCATCGCGCATCAAACAGCTGGCTTCGGGTCGCTTCGGCGTCTGGGCGGCCTACCTTGCCGATCCGATGCTGGAAGAGCTGGAAATTAAAATTGGTCAGGGTGCCAAGCCTGGCGAAGGTGGCCAGTTACCGGCCGCTAAAGTCACGGTGGAAATTGCCGCGGCCCGTGGCGGTACGCCTGGCGTTGAGCTGGTCTCACCGCCACCGCATCACGATACTTACTCGATTGAAGATCTGGCGCAGCTGATCCATGACTGTAAAGCCGCGCGGGTACGGGTGATCGTCAAGCTGGTTTCGTCGGAAGGCATTGGCACCATCGCGGTTGGCGTTGCCAAAGCGGGTGCTGACGTCATCAACGTAGCCGGCAACACCGGCGGCACCGGCGCGGCCTCCGTTACCAGCCTGAAATACACCGGCCGCGTAGCGGAAATCGGCATCGCAGAAGTGCATCAGGCGCTGTGCGCCAACGGCCTGCGTGACAAAGTGCTGCTGCGCTGTTCAGGCGCTCAGCAAACCGGCAGCGACGTGGTGAAATCAGCGCTGCTGGGCGGCGACAGTTTTGAATTCGGTACGACCGCCCTGATGATGCTGAAATGCGTGATGGCGAAAAACTGTAACGTCAAATGCCCGGCGGGCTTAACCACCAATGCCGAAGCCTTTGATGGCGATCCACGCCAGCTGGCGCAGTACTTCCTCAATGTCGCGCATGAAGTCCGTGAGATTCTGGCGCGGATGGGATTACGTTCGCTGCGTGAAGCACGCGGCCGCGCTGATCTGCTGCACCTGATGGATCACCCACTGGAAGTCGGCAAACTCGATTTGCGCGCCATGCTGACCGTGGTACCGGAGCTGAAAATCGAACATCCGGTTTACCTCGAAAAAGATTTCGAGCTGGATGATGGCTGGGTAGAACAACTGAAACTGGCGCTGGTTGAACAGCGTAAGCCTGACATCACGCTGGGCGATAACGTGGTACTCAACAACCGCAACAAGAGCGTCGGCGGCCAGCTGGCGATCGATATTGAGCGGATGCTGAACCATCAACTGAGCGCAGAACAACTGCAGGCGATGCCGGCGGTGCTGGCCGACGACCGTGGCCGTCACTATCTGGCACCAGAGAGCGTGAAAATTTCCACCTCCGGTTCCGCCGGTCAGTCGTTTGGCGCATTTTGCAACGATGGTATGCAGATGCGTCACTACGGCACCTGTAACGACGGCGTTGGCAAAGGACAGTGTGGCGGTGAACTGGTGGTGATGTCGCCAGGCGGCGGCGCACAGGACGGCGATGGCAACGTGCTGATCGGTAACTTCGCACTGTTCGGTGCCACCGGTGGACGCCTGTTTGTGCAGGGGCAGGCCGGTGACCGTTTCGCGGTGCGTAACTCCGGTGCCACGGCGGTGGTTGAAGGGGTCGGCGATTTCTGCTGCGAGTACATGACCAACGGCGCCATTCTTAACCTCGGCACCTTCGGTAAAGGGTTTGGTAATGGCATGAGCGGCGGCTTTGCCTATCAGTACGATCCCTATGGTTCACTGGCCAGCCATGCTGCCGGCGATTCCGTGCTGTTCGGTTCAATCGCCGATCAGGATGAGATGGCGCAGGTCCATAAGCAGGCAGTGCTGACCATGCTGAACTGGCATCTGGAGGCAACGCAGTCCCCGCGTGCGGCGTGGCTGCTGGAGAACTGGGAAACCGAGTGTCACCACTTTGTCTACGTCATGCCGCGCTCGCTGCTGCTTTACCAGGATGGGGGAGAAATCCTGAAGGCCAAAACCCGCAAAGATTTGCTGGAAGAGCTGTCTACTGCGCTGGCGGGCCATCAGGTGGCGAAGTTTAAAGCTGCCTGGCGTCAGGGTAAAACCATCGCCAACGGCGCGGTACCGGCTTACGGTGCGACCGACACGCTGGAGATGTTTGTCCTGCTCAACAACTACACCGTGCTGAGCTTCGCGCAGCAGCTGGCATTGGGCAAACTGCCAAAAGGCACGCCGGTTGAAGATCCGGCCGTAGAAAAAGCGGTTCGCAACCTGCTGATGACCGAAGATTTTTCGCTGGTCAGCAAGCTGCAACGTCATGCCCGCTCAGCGATTGAAAGCTACAGCGATGATGAACTGGCCAGCCTGATCGGCACCAAACGGATGTCCGATTACAAAGCTGCGCTGACGCAACGCAACATCCGCTCGATGGACAGCCTGGCGACGTATGGCTGGATCATGTATCAGGACGCCTGTAACCGCGAAGTGCTGGGACATCTGCCTGATTTTGAAGAGCTGTTTGCGCGTGCAGCGTTACCTGAAATTGCCGCGGCGGTGGGAAAACTGTCCTGACAGGGCGACTGACCTGATTGAACGTGAATATTATTAATTGATATTACCCGGATTAAGCGTGGTAACACGCAGCGTAAGCTTCACGTTTCCCGCCACCACGTCAGGCGGTGCGGAAGGTGAAGCGGCTCTCTGCGATGGCGGCGTCGCTTATGACGGGTGAGAACGGGATTGAGTAAAAGTACCCATGAAAATTCCTTATATTCCAGAAGATGCACCCTTTAATGGCGATCAGAAATACTGGCTGGCGGGCTTCCTCGCCGGTCTTCACTCCCGTTTACTGGTGTTAGAAGACAAGCAGCAGCCTGCGGCAGGTACCGGCGCCGCCGCCACCACCCAACTGCATATTCTCTACGGTTCGCAAACCGGCAACGCGGAAGCGCTGGCGCAAACCGCCGCCAAATCAGCACGTGCTAAAGGACTGGTGCCGGTAGTTCAGGCGCTGGGCGATGTGGATCTCGACGTGTTCGCGACCATGCGTCACGTACTGATCGTCACGTCTACCTATGGCGAAGGCGAAATGCCAGACAACGCCCAGTTATTCTGGGATGCCATCTCCGCCAGCACCGCCCCGCGTCTGGAGCAGATGCACTTTGCCGTGCTGGCGATTGGCGATACTGGTTACGATGGCTTCTGCCAGGCGGGTAAATTCATTGATATGCGGCTGGAGCAGCTGGGCGCGAAACGCGTAGTCGATCGTATTGATTGCGACATCGACTACGAAGAGCCGTCCAGCGAATGGCTGAACAGTTCGATGCCGCAGTTTGCCGCCAGCGCGGGCAGCAGCGGCACGGTGCTGGAAAGCGCACCAGAAGCGCCGGTGATCCCGGGCAGCAACAAGTCCAATCCTTACGCTGCGGCGCTGATCACCAACAAGCGTCTGTCAGGCGAGCAGTCGGCGAAGGATATTCGTCACTTCGAGTTTGATCTGACCGACAGTGGTCTGAAATATGAAGCGGGCGATGCGCTGGGCGTTATCCCGGTCAACGAACCGTCGCTGGTCAGCCTGCTGCTGACGCAGCTGAATGCCGATTACCAGACGCCGGTGCCCGGCTTTGACCGCAGCCTCGGCGATCTGCTGACCTATCAGTTTGAAATCTCAGAACCGTCGCGCAAGCTGATTGAGTGGGTCGGACAGAACACCACCAACCAGGAACTGCGTCACGTGTTGCAGCACGACGATAAAGATGCGCTCGGCGTGTGGCTTTGGGGCAAAGATACGCTTGACCTGCTGCAGCTTGAGCTGACCCGCTCGCTGCCGGTACCGGAATTTGTCGCGCTGCTGCGCCCGTTGCAGCATCGTGCCTACTCCATCTCGTCAAGCTCGAAGGCGCATCCTAACCAGGTACACCTGACCGTCGCCTCCGTCCGTTATCACAGTGGTGGCCGTAACCGTGGCGGTGTCTGTTCAACCTATCTGGCCGAACGCGTGCGTCGTGGTGAGAAGCCCGCTATCTTCATTTCGCCAAACAAAGCATTTCGCGTGCCGGCTAATAACAGCGCCCCGCTGATCATGGTGGGTCCAGGCACCGGTATCGCCCCGTTCCGCGCCTTTTTGCAGGAGCGTCAGGCAACCGGCGCACAGGGAAAAAACTGGCTGTTCTTTGGCGATCAGCATCAGGAACATGATTTCATCTATCGCGAAGAGCTGACCGGCTGGCACGACAGCGGCTTGCTGACCCGGCTGGATCTGGCGTTCTCACGCGATCAGGAGAAGAAGATTTACGTGCAAACCCGCATGCTGGAACAGGGCGCAGAGCTTTATGCCTGGCTGCAGGAAGGTGCCTATTTCTACGTCTGTGGTGATGCGTCACGCATGGCGAAAGATGTCGACAGCGCGCTGTATGAAGTGGTGCGTCAGTTCGGCGGGCTTTCCAGTGAACGTGCGGCGGATTACATCGATCAGCTGAAGAAAGAGAAGCGTTACCTGCGCGACGTCTATTAATTCGCGCGCGTCAACGTAACAACACATCCGGCTTGCGCAGGCAGCCGGATTTTTTATTGCCCTTAACAACCGGCAAAAAAATACCCGTCGTGAGGACGGGTATCGGATGTTATTTCACGACGCGCAATGAAGGGCGTCCGCCACGCGGTGGTGGATCGTCATCAGGCGGTGTCTCGTCATCGCTGGCATCGTCAGGACGATCGCCATCAATCACGGACATCATGGTCTCTTCCTGACCGTCTGACGTCTCCTGAGAGGCCAGTTCGTAGGCCGGCTCAGGTTCGAACATCGTTCCAGCGCCATTTTCACGCGCATAGATCGCCAGAATCGCCGCCATCGGCACGTTAACCTGACGCGGAACGCCGCCGAAACGGGCGTTGAACGACACCTGATCGTTAGCCAGATCGAGATTGCCCACGGCGCGCGGCGCAATGTTCAACACAATCTGACCATCGCGCGCATACTCGAGCGGCACCTGCACACCAGGCAGATTAATGTCGACCACCAGGTGCGGCGTTAACTGGTTGTCGAGCAACCAGTCGTAGAAGGCGCGCAGCAGATAGGGGCGACGTGCGGTAAGTTGCGACATTTCCATAAATCAGCCCCGGGCTTGCAGGCGCATTTCACGTTCAGCTTCAGTTAATGAAGCGAGGAAAGAGTCACGCTCGAAGACACGATTCATGTAGCCTTTCAGCTCTTTTGAACCGGAGCCGATCAAATCGATGCCCATTGACGGCAGACGCCATAACAGCGGTGCCAGATAGCAATCGACCAGGCTGAATTCTTCGCTCATGAAGAACGGTGTGCGACCAAACAGCGGCGCAATCGCCAGCAGCTCTTCACGCAGTTGTTTGCGTGCGGCTTCGGCTTCCTGACCGCTGCTGTTCTCAACGGTTCTCATCAGGCTGTACCAGTCCTGCTCGATGCGGAGCATCATCAGACGGCTTTCACCACGGGCAACCGGATAAACCGGCATCAGCGGTGGATGCGGGAAACGCTCATCTAAATATTCCATGATGATGCGTGATTCATACAGCGTCAGCTCACGATCTACCAGCGTCGGCACCGTGCGATACGGGTTGAGGTCAATCAGATCCTGCGGCAGGTTATCCATTTCGACCTGCTCGATCTCTACGCTGACACCCTTCTCCGCCAGGACAATACGTACCTGATGGCTGAAAATGTCAGTAGGACCAGAAAACAGCGTCATTACCGAACGTTTGTTGGCAGCGACAGCCATGAAAACCTCCAAGTTTGTTCACAAAAAGTTACTGCGAATAGCCAACCATCCGGCGACTCACTTGCTCATAGAACTCGCACGCAACCCACGTTAGCTGCGTCGTATACTAATATCCCGACGGCGGGGAGACGCATAACGCACCGGCCTGCGGGCGCAAAGTGACACAGAGTTTACCAGATTTTAGGCAGCTTGTGGGCGTGGAATGAATCTTTGCGGGGAAATTGGGAGCGCCGTTAACGTTTTTCCGCCTGCATCGGCGGTGCAGCAGAAAGCAAAAAACCCGCCGAAGCGGGTTTTTTGTGCCAATTGTCTCTGCCGAAGCAGCAACAATTAACGCTTGGAGAACTGAGGACGACGACGTGCTTTACGCAGGCCGACTTTCTTACGTTCAACCTGACGCGCATCACGGGTAACGAAGCCAGCTTTACGCAGCTCCGCACGCAGAGATTCGTCATATTCCATCAGAGCGCGGGTGATACCGTGACGGATCGCACCAGCCTGACCAGAAATACCACCACCTTTAACGGTGACGTACAGATCGAATTTACCAACCAGGTCCAGCAGCTCAAGCGGCTGACGAACTACCATGCGGGCAGTTTCGCGACCGAAGTACTGTTCCAGAGAACGTTGGTTAATAACGATGTTACCGCTACCCGGCTTAATAAATACGCGAGCGGTAGAGCTTTTGCGGCGACCAGTGCCGTAGTTTTGAGTTTCAGCCATTGCCTTTAATCCCGATTAAATGTCAAGAACTTGCGGTTGCTGTGCCGCATGGGTGTGCTCGTTGCCTGCGTAAACTTTCAGTTTACGGTACATAGCACGACCCAGCGGGCCCTTCGGCAGCATGCCTTTAACCGCGATCTCAATCACACGCTCAGGACGGCGAGCAATCATCTCTTCAAAGGTCGCCTGTTTGATACCACCGATGTGACCAGTGTGGTGATAGTAAATCTTGTCAGTACGCTTGTTGCCGGTTACAGCAACTTTTTCTGCGTTCAGAACGATGATGTAATCACCAGTATCAACGTGCGGAGTGTATTCCGCTTTATGCTTACCACGCAGACGGCGCGCCAGTTCAGTCGCCAGGCGACCCAAAGTTTTGCCCGTTGCGTCAACTACAAACCAGTCACGTTGGACGGTTTCTGGTTTAGCTGTAAAAGTTTTCATCGAAAAGCTTACCCAAATTAAGTTACACGTTGGTGAAATCCCAAACGCTTAAGTAAACGATTGAGGCTCACACGACCATTTTGACCAGCAAGCCACCCCTTCGGATAGAGTTACTGGAACACAGAGGATTTGGGAAAAAAATCCTTTGCTGTAACGTGGGGTCGCAAGATTATAGAGAAGTCAGTTACAAAAATCGAACCCTATTTCACTATTTATCTGCTTTATTCTCACGGCAGGTGCGGCAGGCGCAGATACTCCTCGCTCTGCATCTCCTGCAGACGTGATAAGCAGCGCTGATACTCAAATTTCAGCCGCGTGCCCTGATAAATCTCGGTCAGCGAGGTTTCCGCTGCCACCACCAGTTTCACATGGCGTTCGTAGAATTCATCGACCAGCGCCAGAAAACGACGCGCCTGATCCTCGGTCTTATAAATCATCACCGGCACATCATGCAGCAAGACGCTGTGGAAGCGACGCGAGAGCGCAATATAGTCATGCTGGCTGCGTCCTTCCCCGCACAGCGTGGTGAAGTTGATCGCCAGTACCCCGTCACTGACGCCGAGCGTCGGCATCTGGCGATGGTTGATCTCCAGGACCGGTGCCTGTTCCGGTTTGCCGCCCGCCAGCGCCTGAAACATCCGCCCCATTTCAGCGTGGGTCTTGTCATTCAGCGGGTAGTTCCACAGATGGGCCGAGGTCAGCGTCCGCAACCGGTAATCGATGCCGGCATCGACGTTCATCACATCACAGTGGGTTTTGATCTGCTCAATCGCCGGCAGGAAACGCGCACGCTGTAACCCGTTGCGATAGAGATCGTCTGGCGGAATATTTGAGGTGGCAACCAGCGCGATACCGCGTTCAAACAGCGCTTCCATCAGGGTGCCAAGCAGCATCGCATCGGTGATGTCAGAAACGAAAAACTCGTCGAAACAGAGGATATCGGTTTCGGCTTTAAACCGGTCGGCGATGATCAGCAGCGGATCGCTCTGTCCCTGCAGTTGCGTCAGCTCTTCGTGTACCCGCAACATAAAGCGATGAAAGTGCAGCCGCAGTTTGCGATTGCCAGGAATAGACTGAAAAAACAGATCCATTACCCAGGTTTTCCCGCGACCCACACCGCCCCACATATATAAACCGCGCAGCGGTGGCAGGGGTTCGTTTTTCTCTTTGCCGATCAGTTTCGACAGGCGACCCAGCAGGCCAGATGTCGCAGGCGCAGCAGTTTGCTGACGTGCGGCCAGTGCTTGCTGGAGCGCGTCTAAACGGGTAATGGCTTCACGTTGTACGTCATCGGGCTTGAATTCGCCCTGCGACAGCGCCTGCTCATAGCGGGCAAGCGGAGATGAGGTTTGCATTGTTCTCTCAGAGTCCCTGAATTTTGTCTGATTCATACAGCTGTTGTCGAAAAAAAGGCCGTTCTACACTAAGCCATGCCGCTCCAGAGTTCCACATCCATAAGATTAACGGGTATAGTGACTACTATTGGAATGGTGCAATGCCCTACGGAACAACGGAAATAACACGGGAGTCATTATGACCTGGGAATACGGGCTAATTGGTTTAGTGGTAGGCATTATTGTCGGCGCAGTAGCCATGCGTTTTGGCAACAGGAAATTGCGTGAGCAGCGCAGCATGCAGTACGAACTGGAAAAATCGAAAGCGGAACTGGCGGATTACCGTCAGGAACTGACTAACCACTTCGCGCAAAGCGCGGAATTGCTGGACAACATGGCGCGTGACTATCGTCAGCTCTATCAGCATATGGCGAAAGGGTCGAATGACCTGCTGCCCGATCTGCCGGGTGAAAAGAACCCGTTTGCTTATCAGTTAACCGAAGCTGAAGCCGATAACGATCAGGTCCCGGTACAGATGCCGCGCGACTACTCTGAAGGGGCATCCGGTTTACTGCGCGGCGAGCGCCCTGCCCGCGACTAATCTTTTTGGGGCGCAGCCCGTCTGCGCCCACGGTTTTTGCGAACCCTGACCTCAAACGACTGTCACACTGAGTAATTCCCCCCACTTTTTGCAGCGAGAGCGTTGTAGCAATGAAAAAACAAGCACGACTGTTTAGCGCATTAGCCTTGAGTATTGGGATGAGCCTTGCCGCCGCGCCAGACGCGATGGCGACGCTACCAGCACAAATTGCCGGCCAGCCGCTGCCAAGCCTGGCGCCAATGCTGGAGAAAGTGCTGCCCGCCGTGGTCAGCGTTCACGTTGAAGGTACCGAATCGGCCGATCAGGCGCAGGATATTCCTGAGCCGCTGAAACGCTTCTTTGGCCAGATGCCCGGCGGCAATAATCAGCCACAGCCGTTTGAAGGTCTGGGGTCGGGCGTAATCATTGATGCGGCCAAAGGATACGTGCTGACCAATAACCACGTGGTCAACGGCGCGGATAAGATCAATGTGCAGTTGGGCGACGGCAGTGAATATGAAGCCAAACTGATCGGTCATGATGAGCAGACCGACATCGCACTGATTCAGATCCAGGGCGCAAAAAACCTGACGCAGGTAAAAGTAGCCGATTCCGACCAGCTAAAAGTGGGCGATTTTGCGGTAGCGATCGGCAACCCGTTTGGTCTGGGTCAGACTGCGACCTCCGGTATCATCTCTGCATTGGGCCGTAGCGGCCTGAATCTGGAAGGGCTGGAAAACTTTATCCAGACCGATGCGGCGATAAACCGCGGCAACTCAGGCGGCGCGCTGGTTAATCTCAATGGCGAGCTGATCGGGATTAATACCGCGATTCTGGCCTCAAGCGGCGGCAATATCGGCATCGGCTTCGCCATTCCCAGCGACATGGCGATCAATCTTGCCCAGCAGCTGATCAAATATGGTGAAGTGAAGCGTGGCCAGCTCGGTATTAAAGGCACCGAAATGACTGCTGACATGGCCAAAGCGTTTAACGTTGATGCGCAGCGCGGCGCGTTTGTCTCTGAAGTATTGCCGCAGTCAGCAGCCCAGAAAGCGGGTGTGAAATCTGGCGATATCATCACCTCAGTGAATGACAAACCGATCACCAGCTTTGCCGAACTGCGGGTGAAAATCGGCACCACCGCGCCAGGCGAGCAGGTCAAACTTGGTTTGCTGCGTGAAGGTAAACCGATCACCGTCACCGTTACGCTGGAGCAAAGCGCACAAACCACCGCCAGTGCCCAGTTGATGTCGCCTGCGCTGCAGGGTGCCACCCTGAGTGATGGCCAGACCAAAACCGGTGACAAAGGGGTTAAGGTCGACACCATCGAGAAAGGCACGCCAGCTGAACAGGTTGGTCTGCAAAAAGATGATGTGATTGTTGGCGTTAACCGCAATCGCGTTCAGTCGATCGCTGAAATGCGTAAAGTGCTGGAAGGGAAACCGCCGGTACTGGCCCTGAATGTGGTCCGCGGTGATGAAAGTATCTATCTGTTGTTGAGATAAACCTCGCATTATGGCGGACACAAGCACGTGTGTGTCCGCCGCTCTCATGCTATTCTGCCCAGCGATCTCCCCTGGCGTGATTTAACACCATGTTTCTTAAACTTTTGCGTGCCGTGGTGCTGGGCCTGATTGTGGCGGGTATTTTGCTCGCAGCACTGCCTGCACTGCGTATGGGCAGCGACGCCCTCTATAACCACGATGACAGTAACGACGAAACACCCTTTAGCTTTAATCAGGGGGTGCGCCGCGCCGTGCCTGCGGTCGTCAACGTCTACAACCGTAGCGCACACGGTAATAACAATCGTGGCATCACTACCCTGGGTTCCGGGGTGATCATGAACGCAAAAGGTTACATCCTGACCAATAAGCACGTCATCAACAATGCTGACCAGATTATTGTGGCATTACAGGATGGCCGTTTCTTCGAAGCGACGCTGGTTGGTTCAGACGCAATGACCGATTTGGCGGTGCTGAAAATTACCGCCTCCAGCCTGCCGGTAATCCCGATCAATCCTAAACGTCTGGCCCATATCGGCGATGTGGTAATGGCGATCGGCAATCCCTACAACCTCGGCCAGACGGTTACCCAGGGCATTATCAGCGCCACCGGACGGGTTGGCTTAAGTTCGTCGGGCCGGCAGAACTTCCTGCAAACCGATGCCTCTATCAACCAGGGTAACTCTGGCGGCGCGCTGATCAACTCGCTGGGCGAATTGATGGGCATCAACACCCTGACCTTCGACAAAAGCAATGACGGCGAAACGCCGGAAGGCATTGGTTTCGCTATTCCGACCGCGCTGGCCTCAAAAATTATGGATAAGCTGATTCGTGATGGCCGGGTGATTCGCGGCTACATCGGCATTACCGGCCGCGAACTGCCGCCGCTGCACGGTCAGGGCAGCAATCTGGATCGGGTTCAGGGCATTATCGTTAGCGTGGTGACCCCGGACGGTCCGGCCGATAAAGCCGGTATTCAGGCCAATGATGTGTTGCTGAGCGTCAACGGCAAGCCCGCAGTGTCCGCCCAGGAGACGATGGACCAGGTGGCTGAGATTCGCCCGGGTTCAGTGATTGATGTGCGGGTACTGCGAAATGATCAGAAGCTGACGCTGCCGGTAACGATTCAGGAATTTCCGGACAGTAGCCAGTAGCACAGCACGCGGCATACCAGCCGCCATGATTTAGCCTGACAGGCAGGGCTGGCCCAGCTGAAGAGCAAAGCGTCCGAGCCAGGAAGGCGAGGCCGACCTACAGGGAAATAGGTCTCCTTTGCGATCGGCTGGTCCATCCCTGCCCTTTCCACCGTTTTCCCGCCAGATGGTTAACAGCGATCGACCGGGAAGGCGATCACTTCACTCAGTGATTCCGCTTTCAGCGCCAGCATAATCAACCGATCTACACCCAGCGCCACCCCGGAACAGGCTGGCATACCGTGCGCCAGTGCATCCAGCAGGTTGGTATCAATCGGATGCTGTGGCAGGCCGCGCGCCGCGCGCTGACGGTTATCCTGCTCGAAGCGCTGACGCTGTTCGCGGCTGTCAGTCAGCTCACGGAAACCGTTCGCCAGTTCGATGCCCTTGTAGTAGACCTCGAAACGTTCTGCCACACGGTGATCCTCGGTGCTGATCTCCGCCAGCGCCGCCTGGCTGGCCGGGAAGTGATAAACGAAGCAAGGCTTATCCTGACCAATCTTCGGTTCCACGCCCAGCATAAACAGCAGCATCAGCAGGGTATCGCGATCCTCTTCCGCCCGCGCCAGTTCGCCTTCACCCAGCTTTTCCGCCGCTTCACGCAGCTGGGCCTTGTCTGCCGACAGCGGATCAATCTCCAGATGACGAATAAACGCCTGCTGATAAGAGAGTGATTCTGCGCTGTCGCACTCCAGCACCTGCTGCATCAGATCGTCGACTTCGTTCATCAGACGATACATGTCGTAGTGCGGCCGGTACCACTCCAGCATGGTGAATTCCGGGTTATGGTGACGCCCCGCTTCTTCATTGCGGAAGCTGCGCGCCATCTGGTAAATCGGCCCGCTGCCGGCGGCCAGCAGGCGTTTCATGTGGTATTCCGGGCTGGTCATCAGCCAGAGATCGCGCCCTTGTGCGGCACCCGGCCCGACAAACCGCGTCTGGAACGGCACCAGATGAATATCGGTGATGGTCGCCTGACTCATCGCTGGCGTATCGACTTCCAGTACGCCACGATCGGCAAAGAAACGACGCACTTCGGCTAAAATCGCCGCGCGTTTTAACAAATTGGCGATGGATGCGCTTGGTTGCCAGCTTGCCGTTTCGCTCATGGTGATGACTCCTGATACAAATAAGGGGTGGAAGTCTACCTGCAATGCCTGCGGCAAACAATCTCGCGCCCGCGCTGCCAAAAACAGCGTTTCGGCTTCTATACTTAAGCAGTTAAATCACAAAGGAATCCCACTATGTCTCCATGGAAAACTGTTGTTGCCAGCCTGAGCGCTTTTCTCTCCGTCGCCTGTAGCACCACGCCGCCAAAGAACGTCACCGTAATCGAAAACTTTGACAGCCAGCGCTATCTCGGTCAGTGGTATGAGATTGCCCGCCTGAATCACCCTTTCGAACGCGGCCTTGAACAGGTGACGGCGAACTATAGCCCGCGTGAAGATGGCGGCCTGAAAGTGATCAATCGTGGCTACAACGTGAAGAAACAGCGCTGGCAGGAGAGCATCGGCAAGGCCTACTTTACCGGCGACCCGCAGCGTGCGGCGTTGAAAGTCTCCTTCTTCGGCCCCTTCTACGGCGGCTATAACGTGATTGCTCTCGATCCGGACTACCGCTATGCGCTGGTATGTGGACCGAATCGCCACTATCTGTGGATTCTGTCGCGCACTCCGCAGCTGGAGCCGGGCGTGAAAGAGAAGCTGGTCGATCAGGCGCGTCGGGATGGCTTCCCGGTTGACGAGTTAATCTGGGTAAAACAGAAATAGTGCGGAAGCGAACAGCCGGTACGAAAAAGGTTTCGTACCGGTTGGAATAACGGGTTACTTCGTGCTGTTTTGAATCGCCTGACCACCCGCTTCTACGTCTTCGCCTACGCCACGTGTGGTATTACAAGCCGTCAGCAGTGAAGAGAGCACCAGTACAGAGAAGAAAGTGACAATACTTTTCTTTAACATAACAATGTCCTTTTTGATGGATGTAAAAGTACAGCGTTTTAAGCATAGCCGGATTTCCGACGACTGCCGCTGACGATTCCACAAAATAGACGAAGGTTAACAGTCAGTTTGCCGCACGTGAAATGGCACCACCTAAGTGGGAGACATCTTCGCCAAAACCGTGGAAAGTGTTGCAGGCGCTCAGCGCAGAGGAGACCAGCAACGCGAATGCGATTAATTTTGCCAGTTTTTTCATTTTTTCACTCACACAAGAAAAAGGCGCATCTGAGATGCGCCTGCGGCACTTATTTTACGCGTGACACGTATTCGCCAGAGCGGGTGTCAACTTTGACCACTTCGCCCTCTTGCACGAACAATGGCACTTTCACCACTGCGCCGGTAGACAGCTTGGCTGGCTTACCGCCTGTACCCGCGGTGTCACCTTTCAGACCAGGATCGGTTTCAACGATTTCGGCTTCGATAAAGTTCGGCGGCTGAACGGCGATTGGACGGCCATTCCACAGCGTAACGATACATTCAGCGTTATCCTGCAGCCATTTTGCGGCATCGCTGACGGTTTTCTCTTCAACCTGGAACTGCTCGAAGCTTTCCGGGTGCATGAAGTGATAGAACTCACCGTCGTTGTACAGGTAGTTCAGGTTGGTATCCATAACGTCTGCGCCTTCGGCGGAGTCGGTGGATTTGAAAGTTTTCTCAACGCGAGAACCCGTCAGCAGGCGACGCATTTTAACGCGCGCGAATGCCTGACCTTTACCCGGTTTAACGAACTCACTGGATTCGATGGCATACGGCTCGCCTTCGAACATGATTTTAAGACCGGGACGGAAATCGTTGCTAGAATAAGTCGCCATGAAGGCCCTCTACGAAAATTGATACTGGTACTAAGCCAAAAAAATGGCACACATTGTAACCCTAAAAACACCTTCCAGAGAAGATTGGTTGCAGCAACTTGCTGATGTTGTCACTGAACCTGATGAATTACTGCGGATTTTAGCCCTGGATCAGCACACTGAGCTGGCCGACGGGGCGGATGCGCGGCGTCTTTTCGCCTTGCGCGTTCCCCGTGCATTCATCAACCGGATGAAGAAAGGTGATGCGCACGACCCGCTGCTGCTTCAGGTACTGACTCAACGCCAGGAATTCATCGATGCGCCAGGTTATAGCACCGATCCGCTGGATGAACAAAGCAACGTTGTCCCTGGTTTGCTGCATAAATACCAAAACCGCGCCTTATTGCTGGTGAAAGGCGGCTGTGCGGTCAACTGTCGCTACTGCTTCCGCCGTCATTTTCCTTACCAGGATAATCAGGGAAATAAGCGTAACTGGCAGGCGGCACTGGACTATATCGCCGATCATCCGGAGCTGGATGAGATCATCTTCTCCGGCGGCGATCCGCTGATGGCGAAAGATCATGAACTCGCCTGGCTGATTGCGGCGCTGGAGAAAATCCCGCACCTGAAACGGCTGCGTATCCATAGCCGTTTACCGGTGGTGATCCCGGCGCGGATTACCGACGCACTTTGTCAGATGCTCAGTGAAACGCGGCTGCAGGTGCTGATGGTGACGCACATCAACCATGCGCAGGAGATTGACGACGCACTGCGTGTGGCGATGAGAGAGCTGAAGCGTGCAGGCGTGACGCTGCTCAATCAGAGCGTGCTGCTGCGCGGCGTCAACGACAATGCCCGGACGCTGGCAACGCTGAGCAATGCGCTGTTCGATGCGGGCATTCTGCCCTACTACCTGCACGTGCTGGACAAGGTGCAGGGTGCCGCCCATTTCTACGTATCAGACGACGACGCACGGCAACTGGTGCGGGCGCTGCTGTCGCAGGTTTCGGGTTATCTGGTGCCTAAGCTGGCGCGCGAGATTGGCGGAGAGCCGAGTAAAACGCCGCTCGATCTGCAACTGCGGCAGGAATAAAAACGGCCGGCGCAAGGCCGGCCGTCTGAAGAAGGCATGATGCCGGATTCACCTTACGGGCACTTGTAAACCTGACCGGACATTTTACTGTCGAGTGGCGCGAACGCGGACAGCAGGTTCTGCGTCGGACTGGTTGCGCCGTAAATCACGTTGCCGCCCATTTCCGCTGCACGGTTGCGCAGGTCATTTGCTGCACCGCGCAGGGCGCTGGTTTCCCCGCCTGCCCCGCTCAGCCAGTTACTCTGTGAGCCGGTAAGATTCCCCAGAAGCTGACACTCACTGCCGGGCTGCTGATCGGTAAAAGTCACGCGCTGGCCTGCCGAGGACAGTTGAGTAGAGCTGCTACAGCCCGCCAGCAATAACGCGCCAGCCGTCAGTCCGAGCAAGAGGTTAATCCGCATTGTAATCCCCATTTATTATCATCAGAGTCGGGTGGCAGCGTAGCAGAAAAATGTTTTTTCTTTCTGCACATTCATTGCCCTTATCCCGTTATATCGTCTCAATATTTCATGCCGCTTGCAGGCTGGCAAGCATGCCGATCCTGATGGTCTGGTTTAAGCCAGTGGATCCGGCGGCGCAGCAGCAGACAGCGTGACATATCAAGAGGAAAGACGAACGATTGCGCCACTACTTATACTATTTTCCGTCCCAAAAGAAAAACCCCCGACCGTTTCCGATCGGGGGTTCCAGATGACTTAAGCAGTCAACGGCAGATTACATCATGCCGCCCATACCGCCCATGCCACCCATACCGCCAGCGCCGCCGCCTAAATCAGGTGCGTCGCCTTTTGGCAGGTCAGTGACCATACATTCGGTGGTGATCATCAGACCCGCAACAGAAGCCGCGTACTGCAGAGCAGAACGGGTCACTTTGGTTGGGTCCAGGATACCGAAGTCGATCATGTTGCCGTACTCTTCAGTCTGCGCGTTGTAACCGTAGTTACCGTCGCCCGCTTTCACGTTGTTAGCGACCACTGATGGTTCTTCACCGGCGTTAGAAACGATCTGACGCAGTGGAGATTCCATTGCGCGCAGCGCAACTTTGATACCGACGTTCTGATCTTCGTTCTGACCACGCAGATCGGCCAGCTGAGCTGCAACGCGAACCAGCGCCACACCACCACCAGCAACCACACCTTCTTCTACCGCAGCACGGGTTGCATGCAGGGCATCTTCAACGCGGGCTTTCTTCTCTTTCATTTCAACTTCAGTTGCTGCGCCCACTTTCAGAACGGCAACGCCGCCTGCCAGTTTAGCGACACGCTCCTGCAGTTTTTCTTTGTCGTAGTCAGAAGTGGCTTCTTCGATCTGCTGACGAATCTGGGTAACACGTCCCTGAATCGTCGCTTCTTCACCCACACCGTCGATGATGGTGGTGGTGTCTTTGTTGATCACAACGCGTTTTGCCTGACCCAGATCTTCCAGAGCTGCTTTTTCCAGCTCCATGCCGATCTCTTCAGAAATCACAGTACCACCGGTCAGGATAGCGATATCCTGCAGCATGGCTTTACGACGGTCGCCGAAGCCTGGTGCTTTAACCGCAGCTACTTTCACGATGCCGCGCATGGTGTTAACCACCAGGGTAGCCAGCGCTTCGCCTTCTACGTCTTCCGCGATGATCAGCAGTGGTTTGCCGGCTTTCGCCACGGCTTCCAGCACTGGCAGCATTTCACGGATGTTAGAAATTTTCTTGTCAGCCAGCAGGATGAACGGAGATTCCAGTTCAATCGCACCGGTTTCTGGTTTGTTGATGAAGTAAGGTGACAGGTAACCGCGATCGAACTGCATACCTTCTACCACATCCAGCTCGTCCTGCAGGCCGGTGCCTTCTTCAACGGTGATCACGCCTTCTTTACCGACTTTCTCCATCGCCTGAGCAATCAGCTGGCCCACGGTTTCATCGGAGTTAGCAGAGATGGTACCTACCTGCGCAATCGCTTTAGAGTCTGAGCACGGTACAGACAGCGCTTTCAGTTTCTCAACCGCAGCGATAACTGCCTGGTCGATACCGCGCTTCAGGTCCATCGGGTTCATACCCGCGGCAACGGCTTTCAGGCCTTCGGTGATGATAGACTGCGCCAGTACGGTAGCAGTGGTGGTACCGTCGCCCGCAGCGTCATTCGCTTTAGAGGCAACTTCTTTCACCATCTGCGCGCCCATGTTCTCGAACTTGTCTTCCAGTTCGATTTCACGTGCCACAGAAACACCATCTTTAGTGATGGTCGGTGCACCAAAAGATTTATCCAGAACCACGTTACGGCCTTTTGGGCCCAGGGTAACTTTTACTGCATCTGCCAGTACGTTCACGCCACGCAGCATTTTTACGCGTGCGTCATTACCGAATTTTACGTCTTTAGCTGCCATTTTAAATATCCCTTAAATTCGTTTCGTTCAGTGAATTACGCGAAAAAATTACGCTTCAACAACCGCCAGGATGTCGCTCTCAGAGATGATCAGCACCTCTTCGTTATCGATTTTCTCGGTTTTCGCGCCGTAACCTTCGCTGAAGATCACGATGTCGCCAACCTTCACGTCCAGCGGCTTAACGTCACCACTCTCAAGGATGCGGCCGTTGCCGACAGCCAGCACTTCACCACGGGTGGATTTGCCGGCTGCAGAACCGGTCAGCACGATGCCGCCAGCTGATTTAGCTTCAACTTCTTTACGCTTGACGATAACGCGATCGTGCAATGGACGAATTTTCATTTGATAGCTCTCCTTTGAGAAGTCCAATCATTCAGTTTTGGGGTTGAACACCGGGCTGCATGGCTTCCGGCCTCGTGACCTGAGAGATAGGGCCGCGACCACGCCCTTTCAAGGGGGCAGACAACAAATTTTTTACGCAGATGTGATAACTGATGGCTTTTTGAGCAACCGGCAGAAAGATCGCCAGCGGAAATAAAAAACGCAACCCGAAGGTTGCGTTTTACTGTGGCGATGACACCGTCAGCGATCTTTCGGATCGTCATGGTGCTCAAGGCGATCGCTGTTTTTGCGCTCGAACTCGCCATCCATGGTATAGCCGCTGTCAGGGCCGGCACCCGGACCGCGCCAGACGCGCAGATGCGGCATCAGCTTCAGCGTCAGATGCTTCTGCACCGGCGGCAGCAACAGCAGCAGGCCCAGCAGGTCGGTAAAGAAGCCGGGCAGCAGCAGCAGAAAACCGGCGATGATCAGCGACACGCTCTTGATCATCTCTTTCGCCGGGCTTTCATTACGCGCCAGCTTCTCCTGCATCAGCATGAAATTCTTCATGCCCTGATTTTTGACCAGCGACACCCCGATGCAGGAGGTGAAGACCACCAGCAGCATGGTGAGCAGCACGCCCATGACGTGGGCGACCTGAATAAACAGTGAAATTTCAATCCAGGCCAGGACAAAAAAGACTAATAACGGTATCCAGCGCACCGTACTCTCCTGTAAGTGTGGGCTGACCGGCAGCGTGCCGTTCAGCAGAAAGCGTTCATCTTAGTGATGATAAGAAAAGAGATGGGCACCCGTGCCGCCATTTTCAACCGATCCTGTCAAATTTATCCCGCAGGGTTAATTTTGTAACCTGTTTCACATATCGTTAACCTGACGGCAGCATTAAGTGATCTGCATGCGTACTTTTCTGATGCATCAGAATATGATCGTGCTCACCAGTATGAAGACGGATAAAATGTCGTTACGGGTACACCACGACAAAATAAACACATCATCTGTGATGGTTAGCGGCAACAACAAGAAGGTTATCATGGCGAACAACATTCGTATCGAAGAAGACCTGTTAGGTATGCGCGAAGTACCGGCGGATGCCTATTATGGCGTTCATACTCTGCGTGCGATTGAAAATTTTTACATCAGCAACAGTAAAATCAGCGACATACCCGAATTTGTCCGCGGGATGGTGATGGTAAAAAAAGCGGCGGCGATGGCCAACAAAGAGCTGCAAACGATCCCCCGCAACATTGCCGATACCATCATTCAGGCCTGCGATGAAGTGCTCAATAAAGGCCGCTGCATGGATCAGTTTCCGGTGGATGTCTATCAGGGCGGTGCTGGCACCTCGGTCAACATGAACACCAATGAGGTGCTGGCAAACATCGGTCTGGAACTGATGGGCCACCAGAAAGGTGAATATCAGTACCTCAACCCTAACGATCACGTGAACAAATGTCAGTCGACCAATGACGCCTACCCGACCGGTTTCCGCATCGCGGTTTACAGTTCGCTGCTGAAGCTGCTGGATGGCATCAGCCAGCTGGCCGACGGTTTTGAGCGTAAGGCCGACGAATTTCAGACCATCCTCAAAATGGGCCGAACCCAGTTACAGGATGCGGTGCCGATGACGCTGGGTCAGGAATTTCACGCCTTCAGCGTGCTGCTGAGTGAAGAGACCAAAAGCATTCTGCGCACCGGCGAACTGCTGCTGGAAGTGAACCTCGGCGCGACCGCCATCGGTACCCGCCTGAATACGCCGGACGGTTATCAGCACCTTGCCGTGCAGCGTCTGGCGGAAGTCAGCAACCTGCCGGTGGTGCCGGCGGAAGATCTGATCGAAGCGACCTCAGACTGCGGTGCCTACGTGATGGTGCACTCGTCACTGAAACGCCTGGCGGTGAAGCTCTCTAAGATCTGTAACGACCTGCGCCTGCTCTCTTCCGGTCCGCGCGCTGGCCTGAATGAAATCAACCTGCCGGAGTTACAGGCCGGTTCGTCGATCATGCCAGCCAAAGTCAATCCGGTAGTGCCGGAAGTGGTTAATCAGGTCTGCTTCAAAGTGATCGGCAACGACATCACCGTCACCATGGCTTCCGAAGCCGGTCAGCTGCAGCTGAACGTAATGGAGCCGGTGATTGGCCAGGCGCTGTTTGAATCGATCAGCATCCTGACCAACGCCTGCTACAACCTGCTGGAGAAGTGCGTCAACGGCATTACCGCCAACCGCGCGGTGTGCGAAGCCTACGTCTTTAACTCAATCGGTATCGTCACCTACCTTAACCCGTATATCGGCCACCATAACGGCGATATCGTCGGCAAAATCTGCGCCGAAACCGGTAAAAGCGTACGTGAAGTGGTGCTGGAGCGCGGCTTGCTGACCGAAAGCGAGCTGGACGATATTTTCTCGGTCCAGAACCTGATGTATCCGGTTTATAAAGCGAAACGTTATACCGACGAAAACGAGCAGTAAGGTTTAACCGACGCTGGTTTACTAAAGGCACACCGCGATCAACACGGTGTGCCTTTTTCTTTGGTAAACAGCACAACTGATAATCTCAGGTTAAATTCTCAGGAGTGATGCATGTTTGTGGTTGAGCTGCTGGTCGTCTTACTGGCGATCTGGTTGGGTGCGCGCCTTGGCGGCATTGGCATTGGGTTCGCTGGCGGCATGGGCGTGCTGATCCTGACGCTGGGCTTTGGCCTGCCGCCGGGCATGATCCCGTTCGACGTGATCGAAATTATTATGGCGGTCATTGCGGCTATCGCGGCCATGCAGGTCGCCGGCGGAATGGATTATCTGGTCAGCCTCGCCGAACGGCTGCTGCGCCGTCATCCGCGTCACGTCACGCTACTGGCACCGCTGGTAACCTATCTGATGACGCTGCTGGCGGGTACCGGTCATACGGCCTTCTCGACGCTGCCGGTAATCGCTGAAGTGGCGAAAGAGCAAGGCGTCCGCCCTTCGCGCCCGCTGTCGATCGCCGTGGTCGCTTCGCAGATCGCCATTACCGCCTCGCCCATTTCAGCGGCGGTGGTATTCTTCGCTACCCTGCTTGAGCCGCGTGGCATCAGCTACATTACGCTGCTGGCTATCGCGATCCCCTCGACCATGGTCGGCCTGTTTCTGGCCGCGCTGGTGACCAACTTCCTCGGTAAAGAGCTGAAGGATGATGAGGTCTACCAGGCGCGACTGGCGAAAGGCGACGTTACGCTGCGCGGTGCCAGCGTCTACCAGCCCAAACCGGGCGCGAAAAAATCGGTGCTGCTGTTTCTGCTCGGTATCATCGCCGTGGTGGTCTACGCCACGCTCACCAGTGCCAGTCTTGGCCTGATCGCCAACCCGCTGCTGCCGCGTAATGAAGCGATTGTGGTGTTTATGCTGACTATCGCCACCCTGATCAGCCTGACCTGTAAACTGGATACCAGCGAGATCCTCAGCGCCAGCACCTTTAAGTCCGGCATGAGTGCCTGTATCTGCGTGATGGGTGTCGCCTGGCTGGGCGATACCTTTGTTAAAGCCCACCTGGCAGAGATCCAGATGGTGGCCGGCGATATGCTGAAAACCTACCCGTGGATGCTGGCGCTGGTGCTGTTCTTCGCCTCAATGCTGCTCTACTCGCAGGCGGCAACCACTAAGGCGCTGATGCCTGCCGCCTTGCTGCTGGGCGTGTCGCCGCTTACCGCCATCGCCTCGTTTGCCGCGGTTTCGGCGCTGTTCGTCCTGCCGACCTACCCGACTTTACTGGCGGCCGTGGAGATGGATGACACCGGATCGACCCGGATTGGCAAGTTTGTTTTCAACCATGCCTTTATCATTCCCGGCGTGATCGCCATTACGCTGTCGGTGATGGCGGGCTTTGTCTTTGGCGGGTTGCTGTTATAGCCCGATAATCGCGTCGCTGACTGAGCGTGCTATCATCGGGGCTCTTTTAAACAGGAGCATTACGATGAACGCCATCGTTGTCCTTTGCACTGCACCCGATCAGGCGACGGCGCAACGTCTGGCCGCCCTGGCGCTTGAGGCCAGACTGGCGGCCTGCGTCACGCTGCTGCCGGGTGCTACCTCGTATTACGTCTGGCAGGGTCAGCTCGAACAGAGCAGCGAAGTGCAGATGCTGCTGAAATGCGATAGCGATCACCAGCAGGCACTGTTCGATCTGCTCAGGCAGGCGCATCCCTACGATGTGCCTGAACTGCTGGCGCTTCCGGTTCAACATGGAGACAGTGAATACTTGTCATGGCTGCACGCATCTCTCGCTTAATTACGCTGCTGCTGGTGCTGTTTATCAGCCTGCAGGCGCACGCATCGCTTTTTTCCAACCCCGCCAGCAGCCGCTTTGTCCCGGTCGATCAGGCGTTTGGTTTTGATTTCGACCAGCAGGGAGCGCAGCTCAACCTGCACTGGAAAGTAAAAACGGGCTACTACCTCTATCGTCAGCAGATCCACGTCACGCCGGCCAACGCCACGCTGGCACCGCTGACGCTGCCCGCCGGTCAGCCGCACGAAGATGAATTCTACGGCAAGAGCCAGATCTATCGGCAGGATCTGACGGTGCCGGTAACGCTACAACAGGCCGCCCGTGGGGCCACGCTTAGCGTCACCTATCAGGGCTGTGCCGCCGCCGGATTCTGTTATCCCCCCGAAACCCGCACCGTGCCGCTGAGTCCGGTAGCGGCCAGCACTGCTGCTGCGCCGGTTAATACCGCGCCTGCACCAGCCACGCCGCTGCCGTTTTCACCGCTGTGGGCGTTGCTGATCGGCATTGGCGTCGCCTTCACGCCCTGCGTGCTGCCGATGTATCCGCTGATTTCCGGCATTATTCTTGGCGGCCAGCGCCACTATTCGTTTGGCCGACTGTTTGCGCTGGCGATGGTCTATGTCCAGGGCATGGCGCTGACCTACACTCTGCTGGGTCTGATCGTGGCGGCTGCCGGGCTGCGTTTCCAGGCAGCCCTGCAACATCCGTGGGTGCTGTCGGCACTGTCGGCGCTGTTTATCGTGCTGGCGCTGTCGATGTTTGGTCTGTTTACGCTGCAACTGCCGGCCAGCCTGCAAACCCGCTTAACCCTGTGGAGCAATCGCCAGCAGAGCGGCTCGCTGCCAGGCGTATTTTTGATGGGCGCGCTGGCCGGTTTAATCTGCTCGCCCTGCACCACCGCGCCGCTCAGCGCTATTCTGCTCTATATCGCCCAGAGCGGTAATTTATGGGCCGGCGCCGGTACTCTCTGGCTCTATGCGGTCGGGATGGGCTTACCGCTGATCGCCGTGACCCTGTTTGGCAATAAGCTGCTGCCGAAGAGCGGACCGTGGATGCAGACGGTAAAAGAGGGCTTTGGTTTCGTTATCCTGGCGCTGCCGGTTTTCCTGATGGAGCGGGTGCTGGGCGACCTGTGGGGACTGCGGCTGTGGAGCCTGCTGGGCGTGGCCTTTTTTGGCTGGGCGTTCAGCGTCAGCCTGCGCGCCAGCAGTGGCAAGTGGCGCGTCGTACAGATTATCGTGCTGGCCGCCGCACTGATCAGCGCCCGTCCGCTACAGGACTGGGCCTTTGGCGGCCCGGCGCAGCAGCAGGCTGTCGCCCACCTGCCATTCCAGACCGTCCAGACGCCGCAACAGTTGCAGACGGCGCTGCAACAGGCCAACGGCCGCATCACCATGGTCGATCTGTATGCCGACTGGTGTGTTGCCTGTAAAGAGTTTGAAAAATACACCTTTAGCGACAGCGCGGTACGCGATAGCCTGAGCCGGGTGCAGCTGCTACAGGCCAACGTGACCGCCAATAGCGCCAGCGATAATGCGCTGTTGCAGCATCTTCAGGTGCTGGGATTACCGACCATTTTATTCTTTGATGCGCAAGGCCACGAGATCGCTGACTCGCGCATCACCGGGTTTCTCAATGCCGCCGATTTCCGGGCACATTTGCAGAAACTCACCCCGTAAACAACACTGGAGTCAGGCTTGTGTCCGGCGAACAGCCGGGCCTGCATACCAGAGGAGAGTCACTTGCAGCGTGAACAAATACTCGAGCATGCACTGAATGTGCTTGAACAGAACGGCCTCGCCGCCACCCTCTCATTGGAAACCCTGGCGGGCCAGACCGACCTTTCTCTCGATCAGCTCCGGCTGTTCTGGCCCGATCGTGACGCCCTGCTCTATGATGCGCTGCGTTATCACGCTCAGCAGATTGATACCTGGCGGCGTCAGATCATGCTGGATGAGACGCTGTCGCCGGACCAGAAGCTGATGGCGCGTTATGAAGTGCTAAGCGAACACGTCAGCAAAGGCCGCTTCCCCGGCTGTCTGTTTATTGCCGCCTGTAGTTTCTATCCGCAGCCGGATCAGCCAATTCATCAACTGGCGGAACAGCAGAAGCGCGCGTCATGGCAGTTTACGCATGAGATTCTGCTAGACCAGGCGCTGGACAACCCGAGCATGGTGGCCGATCAGATGGAGCTGATTCTGGAAGGTTGCCTGAGTAAACTGCTGGTGAAGCGCAACGTGCAGGATGTCGCCACGGCTCAGCGGCTGGCGGAAGATGTTTACAGCATTGCGTTGTGCCGTAAAAACGGCGCGCTGGCCTGAGGTTTTACCCGCTTTGACTGAAAATCAGGCAATCAGTCACGTTTCCCGTGGTTTTTTGGTGAAAGCCGTTGACGCCCAGCGGCCTTTACGGTTTAATGCGCCCCGTTGCCCGAATAGCTCAGTCGGTAGAGCAGGGGATTGAAAATCCCCGTGTCCCTGGTTCGATTCCGGGTTCGGGCACCATTTTTAAAGAACCCGCCTCTGGCGGGTTTTTGCATTTCAGGACGGCGAACCCGGCCCCGAAGGTTCGATGTCCTCGCCACTTCCCTGTGGCTCGCCCTGCGGGTCTGCACGCAAGCGTGCGATGAAAAAATGCTCCCGGCATTTTTTTCCGGGTTCGGGCACCATCTTTAAAGAACCCGCCTCTGGCGGGTTTTTGCTTTTCAGCGCGGCAAACCCGGCTCCGAAGGTTCGATGTACTCGCCACTTCCCTGTGGCTCGCCCTGCGGGTCCGCACGCCAGCGTGCGATGCAAAAATGCTCCCGGCATTTTTGTCCGGGTTCGGGCACCATATTTAAAGAACCCGCCTCTGGCGGGTTTTTGCTTTTCAGGACGGCGAACCCGGCCTCGAAGGTTCGATGTACTCGCCACTTCCCTGTGGCTCGCCCTGCGGGTCCGCACGCCAGCGTGCGATGCAAAAATGCTCCCGGCATTTTTGTCCGGGTTCGGGCACCATCTTTAAAGAACCCGCCTCTGGCGGGTTTTTGCTTTTCAGAGCAACGAACCCGGCCTCGAAGGCTCACGCCACGCCTTGCCTCAGCATTCGACCCATACCGCACCGGCATCCGCTGATTTCACGCATTGCGCCACCCAGCGCACGCCCATCAATCCGGCATGCACATCGGGATACCAGAAATCCTGCAGGAAGGCGCTGTCGCCACGATCGCTGGCGTCCATTGCCAGCGCGAAGCGACGGTAAAGGTTCGACCAGGCTTCGAACAGCCCTTCGGAATGACCGCCGCCGATACGGTCCTCCTCCAGTGCGCGCGGGCTGAGATACCCCATGCCACGCTCCAGAATCCGCACCGGTTCGCCCTGCACTTCATAACGCAGCTGATTTGGCTGTTCATCCCACCACTCCAGGCTGGCTTTAGCGCCCACCACCCGAATCTTCTGGCCGTGCATTGAGCCAGCATTCACCGCCGAGGCCCACAGCGTGCCAACCGCGCCGTTGTCATACTCCATCATCACAAAGGCGTTATCTTCCAGCGGCGCGCGGGTGGCGACAAAACTCTGACGAGAACAGAGCAGCCGCGTCACTTTCAGCTGTGGCAGCATCGTTTCTGCAATAAACAGCGGATGCGTAGCGAGATCGCCCAGCACATAACTCGGGCCGACAAAGCGCGGATCGACCCGCCAGCGGGTGCTTTCACTCTGTAACTCCACCGCCTCGTTGTGGAAGCCGTGAGCAAACTGCATATTGACGATGCGGATCTCACCCAGCGCACCGGCAGCGATCATCTCACGCGCCTGATGGACCAGCTGATGTCCGGCATAGCCGTAGGTCACGCCGACCACCTTCTGCTTCTCCCGGCTCAGCTGTTCCAGCTCATCCGCCTCTTCGACGGTGAAGCAGAGCGGCTTCTCGCACACCACATGCAGTCCGGCGTTCAGCGCTGCCCGACAGATGGCGAAATGGGTATTGTTGGGCGTGGCGATCGAGACCGCTTCTATCCCGTCTTCCCGTTCGGCTTCTGCGGCAAACAGGCTGGCGTAATCGGGATAACAGCGGTCTGACGCCACGCCAAGCGCATTGCCAAATTCACGCCCGCGTGCGACATCAATATCAAACGCGCCTGCCAGCAACGAAAAGTTGCCGTCACGCAGCGCCGCTGAACGGTGGATATACCCAATCTGGCTGGTCCCGCCGCCGCCAACCATGCCCCAGCGCAACGAGCGATTCAGTGCTTTTTTACCGTTCATCATGATGTTGTCCTCAGAATCCGATTGAGCGCAGGTAGTGCAGGCTGGCGGTAACATCAGCCAGGCTGGTGTCGGCCTGGCGCGGGTCACGCTCCTGTTCGATGGTGATCCAGCCCTGATAGTCACGTTCTGCCAGCAGAGCACGCACCGCCGGATAGTCGATCGCGCCCTGCCCCAGCGGACACAGTACGCCTTCAGCGCAGGCGCTAAAGAAGTCGAGTCCACGCGTAATGGCGTCGCGCCACCGCTGATGATGAACGTCTTTGAAATGCAGATAGTCGATGCGCGCCCAGTAACGTTGCAGCGCGTCAATCGGGTCCATCCCGGCATAGTAGAGATGGCCGGTGTCGAGACATAAACCGGCCACCTGATGCGGAATATCGTTCACCAGCCGCGCCAGTTCATCGGCGAACTCAATACAGCCGCCCGCATGCGGATGGATCACCGCTCGCACGCCATACTCCTGCCAGGCGATCTGACTCAGAATGGTGATGTGCTGCATCATGCGGTGCCACGCCTCATCGTCGAGCCGCGGCGATTTTTCCGACTGACCGGCATATTTCGCCCGCTGCGGATTGCCAAAATCGATGATCACCAGATAAGGCGGCGGCGCGTTAACGCCTGCGGTTTTTGTTGCAGTCGGGACCTGCGCCAGGTTGCGGCACAGGTTGTGGGTCAGCGTCACCAGCGCCGGAAAATGCGCTTCACTGACTAAATCATCAAAAATGGTGCCCGCCACCAGCGACAGGCCATGATGATTAAGCTGCCGGGTCAGCTCATCGGGATCGGTTGGCAGGTAGCCCCAGGGACCCAGCTCGATACTTTGGTAGCCCGCCTGCGCGGCCTCCGTCAGTACTTTCTGGCAGGGCGGCAGCCATGGATTATTCGGATCGTCTACGCCCCAGCTGCAGGGCGCATTTGCAATGTGTAGGGTCATGATATCTGCCTGTGCGATGAGAACAGCTGGCAGTATCAAATAAAAATTTCATCACAGACAACAATGAAAGTTTCATTTTTTGATAGCGATCGCGTTTAATAACTTCATTTTATGATAGTTTTCTATCATAAATGCGTTAAAACCGCTGTTTTACAGGTTTTCGCGCGTCACCAGTTCGAACGGTACGGTCACCTGGGCAAAGTTACCGCGTTGCTCGCTCCCGCCGCTCAGGCAGGTGGCGATCACCGCATCGGCCATCACATCAATCCGGTGCCGCAGCATCAGTGATATCGTGCCGTCAATCAGCGCCAGCTCATCGCCGGGCAGCGGACCGTGGCACAGCAAATCAATCTGACGGCGGCCGCTGTCTCGCAGGGCCTGCACCACACCTTCAATGCCACCGCAGGGCGCATAAATCATCACCAGATCATCATGCTGCTCCAGCAACTGGCGGGTGGCCTGATAGCCGCCTTCATTTGATTCATGGGTTTTTAACGGCTCAAGCACCCGCTGGCTGACGCCCGATTCACGCAGATAGGAACGGAAGCTGATCTCGCTGCTCTCCTGACAGGTAAAGCGATGGTCGCCAAGCAACACGCCGACGCAGCCCGGCTGACGCAGCAGATGTTGCGCCATCCAGGCGGCGGTTCGCCCCGCCTTCTGATTATCAATGCCAATAAAACCGGCGTGCTCGCAGGGCGAAAAATCTGACAACAGAGCGTAGACCCGCACGCCCAGCCGCGACACATCCTGGATAGCGTGACGGATTAAGGGATGATCCAGCGCCACCAGGCCAATCACATCGTTACGCTGCGCGAGCTGGCGCAGAGAGCTGGCGACCGCCTCCACTTCATGAATGTCGTGCCAGCGAAATTCAGTTTCGCTGCCTGCCGGCTGATGCCCGCGCGCCCGCTGTTGCAGCGCCTCACTCAGCTGCTGATAAAACGAATAACGGGCCGGCAGCAGGATAAAACCAAAACGCAGCTGAGCCGCAGCGGGTTGCGTCTCAGGCAGGCTGTACGCCGCAGGCAGCCGATAGCCGAGCTGTCGGGCCGCCGCCAGCACCTTCTGCTCGGTTACGCTGCGCACCGGTGCCCGGCGGTTCAGTACCCGATCGACCGTCGCCACCCCTACACCTGCCGCGTCTGCAATTGCCGTCATGGTTACTTTTGACATCATCCTTCTCCCGCTGTCGATCCTCATTTGCCGAAATGGGCAGTTCCCCTTCAGCGTTTTCTCTGCCGTTGCGCGGCAGCAGTTAATCCTGTCATGACCAGGCACATTTTCTCTCATTTTTTTGATAGAAAATACGTCATTACTTTGATCACCTTCGCAAAATGAAATTTTCATTTCTTTTTTGATTCTTTTTAAAACGGGCATTTGCTAAAACGGGTAAAAATCTGGCGTTAACTTCCCTGATGGAATCGCATCATCAAATGATTAGAGCGGTGGCAACAGGCTTTCTATAGTGGGGTTCTGACTGGACCCTGCACGCAAAAGAAGGAATGGGTATGTTTCCCTCAACGCTTCCCACCCCACGCTTACCCGATGCCCGAACTCTGCCGTCGCTGCGCTGGGGAATTATCGGTCCCGGCTGGATTGCCGACCATTTTGCGCATGCGCTACGCCACCATACCGACCAGCAACTGACAGCCGTGGCGGCGCGTAATCCGGCCAAAGCCCAGGCGTTTGCCGAAAAGTGGTCAATTGCGTATGCCGCCAGCAGCATGGATGCGCTGCTGGCGCGTGAGGATGTCGACGCGGTCTATATCGCCACGCCGCATAATCACCATTTTCCGGATGGCCTGCGCGCTATCGCGGCCGGAAAGCACCTGCTGATTGAGAAGCCGCTGGCGCTGAATGCGCAGCAGGCAACGCAGCTGAAGCAGGCGGCCGCAGCCCGCAACCTGCTGTGTATGGAAGCGATGTGGTGCAACTTCGCAGCGAAATATGACGTAATCCGACAGTTACTGGCGGATGGTGTGCTCGGCGAGGTTCACACCCTGATTGCCGATCACGGCGAATTTTTTACCGCGGATCACCGCATCTTTAACCACGATCTGGCAGGCGGGCTGATGCTCGATCTCGGCAGTTACCTGGTGGCACTCAGCGTGTTTATCGGCGGTGGCGCGCCCGACAGCATCATCGCCAGAGGCCAGCCGGTGCCCGATGGCAGCGTAAACGGTCAGACGTCAATGCTGCTGACGCATCGCCACGGCATGCATTCGCTGCTGAATACCACACTGTTCAGCAACACGCCTGGCGCCGCGGTGATTGCCGGCAGTGATGCCAGCCTGGTGCTGGAGGGGCAGTTCTATGCGCCAGGCAATTTTCGCCTCACCTCCAGCGAGGGTCGCCACAGCCTGTACTGGGAAGAACCCGCCAACCGCTATCTGCAGCTGTGTCATGAAATCAACCACTTCGCCTGGTGTATCGGGCAGAACCTGACTGATTCGCCGATCCACTCGCTCGACAAGGCGATTACTACCCTGGCCACCATCGACAGCGTCAGGCAGCAGATCGGCGTCACCTTTAATGAAGAACAGTAACGTTAATGTTTCCGGAGCAGACAGATGAAAATCGCTTTTGATGTGGATGTGATTAAAGACCTGGGCATCACCCGCATGGTCCATCAGGTGGCTGACTGGGGGTATAAATATATCGAACAGTCGCCGCATCCGCAGATCAACCCGTTTTATAAGCATCCCAAAGCCAGCCGCGAAATCATGACTGAATATAAAAACGCGCTGCGCGCCACCGGGCTGGAGATCTCCTCTTTTATTGTGGTCTATCGCTGGTCCGGTCCGGACGAGCTGCGCCGCCAGGCGGCAGTGAAAAACTGGAAACGGATGATTGAGATTGCGGTTGAGATGGGCGTGCAGGTGATCAACACCGAACTCTCCGGCACGCCTAATGAGCCGGAGATCTGTGAAGAGATGTTTTATCGTTCGATGGAGGAGCTGCTGCCGATTATCGAACGTGAAGGGATCCGGGTCGAGATTCAGGCGCACCCGTGGGATTTCTGCGAAGAGAACAACGAAACGGTGGATATCGTGAAGTCGTTCCGCAGCGATAACGTCAAGTACATCTACAGTGCGCCGCATACCTTCTTCTACGACAAAGGCAAAGGCGATGTAAAACCGATGCTGGAGTATGCCGGAGACGATCTGTCGCACATGCTGATCGCTGACACCATGAACCACACCAAACATTGCCGCTACATCGTTAACCCGCCCGGCGTTGATGCCACGATTCACCAGCACGTCGGCGTTGGCGAAGGCGAAGTCGATTTCGATACCCTGTTCCAGACGCTGCGCGACACTAACTTTGCCACACGCAGTTACAAAGTGGGTGGTGAGCCGATCATCGCCGCCTCGCTGTTTGGTTACCCGGAAAAGATGAAGGTTCAGGCAGTGCAGACCCGCGAACTGATCGAGCGCGAGTTACTCAGCAAATAACCTCACCCGGCCGCAGCCAGTCGCGCTTTGCCGCCTTTCTGCCCGCCTCGCCATCCGCGCGGCGGGCACGGTTTGCCCTTCATCTCTCGCGTCGCCCTCAGCCGATAACCCACACGGCAGGCAACGGGCCAGGCCGCGATCACCGCCAGCAGAGTTAAACCGGCTTTTATTCACCTGCTACACTCCAGACAAACATCACACCACAAGGCGAACCTTCACTATGTCGGAAAATGCATATCAGCCCGCAAAAGTCTGGAGCTGGGATCCCGAAGCAAAAGGCAACGGCGCTAAAACCAATCGCCCGTTCGCTGGCCCTACCCATGAAAAAGCGCTGCCGGTCGGCAAGCATCCTTTGCAGCTCTATTCGCTCGGCACGCCGAACGGCCAGAAAGTGACCATCCTGCTGGAAGAGCTGCTGGCGCTTAACGTGATTGATGCCGAATATGATGCCTGGCTGATCCGCATCGGCGAAGGCGATCAATTCTCCAGTGGTTTTGTTGAGGTTAACCCTAACTCCAAAATTCCGGCGCTGAGTGACCACTCCGCCACGCCGCCGATTCGGGTCTTTGAATCGGGCAATATCCTGCTCTATCTGGCAGAAAAATTTGGCTACTTCCTGCCAAAAGATCTGGCGCAACGCACCGAAACGCTGAACTGGCTGTTCTGGCTGCAAGGCTCTGCGCCTTATCTCGGCGGCGGTTTTGGCCATTTCTATCACTACGCGCCAGAGAAAATTGAATACGCCATCAACCGCTTTACCCTTGAAGCCAAACGTCAGCTCGACGTGCTGGATCGTCAGCTGGCCGATAATCGCTATCTCGCCGGTGAGGATTACACCATCGCCGACATCGCGACCTGGCCGTGGTACGGCAATCTGGTGCTGAATGACCAGTATGGCGGCGCCGAATTCCTCGATGTGCAGTCCTATAAAAATGTGGTGCGCTGGGCGAAAGAGATTGCTCAGCGTCCTGCCGTGATCCGTGGCCGCAAGGTTAACCGTGTAATGGGCGACCCGGCCGATCAGCTGCATGAGCGTCATGATGCATCTGACTTTGATACCCAGACCCAGGATAAAAAAGCTTAAGGAGACACCCTGTGAGTGCTTACGTTGTATTTATTCGTGATAACACCCTGAACGAAGATGAAATGGCGATCTACGCCGAGAAAGCGGGCCAGGCACGCGGCGATCACCCGATCAACCCGCTGGCCTTTTATGGCGAACTGGAAACGCTGGAAGGCCAGGAAGCGGAAGGTGTAGTTATTCTGGAATTCCCGAGCCGTGAAGCGGCACATGCGTGGTATGACAGCCCGGAATATCAGGCGGCCAAAGTGCATCGTCTGAAAGGGGCGAACTATCGCGCGATCCTGGTTCAGGGTATTGAAAAATAAAAAAGGGACGCTGCGGCGTCCCTGAATTTTCAGGCGGCAACCTGCCGCCTACGTCCGTCATTCCAGCCCGATCCGCACCACGCTGTCCGGCCCCTGGCTGCTGTGATCCGGATTAAAGCCCTGCTTCACCGTCACATACAGGGTCTGACCATCGGGTGATACCAGCAGGCTGTTTGGATGACTGTCAAACGACCAGCTATTTTTCACCGCATAGGTGGTGCCATCCAGCTGCAGCACTTTCTTCGACTCACGCTGACTGATGTAGATCTCATTGCGCTTGCCGTTAAATTTAATCCCCAGTGAATCCCCGAGATCCAGACGCTTAATCACCTTGCCGCTGCGTTCATCAAACACCAGCGTATTTTTAGCTTTTGAATTATCGGTGACGAACAGCCGGCCAGTCGCCGGATCTTCGGCCATATTGAGGAACAGATACTCTTTGCCATCGCCCGCGGTCAGGCGCTGTTCAATTTTGTTATTGCGCGGATTGATCACCAGGATTTCGCCGCTGCCGTTGGCCGCATAAATCCGATCGCTGACCGGAGAATAGATGATGCCGGTGACCCATTTGCCGGCGTTTTTAATCCGGGTTTTCAGCGTCAGGGTTTTCGCATCCACCACCCAGATCAGACCGGGATCGCCGACGCCGCCGACATACAGCAGCCCGTCGTGCAGGAAAATTTCACGTGGCCCGAACGGCAGACCTTTTTCATTCTTCTCGCTGAACATCAGGCGCTTCAGCACCTTACCGCTTTCCGGATCGATAGCAGAGATGCCGCCATCCAGCGAATTAGTGGCGTAAAGTGCGCTGCCATCAGGCGCGCTGGCCAGCCCGAAGTTCTTCAGGTCGTAATGCCCTTCGCCGGTGGTCTTCAGCGTGGTGGCATCCAGCCGATAGATCATGCCGCCGCTGACATCTTTAAAACCCTGGGCGCTGGCCACATACAGCGCATTTTTTGCCGGCAGGTAAGCCATTTCATACAGACCTTCGCCCAGTTCACGCTGGGTCAGATGGCCCTGGCCGGTGGTTTCTACCGTAACCGGCGTGCTGGCATCTGCTTTTCGGGCTGGCAGCTGACATGCCGTCAGGCTGAAAGTGGTGACAATCGCCAGGGCGAGTGCCGCTTTGCGCGGGCTGAATAAGGTTTTCATTCTTAACTCCAGTAAGGGGCGAACGGCTTCCATCAGGCCGCAGCACGGCGGGAAGACACAGAATAAAAAGAATGAGAATCATACTCATTAGTAAAAAAGATGTAAACGCAGCGGTGGATTGAGGGCTGCTCAGCGCCGCGTGTCGCAGGCTATCTCCGGCCGTCGACGACAACCCCGTCAGGGTTCACGGCCCGACCTGCAAATGCTGTTGCAGAAACGTGACGAAGGCGCTGATGCGCGCAGGCAATTGCCGTTGCGCCTGCCAGACGGCAAAAATATCGCCATCCGGTGCCTGCCAGTCCGGCAGTACCGGCAGCAGATCGCCCGCGGCAATGCTGTGCTGCGCATCCCACCACGAACGCAGCAGAATGCCGTGTCCATCCATCGCCAGCCGCATCGCCACTTCACCATCATTGGTAATCAGACTGCCGCGCACCTTCTGGCTGACACTCTGCTCACCGCACGTCAGCCGCCACAGGGTGAAATCGCTGTCGTGCTGGCGCAGCAGAATGCAGTTGTGCTGCGCCAGATCGCGCACCGTCTCCGGCAGGCCATGCCGCGCCGCGTAGGCCGGAGAGCAACAGAGAATACGAGGATTGGTGCGTAACTTGCGCGCCACCAACCGGGAGTCAGGCGGTTCGCCGACGCGGATATCGATATCCATGCGCGCGTCCAGGAAATTGAGCGGCTGACTGGTGAGCTGCAGTGACAGGGAAAGCTGCGGATGCAGCGCGGCAAATGCCGACACACAGGGCGCAATATGACGACGGCCAAAACCAAACGAGGCGTTAATGTTAAGCGTGCCGCGCAGCTGCGCCGTTTCGCCGCTCACCGCCTCTTCCAGTGCCGCCAGCTGGTCCAGCAGCGGACGCGCCCCCGCCAGATAGCGCCGCCCTTCCGGCGTCAGCTCCAGCCGACGGGTGGTGCGGCGCAGCAACTGCACGCCGAGCCGCTGCTCCAGCTGGCTCAGTCGTTTGCTGACGGCCGCCAGCGACAGCCCGAGTTCACGGGCGGCGGCGGTCAGGCTGTCCAGCGCCGCAAGCCGTACGAAGAAAGCGAGGTCGTCGGTTGAGGTGCGGGATTCTCTACTTTGATTCAACACTGGATTGCGTTTCAGGCTCATTATTTCCCCGGAATCGACAGTTATACTGCGTACACAATTCGAACATCAACCGGAAAGGTGCCCTGTGACTGACAAAATCCATCGTATTGCGGTAATTCCTGGCGACGGTATCGGCAAAGAAGTGATGCCGGAAGGCGTGCGCGTGATGAATGCGGCGGCTGAAAAATTCAATATTCCGCTGCGCTGGGAGTGGTTTGATTACGCCAGCGCCGACTACTGGCAGCAGCATGGCAAGATGCTGCCTGACGACTGGTTTCCGCAGCTGAAAGCGTTTGATGCCATCTACTTTGGTGCGGTTGGCTGGCCGGACGTGGTACCCGACCACGTTTCCCTGTGGGGATCGCTGTTGCAGTTCCGCCGCGAGTTCGATCAATACGTCAATCTGCGTCCGGTACGCCTGATGCCCGGTGTTAAAACGCCGCTGGCCAACCGTCAGCCGGGTGATATCGACTTCTATGTGGTACGCGAAAATACCGAAGGCGAATACTCCAGCGTTGGCGGAACCATGTTCCCCGGCACCGATCGCGAGGTGGTGATCCAGGAAACGGTGATGACCCGCACCGGTGTCGATCGCATCCTGAAATTTGCTTACCAGCTGGCGCAGAGCCGCCCGAAAAAACACCTGACCTCCGCCACCAAATCGAACGGTATTGCGATCACCATGCCTTACTGGGATAGCCGGGTTGAGGCGATGGCTGGCCAGTTCCCCGAGGTGAAAGTCGACAAGTATCACATCGATATTCTCACGGCCAATTTTGTGCTGCACCCGGACTGGTTTGATGTGGTGGTCGCCAGTAACCTGTTTGGCGATATCCTGTCGGATCTCGGTCCGGCCTGTACCGGCACCATCGGCATCGCGCCCTCCGCCAATATCAACCCGGAAGGCCACTTCCCAAGCTTGTTTGAACCGGTGCACGGCTCAGCGCCAGATATTGCCGGTAAAGGCATCGCCAATCCGATTGGACAGATCTGGTGCGGCGCGATGATGCTGGAGCATCTGGGCTATAAAGCGGCGGGTGATGCGGTATTAGCGGCGATTGATCGTACGCTGGCCGCAGGTGAGCACCTGACGCGCGACCTCGGCGGCAGCGCCAGCACCGAACAGCTCGGTAGTGCCATCGCCGCCGCGCTCTGAGTTATTCCGGCAGCTCTACCACGCTGTCGGGGTGCCAGCCTGACGGTAACGGCTCCGGCCGCACGATCGCCAGGTTATGCAGTTGCAGATTCTCCACGCCGCGCGCAAACAGTCCCGGCAATCCGCCGGGATAGCGCTCAACCCCGAACGCCTCTCCGGTTTTCGGATCGAGCTTATAGGCGTTATCCAGTCCCATGCCGGTCGGTGAGTCAGGGTTACACGGCGGCCGGACGTCATACTGCCCCTGCGCCACCGACGCCACCGACGCCACACTTTGCCGCAGCTGCACCTGACTGATTAACACATCGCGGATCGCGCCCGGCTGCGCCGCATGCAGGTTAATCGCCCCTTCCGCTACGCCCGTCACGTTAGTGAACTGCACCTGCTCCACGCGGCCCGGCACAATCGCCGGATCGCGACTGCGCACCGAGATAAACAGCGGATCGGCTTTGCCCCAATGGCACGGTGGTGCATGGTGGCAGGCAAAGGTCAGATTGCTGAACAGCAGCCGCCGCATCGCCCCGCCATCGCGTGACAGAATGCCAATTGCGCGGTTGGAATCGAAAATGGTGCAGCCGGTCACCGTCACATCTTCCACATCATCCCAGGTTTCGGTGCCGATTTTAAAGGCACAGCTGTAACTGCGCAGCAGACAGTTGGTGATCATAATCTGGCGGGCCGGACGTCGCAGCGCCGCAGGCTTGTGGGTGGTTTTAATGCAGATGGCATCATCGGCGGCGCTGAGGTAGCAGTTACTGACAAACACCGCCTCGCAGCTGTCGATATCCAGCGCATCGGTGTTCGGCATGGTCATGGCGTTATCGATGGTGAGATGGTCGATATGCACATGGCGGCAGCTCACCAGATGCACGGTCCACATCGGTGCCTGCACGATGGTGAAATCTTCCAGCCTGACCTGCTCGCAATCTTCAAAAACGATGATGCGCGGGCGGTCGGCGCGCGGCAGACGATAGCCCTGCTCATCACGTTCGGTGGCAAACCAGGCTTCGCCCTCGCCATCAATCCGGCCGGTGCCGCTCAGGGTGATATTGCGCTGGCCAAGGGCGTAAAGCAGCACGTTGTGTGACTTCTCGGCGCTGCTCAGCGCCTGTACCGGCTGGTAATCGGCCAGCTGCTGGCTGGCGATCAACACCGCACCCGCCTCCAGGTGCAGTTCAAAATCAGAGGGCAGATTCAGGCAGCCGCTGCGGTAGCGCCCGGCAGGCAGCGTCAGGCGGCCACCGCCGGCGGCGGCAATCTGATCCATCGCGCGTTGCAGCACCGCGGTATCCAGGGTTTCGCCGTCGGCGGCAGGATGAAAATCGGCAAGGGAAAGGTGCATCATGCGTCTCCCGCAAGAGTGAGGAGGAAGAATTGCAGCACGTTCCGGTGCCGCAAACCTTTGTCTGGTCGCCACTGCCCCGTTCCGTGCCGGCGATCACAGATTACTTCACGGCGCCTTCGGTCACGCCGCTGATAAACTTGCGCTGGAAAATCAGGAACACCGCCACCAGCGGCAGGATGACAATCATCGCACCCGCCATCAGCACCGGAATGTCGATAGTGTTTTTATTCTGAAAGAACATCATGCCGATCGGTAAGGTACGCAGTTCATCTTTATTGACCAGAATCAGCGGGATTAAAAACTCATTCCAGGTCCAGATAAACAGCAGCAGCCCGAGCGTCGAGAGCGTCGGCCAGATGGCCGGCACCAGGATGCCCCACAAAATTTTGACCCGCGAGGCACCATCCATCACCGCCGCTTCCACCAGCTCTTTGGGCACCTGCTGAAAGGCACTGGCGATCATCAGGGTTGTAAACGGCAGCGACAGGGCAATCTGCGGCAAAATCAGCGCCAGATAGGTATTGGTCAGCCCCATCCAGCGCAGCTCGTGGTAGAGCGGGATGATAAACGCCTCGCTCGGCAACACCATGCCGAGCGCCAGCATCGCCGCGATCGCTTTTTTACCGGGGATCTTCAGCCAGGCGAAGCCAAATCCGGCCAGAATCCCCAGCAGCACGCTGCACAGCACCACCGGGATGACCACCAGCACCGAGTTGAGGAAGTAGACGTTAAAATGTCCCTGCTGCCAGGCGGTGAGGTAGTTTTTAAAATTCAGCGAGGCGGGCAGCGTGAATACCCCCTGGAACAGCTCCATCTGGGTTTTGAACGAGGTCATCAGCGCCATCAGAAACGGCAGAATAGTCATCAGCGCCACGATCCAGATCAGCGTGCGTGAAATCACCGGCGTACTACGCATCAGTATCGCTCCTTTAAGGCCAGGTGAATCAGGTAGTTAATCCCTAACACAATCAGCATGCTGAACACCGCCACTGACGACGCATAGCCAAAGTAGTGCAGGTCAAAACCCTGCTTATACATAAAGATATTGGTCACCATGGTGGACGTGCCCGGCCCGCCCTGGGTCATCACATAGACCAGGTCAAAGGCTTTCAGGCTGGCAATCACCGTCAGCAGCAGCGCAATCCGCACCTCAGGCCGCAGGGCCGGCAGGGTAATGCGCATAAACTTCTGGCGACGCGACGATCCATCCAGGTCGGCCGCTTCCAGCAGCGAGGGATCCATTCGCTGCAGGCCCGCCATAAACAGCACCAGACAGAAGCCGAAGAAGTACCAGGTGGCGACTAAGCCGACAGCCGGCAGTGCCCAGGTAAAATCGCCCAGCCATGACATCGCCAGCTGCGGTAAGCCAATGGCACGCAGCAGTTGGTCGATCGGGCCAAACGCCGGGTTATATAACCAGCGCCACACCACGCCCAGCACCGCCATCGGCATGATATAGGGCAGAAAGAAGAGAATGCGCAGCACGCTGCGTTCGCTGTTGTTGCGCGTGTCATACAAAAAGCTGCACAGCAGCAGGCCAATGCTAATCGGCAGCAGGGTATAGAACAGCATCAGGATGGCGTTATTGCCCAGCGCGATCCAGAACACCGGATCGCTGAACATCCGCAGATAGTTGCTGACGCCGCTGAATACCGGCAGTGAGGTGCCGTCCCATTCGGTAAAGCTGATACCGAGCGAGGCCAGCAGCGGCAACAGCAGAAATACCGCATACACCAGCACCGCCGGCAGAACATAGAGAAAATTACGCCAACCGCTTAAATTCAACATAACCGTACTCGTGGCTCAGAACGACGCTCAGGCCCGGCGATGCGCCGGGCCACCGGCTTAATGTTTCAGGGTTTTCAGGTAACGCTGATAGTTGTTGTCGAAATTGGCGACCATCTGATCGGCAGTCTGACGGCCGGCCAGCAGCAACTGGACGTTCTGATTCAGTTCGGCATTCATGGTCGGCGTTGCCCAGTCTACGTAGTGGCCTAAACCGTCATAGTCATTGAGCGTCAGCCACACCTGCCAGGCTTCGGCCAGCAGCGGATTGTCCGTCGGCATTTTCGCCGCTTTGTTGGTGCTGGCCGGCAGGAAGCCGACCTTCAGCCAGCGGTCAGCCATCGCATCTGACACCATATAGTTGATGAACTTCGCCGCCGCATCCTGCTGCTCTTTGCTCTTCGCGGTGCTGGTCACCGAGAAGGCCAGATCGGTGCCACCGACCATCAGCGGTTGTTTCACCCCCTCACCGGCAGGCATCGCGGCAAAATGGATATCTTTATTATCTTTAAACTGGCCGAGATACCAGGTACCGCTCACCAGGAACGCCGCCTGATTGTTCTGGAACAGCGTGGCGGCATCATCATGACCGATGCCCTGGAAGCCAGGGAAGAAGTAGCCTTTATCGGTCCAGCTCTTCATCATGCTGGCGGCCTTAACCAGTTTGTCATCTTTGAAGCTGCCGCCGACGTCGTAGATCAGATTATCCAGCGTCTTGCGGTCATGACTTTCAATCTGCGCCTGCCACAGCGTACTGAGCAGTTGCTGGCCCATGTTGCCATCCAGCAGGCCGAGCATCATCGGTGCGGTGCCCTGCTGCTTCAGCTTCGCCATGGCGCTCTCCAGCTCGGCCAGCGTTTTGGGTACCGCAATGCCCGCTTTATCCAGCAGGGCCTTGTTGTAGTAAAGCCCGACCATCTCGCCGAGGCTGGCAACGCCGTACAGTTTGCCGCTGCCGAACTCACCGCTGTCTGACCAGCGGTTACGCTTGAGGACCGAGTCAGGGAAGCGCGTGGTCCAGCCATCAGCGCTGGCGTAGCTATCAAGCGGTAGCAGCAGCTTATCTTTTACCAGCGATCCCATATCGCCACCGCCCTGATTCACCTGGGCAATCTGCGGACCGTCGCCCGCGGTCAGTGCCAGCTTGAGCGGAATACGCGTATCTTCAAACGAGTGAACCGAGCGATTAATCACGATGCCCGGATTCTGCTGCGTAAACTCTTTGATACCCTCATCCACCGCCGCGGTCTGCTGTGGATAGTTATAGATATCCCACTCATTCAGGGTAACGGCAGCCTGCGCGGCGTGGGCAACGCTGCCCGCCAGCAAGCCCGCCGCCAAAAGCCGACCCAGACTGCGAACCCGGAACGAACCAACTGAGGAAACAGACATTATGATCACCTTCTCCAGACCAGGATCGGCATCCCTTCATCTCACCGCCTGCATCCCGCAGACTGAAGCCGCATAGAAAACGCGCTCACCCATACTTACTTTAATAAAAAAATAAAGTCAAACAGCCCGCCGGTGAAATTACAACGCTGTGAGCACGCGCAAATAAACAGCTACCTGGCGGTAAAAACAGCAGACTCCGCTGGACAGATGGCCGGTTGCCGCGGCAGCACAGCCTGAACCAGCGCTTCCGTAGCACGATCTGCCAGCGCGATTGTCGCAAAATAACTCGCTGATAAAACATATGAAAATCCTATCACGCTCACAGTTTGCCGTTTTTCCCGCGGGTCAGGAGAGAGACAAGCGCCGTGCGCCGGGCGTGTTGGCGATCACAGTTGTGAAGCGAGAAACCGGTAAAGATTGCTGAACCGCCGGCGTTAGTGCGATAAGGTAATTATTCTATCTTGAAAACTAAGTCCACTTTCATTAACGTAACTTTTCATCGGCGGACCGCGTCAGTGACGGTCCCCTTCATCCACTCACGAGAAATCACCATGGCGAATCAAGGTGTCATTCGTCCGGCGACCCCGGCGGACTATCCGGCGCTCTACCGCATCTGCCTGGAAACGGCGGATGCCGGCGGGGATGCGCGTGCGCTCTACTCTGATCCTGACTATCCCGGCCAGCGGTTTGCCGTGCCCTATGCGCGTTTCGCACCGGATTTTGCTTTTGTGCTGGAGATCGAGGGTGAAGTGCTGGGCTATGTGGTGGCCGCACCGGATACCCGCGCCTTTGAAGCGCAGTTAGCCGCGCAATGGTGGCCACAGTTACAGCAGAAATATCAGCAACGCAGCGCCGACGCGCCGCTTGACGACAAGATACTCGACGCCATTCGCCATCCTGACGCTGCGGCTGAGGCGCTGGTGAGCCGCTGGCCGGCTCATCTGCATATCAACCTGCTCCCGGCGGCGCAAAAAGGGGGCTGGGGCCGCAAAATGATTGAGCACCAACTGGCGGCGCTGCGGGCAGCGGGCGTCAGCGGCGTTCACCTTGGCGTCAGCCTGCAAAACGAGCAGGTCTGCGCTTTTTATCAGCGCATGGGATTCAGCCCAATCCTGCGCAGCAACGCCATTTACATGGGCCAGTTACTCTGAGTGAGGTAGTCCGATGACCAGCCTGCGCTTGCAGAATGTGAAGAAGTCTTACGAGCACGTTAACGTGATTCATGGCATCGATCTGACGATTAACAGCGGGGAATTCGTGGTATTTGTCGGGCCATCCGGCTGCGGCAAATCGACGCTGCTGCGGATGATCGCCGGGCTGGAGGAGATCAGCAGCGGACAGTTGCTGATTGAGGAGCAGGACATGACCCGGCAGCCCGCCACCGAGCGCGGCATTGCCATGGTGTTTCAGTCCTATGCGCTCTACCCCAACATGACGGTGCGCGGTAACCTCGCCTATCCGCTGGAGGTGATGAAGAAGTCGAAGGCGGAGATCGCCCAGGCGATCGAGCAAACGGCCGCCCGCCTGCATCTGACCGAACTGCTTGACCGGCTACCGCGCGCGCTGTCCGGCGGGCAGCGCCAGCGCGTGGCGATTGGCCGGGCAATTATCCGTCATCCGCGCATCTTCCTGTTCGATGAACCGCTCTCTAACCTTGATGCCGAGCTGCGCCTGCAGATGCGGATTGAGATTGCCCGACTGCACGCCTCGCTGGGTAATACCATGATCTATGTGACCCACGATCAACTGGAAGCGATGACGCTGGCGGACCGGATTGTGGTGCTGCGGCAGGGCCGGATTGAGCAGGTTGGCGCGCCGCTGACGCTGTATCACGATCCGGATAACCTGTTTGTTGCCGGTTTTATCGGCTCGCCGAAGATGAATTTTCTGCAGGCGGAGATCGCCGCGGTCGGTGAAGGTGAAGTGCAGCTGCGGCTGCCGGAGCTGAAGATTGATGGCCTGGTGCTGAAAATTGCCGCCCCGTGCCACGAGGGACAGACCGTGACGCTCGGCATCCGCCCGGAACACTTCCAGTCCGCCGCCCAGACGCCGGAGGCGCTGCGTTTTCAGGGTGAGCTGTCGTTTGGCGAAATGCTCGGCCACACTAACTATCTCTATCTCGATATTGGCCGGGAGCAGATGCTGGTGGTGGAAGAGCGTGAGGCGCATCAGCGTGAACTGGGGGCGCAGGTCGAACTGGGGATTTCCGCCGCGCACTGCCTGCTGTTTGATCAGCAGGGATTACGCCTGCGTTAAGGCGCGGAGGGTAAGGTCAGCGGGCGCTTCGGCGCCCGTTTTGCTGGCAGGAGAACTCAGGTGACCGGCTCTTCATCTGCCTGGGCAGCCAGCAGGTCGAGCAGACGGTTAACCGCAAAGCCCGCTGCACCGAGTGCCCACATCCGGTTTGATTCGGTCAGAAACTGCAACGGCGTCATGTGCGGCGTCAGTTTCAGCCGGTAAGCCTGGAAGCTCTGGGTAATGTGATCAAGCAGAATGCGTGACGCCATATGTGGCTCCATCGCCAGATAGACCACGTCCGGATCGTAGGCCACCGACAGGTTGGCCAGCGAGATACCCAGTTCACGGCCCGCCTCTTCCAGCGCCGCCAGCACCTCAGGCGTCGGACGTTGATCCAGCGCCTGTAAGGTCAGCGTTGTCGGTTCGCCTTCCGCCACCCGCTGCAAAATAGCACGCGAAGAAGCGACATCTTCCAGCAGGCGCAGCGAGCCATCACCGACCAGCCCGTTGCCAATCTCACCCGCTTTGCCGTGGCGACCGCGATAGAGCTGGCGATTGAGGATAATCCCGGCGCCGATCCCTTTACCGTAGGTGGCAATCACCGCCGACTGCGCGGTACCAAGCTGGCCAAACACCAGCGCCGCCATCGCCATCGCATTGGCATCATTTTCGATAAACACCGGCAGCGAGAAGCGTTCCTCCAGCTGGCGGGCAATCGGAACGTTATCCCAGTCGAGCACCTTCGAGCGGATGCAGTAGCCATTTTCGGCATCCACCAGCCCCGATAATGCCAGCCCGATAGCTCCGACCCGCTTCTCTTCCACGCCGCGCAGGAATTTCGCCAGCGCATCGCCAAGCTGGCGTGGCGTCATGGTGCCCGGCGGCATCTGCTGTTCACCCAGCAGGTTGCCACTGAGATCGGTCATGACGATCAGGTTGCGTTCAGCGTTGAGCTGGATGCCGATCACGCTGGCGCGATCGGGATTGAGTCCGAGCAGAGTTTTTGGCCGCCCCATCGACACGCGACGCAGTCCCAGCTCCTGCACAATCTCTTGTGCCAGCAGCCGATTGGTCGCTTGCGAAACCGTCGACATGCTCAGTCCGCTGCGTACTTTCAAATCGGACTGGCTAATCGGCGCGTTTTCAACAATCAACCGCAGAATGCGCGCGGTCACGTTGGGAGCGGTCATAAATTCCTCAGGTTGACGCACTGACGCTGGGCAACAGGCTTCAGGTCAGTGACGGGATAAAGGGATCGGGCGGGGCTCCGGCACACCGCTAGCCTGCGTCCGGGCGAGCGTAAGTGCCCCGCTCAGCGCGTCACCCAGCGGCGTGACCAGCCGGGTCTGAATATCGGCTGCCAGCCAGCGGTAAATCGGCATGGCCAGTCCGCCCATCAGCGCCACGCGTCCACTGCTCAGCGCGGTCAGACGACGCACCATCATGCCAATATCAGCCGCGGTCTGTTGCAGCAGCGTCTGCGCATGGCCGTCACCGGCGTCGGCCGCAGCAAACACCTGCGGCACCACGCGCGCCCAGTCAGCAGGCGCGGCGGTGCGGGTCCACAGCAGCATGGTTTCCGGGCTGTGATCAAACTGCGCCATGAGCTGATGCGTCAGAGGGCTGTGTTCGACCATCGCTTCATGGGCCAGCAGCGCCAGACGCAGCGCCCGGCGGCCCAGCTCAGCGCCCGATCCCTGATCGGAAAGCGCAAAGCCCCAGCCGCCCAGCAGAGTAAAGCGCTCGCCATCCCAGGCCGCGCCCTGACTGCCGGTGCCGATGATAAATACCGCACCAGGCTGGCCCGCGTGCGCACCTGCGCAGGCGATTTCCACATCGCTGACCAGCTGCAACGCGGCACAGGCCGGTTGCCAGTCAGACAGGCGCGCCTGCACCGACGCGACGTTGGCACCGGCTAATCCGGCCACCAGCGAGGTCTGCGCCAGCGCCTGCGGCGCTAAGCCGGCCTGTAAAAATACCTGATCGATCAGCTGCGTGACGCAGCTCAGCGCCGCCTCATACTGCGACCAGACGTTGGCGGGTCCGCCAGTGGCTTCCGCCAGCACCGTACCGTGAAGGTCGGTTAACCGCGCACGGCACTGGGTGCCGCCGCCATCAATGCCAAGGAGATAGTGTGAGTGCACGCGCTTCCTCCCGCCTCCACAGATTCAGAGTTGTCGCCATAATCAGCGAACGATAGGGGAAAAAAACTTAAATCGCAATAACAAATAAATATGGTAATTAAAGATAGCCTGTTTTTCTTTGTTTTACATAAAGATAACAAAAAACACCTTCGCAAAACATGCAGGCCGATATTGACATTAGTTTTTCCATCGTAATAAGTTGATGGTCAGATTATCAACAGCCACGCCTGGCTTTGGGCGGGTTCTGCGTTATCCGATTTCAGGATCAGGGGTTTAACATGAAAGTAGGCATTATCGGTCTCGGCTTTCGTCTGTCCCACGTTATCAAAGAGTTCAACAACGCCGACGACGCCTTCTCCGTGGTAGGTTATTACGATCCGGCCCCCGCCGGACTGCCCAATCTGCACAGTTTTGCTATCGATCCCGGCCAGTCGTTCGATTCGATTGAAGCCCTGCTGCAGCACGGCGGGATGGATGTGGTGCTGGTCGGCTCGCCCAATTTTTTGCATCTTGAGCATGTCGGCCAGGCGCTGGCTGCGGGCTACACCGTGTTTACTGAAAAACCGGTGGTGATCAACGAACAGCAGACCATGGAGATGGCGAAGCTGGTGCGTCAGTATGGCGAGGCGCGCATTCTGGTCGGTCTGGTACTGCGCTATTCACCGCTCTATCACGATCTGCTGGCGGCGCGTGACGCCGGTCGGCTGGGCGAGATCACCTCAATTGAAGCCACAGAACATATCAAGCCGTATCACGGTGCCTTCTTCCAGCGCGACTGGCGGCGGCTGGAAAAATATGCCGGCCCTTATATTCTGGAAAAGTGCTGCCACGACATCGACCTCTATCAGGGCTTAATGCAGCAGCGCCCGGTGCGGGTCGCCAGCTTTGGCGGCCGCAAATCCTTCACGCCAGCCCATGCGCCACAGGGCGCGGTGACCGCCGACTCAGAGGTCTATCACATTAAGCCCAGCGGCTGGTCCAGTACCGACGCAGTATTCAACAGCGATGCCGACATTGTCGATTACCAGACCGCGCTGATTGAGTATGCCGGTGGCGCCACCCTTGCCTTTCACGCCAACCTTAACGTGCCGGATGAGTTCCGTCGCTTCTGCGTGATCGGCACTGACGGCATGGCTGAGGGCGATTTCGTCCGTAACTACTTCCGCGTTCACAATGCGCGCAGCGGCGAGAAAGAGGTCGATACCGCCTACAGCGGCAATGCGTACGATGGCCACTACGGCGCTGACGCGCTGATGGCGGAAGAGATCGTGAAACACATTAAACAGGGAACACCGCTGAAAGTTTCAGTGGTGGACGCGCTGGAAGCGGGCCTCACCGCCATAAAAATCGATGAGGCCCGCAAAACCCGCAGCGTAGTGGATATGCGTGAAAGCTGGCTAACATTTGACGCCAACCTGGGAAAAACCGGGGCCTGATGGCCCCACCTGCGGGTCAGCTTCCCCCTCTGGCCCCGGGATTTGAATGGCAGTATGACTGGTCGCTTCCTGAACTGGCCTTCGGGCCAGTTACCACTTCGCTTACGAAGATCATCTTACCTCCAGATTTTCCTGCCTTATTACAGGACTCTCAAGGGCCGCAGATAGGCTCTGGACACAAACAAACTAAAGCGAGGGGAACATACGCCTGCAGCAAAGCAGCGCGGGCCGGGGACAAAAACGCCGGGAGCGTTTTTGAACAACGCAACGCGTTGGCCCGGCTACGGGCGCACTTCAGGGATGAGGTGCGTAATCGCCCGCGCTGAGCCTGCCAGGGATGGCGTTTTTTGCGTCTTTGCGCAAGGCGTATGTTCCCTGAGCCTGCGTCGTGGTCCACTGCCGCACAAATCCCCTCACCTAATCCCAACGCCGGTTATTAAACCGGATCGACCTCATTCTCCAGCTTCTGACGCCGGCGTAAATGCGGGAACAGTTTCATCCACAGCGCCACCACCACCAGCGTACCGATACCACCAATCGCCACCGCCGGTACTGCACCCAGCCAGGCCGCCAGCAGCCCCGACTCAAATTCGCCCAGCTGATTAGAAGTGTTGATGAAAATGGCGTTAACCGCATTGACCCGCCCGCGCATCGCATCGGGCGTATCGAGCTGCACCAGCGCACCGCGGATCACCATGCTGACCATATCAAACCCGCCCAGCGCGGCCAGCGCCAGCAGCGACAGCCACAGCTGGCTGGAGAGCGCGAACACCAGCGTAGCGACACCAAACCCGGCCACCGACCCGAACATAATCATCCCGACATGCTTATCCAGCTTGTGACGACTCAGCCAGATACCCACCAGCAGCGCACCCACAGAGGGCGCACCGCGCAGCATGCCTAATCCCCACGGCCCGGTATGCAGAATATCTTTAGCAAAGATCGGCAGCAGCGCGGTGGCTCCGCCCAGCAGCACCGCAAACAGGTCAAGCGAGATCACCCCCAGCACATCTTTGCGCTCACGGATGAAGTGAATACCTGCAAACAGGTTCTTCATGTTCATCGGCAGCCGTGGCTGACTGGGACGCTGATAGCGCAGCAGGCTGACCAGCGTTAGCGAGATAAAGTAGAACAGCCCGGAGACGCCATACACCACTTCCGGGCCTGCCACGTAGAGCAGGCCGCCAAGGGTCGGTCCGACAATTACCGCCGCCTGTCCGCCGACTGAATTCATCGCCATAGCGCGCGCCAGAATGCCGGGCGGCACCAGCGACGGCAGCATCGAGGACATGGCGGGCCACTCCAGCGCTTTGGCGACGGCGATCATAAACACCAGTCCCCACAGGGCGGTTTTATCGACTGAATGGAACAGCGTCAGCACCACCAGCGCCAGCAGGGCGGCAAACTCGACCAGCTGGCCGAACAGCACGATGCGACGTCGATCGTACTGATCGGCCAGGTGTCCGGCAGGTAATGCCAGTAGCACCGAGGGCATAAACTGCATCAATCCGATCATGCCTAACGCCAGCGCACTGTTGGTCAGGGCGTAAATCTGCCAGCTGATCGCCACTGAAAACATCTGAAATCCAAACGACGAGCAGGTGCGGGCCAGCCAGAACGCGACAAACGTCCGGTGTCGCCACAGCGACTCTTCTGCTGCAGGTGCCATAAATCCCATGTTCTGTTCCATTTAAAGTGATGATTCCCGCGTCGTTGCGCGGTGTTGAGAGTGCCGTCAACCTGGCCTGACTGCGCGATGGGCTTCAGGATGCGGAGACTGGCGGTGCCGGTCGTCACCGCCGGTGCGGCCAAAGGGTTCAGCCTGGCAGCAGTCGGCGGATACGGGCCGGATAATTACCCGCCTATTGGTCCTGACTGATGAATATATTCCAGGTAATCATCAGATGCCAAAGGAATAATTTTCTCTTTCATCGCGGATTTATTTACTTTTTCGGCGGATAAAGGGGGTGATTTAGAATATGCAGTTGATCTATATTTATTCACGCATTCAGAAAAGTGCGACGTTTTATATCAATAATTATCAACGACACCTTTTATATTGCATTTCATAGAGATAAATGAAAAACAGTTTATATAACCCCTATGTTACTGAACCTATCCATCATGTTGAGCGACACGTCGCTGGCATATGCTATAGCGTTCCCTATCTTCAACACCACCAGGACAGCAGCAATATACTTAATAGTCACAACATTATTTCACTGCACAATCAAATTGCCACTGAAGCAGCATTAATGGTTATTCCGGTTGAGGATATTCGATTACAGGGAATGATTGCAGTGCCGGATGCCTATTTGCATTTACAGGATGCGCGGGTACGGGTCGGAATTAATTATCCCAGTTTAGTCAGGCATGGCGCGGCATTGCTTGAATTAGCAGAGAAATTTAGTTTCTGGCTGTATGACTTTGCCCCACCCGGCGCCGACTGGCGATTAATGGAATCGTTCCCATTTTCCGGTATTGTTTTAAGCGAACCGTTCTTCAACGACAATTATCAAAAATTCACCTTCCCTTATTTTATGGCTCCGTTTCGGGCCAAAGGTGCCGAAGTGATCGTACGAAGTCAGTCGCCTTGTTTAACTGCGGAACAATTTGCTGAGATAAATATCAGCGGCTGGCAACAACAACGCTCGGATGGCGAACTTATTAGCTGCTGATTCACAAATCCTGCCTTCCGGCGTTAAGGGCACATGGCGGTGCGCTTAACGTCTCATAAACCCTCATAAAATGTCGTATTACTTCATTTGTGAAGCGCTTTGAGCTAAAAAAATCAAAACTTGATCTAATTTTGCTATAACATTTAACACAAAGGGATCGTCTGACTTAGTGGAAGAGTGATTTAAGAACACCCTTCATCATTTGTACTTGATAACTGAGAACAACCTATCTGGTTGTTTTCGTGTGTTTTATGGCAACGAAACGAGGTCGATATTATGGGGAAAAACTCCTCATCTTTTGGCGTAATTCGTTTCCTGACGGTGCTGTTCGCAGTGCTGACGGGCGCGTTTATGCTGATTGGCGGTATTTGGTTAGCCGCCATTGGTGGTTCCTGGTATTACATCGTCGGCGGTGCAGCGATGCTGATCACCGCTTTCCTGCTGTGGCGTCGTAACAGCGCCGCGCTGGTAGTTTACGCCCTGCTGCTGCTGGCTACGCTGGCATGGGGTGTCTGGGAAGTCGGTACTGACTTCTGGGCACTGGCACCGCGTACCGATGTACTGGTGATCTTTGGCGTCTGGCTGGTGCTGCCGTTTGTCTGGCGCAGCCTGCACAACGTTGGCAAAGGCCCACTGGGTGCAATGGCCGTGGCGCTGGTTGCCAGTGCTATCGTGCTGGCTTACGCGGTGTTTAACGATCCGCAGGTCATCAACGGTACGCTGCCAGAAACCGCTGACAACGCACCGCAGGCCCAGCCGCTGAGCAACATTCCGGACGGTGACTGGCCAGCTTATGCTCGCGATCAGCAAGGGACCCGTTTCTCTCCGCTCAAACAGATTAATCACCAGAACGTTAAAGAGCTGCAGGTTGCCTGGCAGTTCCAGACCGGCGACTTAAAAACCGCTAACGATCCAGGTGAAATCACCGATGAAGTGACGCCGATTAAGATCCGCGACACGCTCTACCTCTGTTCGCCACACCAGATCCTGTTTGCACTGGACGCGGCCACCGGCAAGCAGAAGTGGAAATTTGATCCAGGCATGAAGGTCAACCCGACGTTCCAGCACGTTACCTGTCGCGGTGTCTCTTATCATGAAGTTCCGGCCGCCGCCGATGCAGCTAACAGCCAGCCTGCGCTGTGCTCACGCCGCATCTACCTGCCGGTCAACGATGGTCGTCTGTTTGCTCTTGATGCGGAAACCGGCGAACGTTGCCCGTCTTTCGGCGTTAACGGCGAGCTGGATCTGCAGCACAAACAGCCGGTGACCACTCCAGGTCAGTATGAGCCGACGTCACCGCCGGTGATTACTAACACCACCATCGTGATGGCGGGCGCCGTTACCGATAACTACTCAACCCGCGAGCCGTCAGGCGTGATCCGTGGCTTTGATGTGAATACCGGTAAACTGCTGTGGGTGTTCGATCCGGGCGCGAAAGATCCGAACGCGATTCCGGCCGATGAGCACACCTTCACCATGAATTCCCCGAACTCATGGGCACCGGCGGTCTACGATCCGAAACTGGATACGGTCTATCTGCCGATGGGCGTCACTACGCCGGATATCTGGGGCGGTAACCGTACGCCAGAACAGGAACGTTATGCCAGCAGCGTGCTGGCGCTGAACGCCACTACCGGCAAGCTGGTATGGGCTTATCAGACCGTTCACCACGACCTGTGGGATATGGACCTGCCGTCGCAGCCGACACTGGCTGATATCACCGACAAAGATGGCAATACCGTACCGGTGATTTATGCGCCGGCGAAAACCGGTAACATCTTTGTGCTGGATCGTCGTACCGGCAAACCGGTTGTCCCGGCACCTGAAACGCCAGTCCCACAGGGTGCGGCGAAAGGTGACCACGTCTCTGCTACCCAGCCTTACTCTGAGCTGACCTTCCGTCCGAAACAGAATCTGACGGACAAGGACATGTGGGGCGCGACGATGTATGACCAGCTGGTGTGCCGCGTGATCTTCAAGCGCCTGCGCTATGAAGGTCCGTTCACGCCGCCGTCTGAGCAGGGTACGCTGGTATTCCCGGGTAACCTCGGTATGTTCGAATGGGGCGGCATCGCTGTCGATCCACATCGTCAGATCGCGATTGCTAACCCGATGGCGCTGCCGTTTGTCTCGAAGCTGGTACCACGCGGTCCAGGCAACCCGATCGAACCGCCGAAAGGCGCTGAGGGTGGTTCAGGTACTGAAACCGGCATTCAGCCGCAGTACGGCGTACCGTACGGTGTTGAGCTGAATCCGTTCCTGTCACCGTTTGGTCTGCCGTGTAAACAGCCAGCGTGGGGTTACATCTCGGCGGTGGATCTGAAGACTAACGACGTGGTGTGGAAACAGCGTATTGGTACGGTACGTGACAGTGCGCCAGTGCCACTGCCGTTCAAAATGGGTATGCCAATGCTGGGTGGTCCTATTACCACCGCCGGTAAAGTGTTCTTTATCGGAGCGACCGCTGACAACTACCTGCGTGCTTTCAGCACCGATACCGGTGAGCTGTTATGGCAAGCCCGTCTGCCAGCCGGTGGCCAGGCAACGCCAATGACCTATGAAGTGAATGGCAAGCAGTACGTTGTCATCGCAGCCGGTGGTCACGGTTCGTTTGGCACCAAACTGGGCGATTATGTGATCGCCTACGCCCTGCCAGATCAGAAATAACCCCGTCCTCAGGGACTGACATCAGGCGGACTTCGGTCCGCCTTTTTTGATCGCGCTACTTTTTCATCGCGCGCCAGTTGAGCCATCCGCACAGCAGCATTACCGCGCTGGTCGCCAGAAATACCGGCCTCATGCCAAACGTTCCCCCGACCAGGCCGCCGAACAGCGGGCCCGTTACCTGGCCGATATACTGGGCCGACGTCGAATAGCCCAGCATCCGACCGACCTGCGATCCCGGTACGCTATGCCGGATAATGGCGGTAATGCACGGCAGCAGCCCACCCAGCGCCATCCCCATCAGAAAACGCAGCAGCACCAGTTGCCAGGCGGCGGTAATAAACGCCTGCGGGATCAGCAGCAGCGCACTCAGCAATAAACCTGCCGTCAGCACCCGCCAGTGACCAATGCGGTCCGCCAGCCGTCCGAGACGCGGTGCGGCGATCACCGTTCCCAGCGCGGCAGCCGACATCGCCAGTCCGGCGATCAGCGTAATCTGATGGTTGCCCTGCACAAACTCGCCGACGTAGAGGGTGATAATCGGTTCAATCGACATACTGGCGAAGATCAGCAGCATGCCTGACAGCCACATCAGCCGCACCAGTCGCTGGTTCACCGGCGGTGTCGCGGGTGCTGAGGCTGGATTTTCACCGGGCGAGGCAGCAGCACGCGGCTGCTCTTTCAGCAGAAAGGTGGTCGCCAGGAAGGCGAGAAAAATAACCGCGCCGGTTAACCAGAAGGTCTGACGTATACCGATCAGCGGCGGCAGCACGCCGCCCAGCAGCGGCCCGACCACGTTGCCGGCCATAATACCGGAGGACAATACACCCAGCGCCCAGCCGGTCTGCCCTTTGGGGGTTTGCGCCGCCACCAGGATGGTCGAGCCGGAGGCGTAACCGCCCAGCAGGCCCGCCAGCAGACGCAGCGCCACCAGCTGCCAGGGCGCAGTTGCCATACCGATCAGCGACATGGCGATGGCCATACCGAGACTGGCGCGGATCAGCATCAGCTTACGGCCATAGCGGTCAGCCAGCCTGCCCCACAGCGGCGCGGTCAACGCCGCACTAAAGAAGGTGGCACCGTAGGCCAGCCCCGACCAGCGCGCGATGGCGGCTGGCTGCTGCACGCCAAGTTGCTGAACATAGAGCGGTAAAAACGGCAGCAGCAGCGTCATGGCCACAATGGTGCTGAAAGAGCCCAGCACACAGACCCATAAGTTGCGCTTCCAGTGCTGAAATTCTGCGTTTTCTGCTGACTGTTGCATAAAGATATCCCGTCATTAATCAGGGATACAGGCTAACCAGGCGCGTCAGATAACAACAGTGGTAGCGCGATAGTTACTTAGTGGCGCTGATTGTTGCTGTATTGCAACAATCAGGCGCTGGCCAGCGCCGCGATCAGCGTATCGCATAATAAACTGACCGGCGAAGCGGGTTGCAGCGTCTCACGCAGCAGCAGATAGCTCTGAAGCCGATCCATCTGCCATTCCGGCAGCAGCTGCTGAATATCACCCCGGCTCACCGCCTCCTGCGCCATATAGGAAGGCAGATAGGCGATGCCGCTGCCCGCCAGCGCCGCGTTCAGCAGCGCCATGCTGTTGTTGGCGCGAAAACGGCTGCGGACATCCAGCGCCAGCCGCTGCTTGTCACGCCGGAACGGCAGCGCGGCGGTGTGTGCCGGCCCGTGAAACAGCAGCAGATCGTGGCGCGGCAACATCTCAGGATGTTCGATGGCAGGCCGCTGCGCCAGATAACCCGGTGCCGCATACAGGCCCCACTCAATATCGCTTAGCACGCGGAAATTGCCCTGCTGCGGGGGCCGGGATCGAATGACGATCGCCACATCGATCTGACCGTCCAGCGTATCGCGATTACGATCGGTCAGATCCAGATCAACGTTGATATGCAGGTGACGACGCAGAAAGCGATTAAGCACCGGCACCACACACTGACAGCCGTAAGTCACCGGGGCCTGCAGCCGCACATTACCGGCCGGTTGCTGATGCAGCTGCTGAACAAACGCATCGGCCCGCTGCACTTCCGCCAGCATGCGTACGCAGTAGGGATAGTAAGCCTGGCCGAGTTCGGTCAGTGCCAGCCGCCGGGTGGTGCGCTGCAACAGCCGGATGCCCAGCCGCAGCTCCAGTCGGGCAATTTCCCGGCTGACATGGGATTTGGACCAGCCGAGTGCCCGCGCCGCCTCACTGAAACTCTGGAGTTCCACCACCCGCGCAAACACCAGCATGGCGGTTAAATTGGCACTGTTTTCCATGCGTTACCGCTCCGATAGCCTGAGGATTCTGGCATCAAACTAGCATGTTCGGGGCAGCTTACGGCGACGGATCGGCAAAAAAGAAGGGGGAAATCAGACAGCGGCGCGACGCGCATCGACCTTCCCGCGCTTTTCACCTGGCGGGAAGGTCATCGCGGGCCTCAACTGGCCATGGCCAGTGGAAACAGTAACCGATCCGGCTCCACCCGCCGCTGGCGGCGCAACTGGCCTGGCGTCACCATAAAATAGTTTTTGAAGGTGCGGGTATAGGCTTGCTGGGTATCGAACCCGTAGTTCATGGCGACCTGCAATATCGCTTCATTGCTGCTCAGCAACGTCAGCGCAGATTCAGTTAATCGCCGCTGGCGAATATATTCAGCCAGTGAAAATCCGGTATGCTGGCGAAACAGCCGTTGCAGGTGCCAGCGGGAATAGCCAGAGCGGCGCGCCACCTCATCCAGATGCAGATCGTGTCCTAGATTGTTCTCTATCCATTCCAGCAAACTGCGAATAAACTCGCGCTGATTCATGGGTTCCTCCTGGTTTACGCTGATGTGCAGTGAACCCACTTTACCCGGTTAAATTTATCCCTTAATTAGCAGAAAATTAGCGCAGAATTAGCAACCGCCAGATTCGGGCCTGCGGTTAACGTTTATCCGCCAGGTAACAACAGCAACCCGCCTGAATAATAAGCGTTAAGTAACACCGGCCTTCCGGTAAAATAATTTGTGTTAAATCACGCCAGCGTCGATTTAACTATTATTCGTTAAGCCATAGCGGCCAGAATTTAAATAATTTGCGTTAAGTCAAGCCCGGGTCCGTCAGGCAAATTTGTGTTAAATAACGCCAGAGTAATTCACGTTGCAGCAAGCCGACCAATGCAGCCACGCTGCTGTAGCGCGAAGTACGAAGGCGGAAGTGACTGAGGTGAGTAAATGCAGCCAACGCGGCTGTAGTACGAAGTATGACGGCGGAAGTGACCAGGGCGAAAAAGTGCAGCCAACGCCGCTGTGGCGCGAAGTATGAAGACGGTTTCCGCCAAAATAATTCGTGCTACAGCAAGGCGGCAAATGCGCGAATCCCCAGGAGCTGACATCAGTCAGTGACTGAGGTGAGTAAATGCAGCCAACGCCGCTGTGGCGCGAAGTATGACGGCGGATAATTCTGTGCTAACTATCCGGGCTTAAACTGCTCCCATCTTTCCAGAGGAGATCAGCCATGCGCGTGTTATTGGTTGAAGATGATGAAATGATCGGCGCGAACCTGCAGCAGGCTTTAGAGGGCGCGGGCTGGTCGGTGGATTGGGTACGCGATGGCGTTTATGCCCATAACGCCTGGAGCGAAGGCGGCTACAGCTGCGTGTTGCTGGATCTCGGCTTGCCGCGTGATGATGGATTGCAGGTGCTGCGCCGGGCGCGCGGGCGCGGCGATTCCACGCCGGTACTGATTCTGACGGCGCGCGATACTGTGGCGCAGCGGGTGCAGGGGCTCGACAGCGGTGCTGACGATTACCTGCTTAAACCGTTCGATTTACAGGAAGTGCTGGCCCGGATGCGGGCGATTACCCGACGTCGCCACGGTGCGGCTGACTCGCTTCTCGGCAGTGGCGACGTACAGCTGGATATGATGACGCGCGAAGTGCTCTATAAGGGCCAGCGCGAGCAGCTGACCGCACGTGAATACGCCCTGCTGTATGCTTTGCTGGAGCGTCCGGGTGCCATTCTTTCTCGCGAGCAGCTGGAGAATCGCATTTACGGCTGGGGCGACGAAGTGAGCAGCAACGCGGTCGATGTGCTGATCCACGGGATGCGGCGCAAACTGGATAACGACGCGATTCGTAACGTCCGCGGGCTGGGCTGGCGGGTTCCGGCGATATGAAATCGTTCCCCTTTATGCGCTCATTGCGCAATAAATTACTCAGTACGCTGCTGATTATTCATCTGCTGATGATCGGCGGCGTCACCTGGTATTTCTTCAGCTGCTACGGCGACATGGTAGGCACCATGAAGGACGATCAGCTGTCAAAAATCGCTGATGCCTGGTCTACCAACAAACAGATGCCGGCGCTGTCACCGATGATTACGCCTGACAAAGCGAAAAGCGCCTTTGTGGTTCAGCTGTGGGATAGCCAGGGCCGACTGCGCGCCAGCTCGTGGCCGGAACTGCACGCGCCGCTGCAAACTCAGCGCGGTTATCGTGATGTCGACGTAGGACACTGTGATGACTGTGAGTGGCGTATCTACACCCGTCCGGGCCAGCCTGGCAGTGAGATCAAGACTATTCAGGTGATGCACAACCTCAGCTACATGAAAGCGCTGATGGTAAAACGGGCGCTGTCGGCGATCATTCCGTTGATCCTGATGATGCCGCTGTCGCTGCTGGTGATCTGGCTGGTGGTCCGCAAGATCACTCGCGATCTGCAGGTCGCCTCGCGGCAGATTGCAGCGCAGGAGACGCATCATCCGCACAATGTCTCACCCGAAGGGCTGCCGGATGAGATCCTGCCGCTGGTCGCCGCGTATAACTCGTTGCTGAACAAGCTGCGTGAAGCCTGGTCATCCCAGCGGCAGTTCCTGGAAGATGCCGCCCACGAACTGCGTACGCCGGTCACCGCTGTCACGTTGCAGTTGGAGAACCTGCGGCAGCATATTCAGCCTGGCGAGGCCAGCCGGCAGTTCAGTCAGCTCGAAGCAGGCGTGACGCGCACCCGCCATCTGGTGACCCAGTTGCTGAATGTGTCTCGTCAGGAAGATCAAAGCGTGGTCGCCAGCATTGAGCAGATTGAACTGGAAGATCTGCTGAAAGAGAGCATCGAGCAGCTAATGGTGGTAGCGGATAAACGCGGCATTGATATCGGCTTTAATGGCTCGACCCAGTATCGTCTGCAGGCCAGCCGATCTGAGCTGCGCAGCCTGTTTGATAACCTGATTGGTAACGCCATGTTGCACACCCCGGAGGGGAGCCTGGTGGATGTTCTGCTGCATCGGGTCGCGGGCCGGACGGTGGTCGATATCGTCGATAACGGACCGGGAATGCCGGAGGCGTTTATTGAACGCGCCTTTGACCGTTTCACCCGTTCGCCTGACGTTAAAGCGCAGGGCAGCGGCCTCGGCTTATCGATTGTGCGCAGCGTCGCGCAGAAGCATCAGATTCAGGTCGCCCTCTCCAATTGTCTGACGCCACAGGGTGCTATTTGTGGTTTGCAGGTCCGCGTCACTTTTCCCTGATCCCGCCCATTTGATCACGAACCAGACAACGTAAACGGTTGCCTGGTTCCGTTCGATCATCGCCATTATTGTGAAGCACGTCACATTTTCACTGAATTGTAATGCAACACTTTTTGACAAACGTGAGCAAAATCTATTTTCTATCGCTGTGTTGCAGGCACGCTACGCGAGCTGAAAACCGGCTGTTTTGTCCTGACTAACTCACTCCCCACCCAGGGATCGACTTCTCTCTGACTGCGCCTGCTGTGCAGCGGTCAAAAGCATGTGGTTAATGATAATGAAATTCAAAACGTTGATAGCAGGTGCCGTGCTGGCAAGTTCCTGGACAGGTGTTGCGCAAGCCGCTGATAGCGATCCGCAATACCTGTCCGACTGGTGGCATCAGAGCGTAAACGTGGTGGGCAGCTACCACACGCGCTTTGGACCACAGTTCAACAACGACGTTTATCTGGAATATGAAGCGTTTGCCAAAAAAGACTGGTTCGATTTTTACGGTTATCTCGATCTGACCAACTTCTTCGGCGTAGGTAACAGCAACGCCAACGGGATTTTTGACCACGGTTCCCCGATGTTTATGGAGATTGAACCGCGCTTCTCAATCGACAAACTGACCGGCACCAGTCTGGCGTTTGGTCCGTTCAAAGAGTGGTACTTCGCCAACAACTACATCTACGACATGGGCCGCAACAGCGATAACCGCCAGAACACCTGGTATATGGGCCTGGGTACCGATATCGATACCCACAGCGATGTCGGCCTGTCACTGAACGTCTATGCCAAATACCAGTGGGAAAACTACGGCGCCGCGAATGAAAACAGCTGGGATGGCTATCGCTTCAAGGTGAAATATTTCGTGCCGATCACCACGCTGTGGGGCGGTAATCTTGGCTATGTGGGCTTCACCAACTTTGACTGGGGCTCCGATCTCAACGAGAAAGGCGGGTCGTCGCGCACCAGCAACTCCATCGCCTCCAGCCACATTCTGTCACTGGGTTACGATCACTGGCACTTCTCTGCCGTGGCGCGTTACTTCCACAATGGCGGTCAGTGGGCGGATGGGCAGGAGCTGAACTTCGGCAACGGTCCGTTTGAAGTGAAATCGACCGGCTGGGGTTACTACCTGGTGGCGGGTTACAACTTCTGATGAGTACGCGGCTGGCTGCAAAGCTGGCCGTTGTGACTGTGAGCTGAAAACGGCGCCGCTGTTGCCGGCGCCGATCGGCTAAACCACACCATTATTCCTGCGGTTTCACCACGTTGATGCGCCATGGAATGCCGAACTTATCAATAAACATCGCAAAGCCATTCGACCAGAACGTCTCCTGCCACGGGGTCGTCACGTTACCGCCCACTGACAGTTTCTCAAACCAGGCTTTACCCTGTTCCGCGTCAGTAGTGGCGAGGCTGACCGCGTAACCGGCATGATCGGACGCAGGCGGCTTCTGCGTGTTTCCGTCGCTCAGCATCAACTCTCCCTGACCGATGCGCAGATGTGCGTGCATGATTTTTTCCGGCGGCTGTGGCGGCGCAGATTGATCGCCTACCTGCTCGCCCTGCTCTGGCATGTCGCCAAAGGTCATTTTCTCCAGCAGTTTCCCGCCTGTGGCCTGCAGGTAAAACTCAATTGCCTCTTCACAGCGACCATAGAGAAACAGATATGGACAGACTTGCATCGTCACCTCCGATTGTGGGTTGAACTCACGTTTACGCGAATACACCAAGTGTAGACGATGAAAGAACGCTGCCGGTCAGCGCTGGCAATAACGGCGAAATAACTGCGCCATATAACTGCTCATCGGGGTCAGCGCGGTATCCTTACGCTGAATCAGATAGAAGACCGCTTTGGGCAGCGGCTCATCCAGCGTCAGTGCCACCAGTGACCGGCCGAGAATCGGATCGTCGATCACATCCACCGATAAAATACTGATGAAATCGCTTTGCGCCACCAGGCTGGTACAGGCCATAAAGGTCTCGCAGGTCACCACGATTTTCGGTGCCATGCCGCGTTCGTCGAACAGATCGTGCAACAGGCGGTAGTAACTGCCTTTAGGCGTCGGCATGGTCCAGTCAGCCTGCTGCAACGCCGCCAGCGACCGGGCTTTTTCCAGCGGATGACCCTTACGCACCACCACTTTGTACTCACGCTCCATCATTCGCTCATACATCAGCTCCTGATCGAGGTGGCTTTGATCGTAAGTATTGATGGTGAAATCGAGCGCGCCCTGCCGCAGTTCATGCACCATCGACACCAGTTGCCCTTCAACGATGCGCACCTTCACCTGCGGGTATTCGCGATGAAACTGGTTAATCACCTGCGGCATGATGGTGCGTGCCACGCTGCCGCCAACGCCAATGTTCACCTGACCGCCACCCAGCCCCAGCCGCTGCTGAATATCCTCCTGCGCCACCCGCAGCTCGGCCAGTACCAGACTGGCATGACGAAAAAAGTTATCACCGATATCGGTTAAGACCACGCCCTGCTGACGGCGGATAAACAGCCGCGCGCCAAGTTCACGCTCCAGCTCCTGGATCGCTTTGGTTAATGCTGGCTGAGAAAGCCCGGAAAGACGGCTCGCCGCGCGGATACTGCCCTGACGCGCCACATCGACAAAGGCGCGCAGCTGGTGAAGCTTGAGGTTGGCAGACATAGATTTTGTGATAACCGTTGTTTATCAGTCACAAGATATTCGCATCTTATGCCGGTTATTACCATTGTGTAGATTCGAGACAGTGCGTAAAAAACCAACAGTAAGGATCGTGCCGATGAATACTCTTTCCGACCATATCAGTGCCCGGCTGGCGCAGTTAAAAAGCTGGCGACGGGAGTTCCACCATTATGCCGAATCTGGCTGGGTCGAGTTCCGCACCGCCACCCGGGTGGCCGACGAACTGCACAAGCTGGGTTATCAACTGCAACTGGGCCGTGAGGTGATCGATGCCGACGCGCGCATGGGCTTACCCAGCGAAGACGTGCTGAAGCAGCAGGAAACCCGGGCGCTGCAACAGGGGGCTTTACCGCAGTGGATTAGCCACTTCTCCGGCGGATTTTGCGGCATCGTGGCGACGCTGGATACCGGCCGTCCCGGTCCGGTTATCGGCTTTCGGGTAGATATGGACGCACTCGATCTCAACGAGAGCCAGGCCGCAGATCACCTGCCACAGCGTGAAGGCTTCGCCTCCTGCAATCCCGGCATGATGCACGCCTGCGGTCATGACGGTCACACCACCATCGGCCTCGGCCTGGCGTCGGTATTAATGGCGATGAAAGATCAGCTGAGCGGCACGATTAAATTAATTTTCCAGCCGGCCGAAGAGGGTGTGCGCGGCGCCAAAGCGATGGTGGCGGCAGGCGTGGTGGATGATGTGGATCTGTTTACTGCCATTCACCTCGGCACCGGCGTGCCGGCGGGTGAACTGGTGTGCGGCAGCGACAGCTTCCTCGCCACCACCAAGCTCGACGTCAATTTTACCGGCGTCGGCGCGCATGCCGGTGGCCGCCCGGAAGAGGGTCGCAATGCCCTGCTGGCGGCGGCCCAGGCCACGCTGGCGCTGCACGGTCTTACCCAGCACAGCGGCGGGGTGGCCCGGGTTAACGTTGGCGTATTGCAGGCCGGTACCGGTCGTAACGTGGTACCTGACTGTGCGCTGCTGAAAGTCGAAACCCGCGGCATTACCAATCAGGTTAACGATGACATTTACCAGCAGGCGCTGCGGGTCATTGCCGGCGCGGCGGCGATGTATGGCGTTGAACATCAGGTGCAGCTGATGGGGGCTGCCCGCAGCTCCACGCCGACCCAGCCGTGGGTGGACTTCATCCACCAGCAGGCAGATGCGCTCGGGATTTTCGATTCGGTGGTCGATCGCAAAGCCCAGGCGGCCGGTTCGGAAGATGCCACCTACATGATGGAGCGGGTCAAGCAGCACGGCGGTCAGGCCTCGTACGCCATTTTCGGCTGCGATCTGGCGGCGGGACACCACAACGCGAAGTTCGACTTTGATGAGCAGGTGATGCCCGTGGCGATCACCCTGCTGGCAACCCTGGCGCTGAATCAGGCGCAGTTTGGCGGTGGCCGATGATGGAAGCCTTCATTGCTGATTATATCGACCGCCATCAGGCACGCTTCAGCGCCCTCAGCGATGCCATCTGGGACACACCGGAAACCCGCTTTGCCGAAACCCGCTCGTCCGCCCTGCTGGCCGATGCGCTGGCAGATGAGGGCTTCACCGTGGCGCGCGGCGTCGGCGGCCTTGATACCGCCTTTATCGCCAGCTTCGGCAGCGGTAAACCGGTGATCGCCATCCTCGGGGAGTTTGATGCGCTGGCGGGTCTGAGCCAGCAGGCCGGATGCGCCCGACCGCAACCGCTGGAGGCCAACGGCAACGGCCACGGCTGCGGCCATAACCTGCTCGGCACCGCTGGCGTGGCGGCGGCCAGCGCGGTAAAAGCCTGGATGCAGCAGCATGCCACTGGCGGAACGGTACGGTTTTACGGCTGTCCCGGCGAAGAAGGCGGCTCCGGCAAAACCTTTATGGTGCGTGAAGGGCTGTTTGATGATGTCGATGCTGCGGTGACCTGGCATCCCGAAGGCTTCAGCGGGATGTTTAACCTGCGCACCCTCGCCAATATCCAGGCGGCGTTCAGCTTCAAAGGGGTGGCGGCGCACGCTGCTAACTCACCGCACCTCGGTCGCAGCGCGCTGGATGCGGTCACCCTGATGAACACCGGCGCCAACTTTCTGCGCGAGCACATCGTGCAGGAAGCGCGGCTGCACTATGCGGTCACCAACAGCGGCGGCGTCTCGCCGAACGTGGTGCAGGCCGACGCGGAAGTGCTCTACCTGATCCGCGCGCCGGAACTGCAGCAGGCGCAGGATATCTATCAGCGGGTAATCAACGTCGCCCGCGGGGCCGCGCTGATGACCGACACCACTCTGACGGTGCGTTTTGATAAAGCCTGCTCCGACTATGTGCCTAATCGCGCGCTGGAAGCGGTGATGGAGCGTTATTTGCATCAGTTTGGTCTGCCCGCTTACAGCGATGAGGAGCGGGCGTTCGCAGCAGAGATACGCGCCACCCTGACCGCTGACGATCTGCGCAATGCGCGGCTCAACGCAGCCCGTACCGGCGGAGAAGCAGGCCAGGCCTGGGTTGAGCAACTGGGTGACAAGCTGTTTATGGATCAGGTAGCGCCCTATGCAGTGACCCGTGAACTGCTGTATGGCTCGACTGATGTCGGGGATGTCAGCTGGGTGACGCCGACCGCACAGTGCTTTGCGCCCTGCTTCACCTTCGGTACGCCGCTGCATACCTGGCAGTTGGTGGCGCAGGGTCGCACCAGCATTGGGCACAAGGGGATGCTGCTGGCGGGCAAAGTGATGGCCGCCACCGTCGTCACGCTGTTGCAGGATCCGGCGGCGCTGGCCCGCTGTCAGGCCGAGTTCAACCGGGTCCGCGCCACACAACCTTATCACTGCCCGATCCCTGCCGGGATCACACCAACAAAACTGGCCGAATGAGCCAACGGCCGCGTCACCGGCGCGGACCGCTATAAAAAATATTATTGCAAACACCTTCTCTGATTCCGCCGTGCCGCAGGTGAATGTATTGCCGGACGCCTTACTCAACGTCCGGTATCGCGCGCGCTGCCGTGGATGACGGGACACAAGACGAGACCAGAAACTATGGAAGCAACATCAGAGAACCGCAGCCCTGGACGACTTTTTAGCTGGGTTGAGCGGGTGGGAAATAAAGTCCCCAATCCGTTTTTACTGTTTGTCTATTTGATTGTGGTGCTGATGGTGGCCACCGCCATTATCAGTGCGCTGGATCTGGCGGTAAAAAATCCCAGCAACGGCGAAATGGTGCGGGTAAATAACCTGCTGAGCGTCGCCGGTATTCAGTGGATCCTGCCGAATATCATCAAGAACTTCAGCAGCTTTACTCCGCTGGGATCGATTCTGGCGCTGGTGATTGGGGCAGGTCTGGCGGAAAAAGTCGGCCTGTTGCAGTCGCTGATGGTGAAGATGGCGTCGCGCGTCAGCCGTCGCTACGCCAGTTACATGGTGCTGTTTATTGCCTTCTTCAGCCATATCTCGTCGGATGCGGCGCTGGTGGTGATGCCGCCGCTCGGTGCGCTGATCTTCCTGGCAGTCGGCCGTCACCCGGTAGCGGGACTGCTGGCGGCGATTGCTGGGGTGGCGTCGGGTTTTACTGCCAATCTGCTGATCGTCACCACTGACGTGCTGCTCTCCGGCATCAGTACCGAAGCGGCCAAAGCGGTCAGCGATACGGTGCACGTCAGCGTCATCGATAACTGGTTTTTTATGGCGACCTCGGTGATTGTCCTGACCTTTGTCGGGGCGCTGCTGACCGATAAATTTGTCGAGCCGCGCCTACCACAGTGGCAGGGCAACGGTGAAAGGCTGGCCCCGCTCACGCCGCTGGAGAACCGTGGCCTGCGGGCCGCCGGGATTGCTGCGCTGCTGTTTATCGCCCTGATGGCACTGCTGGTGGTGCCGGAGAATGCCCCGCTGCGTAATCCCACCAGCGGGGCCATCATTCCCTCGCCGTTTATTCAGGGTATCGTACCGATCATCATCCTGTTCTTCTTTGTGGTGGCGATTGCCTACGGCGTGGTCACCCGCCAGATCCGCCGCCCGGACGATATTCCGCAGCTGCTGGTTGATCCGATGAAAGGGATGGCGGGCTTTATCGTGATGGTGTTTCCGCTGTCGCAGTTCGTGGCGTTCTTTAACTGGAGCAACATGGGCAAGTTTATGGCGATTGGCCTGACAGATGTGCTGGAAAGCGCGGGTATCAGCGGCGCGCCGGCGTTTCTCGGACTGATGTTCCTGTCGGCGTTTCTCTGTATGTTTATCGCCAGCGGCTCGGCGATCTGGTCAATTCTGGCCCCGGTGTTTGTGCCGATGTTTATGCTGCTCGGCTTTCATCCCGCCTTTGCGCAGATGATTTTCCGTATTGCTGATTCAGCGGTGCTGCCGCTGGCGCCGATGTCGCCGTTCCTGCCGCTGTTTCTCGCCTTTTTGCAGCGATACCAGAAAGATGCGCAGCTCGGCACCTATTACGTGTTGATCTTTCCCTACCCGCTGGTGTTTTTTATCAGCTGGATAGCGCTGCTGGTGGTGTGGTACTGGCTGGGACTGCCGATCGGTCCGGGCGTCTGGCCACATCTGCCGTAAGGCACAACGCCACGGACGGCGAAAAGTGCAACGTACGTTGCTAAAAACTCACCATCATCCCTCTCGGCAACCGCAGGCGAATTGATTATTCTGCTATTTCTTCGCGTGCTAAGGGTTAACTATTTTAATAAGCATCAGCCCTGCGACACCTGCAAACACTGCCCGAGGTTTAGCCTGACATGACAACCACCTGTACCACCGGGATTACGCCGATTGCCACCGCAGCGGCTGCCCGTTCCAGCTTAGCCGGCCGCATTGATGCGCTGCCCTCCTCCGCCGGATTATGGCGGTTTATCACGCTGCTGGCGCTGGGCGGCTTTTTCGAACTCTACGATCTGTTTGAAACCGGCTATATCAGCTCCGGCCTGCTGGCGGCCGGACTGTTTCACACCGGCGGCGCTGGCGTGTTCGGGTTTTCCGATCAGGCGGCGTTTGCTTCCGCCACCTTTCTTGGTCTGTTTATTGGTGCCAGCCTGCTGGCCCCTTATGCCGACCGGTTTGGCCGCCGTCTGACCTTTATGTGCGCGCTGCTGTGGTACGGCCTGTTTTCACTGCTGATGGCGTTTCAGCAGAGCGCGGAGATGATTATCCTGTTTCGCCTGCTGGTCGGTATTGGCCTCGGGGTCGAACTGGTGACTATCGATACCTATCTGTCGGAGTGGGTTCCCAGCCACCTCCGCAGCCGGGCGTTCGCCTTCTCCTTTTTTGTGCAGTTTCTGTCGGTGCCCAGCGTGGCCCTGATGTCGTGGTGGCTGGTGCCACAAACGCTGCTGAACCTTGAAGGCTGGCGCTGGGTGGTAATCGCCGGTGCCGTCTGTTCGCTGGTGATCTGGTTTATCCGTAAGAACCTGCCCGAATCGGCGCGCTGGCTGGCGCAGCAGGGCCGTCATCAGCAGGCACATCAGGTATTATCCACCATGGAACAACGCTGCGGCCTGACGCCTGGCGCACCCTTTCCCCCCGATGACGCCGCTGCACAGTTGCCAAAACGGGGCAGTTTCCGGGAGATCTGGTCACCGGCCAGGCGCCAGCGCACCCTGATGCTGGTGGTAATGAACTTCTTCCAGGCGATCGGCTTTTTTGGTTTCGGTAACTGGCTGCCTGCACTGCTGTCGGGCAGCGGCACCACGGTGACCCACAGTTTGCTGTATGCCTTTTTATCACCCTGGCCTACCCGCTTGGTTCGCTGATCTGTAGCCGCTACGCGGATAAGCTGGAGAATAAATGGCAGATCGTTCTGTCGTCGCTGATGACCGTGGTGTTCGGTACGCTGTTCGCCTTCCAGACCAATCCGCTGTTGTTGATCGCCTGTGGTTTCCTGATCACCTGGTCTAACGCCTGGCTGACCTTCAGCTATCACGCCTATCAGACCGAGATTTTCCCGACCCATATTCGCGCCCGCGCCGTGGGCTTCTGCTATTCGTTCAGCCGTCTCTCTACGGTATTCAGCAGTATTCTGATCGGGGTAATTTTGCAGTACGCCGGTACGCCAGGCGTGATCGCCTTTATCGTCCTGAGCATGGTGATCGTGATGCTGTCGGTGGGCTTTTACGGGCCGAAAACCCGCGGCATCGATCTGGAGAATATTTAGCAGAAAAGAAGCGGCCGGCACCGCCAGGGGACCGGCCCGCTTTATGGCAGATTACTGACCTTCCAGCACCCGGATATCGGCGCTGCCCAGCCGATCTTTCTCATCTTTACGCAGCGCAGCGACCTGCTTCGCGCTGACCGGTTCAGACGCCTTGTTGCCCCAGCTGTTACGCACGAAGTTGACCACATCGGCAACCTGCTGATCGTTCAGACGCCAGCCAAACGCCGGCATGGTGATGGTCGACGGCGCGCCCTGTACGCCAGGCAACTGTCCGCCCACCAGCACGATATGGATCAGCGAGGTCGGATCATCGGCCTGCACCACCGGGTTGCCACGCAGCGCCGGGAAGAAGCGCTGATAGCCACTGCCGTCGGTTTTATGGCAGGCGGCACAGCTGTCAACATAGGTGGCTGCGCCGGTCGCACTGTCGTCACCTTTCCACAACGCTTTGGCGGTGGCGTCATCGACGCTGAACACCGTCTGATGCGGATCTTTCGCGCCGAGCGACTTCAGATAACGCGCAATGGCGGTGATATCGGCGTCGCTCAGATGCTGCAGACTGTGCTCAACCACCTCGGTCATGCCACCAAATGCGGCGGTCTGATCGTTGCGGCCATAGCGCAGGAACTGTCGCAGATCGTCTTCACTCCAGCGGCCCAGCCCATCGCGGTTATCGCCGCGCAGGTTGCTGGCGGTCCAGCCATCAATCGGCGCGCTGCTGCCAGCCAGATAGTCACTGCCTTCCTGGTTGGTCAGCGCCTTCTCCTGCATGGTGACGCTGCGCGGCGTGTGGCAGGCGCCACAGTGGCCCAGACCTTCCACCAGGTAGCGGCCGCGCGCCAGCACCGGATCTTCCTGTGCGGCAGGCTGGAACGCCTTAACCTCAGGAGCAAACACCGTACGCCAGATCGCCAGCGGCCAGCGCATCGACAGCGGCCACGGAATGTCGCTCTCTTTATTCGGTTGCTTCACCGCCGCCACGCCGTGCATGAAGTAAGCATAAAGCGCCTTCATGTCCTCATCGCTGACCACCGCGTAAGAGGGAAACGGCATCGCCGGATAGAGCGTATCGCCATTTTTCGCCACGCCATGACGAACCGCCTTCTGGAAGTCGTCGTAGCTGTAGTCGCCAATGCCGGTTGCCGGATCGGGCGTGATGTTGGTGGAATAGATGGTGCCAATCGGCGTAGCCATCGGCAGGCCGCCAGCAAACGCCGCGCCGTCTTTCGCGGTGTGACAGGCAACACAGTCACCGGCCCGCGCCAGATACTCGCCCCGTTTCACCAGCTCGTCACGGTTGTCGTCCGCCAGCGCGGCGAAGGTCAGGGTGCCCAAAATCAGGGCCAGAATGCCATTTTTCATCGCCATGTTCCTTATGCCTGCACCAGTGGACCTGGGTTCTTCAGGTACTGCTCACGAATCGCTTTAGCTGACCAGTACGTCAGCGCCGCCACCATGCCGGTCGGGTTGTAGCCCAGTCCCTGCGGGAAGGCGGAAGCGCCTGGCACAAACACATTCGGCACATCCCAGCTCTGCAGATAGCGGTTTACCGCGCTGGTTTTCGGATCGTCGCCCATGATCGCCCCACCACTGATGTGGGTGGTCTGATAAACGGTCGAATCGAAATGGCTGCCCGGCTTTTTCGCGCCGCCAATGATCATTTTCGGGTTCATGGCTTCGGCGATTTTATGCATCTTGCCGACCATGAACTGCGCCATTTTGATGTCGTTCTCCTGCCAGTCAAAGGTCATACGCAGCAGAGGCTGGCCGTAGGCATCTTTGTAGTTCGGATCGAGATCAAGGTAGTTAGCGCGATAGGACTGGTGCGCACCATGGGCATCCATCGACAGGTGATGGGTATAGGTGTCGGCCACTGCGGCTTTCCACTGGCTGCCCCAGTTCGGCGTACCCGCCGGCACCGGCAGGCCAGAGATCGGTTTGGTGCCCGCCTGGTTAACCCAGAATGGCGATCCCCCGACAAAGCCGTGCGGACCGTGATCGAAGTTATCGGCATTGAAATCATCAATCCCGACGCCCGCGCCACCCGCACCGATAAATGGGTTGGTGGTGGTGTTTTTGTCGAACAGCGCCTTCAGCGTCGAGAGGTTCTGATAGGCGAAGTTACGGCCGACGGTGCCTTCGTTGGTGATCGGGTTGTAAGGTTTGCCAATGCCCGACAGCAGCATCAGGTGCACGTTGTGGAACTGGAAGGCGGAGAGGATCACCAGATCTGCAGGCTGAATCTGCTCGCGGCCCTGACCATCAACATAGGTCACGCCGGTGGCGCGCTTTTTGTCGTCGCTGAGGTTAACCCGCAGCACGTAGGCGTTGTTGCGCAGCTCAAACTTCGGTTCCTGACGCAGCGCAGGCAGAATATTGACGTTTGGCGACGCCTTGGAGTACATGTAGCAGGCATAACCACTGCAGAAACCGCAGAAGTTGCACGGGCCCATCTGTGCGCCGTAGGGATTAGTGTACGGGCCGGAGGTGTTAGCGGACGGCAGATCGTAAGGGTGATAGCCCACCGACTCTGCTGCCTGGGCGAACAGCTGCGCTGAATAAGTGCGCTTCTGCGCGGGCAGCGGGAAGTTATCTGAACGATCGGGCGCAAACGGGTTACCGCCCTTGTCTTTCCCCACCACCTTACCTTTGATGCTCCAGGCGCTGCCTGAGGTACCAAACACCTTTTCCGCCTTGTCGAAGAACGGCTCCAGTTCGTCATAGCTGACGCCAAAGTCCTGAATCGTCATGCCCTGCGGAATGAAGTTCTTGCCGTAACGCTCTTCGTAATGGCTGCGCATCCGCAGTTCAATCGGATCGACGCGGAAATGGACGCCAGACCAGTGCAGACCCGCGCCGCCGGTGCCGGTGCCCGGCAGAAACGCGGCCAGCTGGCGATAAGGTACCGCGGTCTGCGAAGCATCATGACGAATGGTGACGGTGCTTTTAGAGAGATCCTGGAACAGTTTTTTGCGGACGTTGTAGGTCAGCTCATCAATTGACTGCGGGTAAGAGCCGTCAGGATAGGTATCGCGATGCGGTCCGCGTTCCAGCGCCAGCACGTTGAGACCCGCTTCGGTCAACTCTTTCGCCATGATCGCGCCTGCCCAGCCGAAACCGACGATCACCGCATCCACTTTTTTCATTTCGTTTGCCATGCTTACGCTCTCTCCCCGCGAATCGACACTGACGGGAACGGATAACGTTCGCCGCGCTCTACCCAGTCCATAAAGTCGGCGCGTGCGCCAGGGAAGTTGATCAGCTTCCAGCCCACCATTCCCTGATTACCGCCGTGGATAGGATCGCTGAAGAAGCCTTCGCGGGTGTTTTGCAGCAGAAACGCAAAGAAGGTTTTGGCCGGCAACTGGCTGAATTCAGCGTTGCCACTCTCCATCGCCTGCAGTAAAGCATCCTGCTGCTCGCCGCTCAGCTGCGCAAACACCTTGCCATGTTGCTGTTTGCTGTAGCCATCGGCATCGGCAATGCCCAGGCGGTAAATCTGCTGCGGCACCAGCGGCAGCTGATAGCCCAGCTCTTTTGGCAGGTCGGGATTAAACGGTCCCTGCATATACCAGTTAGAGCCGGTGGCATATGGGGTATTCATCTGGCGATCAATGAACTCCGGCACGCCGGCTTCCAGCGCGCCAGGGCCGCGCTCATCGCGCGGGATCAGGCGTGCAACCGCGGCGGAGATAAACGCGAACTCTTCGGCGGTGAACCAGGCGGGCTGGTAGTCACGCGCCTGCTGGGGCGCGGCCGGGGTCTCAGCCGCCTGTGCCGCCAGCGGCAGCGACAGTGCGCCCATCGCCGTACTGCCTACCGCCATTGCTGGCGCCAGGGTGATAGTCTTCAGCAAAAAATCCCTGCGTGAATGACCCTTTTTTTGTTCTGACATGACATTGCCTCATTCCCGCCAGTCGGCGGTATGAAAGGGTAAATGGTTGCGTTGTTATGATTTTTATTAGCGGATTAAGGGTTACAGCTTCATTGTTACCGGTAACAATGCGCGCTAGTGTAACACCACTGTCGATAAAGATTTAGTTCCTGGAAACAAAACCGCACAATTTCATTAACATCCACCCCGGCTGTCATCAGCAGAAACAACAGACTACAGACATCAGGCAGGCAAAACGTTATAACAGGCAACACACAACAGCGGAGTGCCTATGTTTAAGTCTTTTTTCCCGCGGCCAGCGCTGTTTTTCAGCTCAGCGGCCCTCTGGAGCTTATTAGCGATTTTTGCCTGGTTTGGCTTTGCCGCGCATCTGCCCGGCATGTGGCCCACCCTCGACGCAGCGATGAAACAGCCATTACCCACCAGTGCCGCGCGGTTTATTGCCGCCAGCCAGCTGTGGTTTTATCTCTACTACTGGATAATGGTGGCCGTTTTTGCCCTCGCCTGGCGGCTGATTGACAATCATCCGTGGCAGCGCTGGTCAGTCTGGGGATCGGCGCTGATTATTTTTGTCACCTGGTTTGGTGTGCAGGTCGGCGTGGCGGTCAACGCCTGGTATGGTCCGTTTTATGACTTAATTCAGAAGGCGCTGACGAAAGCAGGATCGGTGCAGATCGTTGAGTTTTATCACGAAGTGCGTGCTTTTCTCGGCATCGCGTTGATCGCGGTAGTGATTGGCGTGCTCAATTCGTTCTTTATCAGCCACTGGGTTTTCCGCTGGCGTACCGCCATGAACAACTACTATATGCATAACTGGCAGCGACTGCGTCATGTCGAAGGCGCCGCGCAACGTGTGCAGGAAGACACCATGCGGTTTGCCTCTACGCTGGAAGACTGGGGCGTCAGTTTTATTCAGGCGATCATGACCTTAGTGGCCTTTTTGCCGGTGCTGGTGGCGCTGTCGCACCATGTCAAAGATGTGCCGTTCCTTGGCAATATTCCGTATGCGCTGGTGATTGCCGCCGTGCTGTGGTCGGTATTCGGCACCGGTTTACTGGCGATAGTCGGCATTAAATTACCCGGCCTGGAGTTTCGTAATCAGCGGGTGGAAGCGGCTTACCGAAAAGAGCTGGTGTATGGCGAGGATAATGCTGACCGCGCCCGGCCACAGACGGTGCAGGAGCTGTTCGGTCGGGTACGGTTCAACTACTTCCGTCTCTACTTTCACTATCTCTACTTCAACATCACCCGCATTCTCTATCTGCAGGTGGATAATGTGTTTGGCCTGTTCCTGCTGTTTCCGTCGATTGTGGCCGGCACCATCACGCTGGGCCTGCTGAACCAGATTACAAACGTATTTGACCAGGTGCGTGGTTCATTCCAGTACCTGATCGCTTCATGGTCAACGCTGGTTGAACTGATGTCGATCTACAAACGTCTGCGCAGCTTTGAGCAGATTCTGGATGATATCCCGCACGATGAGATGATGCGCGAAGCGTCAGAAGAGGTATAACGGGCTGGAAAGAGAGAAGCCGCAATAATGTGGCTTCTTTTTTTTAATCACAGATCAAACGCTATTCTTTTGCCTGTCGGCAATTTGACATCGATACTTATCTCGCCTCCCAGAGCGGTAACATAACGCTTCAGCGTAGAAAGGCGGGGATCGTTATCAGCCTGTTCCATTCTGGCGATAGTGGGCTGTTTCACACCCATTGCGTGTGCCATCTCTGTCTGTGAAAGGTTGAGTTCTTCCCGCAACATGTTTAGCGCGACAACCTGCCGCATTGCATCAACTTTTTCGGCAATGCGCTCGCGACTTTCCGAGCTTTGTTTTGCCATCAGCTCTTTTAAATTAGCCATTATCCCCTCCATTCAGGTACTTACAGAATTCAGCATCTGCCAGTTTGATCATGTCTTTATAGAATTTCTTTTCCTTAACCCCGGTTTTATCGCCTGCACACAACACAATGCCGCGGCGAGAAGGGTCAAAAGCAAAGAAGGCTCGTATCGGTTTGCCTTGATGCTGCACTCTTAGTTCTTTCATATTCGGAAAATCAGAGTCGTCTACGGTATCAGCAAACGGCCTCCCTAACTGCGGCCCATACTCAGACAGGATAACCCTCGCTGCAAGCATATCCTCTTCAGTTCCTCGGTCTGAGTCTTAAACCACTCATCAAATCTATTAGTTGTATTCACATCTGGTTGTATTCACATCCCACATCGCAACATCCTTATAGCGAATAAGCTATAAAGACAAGTGTCTCGCGAGCGACCAGGGCAAAAGGATCTCCCAGACCGCAAACCGGCTTTGAAAATAATAAAGCCACTCTGATGAGTGGCTTTATTATTTACAGAGGCTGGAGGTGAAAGGACGCCCCCGCGCCGGTAAGTGGCAATCACCTTTTACAAGGCAATACGCATGACGCTGTCGGGATCTTTTGGCGGCGCTTTACGCGAACCCGGTTGCTTGACGCTGACATAGAGCGTATTACCGTCGGCGGACAAAGCGAGGCTGTTCGGCAGACCAGGGGTTTTCACGCTCCGTTTCACGCGGTAGTTGCTGGCGTCAATGATGCTGACTTCGCCCGCTTTACGGTGAGTAACATACAGCTCATTGCGATCCTGATTGAACAGCACCGCCAGTGATTCCGGCACGTCAATTCGCTGGATCACCTGCTGAGTGCGCAAATCGACCACCAGCACCTGAGCCTGCTTCGAATCGCTGAGGAAGGCACGCTGACCGCGCGTATCCAGCGCAATGTTGAGGAAAAAGTGCTCTTTATCGCCGTCGATCTTCTGCTTCTTCTCAATCGCATTAGTGCGGGCGTTGAGGGTAACCAGCTCACCGTCGCCATTGGTGACGTAAACTTTCTGCGCCGCTGAATCTACCGCCAGCCCGGTCGCCATTTTGCCGGTATTCGGCACGGTACTGATCAGCTGCAGCGTGCTGCCATCCACCACCCAGACCACGCTCTGCGGTCCCAGACCGGTAACATAAACGCGATTGGTTTTCACATCGACGGCCACCTGACGCGGCTGCAGCGGACGTACCGTTTCACTGCGCTTGCGGCCATCGAGTAGCAGGCTGTTGAGCACTTTGCCGCTGCTGGCGTCAATGGCGGTCAGTGAACCCTCAACGGTATTGCCGACGTAAAGCACGTTAGTCTGCGGGTTGATCGCTGCGCCAAACGCTTTCAGGTCACTGTTAATCGACTGCTGCACCGCCAGCGTGGTGGGATCGAGACGGAAAACCGTGCCACCGTTTCCGTTGCTGTTCTGTGACGTGGCGACAAAAACCGCGTTATCTTTCGGGCTGAAGGCCAGTTCGTACACGCCTTTGCCGATCGGCTGGTTGAGTTCATCTGCCTGCACCGCCAGTAAGCCTGACGCAGAAAACAGTGCTGTCGCCAGCATCAGAGGACGCAGCGCCCAGCGCGTATTGATTATCGCTTTCATAACTTCTCCATAGTAAATCCACCGCAGACACGGTGAAAAGAAAGCCCGACATTGCAACCAGAAAGCATCTGACCCGCGATCAGATGAGAATGTTTTTGAGAATAATAATTATTTCGGTGGGAAAGTGACAGGATTATTATTGGTCAGCAACCAACGCCGCCAGGACGCCCGGGGGCGTCCTGTCAGCACAAGCGGAGAATGCGCAGCTTATTTCAGCAGCTCAGCGGTCATGTGAACGCCGTTGTTGGTGTAGGCTTCGGTGATTTTATATGAAGCACCGTGTTCCTGCGCCTGAGCAGCGATTTTCGCTTCAGCGCCGTCCAGCGTAGAGTCGACAGCGGTCACAGACTGGGCAAAGCTGGCGAATGGCAGAACAGAAAGCGCGATAACTGCTGCAAAAGTTTTGATAGATTTCATGGTCAATTCCTCGATTAAGTTTTATCAGGTAAGGCGTGTTGCCTTGTTGATAGATATACTAGGCCGAATCTTGATCAGTAAAAAGCGGAGACTTTTGCTTATCTCTTTCAATAAAACTGATGATGAAAAGCACATTTCGCACAGTTATTGCTCAAAAGGTTAATAATCCACAGTCAATAAAAAAGGCAGCACAAATGGCTGCCTTTGATCGATTAACCGTGATGCCGCACCCGGCTGAAGATAGTCAGCGCCGCCAGCAGCATCAGTACCCCGCTGGCGAGGAATACGCCACCCGCACCGCGCAGGTCAAACATCCAGCCCCCCGCTGCGGCACCGACGGTGATCGCCAGCTGGATAGTCGCCACCAGTAAACCCCCGCCTGATTCGGCATCATCCGGTACCGCGCGCGAAATCCAGGTTGACCAGCCGGTTGGCATCGAACCAAACGCCATGCCCCATACCGCCACGCCCACGCCAACCAGCCAGCTGACGTCGCCGAAGCTCACCAGCAGCAGCGCGGTGAGGCTCATCAGCAGCGCCATGCCACTGAGGGTCAGCGATACGCTGCGGGTCACCAGGTAGCCAGCCAGCGAAGTCCCGAAAAAGTTCGCTACACCAAACGCCAGCAGCGCCAGCGATAGCTGATTGAGATTCAGCTGAGCAACGCCTTCAAGGAACGGGCGCAGATAGGTAAAGAAGGCGAAGTGGCCGGTAAACATCATGATGACGGCCAGCATGCCCCAGCGCATCACGCCGATCCGCAGCAGATCCAGCACCCCGCCGCTACGCGCCTTATTCTCTGCCGGCATCGCGGGCAGGGTGAAAAATTGCCACAACAGCGCCACGGCCCCCAGACCGGCGGTCAGCATAAAGATGTTGCGCCAGCCGACCAGCCCACCGAGATAACTGCCGAGCGGCGTGGCGATAATGGTCGCCAGCGAGATACCGCTAAAGACGATGGAGAGCGCGCGCGGCACCTGATCGGCCGGCACCAGCCGCATGGTAATCGCGGTCGACAGCGTCCAGAAGCCACCAATCGCCATGCCCAGCAGCACGCGCGCCAGCAGGATGGTCGTCAGGTTCCCGGCCAGCGCCACCATCAGCGCTGAAGCAATCAGCAGCAGCGAAAACACCAGCATCACGATGCGGCGGTCAATCCGTCGGGTGATGCTGGCGGTGATCAGGCTGGTAAACAGCGCGACCAGTGCTGTAATGGTTACGGTCTGACCCGCCTGACCTTCGGAGACGCCAAGACTCTGAGCCATCGGCGTCAGTAAACTGACCGGTAAAAATTCGGCGGTGATCAGGCTGAATACGCCAAACGCCATTGCAAATACCGCGCCCCACGCGGGACGGGCGGGCGAGGAAACCTCATCAGCCACTTCGGTTGTCAGACTCATGCTGCTTCTCCGGATGCAAAAAAAAGTAAGTGTGATGATAGTGGGCAGCCGCAAGACGATCTATGATGCTTACACCGTCATTTTTGATAATTCGTCTGGAATCGTATGAGCCATTATGAAGACCTGACCAGTGAACTGCTGATGGGAATGCGGCTGTATGGGGTTAACTATCAGCGCATCGCCGTCAGCGCCCCGTTCGGATTGCGCTTTGATAACGCGCCAGGACGGGCACAGTTTCACTTTGTCGGACGCGGCACGTTGCAGGTGCGCAGCGCCTCAGGCGAGGTGTTTCAGCTTAACAGTGGCGATGCGCTGTTAGTGCCGCATGGCAAACCGCACAGCCTGATCTCCAGCGAAGAGGTGGAGTGTCAGTGTGTCGCCAATATGGCGAGCAAACCGATCTGCGACAGCGTCTGCGCCATCACCGCCCCGGCCGATGCCTGTGACGACGAACACAGCGTGCTGTTGTTCAGCGCCTGTATGGCGTTTGAACTCGGCGGCATGCAGCCGCTGATTAATACCATGCCGGATGTGATGCTGGTGAGTACCCTGCTGTCGCAGTACCCGGAGATCCGGCCGATTCTGGAGGCGATGGAACGCGAGTCGCGTACCCGGCAGGCGGGCTTCGCTGGCATCCTTTCGCGTCTGGCGGATGTGGTAGCGGCGCTGATTGTGCGTGGCTGGGTGGAGAATGGCTGCGGTAAAAGCAGCGGACTGGTACAGGCGATGCGCGATCCGCGGCTCAGTCAGGCAATTGCCGCCATGCACCGCGAACCGGGCGAGAACTGGACGGTGGCGCGGCTGGCCCGCGTGGCGGGCTGCTCACGTTCGGTATTTGCCGAGCGCTTTCTTAACGCCACCGGCATGACGCCGCTGCGTTATCTGACCGAGCTGCGGATGCGGCTGGCGGTGCAGCGCATTGTGAATAACGGTGAGGCGGTGGAAGCCGTCGCCTTTCATCTCGGCTACGGCTCAATTGCGGCTTTTAGTCGCGCCTTTAAGCGCATTGTCGGTCAGTCACCTGGCGCGCTGCGTGCCGGACGCGACAGCAGCCAGGCGCTGGCCTCTTAGCGAAATACGCTGATCGCTTCCACCAGGCGGTTGGCCTGATGCGTCATGCGGCCGGAAGCTTCGGCGCTTTCGGCTACCCGGGCAGCGTTCTGGTGGGTGATGTCATCCAGATCTTCTACCGCGCTACTGACTTCGCTCAGCGCCGTAGCCTGTTCAGCGGTGGCCGCACTGATCTGTGCAATCAGCGTGGTGACGTTCTGCACCTGCGAGACGATATCCTGCATGGTGCGGCCCGCTGCGCTGGCGTGCTGATTGCCGGAACTGACCCGGCTGGCGCTGGTCTCTACCAGCATTTTAATCTCGCTGGCGGCTTTGGCGCTACGCTGCGCCAGGCTGCGGACTTCACCTGCCACCACTGCAAACCCCTTGCCCTGCTCGCCCGCCCGCGCTGCTTCAACCGCCGCGTTAAGCGCCAGAATATTGGTCTGGAAAGCAATACCGTCGATCACGCTGGTGATGTTGGCGATGCGCTTTGAACTGTCAGCAATTTCGCCCATCATCTCCATCATCTCTTTCATTACGTCGCCGCCTTTCATCGCCGCGCTGCTGGTATCTGACGACAGGGTATTCACTTCATGGGCGGTTTCGGTGTTGCTTTTCACCGTCGCGGTCATCTCATTCATGGTGGCGGCGGTTTGCTGTACGTTAGCGGCCGCCTGCTCGGTGCGGCGACTCAGCTCGTTGTTACTGCGGGCGATGGCGTCGCTGGCGCTGAGTACGTTTATCGCCTGTCCGCTGACATCATCCACCAGCCAGCGGAACATTAACCCGAGCTGGCCGATGGCGCGCAGCGTGACGCCGACTTCATCAACCCGATCCATCTGATCAACTTTATGGCTGGCACCGGTCGCCACGCTCAGCGCCTGTTTGCACATCCGCTCGATAGGCCGTGAGATCTGCTGCTCCAGCCACAGGCTGGCCAGCGTCAGCAGTGCCGTCATCCCCACCGTGAAGCCGCCCAGTGCCGCCGGCGTGACGCCTGCGGCCCAGACGCCCGCCACCGACAGCGGCAGTAAGGTCAACAGGGTGCTGCGGATACGCCAGCGAAGCGGCAGCGTTTTCAGGATAGAAGCAGGTCGCCGCCAGCCGCTGCGCACCACCAGGCCTTTATAAAAGCGTCGCCCTTTCGTACGCCCTGCCTGAAAATCCTGATACAGCGCCTCCGCCTGACGTACTTCTTCCGCGCCCGGTTTGGTGCGCACCGACATATAGCCCTGCACCTTCCCGTCGCGCACCACCGGTATGGCATTGGCGCGTACCCAGTAATGATCGCCATTTTTACGGCGGTTTTTCACCAGTGCTGTCCAGGGTTCGCCCTGTTTCAGCGTGGCCCACATATCGGCAAAGGCTTCTGCCGGCATATCCGGGTGACGCACCATATTGTGTGGCTGGCCGTTGATCTCTTCGGTAGAGAAGCCGCTCGCCTCAATAAACGCATCGTTAGCATAGGTGATGTAACTGTTGAGATCGGTAGTCGACATCAGGGTCGCGTGATCGTCGAACAGATATTCACGCTGGGAAACGGGCTGGTTATTACGCATCTCAAAAGTCCTTGAAGGCCCATTATCCTGCACGCTGGGGTGATGTTGTCAGCGTGGAAGCGTTGGGCAAATAAATAACGATTACCTTTTTTATGTTTTCGGCATGCTTTCCTACTCTCTTTAGCGTTTCCGTTAAATTAGTGGCAATAAAAAAGCCGCTTTGCAGCGGCTTTCACATTTTTCCGTCATGTCATTCGTTAGCGCCACTGGAGAATGGCTGCATTACGCTGGCGTCAGCTGAGATCGACATTGCGGGTGCCAAACCACCAGGTGAGGAAAAAGCCGCCGACCCAGGCCACCATCAGTCCGGCCAGATAGACCGCCATGCCAGCAAAAATGCCCTGGCTGGAGGTCATTAGCGGCAGCGTCACCAGTCCCGACGGGCCAAACACGGTATTCATGCCGATCGGTAAGCCCAGCCACGCCACCAGGCCGATAAAGAAACCGCCCAGCGCCCCGCCGCCACAGGCGGTGATAAACGGCTTGAGTCGCGGCAGCGTGACGCCGTAAATCAGCGGTTCGCCCACCCCGAGCAGCCCCGGCACAATCGCACCTTTGATTTGCGCCCGCAGCAGCGCCCCTTTTTCTGCCTTACACCACAGCGCCAGCGAAGCGCCAACCTGGCCTGCACCGGCCATCGCCAGAATCGGAAACAGTGAGTTGAAGCCCTGGGTTTCCATCAGCGCGAAGTAGACCGGAATAAAGCCCTGATGAATGCCAAACATCACCGCGATCAGGAACAGTCCGGCCAGCAGCGCGCAGCCAAAGGGGTTGTTATTCAGGTGGATGAATAACCAGGACATGCCTTTAAACAGTTCGCCACCCAGCGGCATGATCAGCAGGTAAGTAATCGCACCGGTGATCAGCAGGGTAAACATCGAGGTGAGGATCATATCCAGATTATCCGGGATGATTTTGCGGATCTGCTTTTCAATCCACGCCCCGATAATGGCCGCCAGCAGCACGCCGATAATATTGCCGCGCGGGTCGATAGTCAGGCCGAAGAAGCTTTCCATCCCGCTGTAGTAGCCGACCGTGGCGGTCGGGACGTAGCCGAGAACAAACAGTGAGGCGATGATCGCGCCATTCACCCCGCTGCCGCCAAAGGCTTTCTGGGCGTTATAGCCGATCAGGATGCTGAGGAAGGTGAACAGTCCTTTGCCGAACACCTTCATGTACGCCACGCTGTGCAGCAGCCAGGGCGCGTGCTCGCCCGGCGCATTCAGGTGCAGGCTCTGTTCAAGCAGAGTGGCAAATCCCAGCAGTAAGCCCGCGCCGATAAAGCCGGGAATGAGTGGGGTAAATATAGTGGCGAAGCGCGACAGAAACTGATGCAGGCCGCTGGTCTGTTTTGCCTTCATCTGTTGCTTGTGCTGCGCGGCCAGCTCGCTGAGCGCCGGTGCTTCACCCTGTGCCAGTAAGGTCTGCATCCCCTCTGCTGCGGTCTGCGCTTTGCCGGGGCCGAGCACAATCTGCAACTGGGCATCACTGTCGATCACTCCCAGCACGCCCGGCAGGCTTTTCAGCCGGGTGAGATCAACCCGTTCGGGCTGATTGAGCGTCAGCCGCAGCCGCGTCATGCAGTTGCCGCAGTTGGCGATATTTTGCCCCCCGCCGACCGCCTGCAGAATGTCGCGTAATAGTGCGTCGGTAATTTTCGCCATCAGCGTGCTCCCGCTGCCTGCAGCGCCTGACGAATAAAGCCCTGATGTTGTGCGAGTAGCGTCTGCGCTTCATCAGCGGTCAGTCCGGCCAGCACCATCAGGATGGCCGTTTTGCAGTGGCCGCCGCAGGCGCTCAGTGCGGCACTGGCGGTGGCGTCATCGCAATCGGTAGCCTGCCTGACGATGTTCACCTGGCGCTGGACCAGCTTCTGATTGGTCGCTTCAACATCCACCATCAGGTTGCCGTAGACTTTACCGCTGCGGATCATCGCCCCGGTGGTCAGCATGTTAAGCACCAGCTTCTGGGCGGTACCCGCTTTCATGCGTGACGAGCCGGTGACCACTTCTGGCCCCACGACCGGCGTCAGGGCAATCGCTGCGGCCTGAGACATCGGACTGCCGGGGTTACAGGTCAGGGCGACGGTGGTAGCACCGAGCTGACCGGCATACTCCAGCGCGCCAAGGACGTAAGGCGTGCGGCCGCTGGCTGCGATGCCGACCAGCACATCCTCGCGGCTGAAGTTGATATCCCGCAGATCCTGCGCGCCCTGTGCCCGGTTATCTTCGGCATTTTCCACCGCCTGTAGAATCGCCCGATGGCCACCGGCGATCAGTCCTACCACCTGTTCCCGCGGCGTACCAAAGGTGGGCGGACACTCGCTGGCATCCAGAATACCCAGTCGCCCGGACGTTCCTGCACCGCAATAGATCAGGCGTCCACCGGCCTGAAACGCAGCGCTGATAGCATCAACCGCTTCGGCTATCTGCGGGACAATCGCTTCAACCGCCAGCGCCACCTTCTTATCCTCGTCATTAATGACGCGCAACATCGCTTCGGTCGATAGCTCGTCGATGTTCTGACTGGCAGGATTACGGCCTTCGGTGATCATCTGGCTGAGGTCAATTTTCATAACAGGCTCCGCATAGGAATAAATTATTCAATATATGACTCATCATAACGAATGATTAATTCATCGGTGAGATCTTTTTTGCATGGATGCGAAGAGGGATCAAATAAAGCGGGGATTCTGGCTGGCGGGTGTTCGCTTCAGGTTGGGTGATGGGATTTAGTGATGCATCTGACCCTGAAGGTGTGAGCCAGAAGCGCGCGTGCTTCACGCCGGATGCAGGGGAAGAGAAGATTCAGCCGATCGTGCCAGGAACGCGCTTGCTTCACGCCGGGTGCAGGGGCAGAGAAGATTCACCCGAGCGTGCCAGGAACGCGCTTGCTTCATGCCGGGTGCAGGGGCAGTGAAGATTCAGCCGATCGTGCCAGGACGCGCGTGCTTCACGCCGGGTGCAGGGGAAGAGAAGATTCAGCCGATCGTGTCAGGACGCGTGTGCTTCATGCAAGGTGCAGGGGCAGAGAAGATTCAGCCGATCGTGCCAGGACGCGCGTGCTTCATGCCGGGTGCCGGGGCAGAAAAGATTCACCCGATCGTGCCAGGACGCGCGTGCTTCACGCCGGATGCAGGGGCAGAAAAGATTCAGCCGATCGTGCCAGAAGCGCGCGTGCTTCACGCCGGGTGCAGGGGCAGAGAAGATTCACCCGATCGTAAAGACGCATTCGTCATCCCTGACGCTCGGCCCACGCCTTCCCTGGCGTGGGACGCTTTACTCTTCGGGTGAACCTGCTCTTCCCGCGGACTTTTGTGTCGCTTTTGAAAAGAGACAAGGTCAGGTGTCAGGTGTCAGGTAAGGTGTGCGGTTGAACCGGTCACAGTCATTTGCCGGAAACAAAAAAGGCCCAACTTTCGTTGAGCCTTTTTTATTAAGCAGTGCGATTAACTGGCGGTCTGAGTGCGCAGTTGCAGTTCATACTCTTTCGCCTGTTCGGCGTCGAACTGGTTTTCCCAGCGGGCGATGACCAGCACCGCCAGAGCGTTACCAATGACGTTCAGGGCAGTACGCGCCATGTCCATTATACGGTCAACTCCGGCGATGAATGCCAGCCCTTCCAGCGGAATACCGACGCTGCCCAGCGTCGCCAGCAGCACCACGAAGGAGACGCCTGGCACGCCAGCAATGCCTTTCGAGGTCACCATCAGCGTCAGCACCAGGATAATCTCGTCGCTCAGCGACAGATCGATGCCATACAGCTGGGCGATAAAGATGGCGGCGATACTCTGATACAGGGTTGAGCCATCAAGGTTAAACGAATAACCGGTCGGCACCACGAAGCTGGTGATTGCTTTCGGCGCGCCGTAGGCTTCCATCTTCTGCATGATGCGTGGCAATACCGTCTCTGAGCTGGAGGTGGAGTAAGAGAGAATCAGCTCATCTTTGAGGATACGCATCAGCGTGGTGATACGCAGCTTACAGAAGCGCGCAACGCCACCCAGCACCACAAAGGCGAAGAACAGAATCGCCGCATAGACCAGCAGCACCAGCTTAGCCAGCGGCCACAGCGAGGCGAAGCCGAAGTTAGCGATGGTGACGGCAATCAGGGCGAACACACCGACCGGCGCATAGCGCATGATCATGTGCGTCACTTTGAACATGGTTTCAGAGATGCCACGGAACAGATTCACCAACGGATCGCGCTGTTCTGACGGCAGAGATGACAGGCCTAAGCCAAACAGCACCGAGAAGAAGATAATCGGCAGCATGTCACCTTTCACCATCGAGGCGAAAATGTTCTGCGGGATCAGCGACAGAATGGTGGCGACCAGGCTGTGCGGACCGCCCTGCACTTCCGCCGTGGTGGCTTCATATTTAGAGATGTCCACCGTTGCCAGCGTTGACATATCGATGCCGGTGCCGGGTTGAAATACGTTGGCCAGGGTAATCCCGACCACAATGGCAAGGGTGGTGATCACTTCAAAGTAGAGAATCGTTTTGACGCCGATGCGTCCCAACTTTTTGGCATCGCCGACGCCGGCAATCCCGACGATCAGTGATGAGATCACGATCGGTACCACAATCATCTTAATCAGGTGGATAAAGATGTCGCCCGCCGGGCTGAGAATATTGGTGACTAACCATTCACGATTGTCTGGCTGATTATGCAGCACGGCACCCACAACGATGCCAAGCACCAGGGCTATCAGAATCTGCCAGGCCAGGCTGATTTTAAAACCTTTCATAACGCGTAATTTCCTCAGTCAAAACCCGTTTCTCTCTACTGCGAAGGTGCAGAAGACAATACACACAGGGAAGTGAGCAAAAAGCCCGGTAAATTAGAGGGTGTTTGGAGACAGCGCCTCGCACGAAAATCTGATGATTCCCATACCCATTTTCAGACGCGGTCTGAGTTGATACCTGCAGAACAGGGGCGAGATAAGTACCATTTTCGCTGTGGTAAATGCAACCCTTGGCGTCTTCGTTTAAAAGTTCACCATCTAAGTAGCATAAAATGCTGCGCCAGCCGTAAATCCCTAACCTGCTGTTATGAAAAGTATTAGTTCGATGAATTAACGCATAGCTATGCAGAATTGCGCAAAAACTCACCCGACGCGTTTGCTCGCTTTTTAAACACGCCTGAACACAAAAAGTTACACCTTTATTCCTTATTGCCAGCAGGGACTTATCACCAATTGCCGCTTCATCAGCCCTTTATCGCGCGCGGTGTTGAGGGCGTGATCTACGGCGCAAAAAAGAAACAAAGCCTCAGCGCGGGCTTCAATTAACCATTGATTGACATATCATTAACAACTTCAAGGAGATCCGCCATGAGCCAAATACATAAACATCCCGTTCCAGAGAATATTGCAGCAAACACGCTGATCACCGCTGAACAGTATCAGACGATGTATCAGCAATCTGTCGCTGATCCGGATACGTTCTGGGGCGAACAGGGCAAAATCCTCGACTGGATCAAGCCCTACAGCAAAGTGAAAAACTGCTCGTTTGCGCCGGGCAACATTGACATTCGCTGGTACGAAGATGGCACGCTCAATCTGGCGGCAAACTGCCTTGACCGGCATTTGCAGACCCGCGGCGACCACCCGGCGATTATCTGGGAAGGCGACGACGCCAGTGAGAGCAAAACCCTGACCTTCCGCCAGCTGCATGCTGAAGTCTGTCGCTTCGCCAACGTGCTGGAATTGCTCAAGGTGAAGAAAGGCGATGTGGTGGCGATCTATATGCCGATGGTGCCGGAAGCCGCCGTGGCGATGCTGGCCTGTGCGCGTATCGGTGCCGTCCATTCGGTAATTTTTGGTGGTTTTTCGCCGGAAGCCGTGGCCGGCAGGATCGTCGATTCCAGCGCTTCGCTGGTGATTACCGCCGATGAAGGTGTCCGTGCCGGACGCAGCATCCCGCTGAAGAAAAATGTCGATGATGCGTTAAAAAATCCTAACGTCACCAGCGTGAAAAACGTGGTGGTGTTCCAGCGTACCGGCAACGATATCGGCTGGATCGAAGGTCGCGACCGCTGGTGGCATGAGCTGATGCTGAATGCCAGCACCAACCATTCTCCGGCCGAAGTCGGAGCGGAAGATCCGCTCTTTATCCTTTATACCTCCGGCTCGACCGGTAAGCCGAAAGGGGTGTTGCACACCACCGGCGGTTATCTGGTCTACGCGGCGACCACTTTTAAATTTGTCTTCGATTACCATCAGGACGACGTCTACTGGTGTACCGCCGACGTCGGCTGGATCACCGGCCACAGCTACCTGCTATACGGTCCGCTGGCCTGTGGCGCGACTACCCTGATGTTTGAAGGGGTGCCGAACTGGCCAACGCCGAGCCGCATGGCGGAAGTGGTGGATAAACATAAGGTGACGCTGCTCTATACCGCCCCTACCGCGATCCGCGCCCTGATGGCTGAAGGTGATAAAGCGATCCAGGGAACCGACCGTAGCAGCCTGCGCATCATGGGGTCAGTCGGTGAACCGATTAACCCGGAAGCCTGGGAGTGGTACTACAAGAAAATCGGCAACAGCCGCTGCCCAATCGTCGATACCTGGTGGCAGACTGAAACCGGCGGCTTCATGATCACCCCGCTGCCGGGTGCGACCGAACTCAAAGCGGGATCGGCCACTAAACCGTTCTTCGGGGTACAACCGGCGCTGGTGGATAATGAAGGCCAGCCGCAGCAAGGCGCCTGTGAAGGCAATCTGGTGATCACCGAATCCTGGCCGGGTCAGGCCCGTACGCTGTATGGCGACCACGATCGCTTTGAGCAGACCTACTTCTCTACCTTTAAAAATGTCTACTTCAGCGGCGACGGTGCGCGTCGTGATGAGGATGGCTATTACTGGATCACCGGCCGTGTGGATGACGTGCTCAACGTCTCCGGCCACCGTCTTGGCACCGCCGAGATTGAGTCGGCGCTGGTGTCACATCCGAAAATTGCTGAAGCCGCAGTGGTCGGCATTCCGCACAGCATCAAGGGCCAGGCGATTTATGCTTACATCACCCTGAACCACGGTGAGGAGCCGTCGCCCGAACTCTATACCGAAGTGCGTAACTGGGTACGTAAAGAGATCGGCCCGATTGCCACCCCGGATGTGCTGCACTGGACCGACTCGCTGCCGAAAACCCGCTCCGGCAAGATCATGCGTCGTATTCTGCGCAAAATCGCCACCGGCGATACCAGCAATCTCGGCGATACCTCCACCCTCGCCGATCCTGGCGTAGTGGAAAAACTGCTTGAGGAGAAACAGTCGATCAAAATGCCTTAAGCGCACCTTATCCGGCGGGAAGATCATTTCCCGCCATGCCCGCCCTACGCAGTGTGTTTCTGTAGTCACAAATAAAATTACCAGCCGAACCCGCGCCCTGGCGTGAGGTTTACGCCTGCAAGACCTCTGGAGAAAATGTGATGAATGACGCCCTTTCGAAACAGGATGCAATCTACCAACAGATTGAACGTAATCCCCGCTTTCATGAATTAGTCCGTAAGCGCCAGGCGTTCGCCACGCTGCTGTCGCTGATTATGCTGGTGCTGTATGTCGGTTTTATCCTGCTGATCGCCTTTGCGCCAGGCTGGCTCGGCACACCGCTGCATCCGGGAACCAACGTCACTCGCGGTATTCCCATCGGTGTCGGACTGATCGTGATGTCGTTTGTGCTGACCGGCATTTACGTCTGGCGTGCCAACGGCGAGTTTGACCGGCTGACCAAAGCGATCCTGAGCGAGGTGAAATCATGATGCGTCTCTGCTTATGGATGCTGGCGGCGCTGCTGCCGTTTTCGGCGCTGGCCGCCGATGCGATTACCGGCGCAGTGCAGCGTCAGGCGGTTAACTATCAGGCGATCGTCATGTTTGTAATTTTCGTCGGGGCCACGCTGGGCATTACCTACTGGGCGTCTAAGCGCACCCGTTCGCGCAGCGACTACTACACCGCTGGCGGCAATATTACCGGCTTCCAGAATGGGCTGGCGATGGCGGGCGACTTTATGTCTGCCGCCTCGTTCCTTGGCATCTCGGCGCTGGTTTACACCTCCGGTTATGACGGGCTGATCTACTCGCTCGGCTTTTTAGTCGGCTGGCCGATGATTCTGTTCCTGATCGCCGAACGGCTGCGTAATCTGGGCCGCTACACCTTCGCCGACGTCGCCTCGTATCGCCTGAAGCAGAAACCGATCCGTACCCTCTCCGCCTGCGGCTCGCTGGTGGTGGTGGCGCTCTATCTGATTGCCCAGATGGTCGGTGCCGGTAAACTGATTCAGCTGCTGTTTGGCCTCAACTATCACGTGGCAGTGATACTGGTCGGCATTCTGATGGTGATGTATGTGCTGTTTGGCGGCATGCTCGCCACCACCTGGGTACAGATTATCAAGGCGGTGCTGCTGCTGTTTGGTGCCACCTTTATGGCGGTGATGGTCATGAAGACCACCGGCTTTAGCTTCAACACGCTGTTTACCGAAGCGATGGCGGTCCACCCGAAAGGGATCGCGATTATGCAACCGGGCGGGCTGGTAAAAGATCCGATTTCGGCGCTGTCACTCGGGCTGGGATTGATGTTTGGTACCGCTGGTCTGCCGCATATTCTGATGCGCTTCTTTACCGTGGCCGATGCCAAAGAGGCGCGTAAAAGCGTGTTCTGGGCCACCGGCTTTATGGGCTACTTCTACTTCCTGACCTTTATTATCGGCTTCGGTGCGATCTTGCTGGTTGGCGCGAATCCGGCCTTTAAAGATGCCAGCGGCGCGCTGATTGGCGGCACCAATATGGCAGCGGTACATCTGGCTAACGCGGTGGGTGGCAGTACCTTCCTCGGCTTTATTTCGGCGGTGGCCTTTGCCACCATTCTGGCGGTGGTAGCGGGCTTAACGCTGGCCGGTGCCTCGGCGGTCTCGCATGACCTCTACGCCAGCGTCTACCGTAAAGGTCAGGCAAGCGAACGTGATGAGCTGCGGGTCTCTAAAATCACCGTGCTGGTATTAGGTGTGGTGGCGATTGCGCTGGGCATTCTGTTTGAGAAGCAGAACATCGCATTCATGGTCGGACTGGCCTTCTCGATTGCCGCCAGCTGTAACTTCCCGATCATTCTGCTGTCGATGTACTGGTCAAAGCTGACCACGCGCGGCGCGATGGTCGGTGGCTGGCTGGGGCTGATTACCGCCGTGGTGCTGATGATTCTCGGCCCGACGGTCTGGGTACAGGTGCTGGGTCATGCTAAGCCAATCTATCCGTATGAGTATCCGGCGCTGTTCTCCATGGCGATTGCGTTTATCGGCACCTGGCTGTTCTCGGTTACCGATCATTCGCAGCAGGGCGCGGAGGAGCGTTCACGCTTCCGGATGCAGTTTATCCGTTCGCAGACCGGCTCCGGCATCGACCAGGGCAGAGCGCATTAGTTTTCAGCTAAGCGCGAGATAAAAAAAGGGCGGCACCCCACAGGGTACCGCCCTTTTTTCAGGATCGGCAGAATCAGAAACGCAGCGATGCGCCGACGTATGGACCGTCGACCAGCACGTTATCTTTACGGCCATCTTTGTTGTTCAGCTCGATGTACTGATAACCGACGCGCAGGTTAAGCAGTGAAATCGGGGTGAAGCTCAGGCCACCGCCCGCTTCCTGGTAGCTGTCGAGCTGATCGGTGAAGGATTCTGGCGCGTAATAATATTCGCCATACAGACCCCACATGCTGTTGAAGTTGTATTGCGCTGCGCCACCCAGCGCCACCGCAAATCCATCTTTTCCATCTTCAGGATGGGTGAAGATCGCTTTTGCGGTCGGCGCCAGACGCAGAGGTCCGAAGTCAACGTTGTAACCCAGACCGGCACCGTAGGTGCTGCCGTCATGGTCGCTGCGCAGCCAGTTGCCTTTCAGAAACAGGCCAGGGGTTGTGGTGCCGAGACCCACATTCAGGTTGGTGTTGTGCTCGCTGACGTCAACACTGCCTTCGATTGCCTGAGCGGCACCGCTCAGTAAAACGAGGCCAAGTGCGCTCCCGGTAACAAGTTGCTTAAACATGATTCCACTCCGTGAAGGACAATTAATTCGGCCGCAAGGTTAACAGTCTGAAACGCGGAGACAACATTATTTAGCAAGCTTTACGTAAAAATACGTGTCACCGGTCCGGTGTCGCGCCACGGCTGGCAGCACGACGCGCCGGTTACGCCGGTATCGCCCACATCAGGTGGCCAATCAGCGGGGCCAGTACCACGGTAACAACGCCGGACAGCATCATCACCAGGCTGGCCACCACACCCTCCTGTGGGCCCATCTGATACGCGCGTGCCGTACCGGCACCGTGCGAGGCGGCACCTAATCCTGCCCCTTTTGCCACGCCCTGCTTAATCGCGATCCGCAGAAACAGCACATCGCCGACCGCCATGCCAAACACGCCGGTGATCACCACGAACAGCGCCACCAGATCTGGCTGGCCACCAATCGGCCCGGCCGCCGCCAGCGCAAACGGCGTGGTAATGGAGCGCACCGCCAGGCTGCGCTGAATCGACTCCGGCAGCGTTAACAGACGCGCCAGCCATACTGAGCTGCACACCGCGACCACCGTGGCGGTGAGCACCCCGGCGCTGAGCGACAGCCAGTGGCGTTTAATGATTGCCATGTTCTCATACACCGGTACCGCAAACGCCAGCGTCGCCGGACCCAGCAGCCAGAGTAACCAGTGATTTTCGGCAATGTAGTCCTGCCAGCTGATGTGAGTCAGCAGCAGCAGCACCACCAGCACCACCGGCGTCATGACCAGCGGCATCAGTAGCAGCGTGCGCCAGCGGCGATAAAGCCGTTTATTCAGTGCGTAGACCAGCAGCGTCACCACCACGCACAACAGGCTGATTATCAGATCACGCATCGCCGGCCTGCTTACGCGCAGCACGCGCGATTTCATAGCGGTAGAGTCGATCAACCACCAGCGCCGTTGAGGCCAGCACCAGCATTGTACTGACGCCAATCACCACGCAGATGCGCCAGCCGTCCACCCGCAGCAGGTCGCCGTAGTTCACCACCGCCACCACCGCCGGAATAAAGAACAGCAGCATCTCGGCCAGTAACCAGCGGGAGCCCGCTTTAACCCAGCTCAGCGGCACTATCCGGGTGACGATGAGCACCAGCATCAGCACCATGCCGACAATATTGGCGGGCAGCGGCAGGTGCAGCCAGTTGACCAGTTGCTCGCAGGCGACAAAGACGCCGATATATAACCCCAGCTGGAGCGGCAGGCTGAGCCATTGCAGCCGGCTGGGTCTGCGTGAACTGATTGCGAATGCCATCGCCTTTTCTCCCCGATTAAATTCAGGAGGACAGTATAAATCGCCGACAGAAGGTGAAAAAAATGAATTAATATTATTAGAATCATGCCGAAAAGGAATAGTTATGGACGTTCGTGCCCTGCGTTACTTTACCGAAGTGGTACGCCAGCAGAGTTTCACCCGCGCGGCGCAAAAACTGTTCGTCACCCAGCCGACCATCAGCAAGATGTTACGCCAGCTGGAGGAAGAGCTGGGCTGTACCCTGATCCTGCGTGATGGCCGTCGCCTGCACCTGACCGACAGCGGCCAGGCGGTCTATCAGCGTGGCGTGGCGATTTTGCAGGAATTCCATCAGCTTGAAGCGGAGATCGGCGATATTAACCAGCTGAAGACCGGAGAACTGCGGCTCGGCATTCCGCCGATGGTCGGTATGCAGATTGCCGGATCGATCTCCGCCTTTCGCCGTCGTTATCCTGGCGTGAAGCTGAAAATTTCTGAGTTCGGCGGCCTGACCGTGCAGCAGGCGGTGCTGGCCGGCAGCCTTGATATTGCTCTGACGGCGCTGCCGGTTGATGCGGAGCTGCCGCTGAATACCCTGCCGCTGATGCATCACCCGCTGTGCGTGCTGCTGCCGCGCCGGCCGGAGTGGCTGAGTCGCAGCCAGATTGGGCTGGCCGAACTGGCGCAGCATCCGCTACTGATTTTTAATGAGGAGTTTTCACTGAACCGGCAGTTGATGCAGGCGTTCCAGCGACAGAACCTGACGCCAACGGTAGCGGTACGCAGCGGCCAGTGGGATTTTCTGGCGGCGATGGTGCAGGCGGAAATGGGGCTGGCGATTCTGCCGGAGCCAATCTGCCAGCGGCTGGATAAACAGTCGTTGCTGTGGCTACCGCTGGAATCGGAGCTGAAGTGGAGTCTGGGTTTGATCTGGCGTGAAGGTAACTATCTGTCGCGCAGCGCTCAGGCGTGGATCGCCTGCTGCCGCGAACACTGGCCAGACCAGGCACCGCGCCTGTCGGTCTGAACCGGCGGCACGCTGCACTGGCGGTGCAGCGTGCCGGCAGAGGCTTACTCTTCTTTTTCGATCAGTAATGCTTCAAGCAGGTCGAGATCGTGCAGCAGTTTCTGCATCGTCTCATTGGAGATCTGCTGAGTCGCGCGCAGATGGTAGACCTCGGCCCGTTCGGCACGCAGGCCGGTCAGGCGGAAGCGGCGCTCCAGGTTCTCAGCGAACAGCGCGTGCTCAAGGTCATTTTTCCCTTCAGCGCGGCGGCGTAAGTTGCCGATCACCCGCAGACTCACCTCTTTCAGCAGTTCGGGATCGATGTTCTGGTCCGACTCTTTTTCCAGTCGCGCTTCCATCTTATGCAGGCTCTCAATCGCCACGCTGGCCATTACTGCGCGGGCATTTTGCAGCTCACGACGATGCGCACCTTTATCAATGGTATCAATACCGCGCAGCAGAATCGGCAGGATCACCACTCCGACCAGCAGCGAGAACAGGATCACTCCGGTGGCGATAAACACCAGCTCATAACGCGCCGGGAACGGATCACCGTTGCTGAGGAACAGCGGAATCGACAGCACACCAGCGAGGGTAATCGCCCCGCGGACGCCGGCAAAGGAAGCGATCAGCAGTTCACGCAGCGAGTAGTTGGAGAACTCCAGCGGCTTCTTCTTCAGCAGGCGTTTGCTGAAGCGCTGCATGATAAACAGCCAGCCAAAACGCACCAGCATCAGCGCCAGATAGACCAGCCCGATATCGGCAAACAGCATCCACAGCTCAACGTTTGGATCGGCATTAGCCTGATCCACCGAGGTTTGCAGAATGTCCGGCAGCTGCAGGCCCAGCATCAGGAACACCATGCCGTTGAACACGAACTCCAGCATCTGCCAGACGCTATTGGCGCGCAAACGCATCGCCAGCGGTGCCTGACGGATAATGCCGGAGCGGGTGATGGTCATCCCCGCCGCGACGGCCGCGAGGATACCCGATACGCCGAGGTGTTCCGCAATCAGGTAAGAGGCGAACGGCAGCAGCAGCAGCAGCACGGTCTGGGTGGCCGGATCGTCACCGCTCCAGCGGCTGAGTATGCGCAGCGATTTACCGTACAGCCAGCAGACCGCCACACCGGCGATCAGACCACCAATCGCCACTTTCAGGAATTCGACGCTGGCACCGCCCCAGGTAAATACCATGGTGCCCATCGCGACGGCGACGGCGAATTTCAGCGACACCAGACCTGACGCGTCGTTCATCAGGGCTTCGCCCTGCACAATCGACATGATTTTCTTCGGGATACGCCCTTCGCCGACAATCCCGGAGAGCGCCACGGCATCGGTCGGAGACAGCACCGCCGCCAGCGCAAAGGCCGGGATCAGCGGAATGCCGGGCACCATCCAGTAGATCAGATAGCCAATGCCGACCACGGTAATCAATACCAGCGCCAGCGCTAAGCCAATAATCTCGCGACCATGATGCAGGAACTCGCTGATTGGCGTTTTCCAGCCGTCAGCAAACAGCAGCGGCGGGATAAACAGCACCAGAAACAGTTCCGGGTCAAAATCTACATGCAGACCAAAAGTGGGCCAGGCCAGCAGTGCGCCAGCGGCGATCTGCACCAGCGGCAGCGGGATCTGAAAGGGCAAAATACGGGCAGCGACGCCAGAGAGCGACACCACCAGCGTCATGATGAGAATAGTAAAAAAGATTTCCATGCTTTCCTTAGGCGCGTCGTTATCTTTCAATCATTGTTGAGCGCTAAAGTGTAAAACAAACCGAAGCCTGAAGGGTCAGCTACGCGTGCGGCTGGCGGGAAAAAAGTGAAAAATTCCGGACGCACCGCTGCGCGCCCGGTTGATCAGTCAGATCGCCCAGCCGCCGGCGTAAAACGCCACCAGCGCTACGGCGATCAGCACCGTCCCGAGGTTCAGCTTGCGCCATTCACCCGCAAAAACGCGGCCGACCACCAGCGAGGCAAAGCCGATCATGATGCCGGTGACGATGTTGCAGGTCAGCACGATAATCACCGCGGTCAACAGGCCGGACATCGCATCGACGAAGTCATTAAAGTCGATTTTCGCCACGTTACTCAGCATCAGCAGACCGACATACATCAGCGCGGGTGCGGTAGCGTAAGCCGGTACCAGCCAGGCCAGCGGTGACATAAACAGGATCACCATAAACAGCAGGCCGACCACGATGGCGGTCAGGCCGGTTTTGCCGCCCGCCGCAGTACCGGCCGCTGACTCGATATACACCGCCGCAGGTGACGCGCCGACCAGGCCCGCAAACAGGCTGCTGACCGAATCGGTCGTCAGGGCGCGACCGCCATTGATAATCTGGCCCTGCTTATCCAGCAGATTGGCCTGCCCCGCCACCGCGCGAATGGTGCCGGTGGCGTCAAATACTGCGGTCATTACCAGTGCCAGCACGCTCGGCAGCACCACCGGCTGCAACGCGCCCATGATGTCGAGGCTGAACACCAGCGACTGACCGCTGGCGTCACGCAGGCTCGGCAGAGCAAACAATCCTTTGTAGCTCACCGCCGGATCGAAGATCAGCCCGAGCAGCGAAATGGCGATAATCGTCATCAGAATGCCGCCCGGTACCCGCCGTTTTTCCAGGCCAAAAATCGCCGCCAGTCCCAGCAGCGTCATGATCACCGGGAAAGTAGCAAACTGACCCAGCGCAACCGGCAAACCCGGTGCCGGGTTTTTTACCACCAGACCGACGCCATCCGCCGCGATCAGCAGCAGGAACAATCCAATTCCGACGCCGGTGCCATGCGCCACGCCCATTGGCAGGTTGCGCAGGATCCACGCCCGAATGCCGGTCACCGAGATCAGGGTAAACAGCAACCCCATCAGGAATACCGCACCGAGCGCGACCGGTACGCTGATGTGCTGGCCCAGCACCAGGCTAAAGGCGGTAAAGGCGGTCAGCGAAATGGCGCAGCCAATCGCCATCGGCAAATTGGCCCACAGCCCCATCAGGATGGAGCCGAAACTGGCTACCAGGCAGGTGGCGACAAATACCGCGGTTGGCGGAAAACCGGCTTTACCGAGCATGCCCGGTACCACAATGACCGAATAGACCATCGCCAGAAAGGTAGTCAGTCCGGCCAGAATTTCCTGACGAACGCTGCTGCCGCGCGTCGAGATCGCGAACCAGGCGTCCAGTTTTCCACTGGCCGGGCGTGATTCAATTGACATAGTTGAGCCTCAAAGATTTTTTGTAGTGTGGATCGCTCTGCGACCGTCGCTGTCCCTGAAATAAGCGGGTAATCCGGCTGCACTGATGGAGTAATTCCACCAGGCAAACGTTTACCTTGCCGCAGATAGTTGGCAGTCAAAGGACCGCCAGATAAAAAGGCAAACGATTATCCGGCGTTTACCGGCACATTTTCAACTGGCGGAAGGACATTAATCAGCATAAAGATCAGGTGGTGAGCGCCGTTTTCGGCCAGGCAGCGGCTGGCCGCATCGGCTGAGGCGTTGAAGTTACAGACATTTTTAAACGCTGAACAACTGGCAGCGCCGCACGAAAAAAAACGGTGCGCCAGCAGAGAGAGGATTAACCTGGCAGAGAGAGTTCGCCGCCCTGATCGATAGCCCGCTGCCAGGCAGCACGCTGCTGAACGGTTTGCAGCCATTTCTGACTGGCCGGCATCTGCTCCATCCCGACACGTTGCGCCAGGGCCAGCAGCGGAAAGCTCATCTGAATGTCGGCGATACTGAAGCGCTGACCCGCGAACCACGGATTAGCCGCCAGATGCTGCTCAATCATTTTCATATGCGGTTGCAGCTGTTTATCGAGCCAGGCCTTCTGCACCCCTTTGCCAAACGCCGCGCCAACCGGGCGCAGCAGCCAGGGCACCGGCGCTTTCCCCATCTGTCCGAAGATCAGCTTCATCACCAGCAGCGGCATCAGCGAACCCTCGGCGTAGTGCAGCCAGTAGCGCGACTGCAACAGCGACTCTTCATCACTCAGCTTCAGCCGGAATTCGTGATCATATTTCTGTTCCAGATACTCGAGAATCGCCCCGGATTCCGCCACCACCCGGTTTTCATCGGTAATCACCGGTGATTTTCCCAGCGGATGCACTTTTTTCAGCGCCTCGGGCGCCAGCATGGTTGGCTCGCGTTGATAACGTTTGATCTGATACGGCACTTCCAGCTCTTCCAGCAGCCATAGCACCCGATGTGAACGTGATTGCTCGAGATGGTGAACGGTGATCATCATGATTCCCTGTGTGTTGACCTCCCACCAGTATAGACGTCACTCCGCGTCCGGATGGTTACCGTCCTGTTCCGGGTCGAGCAGCACCGCTCCTGACCCTTGCTGACCCAGCCGATCGCCCGGATTGCGCAGCGGACAATCGCGCATCGACAGACAGCCGCAGCCGATACAGCCATCAAGGTCGTTGCGCAGCCGGGTCAGGGTTTCGATGCGCTTATCCAGCTCTTCGCGCCAGTGCTGAGTCAGGGCGTCCCACTCCGGGGCCGACATCCGCTTATTGGCCGGAATATGCTCAAGGCTGTCGCTGACGGTCGCCAGCGGAATACCGATGCGTTGCGCAATTTTGATGATAGCCACGCGTCGCAGCACATCACGGCTGTAACGCCGCTGATTACCGCCGTTACGGGTACTGAATATCAGCCCTTTGGTTTCATAGAAGTGCAGCGCTGACACCGCGACGCCGCTGCGGCGCGCCACTTCGCCCGGCGTTAATACCGGTTTGGGGTAGTTGCGATCTTTTTTCATCTGGCTCTTTACCTCAAGTTAACTTGAGGAATTATACTCGCTTCCCATCAAAACGACTAAACTCCCATTACCGCTTATTAAGCACCAGAAGGATGAGGCCATGATGCAAGAAGAGATCATTCATTCCCTGACGCACTGGATTGACCAGAATCTGGACAAAAGTTTGTCCATTGATGAAGTGGCAGCAAAATCGGGTTATTCGAAATGGCACCTGCAGCGGATGTTCCGTACCGTCACCAAACAGACGCTTGGCGGCTATATCCGTGAACGCCGCCTGACGCTGGCAGCCGAAGCGCTGTCTCAGACCCAGCGCCCGGTGTTTGATATCGCGATGCAGTACGGCTATGACTCGCAGCAGACCTTCTCGCGGGTGTTTCGCCGCCAGTTCTCGCAAACCCCTACCGCCTACCGTCACACCATGCGCCGTCAGGCGATTCAGCGCCCTCGCCTGCTGAGCTTCGGCTGCAATGACAGCATGGCCAGCTTTACCCAGCGCACCACCGGCGAGTGCTGCCCGGTCCGTTAACTGTCAGGACGCCCGTCTTCGGGCGTGCCTGATCGCCTCTCTGATTTGTTCTTCACGCTGTTCATATCTGCAACAATTTCCTGCCATACCAGTGTCAAATTTTGTTCAAAGTTTCAAATCGGGTGATATAATGTGACACAAGTCACACTATGAACCTGGGTTGACGGCGCTAAAGCACTTCCTGACACGCTTTTCCGCCGCCGGTGATGTCCGCAAATTGTCAGGAATACTAACTGATATTGAGGTCCGGCCGATGGCTACGTTAACCACCAGTCTGCTTGTTATGCGTTGGGAATTGTTGAGCGCAGTAATGATGTTTTTCGCCAGCACCCTGAAAACCAAATTGCGTCAGGATAGTCATCATGTGATGGCATTCATGTGTGGCGGGATTGGTTTAGGCATGACCTGCTGGTTCGTTACCGGTCTGATGGGAATTACCCTGAGCATGGAAAACGTGCACAACTTCATGGAAATCTCTAAGCACGCCTTTATCGACGTGATGAGTCAGGCGCCTGCTGAATGGCCGATGCCCTGATCGAGTGATACGCTGAGACTGTCGCGTCGATAGCCTGATTTTTGCCAATAAAAAACCCCGCCAGGCGGGGTTTTTTACATTGCTGTGTGTGCTTAAACTTTCTTCAACATGGCAGGGATATTAACATCCTGCACTGTGACGCCCGGTCTCTGCGTTCCGCGGCGGTCCTGAATCCACATATCTCCCATCATCTGGTTTAAACCCCGATCCAATCCGGTCACCAGGCCTGCACCCGGCGTGAAAGTGAGTTCACCGAAATAGATCTGTTCTTCATGGATATACCAATCGACCCGCACGTAATCGAAATCACTGGCCAGCTTTTTGCTCAGATCGAGCGCATGTTGCAGTGACGGCAGAATCGGCGAGACATCCAGGCCGGTATCGCGAATCTTGTGAAACGCCTCGTTGAGGTTATTCACGTAGAAGTTCATCGACAGCAGCGGCTGGCAGCGGTTGTAGATCACCTGCAGCACATATTCGAACTTGCCATCACGCTTGTTGAACATGTGGAACTTGTAATCAATCGGCGCGCTTTTGCCATCACCGATGTATTTCTCCACCAGGATGCGCGGCTTGATGTAGCGATAGTGGATCTCACGTGCTTCGTTAGCGAAGTCGGTCTTCAGCCAGCGGTAGCAGTCGTGAATAATCTGCTGTTTGCGCAGCGCGTCTGGCTCTTCCAGCAGAATCTCCACCATGTTGGAGGCGTGGTTCGGCTTAATCACCGTCCCTTTCCAGCACGGTAAGCTGTTTAGCGTGGTCGGGTCAGTGGTTTCGTGTACCAGCGGAATCAGATATTCATTACCGATTTTTTCGGCAATAAATTCACGCACCGAATATTTGTCCGACAGGCGGCCATAGTTCTGGTAATCGCCATAGACAAATTTACGGTACAACACCTTTTCGTTGAACACTTTTGGCTGACGCAGATTGGGCAGCTTTCTGAACTTGTGGAAGTAGTAGATGCGGTCCTGGTACGCCCAGGGCATCTTCTTAATAAAGTACTGCACACTTCTTCTGAGTTCTTCTTTCAACTTGAGCATATCGGACCTCATTTGTAGGTTTTGTAGTTGAGTGAGGAAACTTGAATCTTTTGAATGACGCCGTTTTTAAAGAAGTAATTCATGACGGTCAGGGACAAAAGCTCTGAAAGGAAAACGCTCCACGCGGCTCCCATGATGCCGTGGCCCTGAATCAACCACCATGAGAGCGGCAAACTGATGACCATCAGACAAATGATTTTCTTCAGCAGATAGTTAAACCCTCCCTCCTTAACCATGTAGCGATAAGCTACTGTCCCCATTGCCGAAAAGCTGGTCGCTATCGACAGCAACGTTATGAGACTTCCTGACTGTGTAAATTCCGGACCATACAACGCGATAATGATCTGCTCGCCGAATAACGAGATGACCAGCAGCATCAGCAATGAAACACCCATAACGTAACCATTGAGCCGGGCCGCCAGCTTGATGGCCACCTCGCCACGCTCTCTGAAGATTTCAGTGAAGCAGGAGGTAATCAGCGCCACCGGGATAAAAATCCACGAGGCAGAAATGGTATTAGCCGCGGCAAACAGGCCGAGGTCGCGCGCCGGGGCGGTACCCGCCAGGAACATCTGCGCCGCTTTGACCTGGACAGAAATAAAGATGCTGGAGATCGCCAGCGGCAGACCGGCATACATCAGGTAACGCAGATAGGCAGTCCGCTTTTCACGCGGCGGCATCTGATCCTGGTGTTCCTGATAAAAGTTGTGCCGCTTGATCAGGTAAGGCACCAGCGTCACCGCCACAATCGACAGCGTCAGCCACAGCGGATTCAGCCGCAGCCAGGCGATGGTAAAGCTGATAGCGAAACTCAGCAGCATGCCGACCGCATTGGCGATGGTATTCAGACGCGAGGCAAGACGCGCATTGTTGTAAACGCTGAATGTATCCTGGGTGACAAAAACCGAGGCAACAAATGAGGCCAGTGCAAATGCCAGGAAATTTTCCTGCATGTTGTACCAGACCCAGATTAAGACTGGCACCGAGGTGAGCAGTAAAAGCACCATGCGCAAGGTACGCGCGATGGTCATCAGGCGTAAGCCTTTCGACGCATTTTTACTGACACGCTTAAACAGAATGGTTTCGGTGCCAAAGATTGCAACGGTTTGCACCATCGCAAATAGTGAGGTTGAAAACGCCATCTGGCCAAACACCGTTGGGCCAAAGGATTTCGCCACGTAAGAAGTCACAAATATGACGCCAAACACGGAGATGATCTTCTCAGACATCATCCAGGCGGCATTAGACATTACGCTCAATTTCATCGACTCTTCCTTAGTATTACTCAACTACAACCGCTTCGGTACAACATCCCTGTAACGAATTAATAAGCGCTCAGTGGGCCTGGCGAAAATGTAAGACTTCAAACCAAGCTGGTCCGAAAATTGAGAATCACATCATGATCCGGAGAATAAATTCAGGACAATTCTTATTATATTTGGCGCGAATCGGTTCGGTTGGAAACGATTTCAGCCTGAAAATAGTGCAATCTTCATGAGTCATAACCGCTAAATTAATCAAGTCGGTTATGCTAAATATCCAACGTACGTAGAATTTTTTCGTATTTGGGATGCGATGAATTTATAACAAAAAACCGCCTCCAGGAAGGCGCGCCCCTCGGATCGGAATAAAATAAGATTTATCCCATGATGATATTTATTCTAAATATCTTAATTTAACCTTCGCAATTCAATACGCACACTTTAATACTGCATTAATAGAAACTTACAGTGCCAGGAATTATTAAAGTCATTCTCATCCATTAATCGATAAGAAAGGTAAGAGCATTTATGAGAAAGTCACGATACAGCGAAGATCAAATCACAAATGCCATTAAAGCTTCTGAATCGGGCGTTAAAGTCAGAGAGATTTGCGAAGAGCTGGGTATCTCTGAAGCAACTTTCTACAGCTGGAAGAAGAAGTTTTCTGGGCTGTCTTCCGAAGAAGGCAGGAAAATCAAAGAGCTGGAGGAAAAACTGCAGAACCTTACCCGTGAACTGCAAACCCTGAACTCTGATAAGGAGATGCTGCAAAGCGTTCTGAAGAACTTCTTTACTACGAATGAAAAACGTCAGGCGGTCGACTTCCTGCAGAGCACCTTCGACATCGGCACCCGTCGCAGCTGTCGTTTATTAGATATCAGTCGCAGCGTATATCATTATCCGTCCGGCACAGAGAATCGCTAAACCCAATGCTACCGCGCTTTTTAGACTTAACGCTGAGATTTGTTCTTACCAGAAGAGATGAAGATCATTTAACAGGACAATTGCGGCACCCTTTTCCGCTCCATTTATAACTAATGAATGGCTTCACGGCTAAGCTTCTTTTTTTGCGGTAAAATTGATTCACAACAGCAAAAGTCTCGCATTCTACGCACCTTTCCCCTCTCCCAATCCCGTTTCGGCGGGATTGGGGTCTCGTGTTTCTTCGTTAAGCTCGGCTAATCATCGGAACTGAATTGCATTCTTTCCGTTAAGCCGGCTTAAACATCGCTTTTAAAATAACCTACGCGCCTTTAAGTTAATGATGGATCTAATCCCCATTTTTGCGGTTACGCTTTAATTCGCGAGTAGTGTCATTCGGCAAAACTTTCTCCAGGATTAATCCAGGTTAAATAGTTTATTACTGCTTATCACTAACGTTATGTACCTACTCATTTTGCATCCTTAGTGCGCATCAATGATGCCGGACGTTAATCTTTAAATAAAAACGCAGCGGCGGAATTCTCTTACTCTTTTATCAATGAATGAAGTTAATAGTGGTTTTTAGTCGCCGCTCTTCAGGTCCGGAAGGCAATGACAGCAGGTCGTTAATCACTTAATCGCCATTATCTGGCCGAAATTCGTCTCATTAATGGATGAATTTCAACCACTGCCCGGGCGTTACACATCAAAAAGGATCTGATTCTGACCTGTGCTGGCTGTTTTTTAGCCTGGGCTTGTCGTCAATGGCGTGAAGATGAAGCGGCCTGTCCGGCCGGATGTGAGGTATGAAATCGATTACGTAGCGAATATGGGTGCAAAATCGTTCAAATCGGAATGCGACTTAATCTTAAAAAGCCGCGCGGACGGCTGACCGCGCGACAGAACAAAGATTATCCACTGGCAGCGTTACTCGTTGATCGCCACCACCAGCGGTTGCGGTTTTATCCGCATCGCCCACAGCACGCCAGCCATCAGAAAAATAATGCCGGCCACGGTCAGCAGCGGCGGCCAGCTTTGATGCCAGAGAAAAGTCCACAAAAGGCCAAAGAGGATTTCAAAAACGATCAATGGCCCCATCAATACAGTGGGTAAACGCTGGCTGGCGGCATTCCAGCACAGCGTCCCCAGCCAGGAGCAGAGCAGACCAATCGCCAGCATTAGCGGAATGAAGACCCGAGGATGAGGCCCAAACGGCAGCGTGAAGTCAGGCTGCTGCCAGGCGAGCTGAGCGCTGACCAGCGCATACAGCACCAGCGCCATCGGCAGCGTGACCAGCCCCTGCGCCGTAGCCCAGGTAGAAGGCCGGTGTTCAGGGTGCGTGCGCAGCCAGCGCGCGTTACGCAATGGATACCAGGTCCAGCACACCACGGCCAGCATCGCCAGCACAATCCCGGTGAGATACCGGCCGAGGTCCAGCGTGCTGCCATGAGCCTGCAACTCGGCAGCATTCACGCACACCAGCCCGGCCGCCATCAGTATTAAGGCAGGAAACAGTCGCCGCCACGGCAGTCGCCCTTCAAGATGACCGTAACAGAGGTTCGCGGTGACAGCGATCACCACCGGCAGCGTACCGATTATCATGGTCGAGACCGGCGCGCCGGTGCGCTGAATGGCATTGGCGAGAAAGGCGTAATAAAGAAGGTTGCCCACCAGCGAAAGCTTTACCGCTTCCCGCCAGTCAGCCACAACCAGCCGCTGCAATCGACGGCGGTCGTGCCACGCCAGCGGCAGCGCAATCAGGCCAAAGGCAACGTAGCGGCCAGCTGATTGCAACGCCCCGGGATAGTCCGGCACCAGCAACGGGCCAACAAAGATCAGTCCCCACATCAGACCTGCGGTCACAGCAAACAGTACGCCAGCGAGCATAATTTTTCCCTTTATCGTTTGTCTGGCGCAGTGTGGCGAAATGAGGCGGGAAAGGCTTGTAGCAGATTGCGATTTTCAGGCCTGGCGCACCTGTTTCTGATAGCGGACCGGAGTAATACCGTACCGGTTGGCGAAGGCGCGGGTCAGGTGAGCCTGATCGGTCAGCCCCACCGCAGCCGCCACGCTGGCTGCACTCTCCCCCTGCGTCAGGCGCTGTTTGGCATCATACAGCCGAAAGGCCATCAGCATCTGATGCGGCGTCACATGATAATGCTGGCGAAAAGCACGTAAAAAGTGCCAGGGCGATAATGCTGCCAGCGCCGCCAGCTCCTCAAGGCGCACCGGTTGCGCCAGGTTTTCCCGCAGGTAATCACGTACCTTATCGAAGCGATGCGCTGGCTGAAGCCGGGCGGACGACGCCATCCGCGCCAGCGGCCGAATCTGCAATAACAGTTCCGACAGCAATCCCTGACGTGCCAGCACCGAGTCCGCCTGCCACAGTGCCGCCAGGGTGCGCGACAGCGGCTGGGCCAGACGGGAATCAGTCAGCAGTGCCTCATTAAACCACCAGCCGCGATCGCCGGTCAGCTCATCCATTAACTGTGGCTGGATATAGATCATCTGATAACGCCAGCCTTCGGCACAGGCGGATTCCCCGGTATGCAGTTCATCCGGATTCATCATCACCAGCGAATCTTTGGGTGCGGTGTATTGGGTGCCGCGATAGCGAAAGCGCTGCGCGCCAGCTTCAATAGTGCCGATACCAAAGGCTTCATGCGTATGCGGTTCAAAGGCGTAGCGAGAGATGTGAGCCTGATACAGTTCCACACCGGGTAACTCAGACAGCTGCTGAAACTGCGCGCGATCTGTCTCGCAGGGAAAAATAGCCGGAACGCCCTCCACTTCACTCTCCTCATTTAACCGACAGGCAGTTCAGCATGCCTGTGATGGACGATAAAATGCAAAATATTGCTATTCATCCGCCTGGTGCCAGGCAACACTGCTTTTTTCCGTCGCGATAGGATCAAGCATGGCACAGCGAGTGGTGTTGGTTATAGATATGCAAAATGGCGTATTCGCTACGCCGCGTTTTGACTGGCAGGGGCGGGTGGCGCAGATAAATCGTCTGACTGAGCGGGCCGATTTCACGGTGTTTATCCAGCATACCGAGGAAAGCCTGCCTGAAGGCAGTCATGCTTTTGCGCTGTTGCCCGAGATCCACCAGCCTGCCGGCGCGCATTTTATCACTAAAACGGCCTGCGACAGCTTCTGGCAGACTGGTCTGGCTGCGTTGCTTCAGACGCTGGCGGTGAAGGAATTTGTGATTTGCGGCTGTGCCACAGACTACTGCCTGGATACCACCATTAAAGTTGGTGCCAGCGCCGGCTATCGCATCACCGTGGCGGCAGATGCGCATACCACCGCCGATCGCCGCTGGGTGAGCGCAGAACAGCTGATAGGTCAGCATAATGAGGTGTGGTCGTCGCTGCTGATACCCGGCAACGTGCCGCGCGTGCTGAGCTGTGACGCAATCCTGACCGAATGGGCGTCCCACGCCTGATCTGTTTGTGCAGCCGCTATTAAAGGTAATAAAAAGGCCCGGTATACCGGGCCTGTTTGCTATCAATGTCGCGCTGTCAGGCGGATCAGAACGGGATATCGTCGTCAAAATCCATTGGCGGTTCGTTGTTGTTGCTGGCAGGTGCGCTCTGAGGCTGCTGCTGCGGACGGGACTGCGCGCCGCCGCTGAACTGATTATTGCTGCCCTGCGGCTGCTGTGGCTGGCCCCAACCGTTGTTGTTACCGCCGCCCTGCGCGCCGCCTGCTGATGCACCGGCGTTACCGCCCTGCTGACGGCCGCCCAGCATCTGCATGGTGCCGCCGACGTTAACCACCACTTCGGTGGTGTAACGCTCCTGGCCACCCTGATCCTGCCATTTACGGGTGCGCAGCTGGCCTTCGATATAGACCTGAGACCCTTTTTTCAGGTATTCACCCGCGACTTCAGCCAGTTTGCCAAACAGCACCACACGGTGCCACTCAGTGATCTCTTTGTTTTCACCGGTCTGCTTGTCGCGCCAGCTTTCCGACGTAGCCAGCGTAATGTTGGCAACAGCGCCACCATTTGGCATATAACGTACTTCCGGATCCTGACCCAGATTCCCGACAAGAATCACTTTGTTAACGCCACGACTGGCCATGTTGCTGTCTCCCGATGAGTTAATGCATACAGTCTAATCTATCAATTCTAACACGTCCTGCTGACTGTTTCCCACTTTAGAGCGGGGTTCCAATTTTAATCATCCGCCGCCAAAAGGCAAAGAGTACTGGATATTTATTCAGTCTATTTTTTGTGCCATAATGATGCGTTTATTCTGGCCGTGTCGGCAAGGCGCGGTGAGTGCTGCTAATCCGGGAAAGGTGAATGGATAAGATCGAAGTTCGTGGTGCCCGCACCCATAATTTGAAAAACATCAACCTGACCATCCCACGCGACAAACTCATTGTGGTGACCGGCCTGTCTGGCTCCGGTAAATCCTCACTGGCGTTTGATACGCTGTATGCGGAAGGTCAGCGCCGCTATGTGGAGTCGCTCTCTGCGTATGCGCGCCAGTTTCTTTCGCTGATGGAAAAACCGGACGTCGATCATATCGAAGGTTTGTCGCCCGCCATTTCCATTGAGCAGAAATCAACCTCACATAACCCGCGATCTACGGTCGGTACCATCACCGAGATCCACGACTATCTGCGTCTGCTGTTTGCCCGCGTCGGTGAGCCGCGCTGTCCGGATCACGATGTGCCGCTGGCGGCGCAGACCGTCAGCCAGATGGTTGATCAGGTGCTCTCTCAGCCGGAAGGCCGCCGCTTGATGCTGCTGGCTCCGGTGGTGAAGGATCGTAAAGGCGAGCACACCAAAACGCTGGAAAACCTGGCGACGCAGGGCTACATTCGTGCGCGTATCGACGGCGAAGTATGCGATCTCTCCGATCCGCCAAAGCTTGAACTGCAGAAGAAGCACACCATTGAAGTAGTGATTGATCGCTTTAAAGTGCGTGCCGATCTGGCAACCCGGCTGGCCGAATCGTTTGAAACCACGCTGGATCTCTCTGGCGGCACGGCGATCGTGGCGGATATGGATGACAGCGCGGCTGAAGAGCTGCTGTTCTCTGCCAACTTTGCCTGCCCGATTTGTGGCTACAGCATGAGCGAGCTGGAACCGCGCCTGTTCTCGTTTAACAACCCTGCGGGTGCCTGTCCGACCTGTGATGGGCTGGGCGTGCAGCAATATTTCGACCCGGATCGGGTAGTCCAGAACCCGGAGCTCTCGCTGGCGGGCGGTGCAATCCGCGGCTGGGATCGCCGTAACTTCTACTATTTCCAGATGCTGCGCTCACTGGCGGAACATCTCGATTTTGATATCGAAGCGTCGTTCGGCAGCCTGCCGGATAACGTGCAGAAAGTGATTCTGTACGGTTCCGGTAAAGAGACCATTGAGTTCAAGTACATCAACGATCGGGGTGATACCTCCGTGCGTCGCCATCCGTTTGAAGGCGTGCTGAACAACATGGAACGCCGTTACAAAGAGACCGAATCGTCAGCGGTGCGCGAAGAGCTGGCGAAATTTATCAGCAACCGGGCCTGTGCCACCTGCGATGGGACGCGTCTGCGTCGTGAAGCGCGCCACGTCTTCGTGGAAAACACCACGCTGCCGACCATCTCGGAGATGAGTATCGGTCATGCGATGTCGTTCTTTGAAAACCTGAAGCTCAGCGGCCAGCGCGCCCAAATCGCGGAAAAAGTGCTGAAAGAGATCAGCGATCGCCTGAGCTTCCTGGTGAACGTCGGCCTGAACTACCTGTCGATGTCTCGTTCGGCTGAAACCCTTTCCGGCGGTGAAGCACAGCGTATCCGTCTGGCCAGCCAGATCGGCGCGGGCCTGGTGGGCGTGATGTACGTGCTGGATGAGCCCTCTATCGGCCTGCATCAGCGCGATAACGAGCGCCTGCTCGGCACCCTGATTCACCTGCGCGATCTCGGCAATACGGTGATTGTGGTTGAGCACGATGAAGATGCGATTCGGGCGGCTGACCACGTGATCGATATCGGTCCCGGCGCGGGCGTGCATGGCGGCCAGGTCGTGGCAGAAGGCACCGTGGATGAGATCATGGCGCAGGAAGCGTCACTGACCGGCCAGTTCCTTAGCGGCAAACGTGAAATTTCCGTGCCGCCGCAGCGGGTTAAAGGCGATCCGGCCAAAGTGCTGAAGGTGACGGGCGCACGCGGCAACAACCTCAAGGACGTGACGCTGACGCTGCCGGTCGGGCTGTTTACCTGCATCACCGGCGTATCGGGTTCAGGTAAATCGACGCTGATCAACGATACGCTGTTCCCGATTGCCCAGCGCGCGCTCAACGGCGCGACCATCGCGGAACCGGCGGCCTATCGCGAGGTCACCGGCCTCGAGCATTTCGATAAGGTCATCGACATCGACCAGAGCCCGATTGGCCGGACACCGCGCTCTAACCCGGCCACCTACACCGGCATCTTCACGCCGGTACGTGAACTGTTTGCTGGCGTGCCGGAAGCGCGCTCGCGTGGATACAATCCGGGCCGCTTCAGTTTCAACGTGCGTGGTGGACGCTGTGAAGCCTGTCAGGGCGATGGCGTACTGAAAGTCGAAATGCACTTTTTACCGGACATTTATGTGCCGTGCGATCAGTGCAAAGGCAAACGCTATAACCGCGAAACGCTGGAAGTGAAGTACAAGGGCAAGAGCATCCACGAAGTGCTGGAAATGACCATTGAGGAAGCGCGGGAGTTCTTCGATGTGGTGCCGGCGCTGGCGCGTAAGTTGCAGACGCTGATCGATGTGGGTCTCTCTTACATCCGTCTCGGCCAGTCCGCTACTACTCTTTCCGGCGGTGAAGCGCAGCGCGTTAAGCTGGCGCGTGAGCTGTCGAAGCGCGGCACCGGTCAGACGCTCTATATCCTTGATGAGCCCACTACCGGCCTGCATTTTGCCGATATCCAGCAGCTGCTGGAAGTGCTGCATCAGCTGCGCGATCAGGGCAATACCATCGTGGTGATTGAGCACAATCTCGACGTGATCAAAACTGCCGACTGGATTGTCGATCTCGGTCCGGAAGGCGGCAGCGGCGGCGGTGAAATTCTGATGGCCGGCACGCCAGAAACCGTGGCGGAGTGTGAAAAATCACACACCGCACGCTTCCTCAAACCGTTGCTGAACAAGTAATCTGTCAGGCCCGCCTCGTGCGGGCCTTTTTTTTACCGGCTGCCCATTCAGCCAGAGAAATGCAGGATCAGGCAAGATTCAGACACCTATAGGCATATACGCTTTTCGCTACGCTGACTATCCTTAAGCGGTTCCTCTTTGGCACGCCCTGCGCGTCGCCCTGTTTTCGCTGCAGCACACTGCTGCCGCACTTCACCGAAAAACACGCACGACACATCGAAACTGGAGACACCATGAATATTACGCATGCGTATGCTGCTCAGGATGCTAAATCCAAACTGGCACCGTTCGATTATCAGCCGCGTGAGCTTCGCGCTCATGACGTACAGCTTGAGGTCCTGTTCTGTGGCGTCTGCCACTCAGACCTGCATCAGGCACGTAATGAGTGGAAGAACACCATTTTCCCGGTGGTGCCTGGCCATGAAATCGTGGGTCGCGTTACTGCTGTGGGTCCACAGACTCAGAAGTATAAGGTGGGCGACCTGGTCGGCGTCGGCTGTATGGTCGACTCCTGCCGCAGCTGTCCAAGCTGTCAGGAAGGTTTAGAGCAGTATTGTGAAAATGGCTTTGTTGGCACCTATAACGGTGAAGATCGCGAAACCGGCGCCATTACCTATGGCGGTTACTCAACGGCGATGGTGGTGGATGAGAGCTTTGTGCTGCGCATCCCTGAAAACCTGGAACTGGCTGGCGTTGCGCCGCTGCTGTGTGCCGGTATCACCACTTACTCACCGCTGCGTCACTGGAATGTCGGTCCCGGCAAAAAAGTAGGCATCGTCGGATTGGGCGGTCTCGGCCATATGGGCGTCAAAATTGCCCATGCGATGGGCGCGCATGTGGTGCTGTTCACCACCTCGCCGTCTAAAATTGAAGACGGTAAACGCCTGGGCGCAGATGAAGTGGTGATTTCGAAAGATCCGGAGCAGATGGCACAGCACGCCAACAGCTTCGACTTCATTCTGAATACCGTGGCGGCACAACACGATCTCAACCCGTTCATTACCCTGCTGAAGCGCGATGGCAACATGACGCTGGTCGGCGCACCGGAGCACGATCACCCTGCGCCGCAGGTATTTAACCTGATCTTCAAGCGTCGCAGCATCGCCGGTTCACTGATTGGCGGCATTGCCGAAACGCAGGAGATGCTCGATTTCTGTGGTGAGCACGGCATCACCTCAGATATCGAACTGATTGCGATGGATCAGATCAATGAAGCCTACGAACGTATGCTGAAGAGTGATGTGAAATACCGTTTCGTTATCGATATCAACACATTGCGCAATCAGTCCGCCGCGTAATCGCTGCACCTTATCACCCTCTTCCAGCCGGGAGAGGGTTTTTTATTGCCGCCTATTTGACGGTCGCAATCTGATCAAAAGACGCATCAACCAGATAGTAGATCTGCGAATCTTTCAGTGAGCCATCAAGATACAGGGTGCTCCAGTGAGATTTGTTCAGATGCTGGCTGGGAAAAATGTCGTTATGCTCTTCGCGCAGTAATTCCGCCAGCGCCGGGGTCGATTTCAGTGAAACCGCGGGACGACCTTTCACCTCATGCACCATGGCAAACAGTACGCCGTTGCTTTTAATCTGAGTGGCTTTCCAGTCACTATGGACGCTCTGTTCCGCGCCCGGCTTGCTCATGCAATAGGTCAGTAAGTCTGAATTCGTCATTACGCTTCCCCTTGTAAAGTGGCGACAATTCGCCGCGCACCGCCATCAATGCGGTGTTCGCCCAGCCAGATCCCCTGCCAGGTGCCCAGCACCAGACGTCCGCGCTGAACCGGCAGTAACAATGATACCCCTAAGGTCGATGATTTAATGTGCGCTGGCATATCGTCACGCCCTTCGTAGTCGTGCTGATAAGGCGCATCTTCCGGAACGTGCCGCATAAAGTGCTGTTCCATGTCGCTGCGCACCGTCGGGTCGCAATTCTCGTTTAAGGTTAACGAAGCCGAGGTGTGCTGCAACAGCAGATGCAACAGGCCGGTGTTGATGTTACGCAAGGCGGAAAGCGCATCGACGATCTCATCAGTGATCAGATGAAATCCGCGTGGTTTCGCGCTAAGCGTCAGAATTTGTTGATGCCACATAGCTTTTTCCTGAAACGGTCTCCCGTTTAAGTGTGCAGCATGTCGGCGAAAGGTAAACCCTGCGGGCAAATAAAAAACCGCCGGGCTGAGCCGGCGGTTTTTACACAGCGGAACGGCGATTACATTACGGCAGCAAATGCTTCCGCAACCTGATGCACATTTCTGCTGTTCAGGCCGGCGACACACATCCGGCCGCTGCCGACCAGATAGATGCCGAACTCGTTGCGCAGGCGATCAACCTGCTGTGCGCTCAGGCCGGTATAGCTGAACATACCGCGCTGCTTCAGCAGGTAGTCAAAGTTTTTACCTGGCAGTGCGGTGTTCAGCACATCGACCAGCGACTGACGCATCTCCAGGATGCGTAAGCGCATCGCTTCTACTTCCGCCAGCCAGCTCGCTTTCAGAGCATCATCATTCAACACCCGTGCCACCACCTGCGCACCAAAATTCGGTGGGCTGGAGTAGTTGCGGCGTACGGTCGCTTTTAACTGACCCAGCACCCGGCCGGCTTCCTCTGCGCTGTCGCAGACGATAGACAGACCGCCGACACGCTCACCATACAGTGAGAAGATTTTCGAGAAGGAGTTGCTGACCAGCGCTGGCAGGCCCGCTGCGGCCACGGCGCGCAGTGCATACGCATCCTGCTGCATGCCCGCACCGAAGCCCTGATAGGCAATGTCGAGGAACGGAATCAGCTGCTGCGCCTTCAGCACCTCAACGGTCTGGTCCCACTGCGCATCGGTCAGGTCGGCACCGGTCGGGTTATGGCAGCACGGATGCAGCAGAACGATGCTCTGCTGCGGCAGGGTTTTCAGCGCGCTGATAAATGCATCGAACCGCACGCCGTGGGTCTCTGCGTCATACCACGGATAGGTGTTCACCTCGAAACCGGCACCGTTGAAAATCGCCACGTGGTTTTCCCAGGTCGGATCGCTGACCCAGACCGCTGACTGCGGGAAATAACGTTTAAGGAAATCTGCACCGACTTTCAACGCGCCAGAGCCGCCCAGCGTCTGAATAGAGGCAATCCGGCCCGCCTGCAGCATCGGATGGTCGGCACCAAACAGCAGAGGCGCAATCGCGCTGCGGTAGCTGTTCAGCCCTTCCATTGGCAGATAGAGCGACGCCTGCTGTGGCTCAGCGTGCAGCTGCTGTTCAGCAGTCGCAACCGCTTTCAGCTGCGGGATGATGCTCTGCTCGTCATAGTAAAGCCCGATACTGAGGTTAACTTTGTGTTCGCGTGGGTCTTGTTTAAACGCTTCCATCAACGACAGAATCGGGTCGCCAGCATAGGCATCAACGTTTTGAAACACGGTGTAGGTCTCCATGAGTGGTCTTCGGGTAACAGAGTGTCATTAAACCAGGTAGCGTCCTGGACGGTGGTTCATCGCGATAATCAGATTAAGAATAACCGCGCCGCCAATCGAGGCGAGCAGAATCGGTACGCTCACCACAAACAGGGAGGCCAGCACCACGCAGGTATCCACCGCCATTTGCAGCTTGCCGGCGCGAATGCCAAAGCGATCCTGTAGCCACAGCGCCAGGATATTGATGCCGCCCAGGCTGGCTTTATGACGAAACAACACTATAAACCCGATTCCCATGATGACGTTACCGAACAATGTCGCATAGAACGGATCGAGGGCGGAAAAATGGACAAACAGCGGATGCAGATGGGTAAACAATGACACCAGCCCAACGGCACAAAAGGTTTTCAGGGTAAATTCCCAGCCCATGCGTTTTACCGCCAGCCAGTAGAACGGAATATTGATCAGAAAGAAGGCGCTGCCGAAGGATAACGGCGACAGGTAGCTGACCAGAAAAGCGATGCCCGCCGTACTGCCGGTCAGCGCGCCCGCCTGTTTCAACATAATGACGCCGAACGAAACCATCAGGGTGCCAAGCACAATCGCCAGTGCATCTTCAATGCGGGAATGGGGAATGCGGGCGGGTTCTGCAACGTTATCCATGGAGTTATCTCAGTGCAAATGATGCGGTTCAGATGCAAAAAACGCACCATACCGGCAGCCGATGACGGCCACCGGTAGGGTGCCAGCGATTATCCCATTGATATCTAAGGCGCTTTATTGCAGGGTTTTGTGCAAAAAACTTCGAAAAAACCGTTAATTCATGCACAAATGTTTGTTCTGGTGCGTATTACTTGCATTATTTACCGCAGTGATGCACCAAAACGGCACAGGACGCACCTTTTTAGCGCGTATTGTGTTCTGGAATCATCATCAGCCCGTTCTCTTTCAGACGTCCCAGTACCACCGAGGTTTTTACATGAGAAACGCTCTGGTGGCCGGCGACCAGCTGGCTGATTAAGGCGCTGAGCGAATTGAGATCGGCCACCGCCACTTTTAACAGATAATCGGCATCACCGGTGGTTTTGTAGGCGTCGACAATCGCCTCTTCCTGCTCCACCATCCGATGAAAACTGTCGACATATTCGGCAGTATGATTAATTAAGCGCACCTCAATCAGCCCGACCATACCCAGCCCAATCGCATCCGGTGACAGCCGGGCGTGGTAGCCAAGGATAAGGTTGGCCTGCTCCAGGTTGATCCGGCGGCGTGAGCATTGTGACGCCGACAGGCCGACTAAATCGCTCAACTCCTGATTGGTCAGGCGGCCATTAGATTGTAATAAAGTCAGGATTTTAAGGTCGTAATCGTCTACGTGAGTCATTCCGTTTCCACAGCGTTATTGGCATCGCTTTGTTACAGATAACCCGATAATCGGCGGGGTTGTCCAACACTATTTTCTGATGACGGGGGCTGTCATGCACAGATCGTGCATGACAGCACAAAGAAGGGATTATTCGTCGTCGTATTGCGGACCCGCGTAGTTATCGAAACGCGACCACTGTCCGTTAAATGTCAGACGCACCGTGCCGATGGGACCGTTACGCTGTTTACCGAGGATGATCTCGGCGATCCCTTTAAGATCGCTGTTTTCGTGGTAAACCTCATCGCGATAGATAAACATGATCAAATCCGCATCCTGCTCGATCGAGCCCGATTCACGCAGATCCGAGTTCACCGGCCGCTTATCGGCACGCTGCTCCAGCGAGCGGTTAAGCTGCGACAGCGCCACCACCGGCACATTCAGCTCTTTGGCTAACGCTTTCAGTGAGCGCGAGATCTCGGCGATCTCCAGCGTACGGTTATCCGACAGGGAAGGCACGCGCATCAGCTGCAGGTAGTCGATCATAATCATGCTTAAGCCACCGTTTTCACGGTAGATGCGGCGGGCGCGCGAGCGCACTTCGGTCGGCGTCAGGCCAGAAGAGTCATCAATGTACATGTTCTTCTTCTCCAGCAGGATGCCCATGGTGCCGGAGATACGCGCCCAGTCCTCATCATCCAGCTGGCCAGTACGAATACGGGTCTGATCGACCCGCGACAGCGAAGCCAGCATACGCATCATGATCTGTTCGCTGGGCATTTCGAGGCTGAAAATCAGCACCGGTTTGTCCTGCAGCATCGCGGCGTTTTCGCACAGGTTCATCGCGAAGGTGGTTTTACCCATTGAGGGACGCGCGGCGACGATAATCAGGTCAGAGCGCTGCAGGCCCGCGGTCTTCTTGTTCAGATCCTGATAGCCGGTATCCACGCCGGTGACGCCATCGTGCGGCGTCTGATAAAGCGATTCGATACGTGAGACGGTCGCCTCAAGGATCTGCTCAATATTTTTCGGGCCAGCATCCTTACTGGCACGCGCTTCGGCAATTTTGAAAACGTTGGATTCGGCGAAATCCAGCAGCTCTTCGCTGTTGCGGCCCTGCGGATCGTAGCCAGCATCGGCAATCTGGTTGGCGACCGAAATCATCTCACGCACTACCGCACGTTCACGCACGATGTCTGCATAAGCGCCGATGTTAGCCGCGCTGGGGGTATTTTTCGCCAGTTCAGCAAGGTAAGCAAAGCCGCCAGCCATCTCCAGCTCGCCGCGGGTTTCCAGCGATTCAGAGAGAGTGATCAGGTCGATTGGCTTGCTGTTTTCCAGCAGCCGCTGCATCTCGGAAAAAATCAGCCGATGCGAGCGGTTGAAGAAATCATTGGCGACCACGCGCTCGGAGACGTTGTCCCAGCGCTCGTTATCCAGCATTAACCCACCGAGCACCGATTGCTCCGCTTCCAGCGAATGCGGGGGCATTTTCACGCCTTCCAGCTGGCGATCCTGCGTTTCGTTCGATTTGTTGGTGGGTTTATTTCCTGCCATAGTGAATGCATTACCGATGTTCTGTGGGGACGCGCAAGTATACCTCAGTTGGGGTGCGCGCCTCACCCTCATGATGAAACAATCACAGGAGTCAGAATGGCAAAGCGTATTCAGTTCAACGCGCACGGCGGTCCGGACGTTTTACAGTGGGCTGATTTTGAACTTGCCGATCCTGCCGGTAATGAGGTGCAGGTAGAAAATCGCGCCATCGGCATTAACTACATCGATACCTATCTGCGCAGCGGGCTCTATCCGGTGGCAGCCTTCCCGTCCGGTCTCGGTACCGAGGCGGCGGGCGTCGTTACCCGCGTCGGCCGTGACGTGACGCTGTTTAAGCCTGGCGATCGGGTGGTCTATTGTCAGGCAGCCCTCGGCGCCTACAGCGAAGCGCACAACGTAGCAGAAGATCGGCTGATGCACCTGCCCGACGCGATCGGCTTTGAGCTGGCGGCAGCCAGTTTTCTGAAAGGGCTGACCACTCAGTATCTGCTGCGCCAGACCTATAAAATCAAAGCGGATGAGACCTTCCTGTTTCATGCCGCCGCCGGCGGTGTCGGGCTGATTGCCTGCCAGTGGGCAAAAGCGTTGGGCGCGCACCTGATTGGTACCGTCGGTTCGGCTGAAAAGGCGACGCTGGCGAAGAATGCCGGTGCCTGGGCAACAATTAACTATCGCGAAGAGGATATCGCCGCACGCGTCAGCGAGCTTACCCAGGGGAAAAAGGTTGGCGTAGTGTATGACTCGGTCGGTAAAGATACCTGGGAAGCATCGCTGGACTCGCTGCGTCGTCACGGTCTGATGGTCAGTTTCGGCAACGCTTCCGGCCCGGTGACCGGGGTTGATCTGGGCATTCTGAATAAAAAAGGCTCACTGTTTGTTACCCGCCCGTCGCTGTTCGGTTACATCACTAACCGTCAGGAGCTGGAAACCGCCAGTGCCGAACTCTTTTCGCTGCTGGCCAGCGGCGCGATCAAAGTGGACGTGCCGGAACAGCAGAAGTTTGAATTGAAGGAGGCGGGCAAAGCGCATCAGATGCTGGAAAGCCGCGCTACTCAGGGGTCGAGCCTGCTGATTCCCTGACCATCGGCAACGCCGTCTGGCATACAAAAAGGGCTTCCCGCAGGAAGCCCTTCTCTTTTTTTATTTTCGTTCGCGCTGGTGTAGGGACAGCGGCGATGAATTCGTTTCGACTCAACGACGACTATCCTGCCAGAAAACATAAGTAAAAAATATGTTTAATTGCAGATATCGTCTAAGCAAAACGTCACACTGTGATCATCTCCGCATTTAACGCCAGCCTTTTCGGTCTAAGTTGTTGATCTTACGCTTTAGCTTACGCCATTCTCGCGTGTTGCGATCGCCGAAAAAGGCGCGATGCAGCCAGACCGCGACCACTGCCAGCACCAGCCACGGCAACACTTTGATAACAAGTGCAAACAGTCCACCGACGAACATTACCAGCGTGGCGACCACCAGCGCAGCCAGTACGCCGAGCAATGAAACACCGGTAAGCAACAGCATCAGGAAAAACCCCAATACAAATAAAATTTCCACGTTAGCGCTCCTTATTGAGACTCATTGTGTCAATCTTTACAAGAAACGTGCCAATGTTTAACTGCTTGTTTTACCTGACAACAGCCCGGTGTGGCTATCCTGCAAGCAGTCAAAATAACCAAAAAATGGCGCAAAAAAAACCAGCCGTTGCGGGCTGGTCTCCTGGGCGCAGGTCGATCAGGCTTCCTGCGGGATTTTGTCCGCCACCAGTGCCAGTGCAGCTTCCAGTACGCGCACATCCGCGCCTGGTTTGTGGGCATTTTCACTCAGGTAGCGTCGCCACTGGCGTGCACCCGGAATCCCCTGGAACAGACCGAGCATATGACGTGTCACATGGCCCAGATAAGTGCCCTTCGCCAGTTCGGCTTCAATATAGGGGTACATGGCGCGGACCACCGCCACCGGATCAGCCGCCGGATGCTGACGACCAAACAGTTGCTGGTCCACCTGTGCCAGAATGCCGGGATTTTGATAGGCTTCACGCCCCATCATGACGCCATCAAGATGCTGCAGGTGGGTTTCCGCCTCTTCCAGCGTTTTCACACCGCCGTTAATCGCCAGCGTCAGGTGCGGGAAGTCCCGCTTCAGCTGATAAACCCGTGGATAATCAAGCGGCGGAATTTCGCGGTTCTCTTTCGGGCTGAGACCTGATAGCCAGGCTTTACGCGCATGAATGATAAACGTCTCGCATCCACCGCGCTCGGCCACTGTCCCGACAAAATCGGTCAGAAACTGATAGCTGTCCTGTTCATCAATCCCGATGCGCGTTTTCACCGTCACCGGAATCGACACCACATCACGCATCGCTTTGATGCCGTCAGCAACCAGATCGGCTTCTGCCATCAGGCAGGCCCCGAAGCGGCCATTCTGCACCCGGTCAGAGGGACAGCCGACGTTCAGGTTCACTTCATCGTAACCGCGCTGCTCTGCCAGTCGGGCGCAGTGCGCCAGCGCAGCGGGATCGCTGCCGCCCAGCTGTAAGGCGACCGGATGTTCATCCTCGCTATAGGCCAGGTAATCGCCCTTACCATGAATAATCGCGCCGGTGGTCACCATTTCGGTGTAGAGCAGCGTATCGCCGGTCAGCTGGCGATGAAAATAGCGGCAGTGGCGATCGGTCCAGTCGAGCATCGGGGCAATCGAGAAACGTTGCGAAGAAACAGTATCGGTCATGAAGCGCAGATAATCCGGTAAATGAGGGTGATTGAATTCTGTGCAAGGATAACACAAGGGCGGGCGATAGTGCATCGCCCGCCCCGAACTGCGGTATCAAAGAAGATCAGAAATTGAAGCCCAGCTGCATCATCGCGCCCCAGGTATTGTTCGCCCCGACCGAGCCAGCCAGATCCAGATGCACCGCTTTATTAAACGGTGACAGGCCGAAACCGGCGGTTGCGACGTTTTCATCGTTCGAACGCATATCCGCACGATAACCGGCACGTAACTGTAACCAGTCGAGCACCCGATATTCCGCACCGACCGCCGCATACTGGCTGTTTTCCTGCGTTTTGAAACGCTTGGTTTCGGTCAGATCGACATCGCCGGTCACGGTGAACGGACCTTTATCCCAGGCCAGACCGGTGGTGACCAGCGGACGGATCTGGTAAGTATCACGGAAGCCGTTGACCTCTTTGGTCTGCAGATCGCGGGATACCAGGTTTTGACCGGTGATGCCCAGCGTCCAGTTTTCAGCAAACGTGGTCGCCAGACCGGCATCAACGTTAAAGCCGGTGTCCGTGCTGCGATACTGGCTATTGTTGATGTCACTTTTGTCGTAGTTGTAAATGCTGGCGGTGTAGTTATACAGCCAGGTTTTTTGCAATTTCGGCGTGACGCCTACCGACACCGGCTGACCGGCAATGGTGAACTCATGCGCCAGTGCGACGCCATAATCGGTGACCAGCGCCGCCAGGCCGTTGGCGCTGGAGCGCAGATTGTCCTGATCGCCCGGACGCGGAAGCACCGTGCCGTTAGCTACGCCGCGCAGATAGTCGATATCGCTCTGGACCACATTGGCTCGCACATGTGCCGATCCATAGGCTTTGGTGATAAAGGCGAAAGGCAGCGTCTCGTTAGGAATAGTGACCGCCAGCGCCACCCCGGCGTTGCCGTCCGCTTTGTTGCCACGCAAATCACTTAACTGGTTAGCGACATCGCCTGAAGCAGCGCGCACTTCAGGATAGCCACGCAGATAATCGGCAAAGGTCAGGTTGCCGATCACCTCGCGGTAGCGATCAACGGTATCGGTGATGTCATCCACTTTGTCGAGCAGGTGATCTTTGTCGGTGACCTGAATACCGGCTGAAGGGAAAATAATACTGACGCTATCGTCGGGTTTAGCTCGCGTCATTAAAGCCGGGTTGGCCAGCACGGCTGAGCCATAAAGAGAAGATGCGACGCCGGTTCCGCCCATGGCGTCATTGCGTGCATCATACCAGGTCCCCGCCGCCATGGCGGAAGAAGAAAGGAAAAGCGCGTTCACTACAGCGGTGTACTTCAGCGCTGAGCGTTGAGCGGATTTTTTCACCATTTGCCTGCCATCACCTGAGAAAGTGCCGTTGAAACATTCAACGACTGAATAGTTTGTTAGCTCTATTGTGAACCCTGGCTAACGCGTTATTGCTGTGAATTCAAAGGAAACAGTCGCTTAATTCAAAGGATTGGATGTTTTCCAATCAATAAAACTTTATTTTTGTTCAAAATACCCGGTAATAAATAAAATAATACCAGACATTTCTTAAGTCTTGCTGAACATTACTTCTTAACTCAGTGAGATGCAAAGCAAAAGCGCTGAAAAGGCCACCTTAACCGGTCGGCGAGTGGATCTGATTGGGTGCCGATAGCGGCCTCTCCTGATCCTCACACAGCGTTTTTAATCGACCACCGGCCAGAATTTGCTGTTTTATCAGGCAAAAACCAACCTCTGCGCCGCGAAAATTTGTGTGATAAAATAACATCACTTATCCAGCGGAGAGTTTCCATGTCAAACATGACGTCACAGCAAATAATGACCCAGGCGGAAAAACTGTGCCTGCAGCGCGGCGTGCGTCTGACATCGCAGCGGGCTGAAGTGTTGCGATTAATGGCTGAGCAGCCAGGATCGATCAGCGCTTATGATCTGCTGGATCAACTCCGGGTTAGCGAACCCCAGGCCAAGCCCCCTACGGTCTATCGGGCGCTGGACTTCCTGCTGGAACAGGGCTTTATCCACCGGGTGGAGTCCAATAATAGCTACGTAATGTGTCACCATTTCGAGGCACCGGCACACACCTCGGTCATGCTGGTGTGTGATCGCTGTGCGGCGGTAACCGAAAAGCAGGCGCAGGGAGTAGAGAAGATTATCGCCACACTGGCTGGTGAAGCACAGTTTGCCCTGCGTCATAGCGTGATTGAAGCGCATGGATTATGTGAGAATTGTGTCGAAGTCGAAGCCTGCACCCATCATGAAAGTTGTCAGCACGATCATCAAAGTGAGGGTAAAAAGCGGGGAAAACGCGGGTAATGTGCACATCCTTGTGCGGTTGCCGGTATGAGCGTACCGGCGGGTAGGAGCTTTATCCGTAAATCTTTGTGATTACCAACGGTAATCTTTGTTCTGACCTTCCCAGTCCGTTACTTCACGCTCTGCATCTTCTTTCGCATAGCCGTAACGTTCCTGAATTTTTCCGACCAGCTGATCGCGTTTGCCTTCGATAACCTGCATATCATCGTCGGTCAGCTTGCCCCATTTCTCTTTTACTGTGCCTTTGAACTGCTTCCAGTTGCCGCTCGCTTGATCTTTATTCATGGCAGACCTCTATGTCATCCTTTGGTTACATCATTTATCTTGAAAGAAAACAAAATGACGATATAAAGCGCTGGTTCACTGCGCTGCTTACGGTTAATTGTAGTAGAAGATTTTAGGTTTGCCGGAACAATACAGAATAATCTGTAGCCGGAGGACATCAGATGCCAGCTATCAGGCGTTAAACCAGCTGTTCTGCTGCCAGTGTTTACGCCAGATCAGCCACAGCGACAGGCCACGCAGCGCCAGGAAAACGGTGACCGCCAGCCACAAGCCGTGGTTGCCCAGCAGCGGGACGCTAAGCAACGTCAGGAAGTAACCAAGTGCCGCCACCATCATGCTGTTACGCATCTCCCGGCCGCGGGTTGCACCGATGAACATGCCATCCAGCAGATAGCACCAGACGCCCGCCAGCGGCAGGATCACCTGCCATATCAGATAGCGATCGGCCGCCTGTTGCAGCTGTTCAATCGAGGTCAGCAGCGCCACGATATGCGAGCCGAAACACGCATAAATTACTGAGAACATCAGAGCCACCACCAGCGCCTGTCGGCAGGCAGAATGCCAGACGCGCAGCAGCCTGCTGCCATCTTTCGCGCCATGCGCCTCACCGGCGAAGGCTTCGACTGCGTAGGCAAAACCATCCAGCGCATAGGCGGTAAAGGTGATAAACATCAGCAGCACGGCGTTCACCGCCACCACCTGCGGACCGATACGTGCGCCCAGCACGGTCAGCGAGGCAAAACAGAGCTGCAGCATTAACGAACGCAGCATAATGTCGCGATTAAGACGCAGTAGCCGCTGAATATCGCCGCGCCAGCTCTGCTTCAGCATTGCGGTGGTGATGCCACGTAGTTTCAATACCCGCCAGACCATCACTGCCCCGACGACCAGCGTTATATACTCCGCCAGCGCGGTCGCGGTTGCCGCGCCTGCCACTCCCCAGTGCAGCCCCATCACCAGCCACAGATCGAGCACAATATTGACCAGATTGCCGATCACCAGCAGGATGACCGGCGCACGCGCGTACTGCACGCCCAGCAGCCAGCCAAGGATCACCAGATTTGCCAGGGTGGCGGGCGCACTTAACCAGCGGATCTGAATAAACAGTGCCGCCTGTTGCAAAACTTTGGGATCGCCGCCAATCAGATCGGCCGCCAGCGTAGTAATCGGCGAGCGCAGGCAGATGAACAGCACGCCAGCCAGCAGCGCAATAATTAAAGGCTGGGTCAGCGCACGTGCCAGCGCCATTTTATCGCCGGCACCAAAAGCCTGCGCCGTCAGGCCGGTAGTACTCATCCGAAGGAACAGCAGCAGCATGAAGAGGAAACTGGTGACTGTCGTGCCGACCGCAACCCCGCCGAGATAGACCGGGCTGTCGAGGTGACCAATGACAGCAGTATCGACCACCCCCAGTAAGGGAACGGTGATGTTAGAAAGGATCATCGGCAGCGCCAGCCGCCAGAGGTTTTTGTCGGTAGCCGTTAAAAAACGCATTCGCAGTTCCGTGCTCGGTGTCGCTGCAGAGAGGGGAGCAGCAGCGACAAAATTAGGGCAGACAGAATAGCATCAGACGCTACGAATGCGCGGTTATGTCAGACTCAGAGCCATTCGCCGTTGCGAACCACACCGACCGCCAGACCTTCTACCGTCAGCGACTGGGCGCGCGTATCGACAATGATCGGCTCAAAATCACTGTTTTCAGGCAGCAAATGCACAATAGCACCCTGCTTCTTCCAGCGTTTAACCGTCACTTCATCATCAATACGGGCCACAACAACCTGGCCGTTGCGTACGTCCTGGGTTTTATGTACCGCGAGCAGGTCGCCATCCATAATCCCGATATCTTTCATCGACATTCCACTGACGCGCAGCAGAAAATCGGCAGAAGGTTTGAACAGGCCCGGATCCACTTTGTAATGGGTTTCGATGTGCTCCTGCGCCATGATCGGCTCACCGGCAGCAACCCGGCCAATCAGCGGCAGACCTTCAGATGCTTCTTCTTCCATCAACAGGCGAATACCGCGAGAGGCGCCAGAGACAATCTCAATCACCCCTTTGCGTGCCAATGCCTTCAGATGCTCTTCTGCCGCGTTCGGCGAGCGGAAACCCAGCTGCGCGGCAATTTCTGCACGCGTAGGCGGCATGCCCGTTTGAGTAATATGGTCGCGAATCAGGTCATAGACCTGCTGCTGCCTGCTGGTTAATGCTTTCATCCCGCCCCCTGGTTGTTTATACAGTCGCTGTGAGTATATACAGGTATTGGTGAAATGGAAACCGATTCTCAGGCAAAACGCGCCATCTGGCGCGTTGTGGAAGGCTTATCGCAAATGCGACCAAAGCAGCGCGATCCAGACAAACAGTGCCAGTAAGATGCTGATCAGCACCGCCGCCGAGCCCATATCCTTTGCCCGTCCGGCTAAAGGGTGACGCTCCTGGCCAATACGATCCACTACCGCCTCGATGGCGCTGTTGAGGATTTCAACAATGACCACCAGCACCACTGCCCCGATCATCAGGATGCGAGAGACAATATCGACATCCAGCCAGCAGGCCACAATAATGGCCACCAGCGCGGCCAGCGCCTCCTGGCGGAAAGCCGCTTCGTGTTGCCAGGCGGCACGCAGGCCCTGCCATGAGTAACCTGCGGCTTTTACTATTCTTACAAGACCCGTGGCATTATTTGCCATATAAGTGGAACCCTTTCATCGGATTGACGTCAATGTCTGGGCTGCGTGCAAATGGCACCACCACAGATCTTCGCTGCGCTTTCTGGTATGCTTGCGGCGCTTTGCTAACAAGAGGCTTCATGTTGTCTATGTCAGGTTGGCGTAAACTTTATTACAAATTACTGAATTTACCACTGTCGTTTTTGGTAAAGAGTAAGGCCATTCCGGCCGATCCCGTTTCTGAACATGGTCTGGACCCGACCCGGCCCATTATGTACGTTTTGCCTTACGATTCGAAGGCTGACTTACTGACTTTACGCGCGCAGTGCCTGCGGCATCATCTGCCCGACCCGCTTTCTCCGCTGGAGATTGATGGTTCGCTGCTGCCGCGCCACGTTTTTATCCACGATGGCCCGCGTGTGTTCCCCTATTTTGTGCCCAGCGTCGAATCGGTGAAGATTTTTCACGATTATCTGGACCTGCATCGCAATAACCCCAAGCTGGATATCCAGATGCTGCCGGTGACGGTGATGTTTGGCCGGGCGCCTGGTCGTGAGGTTCAGGGCGAAGATACGCCGCACCTGCGGGTGCTGAACGGCGTGCAGAAATTCTTTGCGGTGATCTGGCATGGACGCGACAGTTTTGTCCGTTTCTCGCCGACCGTTTCGCTGCGCCGCATGGCAACCGAACACGGCACCGACCAATCAATCGCCCAGAAACTGGCCCGGGTGGCGCGCATTCATTTCGCCCGCCAGCGGCTGGCGGCGGTTGGCCCACGCTTACCGGCACGTCAGGATCTGTTTAATCGTCTGCTGCAATCGAAAGCGATTGAAAAAGCGGTTGAAGATGAAGCGCGCAGCAAAAAAATCTCCCATGAAAAAGCGCAGCAAAATGCGGTTGAGATGATGGAAGAGATCGCGGCAAACTTCTCCTATGAAGCGATTCGCGTCACCGACCGCGTCATGGGCTGGCTCTGGAGCCGGCTCTATCAGGGCATCAATGTTAATGGCGGCGAAAAAGTCCGTCAGCTGGCGCAGGATGGCCATGAAATCGTCTATGTGCCGTGCCATCGCAGCCACATGGATTACCTGCTGCTCTCTTACGTGCTTTATCATCAGGGACTGGTGCCGCCGCACATTGCCGCCGGTATCAACCTCAACTTCTGGCCAGCCGGACCGATTTTCCGTCGTCTGGGCGCGTTCTTTATCCGTCGTACCTTCAAAGGCAACAAGCTGTATGCCACCGTGTTCCGTGAATATCTTGGCGAACTGTTCACCCGCGGTTACTCGGTTGAATACTTTGTCGAAGGGGGACGTTCACGCACCGGTCGCCTGCTCGATCCGAAAACCGGCACTTTAGCCATGACCCTGCAGGCGATGCTGCGCGGGGGGAATCGCCCGATCACCCTGGTGCCGATTTACATTGGCTACGAACATGTCATGGAAGTGGGTACTTACGCCAAAGAGCTACGCGGCGCGGCGAAAGAGAAAGAGGGCTTCATGCAGATGGTGCATGGCTTACGTAAGCTGCGCAACCTCGGCCAGGGCTACGTTAACTTTGGCGAACCACTGCCGCTGGTTAACTATCTCAACAAGCGCGTGCCGGAATGGCGTGAGTCGATCGATCCTATCGAACCGCAGCGTCCAAGCTGGTTAACGCCCACCGTGAATGACATCGCGGCGAGCTTAATGGTACGCATCAATGAAGCGGGCGCGGCCAACGCCATGAACCTGTGCGTCACCGCGCTGCTCGCCTCACGTCAGCGCTCACTAACCCGCGAACAGCTGATTGAGCAGCTTGAGTGCTATACCCAGCTGCTGCGTAACGTGCCTTATTCAGCCAACGCCACGGTGCCCGATCTCTCGGCAGAGGCGCTGCTGGATCATGCAATGGGCATGAATAAGTTTGAGAGCGAGAAAGACAGCATTGGCGACATCATCATCCTGCCACGTGAGCAGGCGGTGCTGATGACCTATTATCGCAACAACATTCACCACATGCTGGTGATGCCGTCGCTGATTGCCGCTATTGTGCAGCAGCATCAGACCATGAGCGAAGCCGAGTTGTTGCGCCAGGTGAGTCTGATCTACCCGATGCTGAAGAGCGAACTGTTCCTGCGCTGGCAGACCGATGAGCTGCCGCAACTGCTGACCGAACTCTGTCAGGAGCTGGCGCGTCAGGGACTGATTACTCTTGAGGCTGGTCAGCTGCGCTTTACGGCGGCGCGCTACCGTACGCTACAACTGCTGGCGGCCGGGGTGCGAGAAACGCTTCAGCGTTATGCCATCACCTTCTCTATTCTTAGCGCCAAGCCAGCCATTAACCGCGGGACGCTGGAAAAAGAGAGCCGCACACTGGCACAACGTCTGTCAGTGCTGCACGGTATCAACGCGCCGGAGTTCTTCGATAAAGCCGTCTTCACCTCACTGGTGCTGACGCTGCGTGATGAAGGGTATATCAGCGACAGCGGTGATGCGGATGTCGCGCAGACCCTGGCGACCTGGCACATTCTGGCCGATCTGGTCACCAGCGATGTACGCATGACCATCGAAAGCGCCGTGGCCCACGACTAAATGCTCTGCGCAGTAAAAAGGCGACCCCGAAAGGTCGCCTTTTTTGTGCCTGAATGATGTTGCACCCTAATCCTTTCCTGCCTGACTCGTGGCCTGATCCTCTGCTGCCTGACTCGTTGCCTGACTGCGCGCCAGGTACCGTTGCGCTGAATCGCGTCGGGACTTAGCCCGCCTGCAACCCGCCCGGCCTGTCGATCACCACGATCACAACAGCTGGGTAAACGGCGGGGTGTTCATCAGCACACCGAGGAACAGCACCAATCCGACATAGTTGTTGTTGAGGAAGGCTTTAAAGCAGGCAGGGCGTTCACGCTGGGCGATCAGCGTTTGCTGGTAAATAAACAGGCCAGCTGCCAGCAGTAGCGTCCCGTAAAACGCCACGTTGAGCTGCAGCAACATGCCAACCCATGCCATCAGCAGCAGCGTTGCCAGTTGCAGCAGGCCGATTATCAGCTTGTCGAAACGGCCAAACAGAATCGCGGTCGACTTAACGCCAATCTTCAGGTCATCGTCGCGATCCACCATCGCGTACTGGGTGTCATAAGCCACCGTCCAGCAAATGTTGGCGCAGAATACCAGCCAGCAGACCAGAGGTAAGGACTCACTAACTGCCGCCCAGGCCATCGGAATCGCCCAGCCAAACGCGGCCCCCAGCACCACCTGCGGCAGATGGGTATAGCGCTTCATAAACGGATAAACCCAGGCGAGCGCCAGACCGACGACCGAAAGCAATATCGTCATCAGATTCATGGTCAGCACCAGCGCAAACGCCACCAGCGCCAGCCCGGCAAACAACAGTTTGGCTTCTCTGGAACTGACCGCGCCGCTGGCTAAGGGCCGATGCTTTGTCCGCTCAACATGCCCATCCACCTTACGGTCAGCAAAGTCGTTAATGACACAGCCGGCTGCACGCATCACGAAAACGCCGGCAACAAACACCAGCAGCACCGGAAGCGGCGGGATCGCCATATCAGCCAGCCATAAGGCCCACAGGGTGGGCCACATCAGCAACAGGGTGCCGATCGGCTTATCAATGCGCATCAGACGGCTGTAGGCCTGCCATTTATTGATGTGTAAACTCTTTTCCACCACAGATTTCCTCAGGCCAGATCGCGATAAAGCGGCGAAGCCGGTAAAAACAGTTCCGTCAGCAACAGCGGTTTGCCGGACAGTCGCAGACGCGAGCGGCGTCCCCACAGCGCATCAACCTTGCCCGGTTCGATAAAATCACGGGTCAGGGTTGAAGAGGAGAACAGATAACGTCCCAGCGGGCGCGTACCCAGCTGTTGCAACATCGCCTCAGGACCATTCAGGGTACTTTCCGGCACCAGCGTGCGACCCGCCAGCCAGGGTTCACCGTCGCCGAACAGCAGCACTTCCCGCAGCCAGAAGCGTTTGTCGTCCGGTAAAAAGGCTTTTTCCTCTCCCAACTCGCTGGCATCAATAAAGCCTTCACGTACCGGCTCTACGGTAACCTGCTGGCAATGCTGCTCAAAACGGCGCGTCATGGAGTCTTCTTCCATCAGCCAGTCGAGCAGGGACGGCGCAAGCGTAGCCTGCGTCGATGAAAGCCAGTTGATCGCACGTAATAAGCTGAGCGCGTCTTGCGACATAGCACCACTCCCAAAAATTTTCAGGGCGTCAGTTTAGCGCAGAGTCGCGGCATGAACACCTGCCGTCGTTACCGACGGCAGAGGGTTTATTCGCGTTTGAGGCGGTTGCTGTTCGCCAGCCACAGCGTCACCACCAGAATCAGGATCGCGGCGGAGTAGCAGAGGGTATCGAAAGGATTTTTATGATCGACAATAATCAGGCGAATAATTGCGGTAATGCCGATATAGACAAAATAGCGTAACGGGAAGTGATAGCCAGACTGAAAATACTTCACAATCAAAGCGATAAACTCAAAATAGAGGAAATAAATGACAATTCCCTCTATCAGCAGATAGGACGAAGCCTGTTCACCGGTGCTGAACAGCACGTTAGCCAGGTGAATGGTTTCTTTGCCGAGAAAGACGATAAGGATAATCGCCAGGCTAAGCAGACCCAGATTCAGCACCCATTGCAATACGGTCGCAAGGTGGCGGGCCAGGGGATTCTTATCACTCATGTAGCGCCTCAGAAGAGAGTTAATAGCGGACGCTATCATGCGTGAGTGTGACCTGAATCACAATATGGCCCTCAGGCTTCGACATCAACACACAGCGCATCGTAGCGCCAGTATTCACAGTCGCAGTCAATCACCTGTTTTTGCCGATCGCGATTAATCCGGGTAATCAGCAGGCCCGGACTGCCAGGCGCGACGTTCAGCGCCGGCGCGGCGATCTCGGGCAAAGGGCCGGGCAGAATGGTAAAGCGCGCCCCGCCGTAGCGAATACCGTAGCGCTGGTCATAGAGATCGGTCAGTGAACGGGTAAGATCTTCATCCAGCAGGCCGGGGAAAAAACGCGGATTAAGGTAATGTTCAACGTACAGCACCGCCCGTCCGTCAATGCGCCGCAGGCGGCGAATGCGGTAAACCGTTGATCCCGGCGCCAGCAGCAGCGCTGTCGCTATCTCGCCCTGCACCGCGACCTGTTCAGCCGCGATCACTTCGGTGGTCGCCTGACGCCCCTGTTCCGTCGCCATGGCATGAAAATGGCTGTGATGCAGCGGGTTATAGATCAGTCGTGGCGGTGCGATAAACCAGCCACGGCGCAGTTCACGGTAAATCATTCCCTGCGCCTCCAGCTTGCCTAACGCTTCACGCAGGGTAATGCGGGTGGTGCCAAATGCCTCGCTCAGGGCCCGTTCCGCAGGCAGTCGCCCGCCGCTGAACTCACCAGCCTGTATGCGGCTCAGCAACGCGCTGGCGATCACGTCCGCCGTTTTGAGTGCTATCGACTCCACAACAGTAGCCTCATTTTGGTGCGATTCCGCACTGTAACCGTTCAGATAAACGTCCCGGACCCTGCCTGCCGCGGTGGGACGCTGCGGGCTTGCTATCTGCTATCCGCTACGCGCCCTCGCTTTGTCATAAATCGTTCATATACAGGGGCTACATTGGCTCGGTTCTTGCTGGACTAGACCAGCCAGGCCCATCAACTTACACCCGGAGCAACTGAGATGAAAGCGTTTATCGCCTCTGTAGTAGCCAGTGCTGTAGTGCTCGCCCTGCCCGTTGCGCAGGCTGCCGATAACGACCTTGCCGCGCTGGAAAAAGCCGCGCGTAGTGAAGGTCAGGTTAACAGCGTCGGCATGCCGGACAGCTGGGCCAACTGGAAAGATACCTGGAACGATATCAGCAGCAAATACGGTCTTAAACACAGTGATACCGATATGTCGTCCGCCCAGGAGCTGGCGAAGTTTGACGCTGAGAAAGAGAACGCCAGCGCCGATATCGGTGATGTGGGCGCGGCATTCGGCCCGGTGGCGGTGGCGAAAGGCGTTGCTCAGCCTTATAAACCGAGCCACTGGGATCAAATCCCCGACTGGGCCAAAGACAAAGACGGTAATTGGGCGCTGGCCTATACCGGCACCATTGCCTTCCTGATCGACAAGCAGCAGGTTAAAGATATTCCGCATAGCTGGGCCGATCTCAAAAAAGGTAAGTATGTGGTTACTATCGGCGACGTCGGCGTGGCTGCTCAGGCGGCCAATGGCGTACTGGCTGCAAACTACGCTTTAGGCGGCGATGAGAAGAACCTGAAACCGGCGCTGGCCTTCTTTGCTGACCTGGCTAAACAGGGCCGGCTGGGCGTCACCGATCCGGTGATTGCCAACATTGAAAAAGGCGAAGTACAAATGGCGGTGGTGTGGGACTTTAATGGCCTGAACTATCGTGACCAGATCGATAAAAATCGTTACGAAGTGGTGATCCCGTCTGACGGCTCCGTGACCTCTGGCTACACCACCATCATCAACAAATACGCGAAGCATCCGAATGCCGCCAAACTGGCGCGTGAATATATCTTCTCAGACCAGGGTCAGATCAATCTGGCGAAAGGTTACGCCCGACCGATCCGTGCCGAGCATCTGACCCTGCCTGCCGATGTTCAGGCTCGCCTGCTGCCGCAGTCTGAATACAAAAATGCCCGTCCAATCCACGATCAGGCCGCCTGGGATAAGTCCTCGAAAATGCTGCCGCGTCTGTGGCAGGAAAATGTCGTCATCAATATGCAGCAGTAAATCGCGGCAAGGAGAACGGAATGAAGACTATCCTGGTGGTGCTGGACGGGTTGAGCAATCAGGTCGCGCAACATGCAATGGGCTATCTGCACGCCGAATGTGCACAGGGCAACGGTCATTATTACCGTCTGACCTGTGAACTGCCGTCGCTGTCGCGCCCGCTCTATGAGTGCATTCTGACCGGCGTTACGCCGGTCAGAAGCGGTATTATTCATAACGGCGTCAACCGCTTAAGCCGCGAGCGCAGCGTATTTCACTATGCGCGCGCTGCCGGGCTGACCACGGCCGCCGCCGCCTACCACTGGGTCAGTGAACTGTATAACCGGACGCCGTTCGTGGCGGCGCGCGATCGTCATACTGATGCGCCGGAGCTGCCGATTCAGTACGGACATTTCTACTCTGATGATAGCTATCCCGATTCACACCTGTTTGAAGATGCCGAAAGCCTGCGGCTGCGCCATGATCCGCACTTCCTGCTGATTCATCCGATGAACATTGACGATGCCGGCCATAAATCCGGCCTCTCGTCACCGCAATACCGCAATCGGGCGCGGATAGCGGACGGCCTGCTGTCGCTCTGGATGCCGCGCTGGCTGGCCGAAGGCTATCAGGTGATAGTGACTGCCGATCACGGCATGAACGACGATCGCTCACACGGTGGCATTCTGCCGGAAGAGACTCAGGTGCCCCTGTTCGTTTTCGGTGCGGCTTTCTCGCTGCAACCCGACCTCCTGCCACAGCAGACCGACCTGTGCGGCACCCTGTGTGAGCTGCTTGGGGTGCCCCACGATAAGCCGCTCTGTCGCGGGCTGCTGGCGGAGCAGCGTGCATGAAGGGAAAAGTGTTAGCGCTGTTTCTGCTGCTGCCGTTTGCCCTGTTCTGGATTGCCTTTCAGCTCGCCCCGCTGCTGTGGATCACTATCAATAGCTTCTGGAGCGAGATGAACACGCGCTGGGGCTGGGACAACTATGTCGACATTCTGAGTTCGCCGTTTTATCAGCAGGCATTTCGTTTTTCGCTGGATATCTCTTTCTGGTCAAGCGTATATGGCTTACTGATTGCGCTGCTGACCGGCTATTCGCTGCATCAGCTTGGCGGCGGTCGCCTGCAGCGCTTCCTGATTTCGTTCACCAACATGACCAGCAACTTTGCCGGCGTGCCACTGGCGTTCGCCTTTGTGATCCTGCTGGGGCTGAACGGTTTTCTGACGCTGCTGCTGCGTCATTATGGAGTCATTGACGCGTTCAGGCTGTTTTCACGTAACGGTATGGTGCTGGTCTACACCTGGTTTCAGATCCCGCTGGGCGTGCTGCTGCTCTATCCCGCTTTTGATGGGCTGAAGCGCGAGTGGCAGGAATCCGCCGCCCTGCTGGGTGCCAGCCGCTGGCGCTACTGGTGGCATATCGGCCTGCCGATTCTGTTTCCGGCGCTGCTGGGGACTTTTGTCATTCTGCTGGCCAATGCGCTCGGGGCCTATGCCACCATTTATGCCCTGACCACCGGCAACTTTAACGTGGTGCCGGTCCGTATCGCCGCGCTGGTGTCCGGTGATATCTCACTCGATCCCAACACCGGCAGCGCGCTGGCGATGCTGCTGGTGGCGATTATGGCGCTGATCACCCTGATACAGCAGTATCTGGTGCGCCGTAGCTACCTCAACGCCAGACAACCATGAAAGGAGCCGTCATGTCGCGCGCCGAACATCTCTATCATCGGGTGATGGTCTGGTTACTGTTTATTCTGCTGGCGCTGCCGCTGGTGGCGACGCTGCTGTACGCGCTGTCATCTGACTGGAGTAATACCATTCTGCCGCAGGGCTACAGCCTGAAATGGTTTATCCACCTCTGGAGCGATGGGCGTTTTCTGACCGCGCTGGGCCATTCTTTGCTGATTTGCTTCGGCGCCCTGCTGTTCTCGCTAGTACTGGTGCTGCCTGCGATGTTTGTAATCGCTTACTACTATCCACGGCTGGATGCGGTAATGAACATCCTGATCCTGATGCCCTTCGCCGTGCCGCCGGTCGTGTCCTCGGTCGGATTGCTGCAGCTCTACTCCTCGTCACCGCTGATGCTGACCGGTACGCCGTGGATCCTGATCGGCTGCTACTTCACCATCGCGCTGCCGTTTATTTACCGCGCGCTGGCCAACAATATGCAGGCGATCAACCTGAAAGAGCTGATCGATGCTGCCCAGTTACTCGGTGCCAGTACCTGGCAGGCGGCGCTGTGGGTAGTGCTGCCTAACCTGCGTAAAGGGATGCTGGTTGCCGTCCTGCTCTCTTTCTCTTTTCTGATCGGTGAGTTTGTATTCGCTAACCTGCTGGTCGGCAACCGCTATGAAACGCTGCAGGTTTACCTCTACAACATGCGTAACGGCAGTGGTCACTTCACCAGCGCGCTGGTGATCTCCTACTTTTTTGTGGTGCTGCTGGTCACCTGGCTGGCCAATGCCCTGAATCCAGAACGAGGCTGAGTATGAGCTACCTTGAGGTCAGACAACTGAATAAGCGCTATGGGCCAACGACGATATTCGAACAGATCAATTTCAGCGCTGCCGAAGGGGAATTTGTGACGCTGCTCGGCCCGAGCGGCTGCGGCAAATCGACGCTGCTGCGCTGTCTGGCCGGTTTAACCGAGGTCGACAGCGGCGAAATCGTGATACAGGGCAAGGATATCGTGCCGCTGGCCCCGCAGAAGCGCGCCATTGGCATGGTGTTTCAAAGCTATGCGCTGTTTCCCAATATGACGGTGGAGAAAAACGTCGCCTTTGGCCTGAAGATGCAGAAGCTGCCGGAGACGCAAATTCGTCAGCGGGTACAGGAAGTTCTGGAGCTGGTCGAACTCACCGACTATGCGCGCCGCTATCCGCATCAGCTGTCGGGAGGACAGTGTCAACGGGTGGCGCTGGCCCGTTCGCTGGTCACCCGCCCGCGCCTGTTGCTGCTGGATGAGCCGCTGTCGGCGCTGGATGCGCGCATCCGTCGTCATCTGCGCGACCAGATCCGTCGTATCCAGCGCGAGCTGAATCTCACCACCCTGTTCGTTACCCACGATCAGGAAGAGGCGCTGACGCTGTCAGATCGCATCGTGCTGATGAACCGCGGCAAAATTGTGCAGAATGGCGACGCCGAAGCGCTCTATACCCAGCCGGTCGATCTGTTTGCCGCCGGTTTTATTGGCAACTACAACCTGCTGAGCGCCGAACAGGCAACGCAGCTAACCGGCCAGCCTTTCCACAGTCAGGTGGCCATTCGCCCCGAGTCGATGCAGTTCACCGCGCCAGGGCTCGGCATTCCGGCCGAAATCCTCAGTCACAGCTTGCTGGGCAACGTGATTCGCTACCGCATCCGGGCGCAGGGAGTGGAGCTTTCTGTCGATGTCCTGAACCGATCCGCCGCGGAATTACACCCCGCCGGACAGCAGATTGGTCTACAGTTAGAGATGTCGACTTTGCGCCAGGTGGCTTAAAACACAGGAAAAATTTACGCAAAGTCCGGCAATCCCCTTCACAGATTGCTCTCTCCGTCAGGCTGGCAGTCTGTGCTGCTTAAAGCCTGATGGTCGAGGAGCATCGCGACGTGTTAACCCTGCTTAATTTACTCTCTGCTGTCGCCCTGCTGGTGTGGGGAACCCATATTGTGCGGACCGGCATTATGCGGGTGTATGGTGCCGATCTGCGGCGGGTACTGAGCCGCAGCGTGGAGAAAAAGCCGATGGCGTTTCTGGCTGGCATTGGCGTGACAACGCTGGTGCAGAGCAGTAATGCCACCACGCTGCTGGTGACCTCTTTCGTGGCGCAGAACCTTGTCAGCCTGACGCCGGCGCTGGTGGTGATTCTGGGTGCTGATGTCGGGACCGCCATCATGGCGCGTATCCTGACCTTTGACCTCTCCTGGCTATCGCCGCTGTTCATCTTCTTTGGCGTGGTGTTTTTTCTCAGCCGTAAGCAGACCCGGGCCGGTCAGCTCGGCCGGGCCAGTATCGGCCTTGGGCTGATTCTGCTGGCGCTGCAGCTGATTGTCGAAGCAGCCCGCCCGATTACCCAGGCCGCCGGGGTACAGGTGCTGTTCTCCAGCCTGACCGGCGACATCATGCTGGATGCGCTGATTGGCGCCGTCTTCGCCATCATCAGTTACTCCAGCCTGGCGGCCGTGCTGATTACCGCGACGCTGACCGCCACCGGCGTCATCTCATTCAAGGTGGCGCTCTGCCTGGTCATTGGTGCCAACCTGGGTAGCGGTTTGCTGGCGATGATCAATGCCAGCGCGGCCAACGCGGCGGGCAAGCGCGTCGCTCTCGGCAGCCTGCTGTTTAAGCTGATTGGCTGCGTGGTGATCCTGCCGTTCGTTAATCTGGTGGCGGACTGGCTGGATAAGCTGCCGGTCAACGACGAAGAGCTGGTGATCTTTTTCCATGTTTTTTACAACCTGATCCGCTGTGTGGCGATGGTGCCGTTTGCCGATCTGATGGCACGTCTGTGCCGCCGGCTGATCTCTGATGACGTAGAAAATGATCTGCATCTGAAGCCGAAACATCTGGACCGCAGCGCGCTGGATACGCCGGCGCTGGCGCTGGTCAATGCCGCCCGTGAGGCGTTACGTATGGGTGATGTGCTGGAACAGATGCTGGAAGCGTTCAACAAAGTGGTGCATGGCGAACCGCGTGAAGAGCGCACAGTGCGGCGGCTCGATGATGACGTTGACGTGCTTTATACCGCCATCAAGCTCTATCTGGCGCGGATGCCGAAAGAGGATCTGCCGGCGGAAGATTCGCGCCGCTGGGGTGAAATTATTGAGATGTCGCTTAACCTGGAGCAGGCCGGTGACATCATTGAGCGGATGAGCGGCGATGTCGCGGATAAGTCGCTGGCTGCAGGCCGCGCGTTCTCCGCTGAGGGATTAAAGGAGCTGGAGGCGCTGCAGGAGCTGTTGATCGCCAATCTGCGCATGAGTCTGTCGGTGTTTCTGTCGCACGACGTCACCAGCGCCAAACGGCTGCGCCGCGCCAAACATCGCTTCCGCCTGATGATTCGCCGCTATTCTCATGCGCACGTCGATCGCCTGCATCAGCAGAACGTACAGAGCATAGAGACCAGTTCACTGCATCTGGGTCTGCTGGGCGATATGAAGCGTCTGAACTCGCTGTTTTGCAGCGTCGCCTATACCGTGCTGGAGCAGCCGGATGATGAGCGTGATTACGAGTAACAGCGAATGGGCGTAAGCTACAGCGCCGGGCGAAACGTGCCCGGCGCAAGCAGATTGCGGTGCGGTGTTACTCGCCGTGCCGCGTTGATCCCTTGGTGATCGGCTTACCGGACCAGTAACCGGCCAGCAACGAACCGGAAAGGTTGTGCCAGACCGAGAACAGTGCGCCAGGCAATGCCGCCAGCGGTGAGAAGTAGAGCTTGCCCAGCGTTGCCGCCAGACCGGAGTTCTGCATCCCGACTTCCAGCGCCAGCGTCCGGCAGGTTGACTCATCGAAGCCAAACAGCTTACCGCCCCAGTAACCGCCCAGCAGGCCAATCGCGTTATGCAGTATCACCGCTGCGATCACCATTAATCCAACCGATCCGATAAAGCCCTGGCTACCCGCCACCACCGCGCTGATGATCAACAGAATGCAGACCATAGAAAATGCCGGCAGCCAGGGTTCGACCCGACGCACCACGCTGTTCATGCTGTGATGAATGATCAGGCCGAGGCCGATCGGGATCACCACGATCTTTACGATGCTCAGCAGCATGCCAACCACATCCACCTGAATATGGGTATCGACATACAAACGCGTTAACAGCGGCGTGGCGAACACGCCCACCAGCGCCGATACCGACGAAATGGTCACCGACAGGGCGACATCGCCCTTAGCCAGATAGATCATTACGTTACTGGCCGTGCCGCTGGCGACGCTGCCGACCAGGATCATCCCGGCGGATAGATCCGGCGGCATATGAAACAGTTTCGCTAATCCCCACGCCGCTAACGGCATCACCAGATAGTGCAGAAAAGTGCCGGCAATCACCGGCGCAGGCCGGGTCAGTACCCGTTTAAAATCGCCGATATTTAAGGTCACGCCCATCCCAAACATGATCAGCATCAGCAGGTAACTCACCCACGGACCGATGCCGAGGAAAGTGGCGGGAGAATAATAGGCGGCGACAGATAACAGCACGGCCCACAGCGGGAACAGGCGGGTAACGGTGGCGAGCATGGCCAGACTTCCTTATAAGAATGTAATGATTTATGCAGGTTTGCCATAGAGATACGCCCGACAGGAACGACTGCGCAGGCGAAGGCGGGATCATAACATTTCGTTATCACGGCGTAAGGCGCAGATGGGGTCAGAGCGGAAAATGCGGATCGACTGCTGCCGATCCGCCGATCGTTGACGAAATTACGCTGCTTTTTCGCCTAAACTGCGGTAGATCGCACCACCAATCATCGCCCCGATGACCGGCATCAGCCAGAACATCCACAGCTGGGACAGCGCCCAGTCGCCCTGGAACAGCGCGACGGCGGTACTGCGCGCCGGATTGACCGAGGTGTTGGTGACCGGGATGCTGATCAGATGGATCAGCGTCAGCGCCAGACCGATGGCGATTGGAGCAAAGCCTTTGGGCGCGCGCGGGCTGGTGGCGCCCATGATAACGATCAGGAAGATCGCCGTCAGCACCCCTTCGGCGATCATGCCAGCCTGCAGGCTAAAGCCACCGGGTGAGTGCTCACCATAGCCGTTCGCCGCAAATCCGCTGGCGGCGGCGTTAAAGTCGCTCTGGCCGCTGGCAATCAGGTACAGCACCGCGCCTGCCGTAATGCCGCCTGCCAGTTGAGCGATAATGTAAGGGATCACCTGTGAAGCAGGAAAGCGCCCGCCCGCCAGCAGGCCCAGCGTTACCGCCGGATTAAAATGGCCACCGGAGATAGGACCGACCGCACAGGCCATTACCAGCACGCTTAGCCCGAATGCCAGCGCCACGCCCATAAAACCGATACCCAGACCGGGGAACGCGGCTGACAATACCGCACTCCCGCAACCGCCCAGTACCAGCACGAAGGTGCCCAGCGCCTCTGCCACTAACCTTTTCATATTATTTCCTAAAATGTGTGTATTGATTTAGCGGCGGGATTATAAAACTGCGCAGCAGCAGCGCAACGAAAGTGACTGAAATCCCTGAATAAAGTGGATTTCATTTGGCAATGAAGGAATCTAACGTCTTGTAGAATAAGGCTTAAATCAGGAAGAGGGACAGAGCGGGATGGGGATGATTTTCAGGCCGCGCGCACGCGGCCTGATCGACGCGCTGGCGTCTATTCGAACAGATTGTGATGCAGCGTACGAACCACGCTTTCCGCGTCCGTGCCGGGGACCAGGAAGCAGAGGTTATAGCTGCTGGCACCGTAGCAAATCATCCGCAGGTTAAACGGCTCAAGCACGCCAAACACCTCTTTGCCGACGCCACAGGCTTTTGACAACTGGTTGCCAATAATCGCCACCAACGCCAGATCTTCTTCTACTTCGACCCGACACAGTGACGACAGCTCAGTCAGCAGCGCCTGCGTCAGCAGGCTGTCGCCGGTTGAGGTAGAACCAGTGGTGTCGAGCGTCAGCGCCACGCTCACTTCAGAGGTGGTAATCAGGTCCACGGAAATATTGTGGCGGGCCAGAATATTAAACAGTTCGGCCAGGAAGCCAGGCGTATGCAGCATGTTAAGGCTGTGCAGCGTTAGCAGCGTCTGCTTGCGACGTAATGCCAGCGCGCGGAACAGCGGTGGATTACGGGTTTCATTACAGACACGCGTTCCGCCCGCGGCCGGATCTTTGCTGGAGCCGACAAACACCGGAATATCACAGCGTACCGCCGGCAGCAGTGTGGCCGGGTGCAGCACTTTGGCACCAAAGGTCGCCATTTCAGCGGCTTCTTCAAAGGTAATTTCGTCGATGCGCTTGGCGGTCGGTACCACACGCGGATCGGTGGTGTAGATGCCCGGCACGTCAGTCCAGATATCGACCCGCGCCGCTTTCAGCGCTTCACCCAGCAGCGCCGCCGTGTAATCACTGCCGCCACGGCCTAAGGTGGTGGTGCGGCCTTTGCTTTCGCTGCCGATAAAGCCCTGAGTGATGACCAGCGCCTGCTCAACGCGCGGCTGCAACTGGGCAATCGCCTGCTCCGCCAGCAGCTTCACGTCCGGCTCGGCACGGCCAAAACGGTCATCGGTGCGCATCACTTTACGCACGTCAAACCACTCGGCATTCACCTGGCGTTCACGCAGAATTTCGACAAACAGCAGCGACGACATCAGTTCGCCATGGCTGACCAGCTCATCAGTCAGCGCATGCGACGTCGCCAGCGAGGCGGCTTCAGACAGCATAGCAATGTTGTCAATCATCCGATCGATTTCGTCGCGGATCACGTCCGGACGCTGTAAGCGATCGATAATGGCATATTGGATACGGCGGATATCATCCAGCAGGATGGCGCGCTCGGTGAGCGGCTGGCCTTCGGCCAGAGCCACCAGCAGATTGGTAATGCCCGCCGAAGCGGATAGCACCACCAGACGCGTACTGGCATCTTTCAGCACCACGTCGGCGCTGCGGTTCATCGCATCAAAATCGGCTACGCTGGTGCCGCCGAATTTTGCCACAATCAGAGTTTGAGACATGTATGACCTCGTGTCAGGTTATCTTGTTCTCGCCGGCGATAATGCGGTCGGGAAACATTCTTTCAGCCAGGCACAAGGGAAGAGCAGAAACGGGCAGACCAGATCGGGTAGACGAGTCACCCAGAAGCGCCCCACCTTGCGAAACGTCCGACTGTGGACGTTTCTGGTGACAACCCAGAGGATTCAGCCCCTGTAGCCGACAGGCAACACACCGCGTGTTGACCCACCTCGGCGTCGCTCCCCATCATGTGTCTTCACCGGATACGGTTCCTCCAACACACTGCCTGGGCGACGCGCCTCTTCTGGCTTGCGCACGGGTGCGCAAGTAGCCGCATACATTTATCGGTTTCTGGCTCTGCTGTCAATCTCAGAGGCAGGCAGATTTTTGCTTTGCGGCGCACCGTAAAACAAATTTACCTGCCTTACAGCGACTAGAGTGCTAAATGGCTTCAGCCAGTGCAGCAATCTCTGATGCGGCACAAGGATTTATCGCCGCGTTCACGCCACACTTTCGCCGCGCGATCTCGTCGCCGTCTGCAGGCCATTCGCACCAGCCAATGCTGGCGATCCGGCGCAGGCAGGCCGGCGACTGCGCCCGGCTTACCCGCAGCCGGATGACAAAATTTTTCCTTTCAGTAGCAACTGTGGTCATACTGAAACGCTAACCGGGTACGATGTGCCCCCGATGGAATGACGGTTCTTAATATCAACAAGAGTGTTGCCATGAAAAATATCAATCCGACACAAACCGCAGCCTGGAAAGCGCTGCAACAGCATTTTGAGCAGATGAAATCGGTAGAAATTGCCGACCTGTTTGCCCAGGATGCCGATCGTTTTGCCAAATTCTCTGCCACCTTTGATGATCAGATGCTGGTGGATTTCTCCAAAAACCGCATCACCCAGGAAACCCTCGACAAATTACAGGCGCTGGCGAAAGAGACCGATTTAAGCGGCGCGATTAAGTCTATGTTCTCTGGTGAGAAAATTAACCGCACCGAAGACCGTGCGGTGCTGCACGTTGCGCTGCGTAACCGCAGCAACACGCCGATTCTGGTCGATGGCAAAGATGTGATGCCTGAGGTCAATGCGGTGCTGGACAAGATGAAGGGCTTTTCAGAGCGCATCATCAGCGGCGAATGGAAAGGCTATACCGGTAAAGCGATCACCGACGTGGTGAACATCGGTATCGGCGGGTCTGACCTGGGTCCTTTCATGGTGACCGAAGCGCTGCGTCCTTACAAAAACCACCTGAACATGCACTTTGTCTCCAACGTTGACGGCACCCATATCGCTGAAACGCTGAAAGACCTCAGCCCGGAAACCACTCTGTTCCTGGTGGCGTCAAAAACCTTCACCACCCAGGAAACCATGACCAATGCGCACAGCGCGCGTGACTGGTTCCTGAAAACGGCCGGTGACCAGCAGCACGTAGCGAAACACTTTGCGGCACTCTCGACCAACGCCAAAGCGGTCGGCGAATTTGGTATCGACACCAACAACATGTTCGAATTCTGGGACTGGGTTGGCGGTCGCTACTCGCTGTGGTCAGCGATTGGTCTGTCGATTATTCTCTCTATCGGCTTCGATAACTTCGAGCAGCTGCTGAGCGGCGCGCATGCGATGGACCAGCACTTCGCCTCTACCCCGGCCGAACAGAACCTGCCGGTCCTGCTGGCGCTGATTGGCATCTGGTATAACAATTTCTTCGGCGCGGAAACCGAAGCGATTCTGCCGTATGACCAGTACATGCACCGCTTTGCCGCCTATTTCCAGCAGGGAAATATGGAATCGAACGGCAAGTATGTCGATCGTGACGGTAATCCGGTGGATTACCAGACCGGCCCAATCATCTGGGGCGAACCGGGGACTAACGGCCAGCACGCGTTTTACCAGCTGATCCATCAGGGCACCAAGCTGGTACCGTGTGACTTTATCGCACCGGCTATCACCCACAATGCGCTGGCGGATCACCATCCAAAACTGCTGTCTAACTTCTTTGCACAGACCGAAGCGCTGGCGTTTGGTAAATCACGCGAAGTGGTCGAGAAAGAGTTTACCGATGCCGGTAAATCGGCCGAATCGGTCGCCCACATCGTGCCGTTCAAGGTCTTTGAAGGTAACCGTCCGACCAACTCCATCCTGCTGCGTGAAATTACGCCGTACAGCCTCGGCGCGCTGATTGCCCTGTATGAGCACAAGATCTTCACCCAGGGCGCGATTCTGAATATCTTCACCTTCGATCAGTGGGGCGTGGAATTAGGTAAGCAGCTGGCAAACCGTATTCTGCCAGAACTGGAAAATGACGAAAAAATTACCAGTCATGACAGTTCCACCAATGCCTTAATTAACCGCTATAAATCCTGGCGTTAATCGGCGATAAAATATCCGGGCGGCATGATTGCCGCCCTTTTTTTGCCCGGATCGGACAATTTATTCACTGCGCTACCGCCGCTCCGGTTGGATAATTCTTAAAAGCACCTAAGATAATTCTGAACAAGCCGTGATTAACCACGTCTTAATCCAGTTAAAAATGGACCTGAAATCGGCGCATGATAGCAGTTACTCTTTGATTATTAATGGGATTAAAATAAGGCAATCCTGAGTAAATTCTGATTATTCTTATTCCGTACCAAATATAACTAAAAAAGAACAATACGCTTTGCATCTGTTTTATGACCAGTGAAATATGCGGCATTAACCGGAAATATTCCGATATAAAAAGGTGTTAAAACCAAACTGACTTAATATCCCGCCGTTTTACCCCGCCCGATCGCCTGCTTTTTCCGGTGCTGAACTCTGGTATTTTGTTGCCCTATACTGAACGCGCCCGCAATGGGACTGTCCGTCGCCTTTGCTGCGTAGTTGTCTGCGCGGTGAATGTGGCGGATCAGAGATCCTTCATTCACTCAATGCAGGAAACGTTGTTATGAAAAAAACCATGGTTGCCGGTGCAGCCCTGATTTTCGTTGCTGTCTCTTCCAGTGCTTTTGCAGCCCCGGAAGACGCAGGTGCCGCAGCTGGCGCGCAGGCGGGAGCAATCTCCGCTGGCACGTCGACCGCTGTAGGTATCGGCGCACTTGGCGCGTTAGTCGGGCTCGGCATTGCTGCTTCTGGCGGTGGTGACGGCGCAAATACCGGTACAACAACCACGACCACGACGAGCACCACTCGTTGATGGATGCCCAGCAGGTGTTCGGGTGCCAGACAGCGGCAAACGGGCAACGGCGGAATCGCTGACCACGGTGAGTGATCTGCCGGGCAACGCAGTCTTGCTGTACCGACACGCGAACCCTGCGGGTATAGGACCTTTAAACATAACCACACGCCTGTGTGGTTATTTTTACTTTGGCATGACTTATCAGGGACACACAGTGCGCCAACTTCCTCTGCTGCTCGCTTGCCTGCTGCTGCAGGCCTGCACACAAACGCAAAAAGGCCTTGAACAGACCCTTATGCTGGCCGTTAACGGTCCGGATGACGTCACCGTCACCGACCAGCAGGTCAACGCATTACCCTACGCCAGCCTCTATGCCCGCCTCAATGAAGGCCCGCGAATCTTCGTGGTGCTTGGCTACAACGAAGCCGGCCAGCAGAAATGGGTAACGCAGGATCAGGCGATGCTGGTGACACAGCACGGCCGGCTGGTTAAAACGCTGGGATTACCCGATAACCTGATTAGCGTGAGTAATCTGCAGCAGGATCCGCTGGCGGATAGCCTGCATCTCAGCAACGGTGCCAGCTGGACCCGCATCGTGCAGTGGACCGAGCAGGGCAACATCCGCGCGGGGACGGTTCGGTCCACCTTCCAGCGCGGCACCGATGAAGTGCTGACCGTGGCGGGCAACCGTATCGCCTGTCGCGTCTGGCATGAGCAGGTGAGCCTCGACAGCAGCAACCGCGAGTGGGAAAACACGTTCTGGATCGATAACAGCAGCGGCGATGTGGTGCAGGCCCATCAGATGCTGGCGGCTGACGCCTTCCCCGTAGACACCACCATTCTGAAGCCGGCGAAATCATGAAAAAAATCACTTTCCTGCTGGCCGGATTGAGTCTGCTCAGCACCCCAGGCGCGCAGGCTGCTGCGCAGGTTACGGTCCATGCGCCGCACAATGGAGCACAGGCAGAACTGAGCCAGGTGCCCGATCTGGCACAACTGGTCAGCCAGCCCGCCCTTCAGCAATCGATCGACTGGCGCAGCAGCGTCATTGCCGAACGCGGCGCCAGCGCCGTGGCACAGCAGCAGTATCAGCAGACGCTGGGCCAGCTTCGTGCCTGGCGAGCCGACAGCAGTGGCGATCGTGCCGCCGCGATTGATGAGGTGATCCGCCAGCTAAGCGCGATTAAGGTCACCGGCCGGCAGTTCACCTCGCTCGATCCGGACTGGGTGCGCCTGCATCCGGCCGACAATCGCCGCCTTGAAGGCAGCTACGATCTCTATCTGCAAACCCGGTCTGATTCGGTGTTACTGCTCGGCGCGCTGAGCGGCGCAGGCAAGGTCAGCTGGCAACCGGGCCGCTCAGTGCGCGAATACCTGGCCGATCATGCACGCCTTTCCGGCGCGGAACGAAACTTTGCAACGGTTATCGCCCCCTCAGGTGCCACGCAGCAGGTGCCGATTGCTTACTGGAACCACCGTCACGTCGAAGTGGAACCGGGCAGCATTATCTGGCTGGGCTTCTCATCATGGAGCCTGCCAGGCGCCTATGACGATCTGAATAATCGCATCCTTTCCGTTCTGACTCACCGGATACCAGACTGATGAAAAAACGTTATCTCTTCAGCCTGTTGGCTGTTTCTGTGGCGACAGCCTGTCAGGCGCAGGCTGAAACCTGGCCCGCGCCGGTGGGCCCTTCACAATCCGATTTCGGTGGTGTTGGCCTGATGCAGGTGCCGACGGCGCGCATGGCCAGAGAGGGCGAGTTCAGCCTTAACGCGCGCGACAACGATCAGTACCGCTATTACTCCGCGTCGCTGCAGCTGTTCCCGTGGCTGGAAACCACCGTTCGCTATACCGATGTACGTACCCGCCGCTACAGCGCCGTGTCAGACTTCAGTGGCAATCAGAGCTACAAAGATAAAGCCTTCGATCTGAAACTGCGTCTGTGGCAGGAAGGTTTCTGGCTGCCGGAAGTGGCGCTGGGTACCCGTGATCTTGGCGGTACCGGGCTGTTCGACAGCGAATATCTGGTCGCCAGCAAAGCCTGGGGTCCGTTTGACTTCACGCTCGGCCTTGGCTGGGGCTATCTCGGCAACAGCGGCACGGTTAAAAACCCGTTCTGCTCCTACAGCGACAGCTACTGTCAGCGTCCACGGGTCGGGGAAGCGGGCTCGATCAATGGCTCACAGATGTTCCATGGTCCAACGGCCCTGTTTGGCGGCGTCGAGTATCAGACACCGTGGCAGCCGCTGCGGCTTAAGATGGAATATGAAGGCAACGATTATCAGGATGATTTCGCCGGCCGGCTGACGCAGAGCAGCAAAGTTAACGTCGGTGCCATCTATCGCGTGACCGACTGGGCAGATATTAATGCCAGCTACGAGCGCGGCAACACCTTTATGTTTGGTGTGACCATCCGCACCAACTTTAACGATCTGCGTCAGGCGCACATCGACAGCGAGAAACCGGCGTATAACCCGCAGCCTCAGCCGAAGCTGCTGGAGCCGACCGTGGTCGGTAATCAGCTGACTGACCTGAAGTACAATGCCGGACTCGACGGTCCACGCATTCAGACCAAAGGCCACACGCTGTATGTGTCGGGCGAGCAGACCAAATATCGCGACACCCAGGAAGGGGTCGATCGCGCTAACCGCATCGTCATGAACCACCTGCCGGCGGACATTGATACCATCAGCGTCACCGAGTCCCGCTTCAATATGCCGCAGGTCACCACCGTGACGCCGGTCGCCAGCCTGCACAATACGCTGGCGGGCTATCCGCTGGGCCACGAGCAGCCGCTGCAGCAGACGCGTGAAAATCCGGTGGATCCGGGTCAGACTGAGCAGGGAATGTTTATCCGTAAAGATCGCCTGAACTACAGCCTGTCACCGGTGCTCAATCAGTCAGTGGGCGGCCCGGAAAGCTTCTACATGTATCAGGTTGGCGTGATGGGTAACGTCGATTACTGGCTGACCGATCACCTGCTTGTGGGCGGTAGCCTGTTCGGCAACCTCGCTAACAACTATGACAAGTTCAACTACAACGGCGCGCCAGCGGACTCCAGCCTGCCCCGCGTGCGGACCCATATCCGCGACTACGTTGAGAACAACGTCTACGTTAACGATCTGCAGGCTAACTATATGGGCCACCTCGGCAATGGCTTCTATGGTCAGCTGTATGGCGGTTATCTCGAAACCATGTATGGCGGCGTGGGCGGCGAGCTGCTCTATCGTCCGGTCGATGCCAACTGGGCCGTGGGCGTTGATGCCAACTATGTCCGGCAGCGTGACTGGGACAATATGATGCAGTTTACCCGTTACAAAGCCTCAACCGGCAACCTGACCGCCTACTGGCGTCCGTGGTTTATGCAGGATGTGTTGGTCAAAACCAGCGTCGGTCAGTATCTGGCGAAAGATAAAGGTGTGACGGTAGACGTGTCGAAGCGCTTTGACAGCGGCGTAATGGTGGGTGTTTATGCCACTAAAACCAACGTGTCGTCTGAAGAGTATGGCGAAGGTGACTTCACCAAAGGGTTCTACATCTCGATTCCGATGGATCTGTTCACCGTCACCCCAACCCGTGGTCGGGCGCAGGTCAACTGGGTGCCGCTGACGCGTGACGGTGGTCAGATGCTGGGCCGTAAGTACCAGCTGTATGATTTGACGTCGGATCGCGACGCTCGCTTTAACTAAACAGAGGCGGCCTCCGGGCCGCTTCATGCTGTTGATAGAAAGCGGGATCAGGGAGCATACGCCCTGCGTAAAGACGCAAAAAATGCCATCCATGGCATGCTCAGCGCGGGCCATCCCTGGCCCGCGATGCTTTACTCCGGGCGTATACTCCCATCGCGTTGACTTCGGTACACATTTCAGACGGCCCTCTGAACGCTTCAGACGCTGAAAAGCCGAATCAGGGTGAAGCTGGCCGCAGCACCTAAGCTCAATGCGCAGGGAACGCGGTCAGAAGAGGAAAGCGTCCCGCTGCCCGGATAAAAACGCCGGGAGCGTTTTTGAACAATGCAAAGCGTTGGCCCGGCTACGGGCGCAATTCAGGGATGAGGTACGTATTGTGCGGGCCGAGCGGCCAGGGACTGGCTTTAGCGCCTTTCCGATCTGACCGTGTATCCTGCGCTGGCTCGATTTCACTGCTGACCGGGCCAGACTGTGTAACAACCTCAGGCGGCCATCAGGCCGCTTTTTTGTTTAGTCTGCGTCGTAGCCGAGATTTGGTGCCAGCCAGCGCTCGACCTCGGTCACTGACATCCCTTTACGCGCCGCATAATCCTCCACCTGATCGCGCTGAATCTGCGCCACAGCGAAGTAGCGACTGTCAGGATGGCTGAAATACCAGCCTGAGACTGCCGCGCCTGGCCACATGGCAAAGGATTCGGTCAGCTGCATGCCGGTCTGCTTTTCCACATCCAGCAAGGTCCAGATCGCCGCTTTCTCAGTATGCTCGGGACAGGCCGGATAGCCTGGCGCTGGCCGTATGCCCTGATAATTTTCGCGAATCAGCTCTTCATTACTCAGGTTTTCGTTGGGCGCAAATCCCCAGATCACTTTACGCACGCGTTCATGCAGATATTCCGCAAAGGCTTCAGCCAGACGGTCAGCCAGCGCTTTCACCATGATCTTGTTGTAGTCGTCATGCTGACGATCGTACGCCTCCGCCAGCGCATCCTCTTCCAGTCCGCCGGTCACCGCGAAGGCACCGAGATAGTCCGCTTTACCGCTTGATTTAGGTGCGACAAAGTCCGCCAGACAGTAGTTGGCGAAGTCGGTTTTTTCGGTCTGCTGACGTAAGTGATGACTCACTACCAGTAACTCACTGCGGCGCTCATCGCGATAGATCTCGATGTCATCGCCGACCCGGTTAGCCGGAAAAATACCGACCACGCCGCGCGGTTTCAACAGTGCCTGCTGGCTTAGCTGGTCCAGCATCGCATTCGCATCGGCGAACAGGCGCTGTGCCTCTTCTCCGACCACCTCATCTTCCAGGATGCGCGGATACTTGCCAGCCAGCGACCAGGTCATGAAGAACGGCGTCCAGTCAATGTAGTTGCGCAGCGTTTCAATACTGGCCTCGACCTGACTGACCCCGAGACGATGCGGCACCGGCGGCGTATAGCTCTGCCAGTCAATCGAGGTGGCGTTGTCGCGGGCCACCTGCAACGATACCGGCGGGGTGCGCGGTTTTTTGCGCGCATGCTGAATACGCACGGTTTCGTACTCTTTACGGGTCCGCGCCACAAAATCCTCTTTCAGCGTGGCGGAAAGCAGTGAAGAGACCACGCCTACGGTACGTGAGGCGTTCTGCACGTAGACCGTCGGACCGCTGTAGTTCTGCTCAATTTTGACCGCCGTATGCGCTTTAGAGGTGGTCGCGCCGCCGATCAGCAGCGGTAGAGTGAAGCCCTGACGCTCCATCTCTTTCGCCATATTGACCATCTCATCCAGCGACGGCGTAATCAGGCCCGACAGGCCAATGATGTCAGCATTCACTTCACGCGCCGTTTTCAGGATCTTCTCGCCCGGCACCATCACGCCGAGGTCAATAATTTCGTAGTTGTTGCACTGCAGCACTACGCCAACGATGTTTTTTCCAATGTCGTGAACGTCGCCTTTGACCGTGGCCAGCACGATTTTACCGTTGCTGCGCCCCGCCTCTTTGCTGGCTTCGATAAAGGGCTCCAGATAAGCCACCGCCTGCTTCATTACCCGCGCCGATTTCACCACCTGCGGCAGGAACATCTTGCCTTCGCCAAACAGATCGCCAACCACGTTCATGCCGGACATCAGCGGGCCTTCGATCACCTCTATCGGACGCGGCACCTGCTGGCGCGCCTCTTCGGTATCCTGCTCAATGAATTCGGTGATGCCTTTGACCAGCGAATATTCCAGCCGCTTCACCACGTCCCAGCTGCGCCACTCGGCCAGCTGTTTTTCCTGAGCACCGTCACTTTTGCCGCCACGGTATTTTTCCGCCAGATCCAGCAACCGCTCGGTCCCGTCATCACGGCGATTGAGGATCACATCTTCTACCGCATCGCGCAGCTCCGCCGGCAGATCGTCATAAATCGCCAGCTGGCCGGCGTTGACGATGCCCATATCCATGCCTTTTCGGATGGCGTAGTAGAGAAATACCGCGTGTATCGCTTCGCGCACCGGATCGTTGCCGCGGAATGAAAACGACACGTTGGAGACGCCACCGGAGATCATCGCATGTGGCAGCTCGCGCTTGATATCCTCACAGGCGCCGATGAAATCCATCGCGTAGTTGTTGTGTTCTTCAATGCCGGTCGCCACCGCAAAAATGTTGGGGTCGAAGATGATATCTTCCGGCGGGAAACCGACCTGCTCCGTCAGGATGCGATAGGCGCGGCGACAAATCTCAATCTTACGGGCGCGGGTATCCGCCTGGCCCACCTCATCAAATGCCATCACTACCATCGCCGCACCGTAGCGGCGGACCTGGCGCGCATGATGAATAAAGGCCGCTTCACCCTCTTTCATCGAAATGGAGTTAACGATGCCTTTACCCTGAATGCACTGCAGCCCTTTTTCAATCACCTCCCACTTTGAGGAGTCGATCATGATCGGGACGCGGGCAATATCCGGCTCACCAGCAATCAGATTCAGGAAGCGCACCATCGCCGCTTCGGCGTCGAGCATTCCTTCATCCATGTTGATGTCGATGATCTGAGCACCGCTTTCAACCTGCTGCAGCGCTACTTCCAGCGCTTCGTTATATTTCTCTTCTTTAATCAGCCGTTTGAATTTGGCTGAACCGGTAACGTTGGTCCGTTCGCCGACGTTAACAAACAGCGATTCTGCGGTAATGTTGAGCGGCTCAAGACCGGCCAGACGACAGGCAACCGGGATCGTCGGCAGCTTACGCGGAGCAACGCCCTCAACGGCCGCCACCATGGCGGCGATATGCTGCGGTGTGGTCCCGCAACAGCCACCGATAATATTCAGAAAACCCGAAGTCGCCCATTCGCCAATCTGCTGCGCCATCAGCTCCGCATCCAGATCGTATTCGCCAAAAGCATTGGGTAAACCAGCGTTCGGGTGCGCAGTGACGTAACCCTCGGCGATGCGCGACAGCTCCGCCACATACTGACGCAGCTCGTCCGGTCCGAGGGCGCAGTTAAGGCCAAAGGAGAGTGGTTCAGCGTGCCGCAGGGAGTTGTAAAAGGCCTCGGTGGTCTGGCCGGAGAGTGTCCGGCCGGAGGCATCGGTGATGGTGCCTGAAATCATCAGCGGCAGCGTCACGCCGAGCGCTTCCATCTCGGTCTGGACCGCATAGATCGCCGCTTTGGCATTCAGGGTATCGAACACCGTTTCGATCATGATGATGTCACAGCCGCCTTCCACCAGCGCACGGGTCGATTCGCGGTAGGCGTCCACCAGCTGATTAAAAGTGACGTTACGGTAGGCGGGATCGTTAACATCGGGCGAGATCGAGCAGGTACGGTTTGTCGGCCCCAGCACGCCCGCGACGTAGCGTGGGCGATCCGGCGTTTTTGCCGTCCATTCATCGGCGCAGACGCGCGCCAGACGGGCGGCCTCGTAGTTGATCTCGGCCGATAACGCTTCCATCTGGTAATCCGCCATCGCAATGGTGGTGGCATTAAAGGTATTGGTTTCGAGAATATCGGCACCGGCAGCCAGATAGGCGTCGTGGATCTCGCGGATCACCGCTGGTTTAGTCAATACCAGCAGATCGTTATTGCCCTGAAGATCGCAGGGCCAGTCGGCAAAACGGCTGCCGCGAAAATCCTGCTCATCCAGCTTATAGCTCTGGATCATGGTACCCATACCGCCGTCCAACACCATAATGCGTTGTGCGAGCTGCTGATGTAGCGCTTCGATTTTATTGCTCACTGATGGCCCACCCACGTCAATCTGCTGGCTGAAATAGCTGCTAGTCATTCTGTCATAAGCGGGTTAACCAACAAAGCAACCTTAGCTGAGACATTTTCAGGTCGGCCATGAACAGGTCTGACCAGAAAACCAGCATTTGCAAAGCGCGTGATTAAAACGAAAATGATTTCCACATTCCTAAGGAGATTTGATCATGGCGACGCCTGTTCCCGTTAAGCGCGGCAAAAAACCTCGCGGCACTGCCGCCACTGCCGCACCCGCGGGTGGCCAGGTGCAATCCCTGACCCGCGGCCTGACACTGCTGGAGCTGATTGCCGATTCCCACGGCAGCGTGGCGCTGACCGAACTGGCACAGCAGGCAGGTTTGCCGAACTCCACGACTCATCGCCTGCTCAGCACCATGCAGCAGCAGGGGTTTGTCCGCCAGGTGGGCGATCTGGGGTTGTGGACCATCGGAGCACATGCCTTCGTGGTGGGCAGCAGCTTCTTGCAGAGTCGCAATCTGCTGGCGCTGGTGCATCCGGTACTGCGCAGCCTGATGGACGCCTCGGGCGAGACGGTTAATCTGGCGGTGCTGGATCTCAGCGATCATCAGGCGGTGATCATCGATCAGGTGCAGTGTACCCAGCTGATGCGCATGTCCGCACCAATTGGCGGCAAGCTGCCCATGCACGCGTCGGGAGCCGGCAAAGCGTTTCTGGCCCATCTCAGCGATGAGCAGGTCACGACGCTGCTGCATCAGAAAGGGTTGCATTACTACACGCCGAAGACCCTGATGTCGCCGCAGAGCCTGAAAGAGAATCTGGCGCAGGTGCGTAAAGCGGGCTTCTCGTTTGATGATGAAGAGCATGCGCTTGGACTGCGCTGTGTTGCAGCACCGATCTATGACGAACACGGCGAGCCGTTTGCGGCCCTCTCCATCTCCGGTCCGATCGCCAGGATGACCGACGATCGCATTACCGAACTGGGTGCGCTGGTGATCCGTGAAGCGCGTCAGGTCACGCTAGCGTACAGTGGTCGCTGACTGCCTCCGTCGCGTAGCGCACGCAGAAGCGCTGCGCCTGCCGCCAGGCAATCACCTCTTCCACGTGTCCCCCGGCAATGCGTTGTTGCTGGGCTCGCCACCAGCGGGCCTCAAAAATCTCCGGATGCAGTTCCAGCAGCAAAGCACCGATGGCAGCGTCGCTGCATAGGGCATAACGGAAGGTTTCCGGAAATACATCGTCCGGCCCGACGCTGTACCAGGGTTCGGCGCTGAGTTCATCCTCTTCGTAGCGCGCGGCCGGCACCTCACGGAAGTGCAGTTCCTGCATCGGTCGGATCTCATCGTAGTCGTAAAACACCACCCGGCCATGGCGGGTTATGCCGAAGTTTTTAAACAGCATGTCGCCCGGGAAGATATTCGCCGCCGCCAGCTGCCGGATAGCATTGCCATACTCCTCAATCGCCTGACGCCGTTGTTCGGCACTGGCCTGCGCCAGATAGAGGTTAAGCGGCTGCATGCGGCGTTCGAGCCACAGGTGCCGAATGATCAGCCGGTCGCCTTCAATCTTCAGCTTCTCCGCCGCGCAGGCGTTAAGTTCGGCCAGCAGTTCAGGCGAGATACGCGCCAGCGGCAGCGCGAACTGCTCAAACTCCTGAGTATCCGCCATTCGTCCGACGCGATCGTGCTCTTTAACCTGCTGATAGCAGGCGCGCACCTGGGCCTCCGTTACCTCTTTTTGCGGCGCGAAGCGATCTTTAATCACTTTAAACACCCGATCAAAGCCAGGCAGCGTGAAGACCAGCATCACCATGCCGCGAATGCCAGGTGCGATCTCAAATTCAGCTTCACTCTGTTCCAGCGCCTGCAGGTATTCGCGGTAACTTTCGGTCTTGCCATGCTTCTGGCAGCCAATCGCCATATAACGTTCGGCCAGCGTTTTGCCTGGCAGAATCGGCTGCAGCCACGCCACCAGCGCTGCGGGCATCGGCGCATAAACCATGAAATACGCGCGGGCGAAACCAAACACAATACTGGCATCATCCACATCGGTCAGACAGGTATCGATCCACAGTTCGCCCGCCGCGCTGCGCTGAATCGGCAACAGACAGGGATGGATGGCATCCGGCAGGTGCAGACGCGCCACCAGCCATGCAGTTTTATTGCGATAAAACAGTTCGCAACTGACCTCAAGCCAGCCCTGCTCCAGCTGCGGAAACTGCGTCTGCAGGTGGCGCACAATCCAGCCGATATCACGTTCGCGATGCTGCCATGGCAAGGTTAACGGTAAATCACGCAGCACCTGTCCGATCAACGCCTGCCAGCCCTGCTGTGGCTGATAGCCGCGCGCCAGCGGCCGCGACGGACTTATCTGTGCTGACGGTGATTGAGAACTGAAGATAAATAGCCGTTCTGGCTGCAAATCGGCATGACCGTGCAGCCGGCAGTAGACCGAATTAAAGAAACTCTCTGCAATTTCATAGCGCGGATAGCCAGGCAATAAGCTTTCATACTGGCTCTTTACCCGTAGCCAGAACGCCTTATCCCAGCAGGCTGCACCATTCAGCACCCGCAGCTGATCGGCGACCAGCCCGACATGATGATCGTAGAGATGGATTCTTGCTTTCATGGCCTGCTGCACCGCCTGCCATTCAGCCTGTTCAAAGCGCTGCTGGGCTCCGGCCGTGATGTCGAGAAAGCGGCCATATTGTGCGTCGAAGCCCTGCAGGATGGTGTGCGCAATCAGCGATTCGCGTGGCGGCATAATCAGCTCCGATAAAAGCCCGCCCGCGAACAGCCGGGCAGGAGACTGTCAGGGATTTACTCAGAACTGGTGCTCTTCAGTCGAACCGGTCAGCGCCGTCACCGACGATTTACCGCCCTGGATGGTGGTGGTGACCCGATCAAAATAGCCGGTGCCCACTTCCTGCTGATGCGATGAGAAGCTGTAACCGCGATCGCGCGCGGCAAATTCAGGCTGCTGCACTTTCTCAACATAGTGGCGCATGCCCTCGCCCTGCGCATAGGCGTGAGCCAGGTCAAACATGTTGAACCACATGCTGTGAATCCCGGCCAGCGTGATGAACTGGAAGCGATAGCCCATCTCGCTGAGCGCCTGCTGAAACTGTGCGATGGTGCGATCGTCGAGATTTTTTTTCCAGTTGAACGATGGCGAACAGTTATAGGCCAGCAATTTACCGGGATAGCGGGCGTGGATGGCATCGGCAAAACGCTGCGCCATAGCCAGATCGGGCGTCGAGGTTTCACACCACAGAATGTCAGCGTAAGGGGCATAAGCCAGACCGCGGCTGATCGCCTGCTCGATACCGGCATTGGTGCGGAAGAACCCCTCTGCAGTGCGGTCGCCACTGATGAAAGGACGATCGTATTCATCGCAGTCTGAGGTAATCAAATCGGCTGCATCGGCATCGGTACGCGCCAGCAGCAGCGTGGGCACGCCCATGACATCGGCCGCCAGCCGGGCAGCCACCAGTTTTTGTATCGCTTCCTGCGTCGGTACCAGCACTTTACCGCCCATATGACCGCATTTTTTCACCGCCGCCAGCTGATCTTCAAAGTGAACGGCCGCCGCTCCCGCCTGAATCATCGCTTTCATCAGCTCAAACGCATTCAGCACGCCGCCGAATCCCGCTTCGGCATCGGCAACGATCGGCAGAAAGAAGTCGGTATAGCGACTGTCACCCGCTTCAATCCCGCTGGACCACTGAATCTGGTCGGCGCGCTGAAAGGTCTGATTGATGCGCGTCACCACTTCAGGTACCGAGTTAACCGGATAGAGCGACTGATCCGGGTACATCTGTCCCGCCACGTTGGCATCGGCAGCCACCTGCCAGCCAGAGAGATAGATCGCCTCTATACCGGCCTTTGCCTGCTGTAATGCCTGCCCACCGCTTAACGCGCCCAGACTATTGATGTAACCCTTCTTCGCGTCTCCGTTAAGCAGCGCCCACAGTTTTTCCGCACCGCGCTGGGCCAGAGTGCAGGCGGGCTGTACCGAGCCGCGCAAATTTACCACCTCTGCCGCACTGTAAGGACGGGTGATGCCTTCCCAGCGCGGGTGCTGCCAGTGCTGCTCGAGTTGCTGAATTTGTTGAGTACGTGTCATGGCAATGTCTCCGAGAGTCAGGGGATCAGGCGGTAGCCCGGCAGAGTAAGGAATGAGACCAGCTCGCGTTCGGTGGTGATTTGCGCCATCAGCTGTGCCGCTTCGCCATAGCGACCGGCACTGAACCGGGTTTCGCCCAGGCTCTGCTGCAACAGATGGAGTTCTTCGTTCAGCCAGCGCAGGAACAGTTCAGCGGTGACCTGCTGACCACTGCTCAGGGTTTGCTGATGACGTATCCATTGCCAGATTGAGGTGCGGGCAATCTCTGCCGTGGCGGCATCCTCCATCAGGCCATCAATCGGCACACAGCCGTTGCCGCTGATCCAGGCTTCAAGGTATTGCAGCGCTACGCGAATATTGGCGCGCATACCCGCTTCAGTGCGTTCACCGGAACAGGGCGCCAGCAGCGTGGTCGCGTCGATCGGCGCATCCTCTTCCCGTGTGACCGATAGCTGGTTAAGCCGGTTGCCCAGCACCGCATCAAATACCGCCATCGCGGTGTCCGCCAGACCGGGATGGGCGATCCAGGTGCCATCATGACCGTTGTTCGCTTCGCGCTGCTTATCTTCCGTAACGCGTTGCAGCACCCAGGCATTACGCGCCGGATCTTTACTCGGGATCAGCGCTGACATGCCGCCCATCGCAAACGCGCCGCGCCGATGACAGGTTTTGATCAGCAGGCGTGAATAGGCGTCCAGAAAAGGCTGAGACATGGTGACGGACTGGCGATCCGGCAGTACCCGATCCGCATGCTGTTTCAGCGTTTTGATATAGCTGAAGATGTAGTCCCAGCGCCCACAGTTAAGGCCAACGATGTGATCGCGCAGATTCCACAGGATCTCATCCATCTGGAAGACCGCCGGCAGAGTTTCTATCAGTACCGTGGCTTTGATAGTGCCGCGCGGCAGATCGAAACGATCCTCACTGAAGCTGAAGATCTCACGCCACCAGGCGACCTCCTGCCAGCTTTCGGTTTTGGGCAGATAGAAATAGGGACCGCTGCCTTTCGCCAGCAACGGGTGAACGTTGTGAAAGAAATAGAGCGCGAAATCAAACAGCCCGGCGGGAATCGGATTGCCCTGCCAGCTGACATGCTTTTCCGATAGATGCAGGCCGCGCACCCGACACATCAGCACGGCTGAATCGGCGCGCAGCTGGTAAATTTTGCCGGCATCGCTGGTATAGCTCAGGGTGCCCTGTACCGCTTCACGCAGGGTCAACTGCCCCTCCATCAGCTTATTCCACTCCGGTGACAGCGAGTCCTCAAAATCTGCCATAAACACTTTTACATTCGCATTCAGGGCGTTAATCACCATTTTGCGATCCGGCGGACCGGTAATTTCGACCCGACGATCCTTCAAATCTTCCGGAATCGAACGGATTGCCCACTCACTAGCGCGAATGGAAGCTGTTTCCATATCAAAGTCGGGCAGATAACCCTGATCGTACTGTTGCTGTCGCAGCTGGCGGGCCGTCAGTAACGCGTCACGCTGTGAGGCAAAGCGCGTAACCAGCGCATCTAAAAACAGAATCGCCTCGGCAGTCAGCAACTGCTGTTCGGCATGGTTAAAGGGCTGGCTGAAGGTCAGGGTATGGCTGATTACAGAATCTGTCATGCTGGCGCTCTCCTGTATTCAGAGGATCGAATAACGCGGATCCCCGGATCGACTGTTTTGTGAACTACAGGATCAGAGCATATTCATTTAATTTTCTAAATCAAAAACTATTTCCATTTTATTGGAATAAATTATCCATCCGATTGTTTTTAAAGTAGTTAAACTTTTATTTTCTAAGGGAACAGTTTTCACCGTCAATTTCAGGTGAAAAAAAACCGTGTCGCCAGCGGCTAACACGGTTCAGTTGAGGATATCCCGGCGCTATTCAAGAGTCGGATTCATGCGGCGTAAATCAAACGGTGTGATCTGATAGACGTAGTAGTTAAGCCAGTTAGAGAACAGCAGATTACCGTGGCTACGCCAGGCGGCACGCGGTGGCAGTGCCGGATTATCCTGGGGGAAGTAATTATAAGGCACCTCAGGATTGAGGCCGGCTTCATAATCACGGTGATATTCACCCGATAAGGTCAACGCATCGTATTCAGGATGACCGGTAACAAACACCAGTCGTTTGTCTTTACTCGCCATCAGGTAGGCACCGGTTTGTTCCGATTCAGCAAATAATTCCAGATCGGTATAATCGGTAATCAACTGCGTCGGGAAATCAGCATAACGTGAATGCGGCGCCAGGAAATTATCATCAAATCCGCGGGTCAGTAAGGCATGCGGATGCAATATCTGATGCTCAAAGACACCTGATAGCTTGTTATGCCTGGTCTGCTTTGGAATGCCATACAAAATATTAAGCGCCGCCTGCACTGCCCAACAGACAAACAGCGTTGAGGTAACATGCTCTTTGGCCCAGTGCAGCACGCGCTGGATCTGTGGCCAGTACGCCACATCATTAAAGTCGACCAGTCCCAGCGGAGCACCTGTCACGATTAAGCCATCAAAGTTGTCGTGCTGGATATCTTCAAAATTGCAGTAGAAGTTATTGAGATGCTCAGTCGGCGTGTTACGTGACTCCCGGCTGTCGATGCGTAACAGCTGAATATCGATCTGTAACGGTGAATTTGAGAGCAGGCGCAGGAACTGATTTTCCGTTTCGATCTTTTTCGGCATCAGATTCAGTACCAACACTTTAAGCGGACGGATCTCCTGAACACTGGCGCGTGACGAGGTCATCACAAAGACGTTTTCGTTACGCAAAAAATTCACTGCCGGTAATTCGTCGGGAACCCTGATTGGCATAGCCTGCTCACCTCTTACAACCATATAAACGTTTAGACATCTGGATGCCCAACATTAGCCTGGTGGTCCTGTAATGTCGAGGTTTCATGCAGAAAATGAAAATGTTTCAGCTTAAAGTGGCAAATCGCAGACGTAAAAAAGCCCCGCACTTTCGTGCGGGGCTTCTTCACTGGTTTGATGCCTGGCAGTTCCCTACTCTCGCATGGGGAGACCCCACACTACCATCGGCGCTACGGCGTTTCACTTCTGAGTTCGGCATGGGGTCAGGTGGGACCACCGCGCTACAGCCGCCAGGCAAATTCTGTTGTCCGCGCCGCCTCCAGGGGCCGCACGGCTCAATCCGTTATGAACAAGGCTGAAAATCTTTTCGTCTCTCAAAACGCCTCTGGCGTTGTAAGGTTAAGCCTCACGGGTCATTAGTACCGGTTAGCTCAACGCATCGCTGCGCTTACACATCCGG